>CAZLHI010000008.1:0-107078 GCA_964559435.1 uncultured bacterium | reverse complement strand
ATCAAGTCCGGTCGCTCGGCGTGGACCCTCTCAAGCCCTTCCTCCGCAGTGCCGGCCCTTGCGGTCGCATAGCCAGCCGCCTGCAGCGCCATGGTGAGCGACTTGACGATGTCCGGGTCGTCGTCCACAATGATGTCCGGGTCGTGGTCCACAATCAGGATCTTCTTGGCTTCAGCATCTCCCATCGCTCGTCTCCCAGCCTCCTTAGGTCTATTCCGCACTATCGGTGTGGCGGCTGCTGCCCGTTCCTAACCGTTTGGCGACGATGGGTCGTCCAGACGGACCGTACGCCCGAGACAGAAGTCCTCAGCCCCCGCTTGGCGCCACACCAGCCAAGCCTGCTCCGGGCAGAAGCACGCGGAAGGTGCTGCCCTCGCCTTCTTGGCTCTCGATCTCCAGGTGACCTTCGTGCCCCTCCGCGATCTGCTTACAGATCGACAGGCCAAGGCCGGTTCCGGTGATCCGGGCGGTCTCGGGGGCCTTCACGCGGTAGAACGCCTCTCCGAGACGGGAGAGATGATCGGCCGGTATGCCCAGGCCGGTGTCGGCCACCTCCACCCAGACGTACCCGCCCCGGAGTCCGCTCTCGATACGCACGCTGCCGCCCTCCCTGTTGTACTTTATGGCGTTGTCTACCAAGTTAGTGAAGAGACGCAGTAATTCCTCGCGGTCGGCGCTCGCGGTTGGCGGTTCCGATGGCAGCGCCGAGCTTACAGCAGCGCTCCGGCTGGCGGCCGACTGTGCGGCGAATTCCACCGTGTCCTCGATGACTTGCCGCAAATCCACCGGGGCGAAGGTGCGCTCCCTGGTTCGGCCCTGCTGGAGGCGGGAGAACTCCAGCAGGTCGCCGACCAAGTGGGATAGAGCGCCCGTGCGGCTCCGGCGGCGGTCATCATGACAGAGGCCAGGTCGGAATCCGACTGAAGCAGCTTCGTAAGCAACTCGAGCCGCGACATGCCGGGCAGCCAAGGGCAGGGCCGTCGGCACCTGCTTCGGGGGCAGCACCCGGCAACAGGCTGCTGTCTCGCCGCAGCGGCCTCGCGGGGCAGGAATTGAGCGTCGCCGAGTAGTATCCGCGAAGTGTGTTGGACGTCTGTGGGTCGGAGTTAGTCCTCTGAGTTCGAACAGACACAAGTAGTGGCCAAGAAGAGACGTCGCGCCAAAAGCCGCACCCGCGTCAAGCCCGGGAGCCAGGCTCCCAGAGATTGGCCGCGTGTGCTTGGCGAGGCCGCCCTCGTCCTGATCGTAGTGGCCGTTCCCCTCATCATAAGCCCGCGGTCGAAGCACATTCTCGACGTCAAAGATTTCGCTCTGGGCGTGAGCGTGATGGTCGGCCTCTCCATGGTGGTGATGGCGAGCCTGGCGCGAGGCCGAATTGGCTGGGTGAAGTCTCGCCTCAATGCCCTTGTTGCCGCGTTCCTGCTGTGGGCGGCGGCGACTCTCATCTACTCTCAGTACCGCTATGCCACGGTGTCGGACCTAGGGCGCCTTGCCGGCAACGTGGCCGTATACTGGCTGGTGATCCTGTCGGTCAGAGACACCGTACAGGTTAGGCGCGTGATCGCCGCGGCTGCGGTCGCCGCGTTCGGGGTAGCCGGCTACGCGCTCATGCAGGTCGCGGGACACGATTTCTGGACCTGGGACGTCCCGAGGGGGCGCGTGTTCTCGTTCCTGGGGAATGCCACCTACCTGGCCAGCTACGTTGTGCTGGTGGCGCCCTTGCTCGTTGCCGCCGCGTGGCCTGTGAGAGTACCGCGGGAGAACTCGAAGACAAGCTCTGTCTGGTTCTCCTCGGCCTACTCTGTCGTTCTCCTGCTGGCTGCCGCCCTGCTGCTGATCACCCTCTACTTCACCGTCAGCCTCTCGCCGACGATCGGGCTCACCCTGGGCGGGGTGATCGCCTTCCTTCTCGTGCTCATCCGAGGAAAGCGGCGCGTGCTCCGCGTCGCCATCCCCGGGTTCCTGGCGGCCGTCCTCCTCTTCGCCGGAGCGGGCGCCATAGCCTACCGGTCTTTACCGAAGAGGCAGCAGAGGCGCATTCAAGATGTCGCCAGGCTGCGAGACCCGGCGGGGAAGGAGCGGGTCGCCCAATGGCGGACGGCCCTGGAGCTGTTTCGCGAGCGGCCGCTGCTGGGCAGGGGCTATGGCACGTTTCGGATTCACTCCCTGGAGCGGCTGGCTCCCGTCTGGTACGCGGATCTCGGCAAGAGCACGGAGAAGATGTTCGTGCCGAGCTATGCCCACAACGAATACCTCCAGGTGTTGAGCGGAACGGGGGTGATCGGGGGCCTCGTTTTCATTCTCCTGCTCGGGGCCGCTCTGAGCGCGGCCGTTCTCGTCGCCCTGCGCCATCCGGACCGACAGTGGGGGCGCCTCGGCCTGGCCGGTATGGTGGCGATGACTGCTTTCCTGTTCCAGAACTTCTTCGGGGTCACGTTCCGGCAGCCGGGGGCTGTGACGTTCTTCTGGTTCGCGCTTGGGATTGTCACCGTATCGGTGGCGCGCCTGCCCGCTCCAGGCGAGGATGAAGTCGCCGCGCCGCGAGTGCGCGCGCTCACATTCAGGCGAACATCCGGTGCCGGCCTGGTCGCCCCCGGTTTGCTCCTTCTGGTGGCACTGGTCGCGCTGGGGTGGGTTATGGGGCGCCCCGTGAAGGGCAACCGGTATATCAGGTCGGCGGAGCGCGCCGCCAAACTCGGGGAGTTCGCGGAGGCCGCTTGGCTGGCCGATGAGGGGGCCCGGCTGAACCCCTGGGATCTCACTGCCTGCTATATCTCGGCCTACGCATGGGGCACTCTGGGCAATCATGAGAAGGCGCTGGCGGCGAATAAGAAGGCGCTCGCTTTGCTCCCTGGCAATGCCAGTGTGTACTACAACCTGGGCGTCAGCTACAAGGAGCTGGGCAGGCACGAGGAAGCCCGGGAGAACTTCGAACGCGCGGTCGAGCTCATGCCCACCTCCGCCCGGCAGCACTTCGCCCTTGCGGAAGCGCTGCTAACAACCCAGGAATACGACGCAGCAATCGAACACGCGCAAGAGGCCATTCGGCTCAGCGAGGGAGACTATCGCCCCTACGCGCTCGCAGCCGAGATCGAGACCAGGCGCGGCAATATCGAGGAAGCGGCGGATTACCTTGGCCGAGCGCTGGAGATGAGTCCCGAAGACGAGCGGCTCTGGCGAGAGTACCTCAAGGTCTTGATGGCCATCGGGGAGCGGGAGGAGGCGCTGCAAGCGTGCCGCAAGTGGCTTGCGCTCGAGCCGGATTCGCCCGAGGCATACTCGGCCCTGGTCGGGCTGCTGGTACGACGGGGCGGCTACGAGGAGGCGCTCGCAGAGTTGAAGAAGGCGATCCGCGCGGGAAGGGGCGCCTATCATCCCTACCTGCTCGCAGCCGACATCGAGACCGAACGGGGGAATCTGGAGGCGGCCGAGAGCCATATTCGCCAGGGCGTGAGCCGTTTTCCCGGCGAGCTGCGCCTGCAGCAGGCACTCGTCCAGAATCTGATGCGGCAGCGGAAGGCGAAGGAGGCGATCTCCGCGGCTGAAAGGTGGCTGGAGCTTGAGCCCGAGTCTTCGGTCGCCTACGAGATCATCGGCATATGCAGATACAACCTCGGAGACTACAAGGCCGCAAGAGCGCCGCTGGAGAAGGCCCTGGACCTCGACCCGAAGTCGCACAACGCGCGGCTGACCTTGGCCTACACCTACGGGAGGCTGGGCGAACCCTTAATGGCGACACGTCATCTTACCTATCTGGCCGAGAAGGCGCCGCAGACGCGGGAAGGCCGGGAGGCCAAGAAAGTGCTCGAGCAGGGCAGCGCGGCAGGAAAGTGATGGTTTGCTTGTCGAAGACTCCCGTGCGGGCGAGTTGCGCGATTCTCCGAGCTCTGTTGGACGCGCACGGGAACTTCGCGGGCTCGCCCGGGCGATGTCACGGGCGCCGACAGGCCGGTCTGGGCTCTCACCTCGCCGGGGGCCTCTTTGACGGAGATAGGACCTTCTGGCTTTCCTTCCACTAGATCGCCTACCGATAGATCCCCTACCGATGAGCCCATTCCCTCCGTTCCCTCGACCCACTCGGCGAGATGCTCGCGACCGCGGGACCTGAGAGTATACAGCCACCGCGACGGGCCGCCGCCGGCGCCCGCGTTCCCCGGGATTGCAGCGGCCCGAGGTCCCCGAGCGACGGGTGCGGCGGCGGGCCAGATTGCTGTCTGATGCCCCAGGCTCCCACGCGCCTTGCGCGCTCCGAGGATCGCGCCTCGTCACCAGAGCCGCCCCGGGATGAAGCGGCTCCCGGTCGCGAGTGTGACGCCGCCCCAGAACACCTCGTTGAGGAGGTCCCCCGCGATGAAGCCGATGGCCAGGGGGACGGTCTGCCGATAGAGCCGCAGGCCGCCGTAGCGGACCACCAGCGTCTTCGCCAGCCAGCCAAACAGGAAGGGCGTGTAGTAGAGGTACATCAGCCACGTGTTGGATGCGAGATAGCCGATAGGGTGGAAGGGCCACCACCAGAACCGAAGCCGCATGGCGCCCAGGAAGAAGGTCACGAGCGCGCCGGCGCCCATCGCGATCGTGCCGGGCACGTCCACGCCTCCGGGGTTGAGGAAGTGAGAGTGAATGCTGGTGCTGTACACGTTCAGCTCGTGCTCGATCGACCTGTTGCCGGTATTGAGGAATCCGTATCGGTACATGGCGGTGAGGGTCACGTAGGCCCCGACGACGACAACGAGCAAGAGGCCGATCCCCATCCCAAACACAAGCCGGCGCTTCGCGATGCCCGCGGCATCCGCGATCTTCATCGAGGCGAGCGCGTTCCCCGCGACGATCTCGAAGCTGTTACCACCCCCGTGGTAGGCCCAGTGTGGCGCGTGGACCACGATCATCTCGCGGGGCGTAAACACGGTCGTTCCGAAGGGAACAACGATCGACTGGTGGATGAAGAGCGGGTACGGCAGAAACCCCAAGCCGGTCTCGGCTCGCAGGCGCGTCCAGGTCACGTAGTAGACGAGCATGAAGGCGATAAGCCCGATCCCGACGACAA
Organism: uncultured bacterium; assembly: GCA_964559435.1. GTDB lineage: Bacteria > Armatimonadota > Hebobacteria > Hebobacterales > Hebobacteraceae > Hebobacterum. Next base: position 102,034 of record CAZLHI010000008.1, on the reverse strand, counting down.
GGCGAGCTTCCGCCAGCCAGCAGATGTAGACCATCCAGGCAAAGGACACGACAAAGCCGATGAGGCTCCACCGATAGGGAATCGGCTCCTCCGCGTCGGCTCGACCGGACTCGCGGCTGAAGGCGATGCGGATGGCTCGCCCGAGGTGCCGCCGCGCCGACCAGATGGCCAGGATGGAGATAGCGAGCAGCGCGCCGGTGCCCTGGAAGAGCGGGGCCGGAAACTCACTCACCCAGTGCCAGGCAGGTCGCTGGGGTGTCGCTCCGGCCGCGATGGCGATGACGTGGAGGCTGAGCCGCACGATCCAGAAGAACCAGCACGAAAACGAGAGATCCTTCGGGATGAGATACGCAACCGCGATCAGCCACGGAAAGAACAGCAGGTTGATCTCGTCCAGGCCGGCGAGCGGCCCGACCCGCTGATAGTCCATCACCCGGACTGGACCCAGGGGAATAGCCGGCACGGCCGGGTAGTAATCGGCGAGTGTGTGAAGCACGGTCAGCCCGAACGAGACGACGAGCCCGAGCCAGAAGACCGAGGCGGCCGTCAGCCTGCCGGCCCGTAGGCCGCCCGCAGCCTCCGATTCGACCACCATCTCGAGCGGGATCTGCGCCAGGGGAAAGGTCAGCCGCTCGTGGTTGATCCACTGCCGCTGAAGCAGCAGCATCAGGGATATCGAGCACACGCCCAGGGCGATCGTGAACGAGCACCACACGGCGAGCGGGGTCCACCACACGGCCCAGGGCACCCGGCTCAAACCGTGGTAAAAGGCCTCGACCGCCTCCCAGTCGGTGGGAGCAAGCAGGGTCGGGATCAGGTTGAGGTAGGTGTCCTGCCAGTGCGACTGGCTCGTCAGGCCGAGGTACCGCTGAATGGTGGCATGGACCAGCATGCTGGTCATGACCTTGTACGAGATGATGGGCGCGCCGACCAGGACGATCATGTAGATGGCGAGGAGCTGTCCGCGAGTGGGCCGGAGTCGGCGCCCGAATGGGAGCCAGGTTGCCGCGGCCGCGAGGAGGAACAGAAGTGCAAAGGGGCCGGAGGCGGGCACGCCCGCGCCGAATCTGTTCGAGACGCGGTAGTAGACATCGAGCCAGAACCCCAGCAGGCCGAGCACGAGCAGGAGGACGAGAGCCACCCCGACGAGGCCCCAGCTCACCTCCTCGCCCTGGCGGCCGCGGCCGTCGGTGTTTGCCTGGGTGCCTCGCCCTTGTGTCGTCATGGGTGCGGGTCAGCGTCGCGTTTTGCGCCCGCGCTATGCTCGCCCATCTCTCTCCTTGGCTCGGCTCCCACACATGCACGTACCGCTCTTCGGCCCAGCCGTGGCTGACGATGGCCCGCCGCGCGGGCTCGACCTCGAATACCCTGGTGCCGTCATGATGTTCGAACCGCCCGTCGATCGGGCATCCCGTCCGCGCGAGTGCTCGCCAGCCACCACCGCCAGGCCTCCTGGACCTGCGGTCCGAACTCAGATCTCCCCCAGCAGGCGCTGCGCGTTCCTATGCAAGATGAGTTCCTTTGTGTCCTGCGGCAGGTCGGAGTCGGCGATCAGCGATGGCTGCACGCCCTCGCTGGCATACAGCACCTTCTCTGCGCCGGCGAACTCGACCGCGCGCTTCACGAGATCGATTGGCTCGACCTTCGGCAGCGAGCGATCGCAGAAGAAATGCAGGTAAGCGGTGTCGAGGCAGACGTTGGGATGATTGGAGGCGATCACGGCGGCCTCGAAGGAGTAGTTCCCCCCGAGATGAGCGATGACGATGTTGAGATCGGGGAAGTCCCATGCGACATCGTCCACGTGGACGGGATTGCCGAACCGGACGTAGTGCTTGGGAAAGGCGACGACCCCGGCGTGGAACAGCACGATTGCGCCGAGTTCCCGGCATACCTCATAGAAGGGATAGAGGCGGGAGTCATTGGGCATGATCGTCTGAATCAGCGGCTGGAATTTCACCCCGCGCACGCCGCGCTCGCGCACGTAGTGTTTGAGCTCTTCGCAGCACTTCGGCATGTCGTTGACATCGGCGCGGCAGAACGGGATGTAGCGCCCGGGCTCTCGCTCGGCCATCTCGCAGACGAGGTCGTTCGAGTCGCGGTCTGCCAGCAGCACCATGCGGTCGATGCCCATGCTCGCGTTATGGTCGCCGACTCCCTCCCAGGGATGCTCGTGGAAGTTGATGATCATCTGCTCCCCTCCGCGTGGCGCCCTCGAAACCCGATGACACCTTTCAGCCGGAAGAGACAGGATACCTCTCTCGGAGGCGGCGACGTGCGAGTCGAAGGGAGCGGCTCACCGCGGCGGCGTCGCGGCGGTCCGGCAGCGCGGCCGGGGCATGCTGTGTGACGCGCTTCGGCCCCGGGGGCTACCAGAGTTGGGCCGCGGCTGGCACTTCGGCCCTCGGCCGCAGGGCGATGGCGTCGTTCGGGCAAGCGGCGCGGCAGACGCCGCATCCGTAGCAGGCCGCCTGATCCACGAAGGCCTTCTTGTTGGCCGCGCTGAACCCGAGCGCGCCGAACTGGCATGCCCGCGGGTAGTCTGCCCTAGCTCCCATCAAACGAAAGCTGAAGGTGCTGTTCCTTCTTTCTCAGCATCCCCCTGACTTCCTCGGGGTCGAGGTTGCGCGGCTGAGCGTTATGCCTGGCGCAGAGCGCGGCCGCCACGCCGGCCGCCTGGCCTGTGCTGCCCGCGATGGGCATCACCCGAAAGGAACTCTGCGCGATGTGGGTGCCGCTCATGCACTTGCCTGTGACGAGCAGTCCGTCAACGCCCTGTGGGATGAGGGCGCGGTAGGGAATGCCATAGCGCGCGGTGGCGGCCCCGAACTCGTCTACATTCCCGCGCTCCTTCGACACTCGATGCGGCCGCCAGTCGTCGAAGCCGTAATCGGCAACGGCGACCGTATCATCGGGGAAGAGGCCGCCGGTGATGTCGTTCTCGGTGATCACATATTCGCCCCGAATGCGGCGGCACTCTCGCACACCGATCCTGGGCGCGAGGTGAACGGTATAGCCGTTCTCGTGGAGCCGCTGAAGCTCCGGCTCCATAACCTCATACGCCTTGACATGCGCCTCGGAGAGCGCGATGGGGTCCCTTGTATCGCGGCACTCCACCGCGCAGCCCCATTGGAGGTAGAGCTCCGGGTCGGTTTCACCGGGCAGCACCGGCTCCGGCTGGGGGAGGTGATCCTCCCCGCGAGCCGGAATGCCGACGTTCACGTGGACCGCGCGGGCGCGGGGCTTGTCCCGGATGCCGGGGATGCTCTGGATGAAGTACATCCAGGTGCAGGCCTGGACCTGGTCGTCCGCCGCCTCGGGCGCGTGCGGCTCGCCGAACTCGGCCTTCGCGTCTCGACCATACATCACCGCGCAACCGGCGAGGTCAGAGACGATTCCCGATCCGCTGGCGTCTATCGTCACCTTGCTGCTGATGTTGAACGTCTGGCCTGGGATGACCTCCACTGTGACTCCGCCGACTGGCCCCGTGCCGCCCTCGTGCAGGACTCCTACGGCCCGGGCGCCCGCGACGACGTGCAGGTTCCGCTCGGCGGCAATGACCTGATGCCAGGCGCGCTGGTAGCCGGAGGGCAGGAAGAACCGGGCGCGGGGCGTCGGCGCGTACTTCGTCTTTAGGAGCTGCTCGAGTTCCGCCAGAATGCCGGTGATCGGCCGGCCGTAGAACAGACAGACGTAGTAGTCCGACGGGGCGCCGCCGATGACCGGGTCCTCTTCGATACAGATCACCTTCGCGCCGGCCCGGGCCGCGCCGAGGGCGGCGGGAAGCCCGGAGGCTCCTGCCCCGACAACCAGGACGTCAGTGGTCAGATCATCGTGCTGTGCCATTTCATCTGCTCCGCTCTGTGTGCGAGTTAGCGTCGGGGACGCTTTCTCCTGTTGGCCGCGACTCGGATCGAACCAGGACGGCTCCCAGCTCGTTCCAGTGTACAAGATGCCGCCGGCGGCGACAGCGCCGCGAAGGAAGGCGCGTCTCGATAGGCCCGTCTGCTCCCGGCAGGCCATGCAGCTAGTTCCTCGGAAAGGGGTCGGAAGTCCTCTCCTGCCGCCCAGGGCATACCGTCACTCGTGCCGAATGGTCGCGCTCGGACAGCGGGTGCCTGACCGCGGCCGCCGTGCGGCGGACTCAGGCGCTGAACTCCCAACTACTACCCGGAGGAGCGGTGCGATGTATTACGGTGTTGCTTACTATCCGGAGCACTGGCCTGAGCAGCGATGGGCAGTCGACGCGAAGCTGATGCAGGAGGCGGGCGTAAATGGCGTGCGCATGGGTGAGTTCGCCTGGAGCGTCCTCCAGCCGCGAGAGGGGGAGTACAGGTTCGATTGGCTCGACCGGGCGGTGGAACTTCTCGCGCAGCACGGCATCAAGACGATGATGTGCACCTGCTCGCGCACGCCGCCACCGTGGGTCTTCACGAAGTACCCGGAGATTCGCAACACGCCGGCCGATCGCCTCACCTCCAACTACGGCCATCGGTACACAGTGTGCCACAACAGCCCTACCTTTCGCCACCTATCGCAGCGCATAGATCGCGCGGTCGTCGAGCACTACGCGGACAACGAGGACGTCATCGCGTGGCACATCGACAACGAGATCGGCGCGGGGAGCACCTGCTACTGTGACATCTGCCGGGGCAACTTCCACGACTACCTTCGCGATATGGCCGGAATCGAGATTGATGACTACGGCGCACTGCCAGAGCCGTTGCTGCTCTGCGAAGACGCTGTCGAATTCGAGGGCGACCTGAAGCAGGCCGAGCTGTGGGCGGACGAAATCATTCTCACGAGCGCCCGTGCAGTTGCGACCTATGCCGAAGGGTGGCTGGCCGGCACGCCGGCCATCACCGTCAACGAGCACGGCGAGGGGAAGGTGGTGTATGTCGGCACGGTACTCACCGGAGAAACGCTCGAAGCATTCCTGAGATGGCTCCGCCGCCTGGCCGGCGTGGAGTCGGTGCTCGACGTGCCGCCGGGAGTGCGGGCCTTCGAGCGGCGCAGCCGCGACACTCGCTTCCTGTTCCTGCTCAATCCCACCGACTCCCCACAGCCGGTGACGCTGGGCGACGAATGGCGGGATGCCTTCACGGGAGAGCGAGCGAGCGCCATAGACATCTTGCCGGTAGATGTCCGCATTGTGACGCTCGGCCTGTGAAGGGGATAGCGGCGGCGCCCGGTCTTACAACCGCCGTTAGGTCAGCGTGCCCATTGCTCCTCCGCGACGGGCAGCCGGTCGATGAAGTAGCAGAGGACCTCGAGTTCGCCGGTCAAGTCCACGTTGCGCAGAGCGATGCTCGGCGGCACGTCGATCACAGCCGGTGCAAAGTTGAGGATTGCTTGGACGCCGGCCTTCACCAACAGATCAGTCGCCTCCTGTGCCGAGTCGCCGGGCACGGCGATCATCCCAACATTGGCGCGGAGATCGCGGTTGAGCGCAGGCAGGCGGTTCACGTCCAGTATCTCCAGATTCCAGAGCCGACGGCCGATCTTGCTGAAGTCGTTGTCGAATAGGCCCACGATCTGGAAGGGGGAGAGAACGAAGCCTGAGTAGCCCGCCAGCGCAGAGCCGAGATTGCCCGCGCCGATAATGACCACACGATGTTGGCGGTCAAGCTGCATGATCTCGGTGAGGTGGGCCAGCAGGTGCTTCACATCGTAGCCGATGCCCGGCCGGCCGAACTCGCCGAGGTAGGAAAGATCCTTGCGGATCTGGACCGCCGAAACGCCACAGTGCTCCCCCATCCGCGCCGAAGAGATGGTCTTCACCCCTTCCTTGACGAGCCGGCGGAGACACCGCAGATAGAAGCGCAACCGCGAGAGGGTCGGCGCAGGGACTCTGCCGAGCAATTGAGGCACGGCCTTCACTCCGGTCCGCCCGTGGCGGATGATTGTGAATTAGTTCACTGACTCGGAGATTGTAGCAGGGGCGGAGGGGTCGGTCAACAGGTCAAGCCGGTCAGCTGCCTATCCCCGCACATCGTTGGCTTGGAGCAGACGCCAGGCAGACACACACCGTCCGCGCGTCACTGCGCCGAGCGGGGCGCCAGGGTTACGCGGTAGCTCCCGAGTTCGCGACCTGCTAGTGGGCGGTCGCGAGGAGTCCGATCGCGACGACTCCGACGGCGATCCAGAGAGTGCGGTTTCGGCGGGCCTGCCGCTCCCGTTCGGCCTCAAGCTCAGCATTGAGAGCGTCGATCTTTTGCTGGAATCTGGCGGCGTCCTCGGCGTGCTGCTTTTCCAGCTCGCTCAGCTTTGTCCGCGCGTCGAGCCGCGCCTTCCCCAGGTCCTCCCGGAGCACCAGGTTCTCTCGCTCCAGGGCGACCACGCGCTCGGTCAGGGCCACCGGATCGAGGGTGGCAGGGGCCGGGGCTGCGGCTGTCGGAGCGGGCGCAGCCTGCGCGGCCGCCTTTTTCTGGACGTCGCCGGGTTCGCCTGCGACAGCCGCAGCGCAGGCGAAGACACAGACGAGGAGCAGACAGAGCAGGCAGAGGCGGGCGATAGGGCTGGTTCTCATGGTTGCTTTCTCCTGATCGCTAGTGTTGCTTCGGTCTTCTCACCGATCGGCCGGGGAGACCACCACATGGCCGTCCACGACGCGGTAGCTGGCCTCCGCGCCTCCTGCCGCGAACACCGCCGTCGGTTCCAGCCCGATGGCCGATTCGCCGGGCTCTTTCACCATGAACACGATCGTGAAGAGGGTGGCCTCCGCAACGCTCAGGGGCGGGGCGTCGGCGCGCTCACCGCCAATATTCTCTATCCAGCCGCCGCGCCATCGCCCCGCGCTCCAGGGCGACAACAGGCGGCCGGCGTGGGCGAAGCCCTCTCCCCGGGAGACATACAACGGTTCGAGAACGGAGGGATTGTAATTGACCGACACGTGAGCTCCGGTGAAGTCCCGGGCAGGGACAAGCCGAATCGACACGGGCACCAGCGTGGGCTGGCCGTCGGTGAGCGCGGGGACCGTCTGCGCCGGGGGATGCACGCGTAGCTCGGGAGTCAGCTGCGGCACGTCGACGACATGCCTGGCCTTCGCCGGCTTAGCGCCGGCCGCGGTTGCGTGCACCGTGATGGCCAGCTGGCCGGTCGGCAACCCCAAAGCCCTCACCGGCCACTCGAACACGGCCTTGCGGCCGGGCTCGAGACGCTCCCAGACCCGAGTCGGTGCGGCGTCGCCGTCGAGGGCCAGCCCCTCCGGCAGGCCGATCGCGGCGACGAGATTCCTGCCCGCCTGTGCGCCTCGGTTTGCGATCTCCGCTTGCACCGAGAAGGGATTGGGTGAGTGGCGGTTGGCAGCCGTGACGCGGAGGCTGTCCGGAGCGGTCAGCGTCACCATCAGTTGCGGTGGGCTGTTGATCGTAATGTCCCTGGCCACACGGTTCGGCTCTAGGTTCTCCGACGTGACGGTGGCAACGAGCTGAAGAGTGCCCGTGGCCGCCCCCGTCGGCAGCACGCGCCAGACGCGCTGGCGTGTGTGGCCGGGTGGCAGCGTCCCCAGGTGTGCCGTCAGGCTCCCCTCCGCCAGTTTCAGACCTTCGCTCAACGAAAGCGACAGCCTGGTGTTGCGCGATTCGAAGCCCCCGCTGTTCTCCACGTAGGCCACCACTGAGAACGGCCGCTCTTCGTCGTGTTCGAAGTCCACCTCTGCTGGCGCAGTGAGGCCAAGGGACAGCTGGGCCGGGCTGAGGGAGACCCCGCCAACGCCGTAAAGGGTCGCATAGGTCCGCGATTCCCCCGGCCCAAGAGGGGTCGGGTCCCAGTAGAGCGCAGCGGCCGTGTCTGCGGCCTCTTCTCCGCGCCGCGTGAAGTCAGCTCCGGCCGGGAACGGGAAGTCCCACGGCGCGTCTGCGAGCGTGCCCCAGTCGACCATCTCCAAACGGTCCGGCGGCGTCAGACCGGGGCCCCGCAGAGTGCCCTGGGAGATGACGGCCGGCTCGGACAGCGAGTCGAAGGCCTGCCAGTAGTCCGGAATGTCGCCGCCGAAGAGCTGCGTCGCCGTCTCGATCGCGGCGTCCCCTGCGCGCAGCGGGGCCCCATCGTTGCTGCCCAGCATGGTGTCCAGCATGAGGCGCAGCCCGACGGTGTGCTCGCGGTCTCCGGCGTTCTTTACCTCGTAGAGGATCAGAGCGGCGTCTCGCACGCGGGTAGTCGGGTTGCGGGCAAAGCTGAGCCTCTGTGTGATCTCGATATCTCCCGCCCGTGCGGCTGCAACAACGCTCGGCGGGGCCTCGCCGTGAATCGGCGCCGGCTGGACGAGTTCCGTGGCCGGCGCCCCAAGCCCCGCTCGCCGTTGCGTCAGTCCGCCGAACACGTGCGGCACATCGTCTATCACTATGGTCGTGTAGGATGTCCACGGCTCCCGGCTGCCGTAGATGAGGATCTTCTCGTCATCGGCCGCGCGGGAGGGGTCGCCTCCGGTCGTGTCCACAGCAAACCGGCCGGCCTCCTGCGGTCCGGCGTTGACGCGGATTCGTATGAACTCGTTCTCGATTGCGACAGCGTCCTGCGCCGGAGGCTCGGCCTCTGGGGTCGCGGCATTGCCCGCGGATACAACCGCGGCGAGAGATAGGGCTATCATGAGAGCGAGCGAGAAGCAACGCATAACCTTCCTCACTTGGTCTCGACCTTCCCCGAGGAGAACTCGAACGTCACGGTGACTGAGCCGGAGGTCGCCTCGCCGTCCTTGAGGGCCGCCTGGAATTGCCAGTCGCGCTTGACTGCGCGCACAGCGGCCTGGTCCAGGATGTGGTGGCCCGAGCTCTGGGCCACAGAGATGGACGATACGGAGCCGTCCGGCGCGACGACGACGGCGAGGCTGACCTTCCCCTCCAGGCCGCGGTCGAGCGCGTCCTTTGGATATGTCGGCGCCGCCCCGCCCATCACCCCGGGCCCTCTCGTCGGCCCGGCCGGCTTCTTTTCCGGCCCGCCCGGGCCGGCGGCCTCCTCGCCTTCGCCGACCGGTCCGGCTGGCTCTTCGCCTTTCTCCGAGGTCAGCACCTTTGGCGGCGCCGGCGCCGGCTTGGGGGCCTCGCCCTTGCTGGACGGCTTCTTCGCGCTGGGCTCGCGGCCTGGGGACGGGGCTGGTGCTTCCTTTGGCTCGGCCTCGGGGCGGCCTCCGCCGCCGAGTTCCACCTGGCCGCCGGCCTCGCCCACGAGGCTGAGCTCTATCGGTATGAGCACCTCCGGCCTGGCCGGCGTGCGCGCGGCGAGAAGGCAGATGACGAGCAGCAGAACGACATGAAAGGCGACAGAGGAACTCGTGGCGATCCCGTACCTGCGGCCGGCAGGCATGGGCTCGACGCGGGGAGGCAATGGATCGATGTCTGCTGTGATCGGAATCAAGGCGTCGGCTTCTCGTCAGTCTTCGCCTTAGCTGCCAGGGCGATGCGGTGGTACTTGGCGAGCCGCACCTCATCGAGTGCCGCCACCAGCTCCTCGTAGGAGACTCTGGCATCGGCCATCACAACGATCTGGGTGTCGAGATCGCCGCCGGTCAGGCGAGTGATAGCTGGACCCACCCCCTCGTGGGGCACAGTGCGCCCATCGACCTGGATCGGCTGGCCGGGCAGCAGCGTGAGCACGACGCGCTCCGGCACCGGCCGCGCGGTCTTCGCGCTGGGCAGGCGCAGGTCGATACCGGCCCTGGCGCCGACGAAGGTAGACGCGACCGCAAAGAAGATCAGCAGGTTGAAGACCGTGTCGATCATCGCGGTCAGGTCCAGGTACGGCCTGATCCGCCGGCGGCGGCGCGGAAGAATGAACGCCTCGCTCATGACCGCACCCTCGCGTTGGCCGTCTGCAGGTTCAGCAGCTCGGTCACGCGAAGCTCGATCTGATGCATCAGAGACTCGACGCGGCCGGAGAGGGCGTTGTACACGACCAGGAAGGGAATGGCGATCGAAAGCCCCGTGAAGGTCGTGATCAGCGCCTCCGCGATTCCTCCGGAGAGCTGGGTCGCGTCGCCGATTCCTCCGCCCGCAATGACGTGGAAGACCTTGATGAGGCCGGAGATGGTCCCGAGCAGGCCGAGCAGCGGCGCGATAGTGACCATCGTGGCGAGCACCGGCAGACGGCCGTCCAGCACGGGCTGCTGCGCGAGGGCCTCTTCCCTCGCCACCTCGCGCAGGTCCTCCTTGGGCATGTCGAAGTGGGCCAGGCTGGCGCCGAGAACCCGCGCGATCGGCCCCGGCGTGGCCTCGCAGATGCCGCGCGCTTGCTCGGTCGAGCCTTCGTCGAGCGCGGAGCGGATCTTGCCCATCAGCCGGCTCGTGTCTACCCGGGCGTGGCGGAGATAGAGCCAGCGCTCGATGGAGATCACCAGCGCAATGACAGAACACAGCAGGAGTGGAATCATCACGATGCCACCCTTTAGGATCGGGTCGAACAAGTGTGCTTCCTCCATAGCTGCGGTAGTGTTTCCGCCCGTCCCCGTTAGACACGGTGCCAGGGGGATTGTCGCGGGCGCTCCAGCCCCTGGTCCCAGCGTCGGCTGGAAGGCCTCTGGCGACGCGAGCATCCTGCCCGTAGAGCCAAGGAACTTCGGAGGCGACAACTATGGGCTTGCCAGCGCCCGGGCGCTGCCCGTGAATCGGGAAGACCCTGCGATGGGCACCGCGGAGATAGGATGGTCGGTGGAGCCGGCGAAGTGAAGAGGAGCGCAACAATCGGAGAATCACATCGGTGGAACACGTCAAGCTTGGCGACCTCGAAGTGAGTCGATTCATCCTCGGCGGCAATCCGTTCAGTGGCTTCAGCCATCAAAGCTGGCAGACCGATGACGAGCAGCGGCACTACTACACGTGCGAGCGAATCAAGGAGACGTACAGAGAGGCGGAGCGCCTCGGCATCACCGCCCACATCGGCCGGGCCGATCATCACATCATCCGGACCCTTATGGAGCACTGGGATGAGGGCGGCACGATTCAATGGATCGCGCAGACCTGCCCGGAGATCGGGACGCCCGAGCGTGGTGCCTTGAACGGCATCCGCTTCGGGGCGAAGGCCGCCTTCATCCACGGCGGGGAGATGGATCACTATCGCATCCATGGCCGCCTCGAGGAGATCCCGACGGTCATCGACATGATCCACGACGCGGGCCTCCCGGCCGGCGTCGCGGGGCACACGCCCGAGATCTTCGAGTGGGCGGAGGCGCACCTGGAATGCGACTTCTACATGTGCTCCTACTACAACCCCGTCCCCCGAGACAAAAGCCCTGAGCACCTTGACCCGACCGAGGAGAGGTACGACGACGCCGATCGCGAGCGCATGGTCGCGGCCATCCAGCATCTCTCCAAGCCGGCCATTCACTACAAGATCATGGCCTCCGGCCGCAACGATCCCCGCGCGGCCTTCGACTATGCCGCGGGCCACATGCGGCCGGGCGACGCCGTCTGCGTCGGTATTTACACGAAGCCCAGGCCGAACGAGCTTGGAGAAGACGTCCGCCTGTTCGAGCAGAGCCTGGAGGGCGTGCGTCAGGCCGCCTCCTAGCACGGCTCCCCGCCTGCCATCGTGCGCGATGCTCGCGCATGCTTGTCATTCCCTGCCATTCTTCGCCCTACCGGCCTTGACGTCGGCAGGGCGCCGCTTACCCTCGCCGAACCCCGGCCCCTCGGCGGGCGCCCCTTCGGAAGAGGAACCCTGAGGCGCGGGCCCCGCCAGGAGGAGAGCCACTGTGAGTCTCGATGCGAGCGGCGCCGATCATGCCGAGCAGTTACCCATCGAGGAGGGACGCTGGAAAGAGAAGTTCACCCCGGTCGAAGGCGTTTCCGACAGCGAGGCCGTCTCAGTGCATATCGGCAGCGACCCAGAGCACGGCCCGATTCTCGAGGTCGGCCCCTGGCTGGCCGGGGGCTGGTTCGCGGGCTTTGAGTACAGCGAAGCGCTTCCGCTCACGACCGGCACAATCCGCGGCATGTATAAGACCGAGGGCGTCCGGCACTCCGGTGTTCGGGTCGGCGTCACGTTCTACAGAGACGACAAGCGGATAGGCGCGAAGACCATGTGGCTGGGTGCTGCGCCGCAGTGGGCTCCCTTCGAGTTCGCGATACGCGTGGCGGCGCCCAGCTCGAACCGGATCGTGCTGAGCTTCGGGCTGTCGGAAAAGACCGAGGGGAAGATCTCCTTCGCGAAGCTCGAGGCGGCCGCCGAGGCTGTGCCGTTCTTGGCCGGCAGGGAGGCTGCCGAACCGAGGCGGGCGGCCGCGCCGGACGACTTCGAGAAGGGTGACTTCTTCCGGCTGGCCGAGCGGGATGGAACGTGGTGGCTGGTGGCGCCCGAGGGGCGAGGGTTCTACTCGCTGGGGACCGATGGACCCTGGTTCACGAAGGAGGAGGATTATCGGCGGACAGGGCTGGAGCACGCTGAGTTTCTCTATCGGTGTGGGTTCAACTCGCTGGCCGGCTGGACCGACATCGTGCGGTGGGGCGAGCTCAACGACATCCTGATGTCCCAGGGCAAGCCGCCCTTCGCCATGTTCTCCGCCATCAAGACGCCGACCCACGCCGATCAGTACGACGCGCTCGTCGATGCGAATGGCCAGGACACTGGGTGGGACCACGACTTCCCGGACCCGTTCGATCCGCGATTCGAGCAGTGGTACCGCGAGCAGGCGCGGCGCCGGGCGGAGCCGGTGCGAGGGAAGCCGTGGTTTGTGGGATGGTTCGCCGACAACGAGGTGGGGCACCGAGAGCTCTACCGGCACGTGTGGTCGAAGAACTGCGCGGCCGCGCTCAAGCAGCACCTACAGAACCAGTACGCCGGGATTGACGATCTGAATCGGGCGTGGGGGACGGCGTTCCCGTCATTCGATGACTTGATGGCGAAGAAGCCGGGCCCAGTCGTGTGCAAGGGCCGAATGTATGAAGACTTCCGGGCCTTCGAGCGGGAGATAGTCAAGCGATACATAGACGTGACGATCCGAGCGTGGCGGGAGGCCGACCCGGACCATCTCATCATCTCGAACCGCTTCATGCTGGGCGATGTCGGCGGCTGGATCGATCTGCTGGATCTCTACCGCGCCTACGACGCGGTCGCTGTGAACCTCTATCCGGCGAATCAGCGGCCGGGGCTCAGCGAGGACGAGCGCGAGATCTACCGCATGGCCCACGAGAAGACCGGGCTGCCGGTCATCGTTGGCGAGTGGTCCGTTCCCGCCGCCGATTCGGGCCTCTACGGCAAGCCCGACAAGCTCGACTGGTCGTTCAACGAGCTTCTCCCTACGCAGTCGGAGCGCGCACTGCAGGCGGCCCGGGTTACGATCGACTTCTTCAACATGCCCTTCGTGGTCGGCTCTCACTGGTTCATTTGGAAGGACATCGTCAACGAGCAGAGAGAGGCGAACCGAGGGCTGTTCCGCCATGACGATCGTCCATGGCAGGAGGTGGCCGCCGCCCTCGCGGCAACTCACAGGAGAATGGGCGTCGGACAGATGGCCCTGACGTGACGACACCAGCCGCGTCGTCCCTGTTGGGAGGCGGCCCCGCCGCGGTCGCCTTCAGCTCCGCTGGACCCGGCGGCGAAGGTCGCCGGCGTTGCCCACTGCATACCCCTCGGCGTCGTTGTTGAAATAGGCGAAGACGTCGAGGCCGCTCGAGAGGTAGTCCTGTATTGCGCCTGCTTGGCGTGACAGGTAGGCAGCGGTGTACTCGCCACCATCCCCAGCGCCGTGATAGCGCAAGTAGACCCAGTCGGCGGTCAGGACTCTGGGATGGTCTTCGATCAGGTCGTGGATGCAGAGAGCCGCGTCGTAGGCTCTGAGTATCTCGTATATCTCGTCACAGAGCCAGCTCGGGTCGCGGAATTCAACGGCCCAGCGCTGGTCCGAGGGGGCAGCGGCGAGGAAGTCGGCCAGGCGGCTGGGATTCGCCTTCCACCGCGGCGGAAGCTGGACCAGGATCGGGCCGAGAAAACGACCCAGATGGGCCGCCCGTTCCATGAACTGGCCGATGGACTGCTTCGACTCCTTCAGCTTCTTCAGGTGACTGCCATATCGGCTGAACTTGAGCGTGTAGCAGAACCCGGGCGGGGCTTGGTCATGCCATCGCTGGAAAGTCTTCGCCTTGGGCAGGTGATAGAAGGTGTTGTTGATCTCGACCGTATCGAAGTGCTGCGCGTAATAGATGAACCACTCGCGCTTGCGGATGTTCTCGGGGTAGAAGATGCCGGACCAGTGGTCGTACTGATAGCCGGAGGTGCCGATTCTGAGGCGGCCGCTTTCTCGGCTCATGCCCGTGGCCTCCCTATCTATGGCGCGGTGGCACGCATATCGCTACTTCCGCTTCTGGCACTGCGGGCAGAAGTACCCGGAGCGGCCAACGACGACGATCTTCTTGACCTCTTCCCCACAACCTGGGCAGGGCGCGCCTTTCTCACGATTGGGAAGGAAGTAGCCCTTGGGGAATCTGCTGACGTCCCCGCCCTTGTCGGCCGCCAGGCGAAGCACGCGTCGCATGACGCGGTACAACTGCTGCAGGTCGGCCGCCCTCAGCCTGGCGGCGTCGAGTTGAGGGTGCAGCCCGGCTTGGAATAGAATCTCGTCGCTGTACTCGTTGCCAATTCCTGCGAGCAAGGACTGGTCCATCAGCCGCGCCTTGATGGGGCCGCTGCGCCCCTCGAGCAGCCGCGCAAACTCCGGGCCGCTCAGGCGTTTCGACAGGGCGTCAGGGCCCAGGCCCTGCTTTTCGATGTAGGCGGCCAGGTCTGAGGTGAAGGCCACCTTCCCGAGCATTCGCTTGTTGATGTATGCGAGATGGCACCCATTCTCGAAGTCGAGGGTTGTGCGAGCGTACTCCGGGGCCCGCTCACCTCGGCCGTAGTAGGCCAGCGAGCCGGTCATTCCGAAATGCAGCACAAGCCATCCCTCGGCGGCGGCCCTGGCGAAGAGGTACTTGCCGTAGCGCATCGTCTCGTCGAGCACTCGGCCGACGAGATGTCGGGAGAGCTGTCGGGCGGAGACGTCGTCCAGGATCCGCTGGTCGCTCACCCTGGTGCCGACGATCTTCTGATGCAGAGACGTGGAGTCCAGGTAGCGCTGGAAGCCGGCGACATCGGGCAGCTCAGGCATCGCTGTTTCCTCCACTCCCGGCCCAGGCCGCTGCACTCAGCAACAAGCGTCTCGGAAGCCCCTCACGAGAACGGATTACCCTCGCCTGGCAGTTTCGAGACCGGTGCCGCGCAGCCTGCTGCTTCTTCTGCCAAGGCGAGGCCCCGGCCCGTTGGGCGCATCCGGCGCTGCCGCTCCTGTCCCAGCGGCTACCCGCGGCTACCGGCGGCTACCCGCGCGTCTTTCGCCGTCTTCGCTTCAGCTCCAGGAGATGCTCTGCAGTGCTTCGCGCCGGTCCGCCCGGTGCTTCGGGCGCTTCTTCCTCAGGTTGAGTGGCCGCGGGCGACTCGGGTTCCGGCGGGGTCGGGCTCGCGGGTGGGACCCCCGGTCGCAGCCTACCACTATCCCGCGCCGGAGCGGGCGCCTCTGCATCCGAACGCGCTCGCACAGCTTTCTTGCGCGCGAGCAGACGCCCCATGTGCTCCTCTCTCGCTACCGCGCGAGCGGCGCGGCGCCTGCGTATCCTGGCGGCGGCCTCCACGACCGGGCGAGTGAAGAGCTCCAGATCCTCCCTCCTCACCACCAGCCGGCGAACGGCCACGTCGAGCGGCAGCAGGAGAACGGCCAGCCAGAGCAGGCTGCGCCAGATGTCGATGGGCGCCCTCGGCGTCACCGTTGGCGGCATGAAGACCCCGGAGGGGTCATCCAGCAACCGGCCCCCCGTTTGACCTGCAATTCCGAGGAGGAAGGCCTCCTGTGTCTGCGTTTCGGCGAAGTCCGGCGGATAGCCAACCTCGAAGCCGAACGTCTGCTGCGCGCTGACGCCCGCGGGGCCGCTGGCTGACAGCCCCAGGACATAGGCGCCGCTGTCGGCTGCCGCGACGACGGTCTCGTAGCGCCCGGGCGCAACCTGGGAAAGAGCTACCTCCTCTCGGCGTCCGCTCGGGCCGTTAGCGGTCCCTCGTATCGTGAGCCCGTTAATGAGCGACCCGTCGGGTGCGACTGCGTCCACCACGATGCGCGCCTGATCGCCCTGGCGTTCGACCTTTGGGTACAGAACATCGGAGGTGAGGTTGCGCAGGCTCCAGCGGACCGTCTGGCCCCAGAACTTCGAGAAGCCGTCCCAGCCCAGCCAGTGAGCGGCCCAGTGCGGCTTGGCGTCGGAGGTGAAGGCAATGCTTCGGCCGAGGCCGTACTGCCAGTGGGCGAAGACCGGGTCCTCTTTGTGGGACAACAGCGGCACACGCGCCAGCGACTTGGGCGACGTCGCAACATAGCCCAGAAGGGGCGGGGCCGCGGACCAGTCGAGGCCAGAGATGGGAGCCGTGCTGTCGGCCAGCGCTGGGCGGAAGGCCTCTTCCACCAGCACCGACTTGGCGACGGTGAGTGTCTCTCGGGTGAAGATCTTCTTCAGATCGCGGGCCATCTCGGTGAGGTAGAACTGCCCGTCGCCGGTTGCGGCGACCTCTTTCAGGAACGGAACGTGCGGCCCGTCGCCGAACGCAATGGCTGTCACGGTGATCCGCTCTTTTGCCATCTGCGCGACCAGCGGCACGCAGCCCGGCTGCTCGTCACAGTCGCTCCCGTCCGCCAGCAGGATGATGTGCCGAATGGGAGACTTGGTGCCCTGGAGAACGTTATAGGCCGCGCTGAGCGATGGATAACATGCGATGCCACCGCCGCCGGCCCGAACGGAGCGGATATCTCGCTTGACCAGGTTCTTGTTGCTGACCCGCCGGAGCTCACAGACGGAGGTCGGCCGGGGGTCACTGGCGATGAGTCCCACGGAGTCGTAGGGCTGGAGAAGGTCCACGACCGCGCAGGCGGCCTCCGCCGCCAGCTCGATCTTCTCGCGGCCATCCTCGATCGCGCCCATGCTGCCCGAAGTGTCCATCACCATCAGCACGGCCGAGCCGGGGAAGACGCGGTTCTTCGTGACATCCATGTCCACGGGCAAGGCCTCTTCGACGGGTGTGCGATAGTAGCCGCCGGCGCCGAATGAGAACTCCCCGCCTATCATGCCGAGCCCGATGCCGCGGTCGCGCGTGGCGTCACGCAGCATCTCCATCTGATGATCGGTCATCATGTAGGCAGGCAAGTTGGAGAGATAGACGGCGTCGTAGCGTTCGAGATCGGCTGTGTTGGTCGGCACCGCCTGCGGCCCGGCGGCGTCAACCGATATGTCCTGTGTCTCGAGGCGGCGAGCGAGGGCCAGCGCGTCGGCCGGGTTGGTGTCCAGCAGCAGGAGGTGGGGCTCTCCTTTGATGCGGACAAAGGCCGCTCCGCGGTCGTTCTCCGGGCATGCCTGCGCGTCACTCTCGAGCAGGACCTCCACCTCGTGGAAGCCCGACTCCGGAAGGGATAGTGGTATCTTCAAGGCCGAGACGCCTGCGGCGAGAGTCACCGGCAGCTTGTCGACCGGCTGGTCGTCTACGAGAACTGTGAGTGTCGCCTCCGAGGGCTGCGTGGCTTCGACAGTGACGTTGACGGGGAATGGTTCGTCGCGCCGCGCCTGGGAAGGGGCCCGGACCTCTCGCACGAGGACGTCTCGTGCTCGCCGCGTGCGGAGCGGCACGACGTCCACAGGGACGCCGTTGGCGCGGGCGAGCAGGACTTCCGGAGTGACGGAGCCGATGTTCTCGTTGCCGTCCGAGAGAAGCACAACGCGGCCTGCCGCCTCCGGGGGCAACAGGCCGAGGGCGAGCCGCAGGCCTCCGGCTATGTCAGTATGTCCCGGGTCCGGGCGGGAAGCGATCTCTATTCTCTCTCTCGCACGCAGGCGCTCAGACTCGACGGCCGCCTCGCGGCCGAACACGACGAGAGCGGCGCGGTCTACCGGCCTGCGATGGCTCAAAGATGCCTGAATGAACTCCAGCCCGCGGGACCGCTCCTCGGCCGGCACGCTGAAGGATCCGTCGAGGGCGAAGACCACGACGAGTTCTTTGCTCCGCTTGACCAACTGCGCGCCGGCCAGGGCGAAGATCATGGCGGCCACGATCACGGCCCGCAACGCCCAGGCGGCCCAACGGCGCGCCCCGCTCAGGTCGGCGTAGCTGACGCGGCCGGACCACCAGAGCAATCCGCCGGCGACCGGCAGCAGCAGCAAGTATGCGGGTCTGGAAAAAGACAACCACATCGCTCAGTACCGCCGATGGTACAGGTGCCACTCTCCCATCAGAACGAGAAGCGCGAGCCCGGCCAGCAGCGGCCAGAGGTGCTGCTCCACCTTGGCCGGACCGACTCCGGCCCGGAGGCGGCGCTCGCCGACGCGCAACTCCTCGGCGGGGGTCAGGTCAGACTCAGTGGCACTGCGCAGGTCGACCGCCCAGCGCCACTTGCGGTCCCCTGCCTTGAGACTGTAAGGGCCGACTTGGGTCGAGCCGGCAAAGGTGAACTGACCTTCGACGGCCGGGACACGTTCGACCCGCCCGTCGGGTAAGGTGATGTCCGCGTGTTCCACCTCGGGCGGCGCAGGAAACTGCACGATGGCGCCGGGCTTCACCCGCATCGTCGCGGTTCTCCCGCCTGTCTGGGAGAGCCACTGGACGGTGTTGCTCAGCAGCACGGGGAAGCCCACGCGAAGCGGCAGGTCGGAGTCGAGGAAGTCCCATCCGAATGCTATGAACCGCGCCCGCCCGGACTCCCGAGCCACGATGACCGGCGCCTCTCCAGCGCGGGCGAGCACGACCGCGCCGGGACCGGGCACGAGATGCCGCGCCCGCGCGATCTGGATGGCGCTCAGGTTCGCATACCGCAGGGCCGGGTGCTGGTCTTCCCAGCTCGTAATGTCGGGTGACGGCGCTTCCGGGCCCAGCGCGACGACGCCCTGAAGGCCCGTTCCTATCATCATCACCGCGCCGGACTCGGCCGCTCTGGGGATCGGAACACGGTCGTAGATGACGACGTCGTGGTCGCGGTAGGCGGCCTCGGCATCGGCCGCGCCCAGGGCACTCGTCCTGTAGACCTCCACGCCCGGCATGACGAGCAAGGCCTGTTCCAGGAACAGGTTGCCCGGGGTCACCAGCAGGACAGAGGCTGCGGCCGCCGCCTCGGCATAGGCATAGCACGTGTTGTCGGCGGCGAGGTCATCTTCGACCTCTATCTCCGCCTTGAGGAGGCCGCCTTCTTCGAGGGTGAGCTGGTAGTTCTCGTCGCGGCTCTGTCCGGGATCCAGATCGAGTTCTGCGACGTGGAAGAGATCGTCCTCGTGAGACAGCGAGAGGATGACATGTCTGCGCTGCTGAGCGTAATTGTGCATTCTGAGGAAGACCTGGTGCTCCCGGGAGTCCGGCGGCCGACTCGCCTCGAATGCCAGCAGCGCGACATTGTCACTGCCGGTCCCCACGCGGAGGAAGCGGACCTCGGCCGATGAGGTGACGGCCGGGAGAGCCGGGAACACACCATCGCTGACGAGGTAGATCCGGGCCTCCGGACGCTTGGCTGCCAGGCTGTAGGCGAGCAGGAGGCCGTCTCGAACATTGGTCACGCAGTCAGTGGGCTCGGCCGAGCGGATCGCGGAAGCCAGCCGGCCGCGGTCCCGCGAGAAGGAAAGGGCCAGCTTTGCGTGGTCGGAGCAAATGAGCAAGGCCGCCTCGTCGCGCCGTCCCATTCCGTTGACGATATCTTCGGCCAGCTCTCTCGCCTCTGCGAACCGCGAGCCGCGAGCATCTGTGGCCTTCATGCTGGCGGAGGCATCCAGCACAATGATCGTGCTCTTTCCGCCGAGACGACGCGCCAGGAAGTACGGCGCCGCGACGCCGGCGACCAGCGCCGCCAGCGCGATGAGCTGGAGGATGAGCAGGAGGTTCTTGCGCAGCTTCTGGAAGGGCGCGTTCGCCTGGATGTCCTGCACCGCCCGCCGCCAGAGGAAGACGGAGGGAACCGTGTAGTCCCTTCGCCTGAGCTTCAACAGATACAGGAGGATGATCGCCCCGGCCAGCGGGAGAAAGGCTATCAGTGCCAGTGGTGCAAGCAGCTCCATTTGATCACTTGATGATCTGGAGTCGTCGCAGCGACTTGAGGATCATGTCCTCGACCGACTCGTCGGTCAGGGAGAAGAGGTACGAGAACCCGTATCGGTTGCAGGTCGCCCGCACTGCCGACAGGAACTCATCGCGCTCCTGCGCATAGCGGCGCAGGACGGAGGCTCCCATCGTCACCTCTCGTTCCTCATCGGTCTCGGAGTCGATGAGCTTGAGGTCGCCGCGGGCGCCGGGGTCGAATTCGTCTGGCGTGAACACCTGGAGCACACAGACCTCCCCTCTGGAGGCGGCGAGCTGTGCCAGCGCGTCTTCCCATTCCGGCGACAGCAAGTCGGAGATCGCGAACGTGAGTCCAGGCGCGGGCGCCACAGTGCGCAGCAATCTCACGGCCTTCACCAGGCCTGTCTCTCCCCCCGGCCTCTGGTCGGCGAGCCAGTGGAAAAGCTCAGCGGCGGAGCCCCGCCCTCGGTAGAGTCGGGAGATGTCGCCGTCCCCGGTGGAATAGGCGAAGGCCTGGACGCGGTCGCCGCCACACAGTCCAATGTAGGCGAGGGCGGCCGTCGCCTGCACGGCCCAGTCGAACTTCGTTGGCGAGCCGAAGTCCATGGACTGGGAGGCGTCGAGCAGGAGGTAGATGTGCAGGTCTTCCTCTTCGATGAACAGCTTCAAGAAGAGCCGCTGGAGGCGGGCGAAAGCGTTCCAGTCGATGTAGCGAATGTCGTCCCCGGGGTTGTAGCCGCGGAAGTCGGCGAATTCGACGGAGGACCCGCGGCGCGCGGATCGCCGCTCGCCCTTCGTGCGGCCGATCATGATGTGCTTCGACGCGATGGCGGCCTGCTCCAGCTTTCGCAGGAACTCCGGGCTGAGCAGATAGGAGCTATCCGAGGCCGCGCTCGCAGCGTGCGTCATCGCTCTGTCACACCGGCACGTCTTGCTGGCCGCCGGCCACTCGCTCGATCGCCTCGCCGATCAGGTCGTCCGGGTTCGCGCCCTCGGCCTGGCCCTCGAAGCTGAGCACGAGCCGGTGCCGGAGGGCCGGCAAGGCAGAGGCCCGCAGGTCGTCCGCGGAGACGTTGAAGCGATCGTCCATCAGCGCACGGACCTTGCCGGACAGAATCAGCGCCTGGCCTCCCCGCGGGCTGGCGCCGTAGCGTACGAAGCGCTTCACCGAATCCGGCGCCTGCTCGTTGTCCGGATGTGTCGCCAGCACGAGCCGGAGCGCGAAGTCCTGCACGTGCTCCGCGACGGCCACCTGCCGCGCCACTTCGCACAGGGCCAGTATCTCTTCTTTCCCCGCCACTTTGTCGGCGTGCGGCACTTCGTGCCCCGTGGTGCGGTTGACGATCTCGTGCAGTTCCGCAAGCGAGGGGAACTTGACCAAGACCTTGAACAGAAACCGGTCGAGCTGGGCCTCCGGCAAGGGGTACGTCCCCTCCATTTCGATCGGGTTCTGGGTGGCGAACACGAGGAACGGCTCGTCGAGCTTGCGGGAAGTCCCGGAGACCGTCACCGAATGTTCCTGCATGGCCTCCAGCAGGGCGGACTGCGTCTTCGGGGTGGCGCGGTTGATCTCGTCGGCCAGCACGACATTCGCGAAAACGGGGCCGGGCTGGAACTCGAACTCCCGCCCACCGGTCGGCTTCTCCCACAGAACCATGGTGCCGGTGATGTCGGCCGGCATGAGGTCCGGCGTAAACTGGATGCGGGCGAACTTGAGGTCGAGGGCCTCGGAGAGAGTCCTGACGAGCAGCGTCTTCCCCAGCCCCGGGACTCCCTCGAGCAGGACGTGGCCTCCCGAGAGCAGCGCGATCAGCGTGTTCTCCACCACGTCGTCCATCCCGACTATCACGCGGGCGACTTCCCTCTTGAGATTGCCGACGAGCTGGCGGAAGCGCTCCGACTGCTGCCGCGCCTGCTCCTCGGTCGCGATCGTTGCCTCTGACAAGGCTCTCCTCCTTACCTGCCGGTTCGGCCCTGAGCCTACTCTTTCGCAGCCTTCGCGCCTGACTGCAAGGCGTCGAAGTAGGCCCGCACAGTGCCGCGGTAGGCGGGCGGCACCTCTTCCTTGGAGAGGGCCTCCTCCGCGGTCTTCGAGTAGTCCGAGATGACTTCGTAATAGGGCACACGGGACTCGGTGATCTTCACAGGCGCGCCCTTCTCGGTGGTGGTTATCATGGGACCCCCTGGGCTGATCTTGGCGCGGACGCGCTCCAGGTCGCCTGGGTTGTCGGATTGTCTGGGCGCGAAGAGCTGCGTGGTCGGCGCGTTCGGCGGGATGTGATCCTGGCGCATTGGGCCACCCCCTCCCCAACGGAAGCGCCGACCGTAGCATCGACCCAGCCCCAGCCGCCCCGCACGGCAGGCGCCGGCCAGGCCGAGCTTGGCGAGCTTGGCTTTGCAGAGCCCCACAGCCTTGCCGAGGCAGCTGCCTGCCCTCTTGCAGTCACCGGCCTTCAAGCACTCGGAGGCTTCGGCGAGGAGCTCGGCCAGCTCGGCCAGGTCCGTTCCCTCCAGCAGCTCCGACAACTCCTCCAGTTCAAGGGCCAGGGCCTCCAGATCAGCCGCCGTGAGACTGCCCTGCGACAGGCTGTCGGACAGGGCTGCGAGCTTCTCCATCGCCGACTCCGACAGCTCGAGGTCCCCTCCGCCGAGGAACTCGGAGAGGGCAGACAGGGTCTCCGGCGGCAGCCCCAGCGACGCGCCAAGCTCCGCCGCGCGGTCCTCGAGCTGCCGCGCCAGGTCCCGCAGTTGTGACGCGTCTCGGGACTCTCGGGCCTGCTTCGCCATCTGCTCCAGCTGTTTTGCCGCCCGCTCGTCGCCGCGCTCGCGGGCCTGGCGTGCCAGCTCCATGGCCTTGGAGGCGACCGACTTCTGCGCGGCCTGCCGGAGCTTCTCGGCGGCCTCGCCGGCCGTCTTGGGGCGGGCCCGCTCGAGGCGCTGCTCCAGCTTCTCGAGCTTCTTCTCCAGCTCGTCCATGCCCAGCAAGGCCTTCTTCTTGTCCAGCCGGCCGCGCTGGAGCTGCTGGACGAGCTTCCTGAGCTGCCGGGCGACCTCTTTGGCCTCCTCGTCGTCGGCCTCCAGGGCCGCCTGTTCCAGGTCCTTTGCGAGCGGCTCGATTTGGGCTGCATGCTCGCGGAGTTCGGCCTTCTCCTCCCGCTCTTGGGCGGAAAGCAGGAGCGCTGGGATGGGCAAGACTTGGACGAGCAGCAGCGCAAACAGGCAGACCCCGGCCGCCTTGGCTCCTCGCGGCCAGCCGATGGGGAACGCCTGGCCTGGTCGAACCGCGGTCAGGTAGTGCACCGCGTCGAGAATGGTGGCCTGCTGCATTCCGCTGGGCGAGCGGCCGCGGACGAACTGGACGGCGCTGCCGATGCGGTCCCGCAGGCCGAGCCTCCGGTCGGTGCTGGCGGCTATGGTACGGTCGGGAAGCGGCCAGATCAACGCCACACAGCAGGACAATATGAGGACGGCGCCGAGAGCGACCTCGGGCGCAAGCGGCGGATACCACATGTCGAGCAGTCGCAGCATGAGAACGGCCAGTGCGGCAACCGCTGCGACAACAGCGATGCCAGCGGCGGAGAGCCGCAGCGCAAGCAGGAAGCGGACATGGAGCCGCACCGAGCGCAGCCCGCGCCGGATCGCCCGGGGCGCGCCCTGCAACGCTGTAGCCGAAGATACGTTGGCAGTCATCGCACATCGCCTCCAACGGGACCCCGCGCTCGCACCTCGATCATCAGGCGCGCTACCACTATTGTGACATATTCCCGGCTATGAGTTGCCGGGCAATGGCTCATCATCGGGGCCTTGCTTCTCCTCCAGGCCGCGTTTGCCACAATTCCGGGTGTAATACCAGTAGGCCCCACCAAGCAGCAGTAGGGGATAACCGATGCCGTACGCGAAGGCTTCCTCCAGTGTGTACCTGCCCCACAGCGAGTGCCCCCGGGCTTGCGCGAGCACGGTGGAGGCGGCCGCCGCGGGTGAGGCGAGGACCACCGGCGCTACGCGCGGGCTCCTGCGCGTGATGTCGACGCCAAAGACATAGGCGGCGCCGACGTTCATGAACAGGATGAAGAGCATCGTCGCCAGAGCCACCTCCCGGCGGGCCTTGTTGACAATGGCGAGCACCGTGCCCCAGGCGGAATAGGCCATGATCGACAGAGCGTAGATGACGAGGCTGAGGCACAGTGCCGGCGTGGTGGTGAGGTCGGCAGGCACTTTCACTTGACCATGCAACTTCACAAGTGCCACGGATATCGCTGCGGCCGCTCCGGCCAGCGCTGTGAGCCACATGAGCAGACAGAAGCCCCCGCCTGTGGCCGCATCGCGCTCCAGCCATCGGTTCGGGTCGATGGCTGCGCGATCGAGCCTGCCAGGGCCGCCATTGTCCGGATTGGGGGGATAAGACGTGGAGATCGGCACGAAGAGACACGCCCATGCCCAGGCACCCAAGAGAACGTTCGTGACGGGCAGCTGGCCGCCCGGCGACTGGACTGACCCGTTCACGACCATGGCCGTCAGCAGGAAGCCCATGTAGAGCGTCGTTCCCAGCAGAAGACCTCGCAGCAGCGGACTGCGCTTGGGGCGATAGTGAAGCATGGCCTCCGCGCAGCCGACCATCGCGAGAGCGGTTAGCAGAGCTGCATAGGGTATCGGCAGCAGCCAAGACGGGATCGACTGCCCGAGCAGGGCGAAGTCAACGCCCTCGGCGAGCGGAGCGACAAGGGGGCTGAAGAGCCCCATGCAGACCGCGGGATCGTGGTATGGCTCCATCAGCAGAACGGCCAAGACGTTCTCTCCGGCGACGGCGACGAGCGTCCCGACATAGGCGGGCACGCTCCGGCCGCTTATAATCGATGCCAGGACGCCAATAGACGCCCACAGGGGCACCTTGATGGCCAACATGCCGTAGGTGACGGCAATCTCGCTCGGCGAGACGCCGCCGAAGAACAGACAGAAGGCGGCGAGCGGCGCGGACGTCAGCATGAGCAGATAGCAGAAGGTGGCGATAGAGGCGACCTTGCCGACTACGACCTCAGCGCTCGTCATGCGGGTTATGGCCAGTACGTCGTATGTCTGCTTCTCACGCTCCAGCGAGATCGCGGCCGCGCTGTAGGCCACCACAGTGAGCAGGATCACGACCACCTGGGTCTCAGCGAGGCCGATGAACATCCACCGTCCGAAGTCAGCGAGAGAGGCCCGCGCTCCCCAGCCCGCGTGGAACATCCGCAGTTGCTGGTAGAGGAGGAGTGAGGCGACGGCCATGGCGGCCATGAGGGCCACCAGATAGGCAAGCTGGATGGTCGCCACGCGGCGGCCGCGGAACATGGACCTGATGTCGCGCACGAGCACGGGATTGCGGGGCAGGGCGATCGCCCAGCGCCACGAGCGATCGAGGCCCCATGGCAGTTTGCCGGTCATGCTTTCGCTCTCTGCGGTCGCCATGTCCCGATCCGGGAGCTCCTCCGGGTTCCCGAGGTCATTCGGTTCGGCGTGCGAAGCCCGAGATGGCCGCCGTCCACAGCGCGACTGCGAACAGCAGGAAGAAGCCGCAGATGATGGTCCACAACTGCAAACCGAACCCCGTAGCGCCTCGGCCGACGCCGGACGGCCCAAGGATGATGAACTGGGTGATCTCCCCATCCATCAGAGCAGACAGTGCGGCGTAAGGATTGATGATCACGAAGGCTGTCACGCTCACCTGCGCGACTGCGCGCACGAGGGGCCCGTTCGGAAGAATTGCCAGACCAAGGAGCGCGAGGGCCAGCAACAGGCCGAGCGCCACGGCCAGCCGGCGCCGGGGCTTCCCCAGCAGCCGCTCCGCCGCCGCTCGAACGACGAAGAACACGATCCAGCCTGCTGTGGCAGATAGTGTGAGCAGGACGTACACGGCGGCCTCGCGACCGATTGCCGGGTTGGAGGAAGCGCCTCCGAGCAGGATCTCCGCCACGATCATGGGCACGACGAGCGCAAGCACGCCGGTCGTTATGAGCGTTCCGTAGGTTGCCACAACGGCTGCCATGGAGCGCTTTAGCCGGACGGAGTACAGCATGCCCAGCGCGGCCGCGAAGAAAGCGACGAGAAAGAGATAGCTATAGATGTAGAGGACCTCTTCCGGAGCTACGCCGCCCAGAAGGATGGACCAAGAGGCCACCGGCAGGGATGTGAGCAGAAGGATCAGCCCGAAGGCGAGTATGACCAGGAGCTTTCCGGTGACGACATCGGAGGCACTCACCAGGCTGGTGCGAAGCATCTCCAAGGTGCGCTTCTCCCGCTCCATCGTGATGGCGCCCGCGGCATAGGCTGGCACGATCAGCAGGATAAGCGTGAGCTGCGTGTGGGCGAGCGCGGCGAAGGTCGTCCGGCCGAACTCGACCGCGCTCCGGCCGAGGTATTGCTGCTCCAGTACGAGAGGCAGCAACGCAATGAGCGCGGCGGTCGAAGCGATGGCGGCGTAGGCCAAGAGCACGATGAAGGGGCGCCATCCCCGCATCCGCGTGCGGAGCTCGTTGATGACGACGCAGGGATTGAAGCGCAGAGCCCGATATAGACCTGCTTCGAGCACTTCGCTCATCAGGAACCCACTCCGCGAGTCAGCCTCATGTAGAGCATCTCCAGATTGGTGGCCTCCTCGGAGAAAGACTGGACCTGAAAGCCGGCCTGCACCAGAGCCGTGAGGATTGAATGGTGCCGGCCTTCGGCGCCCTTGTAGACACACTCGATGCATCCGTCCTCGCCCAGTTCGGCGGCGGCGATGTCCGGACAGGCCGCGAGGAACTGGCACGCCTCTTGAAGCCGGTTGCCGGTGCGGATGATGAGTCTCAGCCCGCCGGCGAGCTGGGCCGCGATCTCCTTCACATCCCCGGCCAGCACCAGCCTGCCGCCCTCGATGATGCCGATCTTGTTGCACAACTCGGACAGCTCGGGGAGGATGTGGGAGGAGATGAGGATCGTCTTGTCCATCTTGACCAGTTCCTGAAGCAGCTCGCGAATCTCGATGCGGGCGCGGGGATCGAGGCCGGAGGCCGGCTCGTCCAGCAGGAGCACCTCCGGGTCGTGCACCAGAGTCTTGGCCAGGCACAGGCGCTGCTTCATGCCGCGCGAGAGCGCATCCACGTACTCCTCCCGTTTGTCGGTCAGGTCGGTGAGCTCCAGCACGTCGCGGATGAGATGACCCCGCTTGCTCGGCGGGACGCGGTAGGCAGCGGCGAAGAAGTCCAGGTACTCCCAGACCTTCATGTCGTCGTAGACGCCGAAGAAGTCCGGCATGTACCCGACGCAGGCGCGGACCGCCTCCGGCTCTTTGACCACGTCATGGCCGTTGACGCTTCCCGTCCCGCCGTCCGGCTGCAGAAGCGTGGCCAGCATCCTGATGGTCGTCGTCTTGCCGGCCCCGTTGGGACCGACGAAGCCGAAGGCATCGCCCCGCTCGATCCGGAAGGACAGGTCGTTGACGGCCACCAAGCTGCCGAACTTCTTCGTCAGTCCTCTCAGCTCGATCATCGGTTGCACCCGCTAGTATGCATTCACTTCGGCGAAAAGCTGCGCCTGATTGACGGACACACCACCCGGGGGCGCCTCTATCTCGACGAGAACGCGCCCGTCGCTGCTCATGTACGCGGCTGGATTCCGGAACTTGATTGATTGCACGGCGCCCGGCAAAGACTCCCAAGAGTTGCGCTGGAAGTTATAAGCGGCGAGGGTGGGCAAGCCTCCCGGGCCGGCCTGCCCGGGCGCAGGACCAGCGGAGAGAGATAGCGTCAGTCCGAGGGCCTCTCTGCCTTTCTCACTCAACGGAACCTGGAATTCGAGCACTGCGCTGCCCTCATATATCGCCAGTTGCGGATGCCACGGATCGCCCCTTCCCACCGAGCCATCGGTCGAGATGATCCGCCTGCGGATTATCCAACCGGGGATCGGAATCCCAGGCCCCGGGGTGATTCGAAGCGGCAAGTCAACAATCAAGAGAGCGAGGTCGTTCGTCTTGACCCCGCGCCTGTTAAGTTTCACGGGCGTGAGCGGCGCGTCCAGCAGAGCCAGAACGCGAGGCCCGGTTACGTCACGCCAAAACGCTCCGGGAGGCATATGAGGAGTGTCGCCGAAGAGCGAGCGGGCGGCGATTTCGGCCATCCCTTCCTTTTCCTCCGGCGGTATCAGGTGCCTGCGGAACCTGTTCCAGCTCCGCTCCCCTATGCTGGACCGTTTGCCGAAGGCCCAGGTGGCGGCTTGGCCTGGGCGCAGGTTCCTTTTGCTGCCCTGCACATTGCCCCTCACCACGCGGCACTCCCGCAACGTCAGCCCCGTGTTATTCTCGACATATGCCGTCAGCGCGGAGCCATCCCACTCGATGTATCCGCCAACGCCGCCCTGCAGGTCGGCCAGGAAATCCACGCCGAAAGCGCGGGAGGTCCACATGTTCATGGCGATGTTGGACACGACTCCGGGCTCGCCGTAGCTGACTCTTGCTGCGCTTCTGGTCCGCTCCTGCCTGATCGTGAGGTCGCGCGCACCGATGGCGGTGTGCTCGAGCGCGAGCTCATAGCTTGTACGCTTGGGGCTGAAGATCCCGACGTAGCCTCGGCCCCGCGCGATACCTGTGTCAGCAGCGGCTTCGATGACGGCGAGGCGATTGAGGATGATGTTCCCGCCGCGGAGTCCGTAGCCGGCGATATAGGCGCCGACGGTGAAGATGACCACTATCGCAGGTGTGGTGAGCCAGGCCAGCTCGCGCCGGTCGATCCGATTCAGAAGGGCGTAGTTCACCGGCACGAGCACAATGATGTAGGCCCCGAGGAACCCCAGCAGGAGCCAGAACGGCGGCAGCGCGGCCGCTGGCGTGTAGGTCGCGGCGCCGCTCAACGTGAGTTGAGGCGGGCCCCATGGGGACTGCGCCTCGGCCCGCACCGTGAGCGATGGTGGGGAGGGAGCTTGAGACAGCAAACGCTGCCACATGGCGGCCTGGCCGTCCCAGTACTTCACCGGGGCGGCGGTGAAGTCGAACGATGTCATGGCAATGCGACCGGAGCCTACTTGACGAACGGCCACCAGGGGATGCTGTCGTGACCCGCAGAGCACTGATGCGCCCGCATGGGTCGGCCCGTCGGCGACGAGGGCCGGCTGTCTGTCGATGGCGTGTCCGGTCCAGGTTTCGAGCGCACCGAGATGCGGCGCGGTGGCCGTGCCTCTCACATCGGTGGGAAGCAAGCCGCCGACGGGGCTGGCCGCCATCTGCGGGGCCTGGGCGCCGCCGGGAACGACGAGCGTGCCGCCCAACTGCACCCATGTGAGGAGCGCGTCGAGGTCCTGCTGCGACGCGCCCGCAAAGCCCGCATCGCCGAGGATCACGGCATTGACCCCGTCCCAGCCGATCCACGAGTCGGGCAAGGCGTCCCAGTCGGCATGCCCTACCTGGAAGACCGATGTCTCGTCACCTGCTGGCGTCCCGTACCCCGGACGCTGGTCGGTATCGGATCGGAATTCGGACGGGGGCACCGCCGGCGTGCCGGTGAGGAACCTGAGCAAACCGCGATCACCACCGAGGATGACCACAAGGGTATCATCGGGCGCAGCGTAATGCTCCGCACTGAGCTCCTTCTCGCTCTGCTTGCGGCCAACTCGTAGGTAGATCTTGCCTGGCCGCTCGGATGCAATGTAAAGGACGTGTCGCTTGTTGGAGTTGCGTGGAATGTCCACCGGCAGCGAGTAGCTGATGAGCTCGCGCTCAAAGGTCCCGACGTACTCAGTGATCGGCAGACGAATCTCTCCGGACTCCGAGTCGCCCTGGTTGGAGATGTCGACGAAGACAGGGGTCCAGGCGCCTTCCTTGTATACCCCCTCGAAGCCCAGGGTGGCATCCCACTGGACCGACTGCGCGCTGGCGGCTGTGGTCGGTGCAGTCAACCCGAACACGAAGCCGAGCAGGAGCAAGAGCGAGTGCGGCCTTCTCATCATCAGGCAACCCCTTGCCAGATGGCGCTTCGCCACAACCTATAGGTTCGCCGAACAGCCTGTCAAGCCTATGTCACAGCCGCTAAGAGGGCGACAGCGCGCTGGCTGCCGCCTGTCTATTTGACGCTTCGCGCCGGCGAAAGGTTCTCCCGCGCCGAGGCGCAGTTGCCCCACATCGCGCTGAAGCCGCCCTCCGATACCCGCTAGTGACCGGGTCTCATGGGCCTGGCGCCCCCCAATCGAAGTCCCAGCATGTTTTCTGGAATGAGTGGCG
Source organism: uncultured bacterium (assembly GCA_964559435.1). Lineage (GTDB taxonomy): Bacteria > Armatimonadota > Hebobacteria > Hebobacterales > Hebobacteraceae > Hebobacterum. Next base: position 71,781 of record CAZLHI010000008.1, on the reverse strand, counting down.
AACCGAGAGCGTGTCGGCAGCGCCTCCAGCGTGCAGGCCTTCTCGGGGGCACAAAGTGAGCGAAGACAGCAGCGCGAAGCTTGCACAGACAGTCGAAGGAAGAGTGGCGGTGATCGTCGGGGCTGCCGGCGGCATCGGAACGGCCTGCGCGAGGCGGCTGGCAGGGGCCGGGGCACGGCTCGCGCTTCTGGACGCCGATGAGAGCGCGTTGGACGTTGTGAGCGGCGAGCTGGAATCTGCCGGGCCTTTGGTCTGTCGCGCTGATATAACTGACCGTCCCCAAGTGGACGCCGCGGCGGCCGCGGTGAAGTCGGCCCTCGGGGGAGTGGACATACTGGTCAACGCGGCCGGGATCAATACGAAGGAGCGGACCCTGGCCGAGATGTCGCCGGAGCAGTGGGAGAGGGTGATCGCGGTCAATCTGAACGGCGTGTTTCACTGTGTGCAAGCATTCCTGCCGATGATGCTCGATCGCGGGGGCGGCATCATCGTCACCATCGTGTCCACGGCCTCGCGGCTCGTGTCTCCGGGCACAGGCGCGCACTACTGCGCGGCAAAACGGGCGCTGCTGTCTCTGACAGAGTCCATAAACAGCGAGCAAGGACGAAACGGCATCCGCGCATGCGCGATCAGCCCCGGGGAGGTCGATACGTCGTTCGTGGACCGGAGACCGGAGGTGCCCAGCGCAGAGCGGCGGGCCGCGATGCTGAAGGCGGGCGACGTGGCGGAAGCGGTCTACTACGTTGTGACGCGGCCCCCAAGGGTGACGATCACCGACCTGGCGATCTGGCCGTCAGCTCAAGTGTCGGGACAGACTGTGATATGACGAGTCCAGCCTCGCGGAGGTGATGAATTGCCCGGCCGACATGTGAGCATGCGGGAACTGGAGAAGCGTGCGGCCGAAGTCCGCCTGCAAATCGTCAAATGCATGGGGCCGGGGAAATTCCACCACTTCGGCGGCTCGCTGTCCGCCACCGACCTGCTCGTGGCACTCTATCATCGGCAGCTCCGCCTCCGCCCGTGCGAGCCCGACTGGCCCGACCGCGACCGGTTCGTGCTGAGCAAGGGACATGCTGTGCCGGCTCTCTACGTGTGTCTTGCGCGGTGTGGTTTCTTCCCCGAGGAGGAGCTCGCCACCCTCAAGACGCTGGGCAGCAACCTTCAGGGCCACCCCGACATGCGCAAGACCTGCGGCCTGGAGGCCAACACCGGGTCGCTGGGGATGGGACTCTCCGTCGCTAACGGGATGGCGCTGGCCGGGCGGGCGACTGGCAGAGGCTACCGGGTGTACGTTCTTCTCGGCGACGGCGAGTGCCAGGAGGGACAGGTGTGGGAGGCCGCTATGACGGCCGCCCACTACAAGCTCGACACGCTCACTGCACTCGTCGATCGCAACGAGCTTCAGGCGATGGGCCGCACCGAGGAGCGCCTGAGCATCGAGCCACTCGCCGAGAAGTGGCGGGCCTTCGGTTGGGAGACGTTCGAGATCGACGGCCACGACATGGGACAGATCTGCGGGGCGCTCGACGCGGCTGGGGAGGTGACGGGGCGGCCGGCCGCCATCATCGCGCGAACGGTCAAGGGGAAGGGCGTTCCGTTCATGGAGGGACGGCCGGGCTTCCATAATGTGATGGTTACGGAAGAGCAATTCGGCGAGGCGGTGGCCGCGCTTGAGGCCAGGATCGCTTCCTTCGGAGGCTGATGAATGTCGGAGTTGAAGGGCACTCGTGACGGCTATGGGGAGGCCCTGCTGGCGCTGGGGTCGGAGGACCCGCGGGTGGCCGTCGTGGACGCGGACTTGTTCCGCTCCACGCGGACGGCAGCGTTTGCAGAGGCCTTCCCGGATCGCTTCTTCGAGATAGGAATCGCCGAGCAGGACATGGTGAGCACGGCCGTGGGGCTGGCCCTCGGCGGTATGGTGCCCTTCGCGAACTCGTTTGCCGTTTTCCTGGCCGGCCGCACCTTCGACCAGACGCGCCAGCAAGTCGCGTTGCCGGCGCTTGGTGTGAAGCTGGCCGGCTCCAGCGCGGGCATCACTCAGGGGCCGGACGGCGCGACCCATCAGTCGGTGTTAGACGTCGCATTGATGCGCAGCCTGCCGAACATGTGCGTCGTCGTCCCGTCAGATGCCGAGGAAGCGCGCCTGGCGACCCGGGCGGCCGCGCAGCGGGAGGGGCCGGTCTACTTGCGGCTGAGCCGGTATGAAACGCCGGTTTGGCGGGAGAACGGAGCGGCCTTCGAGATCGGCAAGGCAGAGGTCCGCCGGCCGGGTGGCGGTATCACCATCGCGGCCTGTGGAGTCATACTCGGCCGCGCTCTCGAAGCGGCCGAACTCCTGGAGGAGCAGGGCGTGTCCGCGGAGGTGCTGAACGTCCACACGGTCAAGCCGCTCGACGCCGACGCGATCCTCGCTTCCTGCGAGCGCACCGGGGCCGTGGTCACCGTGGAGGAGGCCAGCATCATCGGTGGTCTGGGGAGCGCGGTCGCCGAGGTGCTTGCGGAGCGGGCAAGCCGACGCGTGCCGCTGCGGCGGATCGGGGTGGCCGACGCATTCGGCGAGTCCGGCCTCGCCGACGAGTTGCTGGAGAAGCACGGCCTCACGGCGCAGAACATCGCCGCGGTCGGGAGGGAGCTGCTTGCGCAGAAGAGCTAGCCGGGGCGAGAGCAGATACCGCTTGAGGAGGTAGGAGCATTGGACAAGCCTTCGATTGGCTTCATCGGTCTGGGGCACATGGGTCTGCCCATGGCGAGCAATCTCGTGAAGGCAGGCTATCAGCTCGCCGTCTACGACATCGTCGAAGAGAAGATCGCACCGCTCGTGAAGATGGGCGCGGCGCGCGGGACCTCATGCCAAGACGTCGCGGGGAAGAGCAGTGTGATCATCACAATCGTCCCCGATTCGCCGGATGTTGAGGCGGCCGTCCTCGGTGAGGGCGGTGTCATCGACGGGGCCGGCGGGGGAGATGTGCTGATCGAGATGAGCACCATCGCGCCGGGCGTGGGCCGACGCGTGGCGGCGGCGCTCGCCGACAAGGGCGTGCCGATGCTGGACTGCCCGGTGAGTGGGGGGCCGCAGGGAGCCGAGGCCGGCACGCTCTCCATCATGGCCGGCGGGCCGAAGAACACGTTCGACCAGTGCCTGCCGATCCTTGAAGTCATGGGGGGGAGCGTCGTCCACTTCGGGGAGAACGGCTCAGGCTACACGGCCAAGCTGTGCAACCAGGTCGCCTGTGTCATCACCATCCAGGCTGTTTGCGAGACGCTCGCTCTCGCCGCGAAGGCCGGGCTGGATGTGCGCAAGGTCCTGGAGGTCGTCGGCTCGGGGCTGGCCGCGTCGAGGATCATGGAGCTTCACGGGCCGAAGATGCTCGAACGCGACTGGGCTCCCGGCTTCGCGCTCGCCCTCCAGGAGAAGGACCTGCGGCTGGTCGCCGCCGCCGCGGACGAACTCGAGATGCCGCTGCCCGCGACGGCTCTCATCCACCAGTTGATCAGGTCGCTCTCGGCCAAGGGCAAGGGCGACCTCGGGACACAGGCCCTGGTGCTTGCGATGGAGGAGCTGGCCGACTGCGAGGTGAAGGGGTAGCGCCCGTCGGCGGCCCCGCCATTGCGTTCCGGTTGGGTCAGGGCTTCAGGATCACCTTCACCAGTCCCCGCTCTCGGCTCCGCAGACGTTCGAACCAGGCCGCGCCCTCCGCCAGCGGGGCCATCGCGCTGATGAGCGGGTCCGGATTCAGCGCGCCTCGCTCCATCATGTCCAGGCAGTCCGGATACTCGCTCCGGGAGATGCAGGAGCCGTAGAGGGTCAGCTCTCGGGTGACGGCGGCCTGCAGCGGAAGCTCCACGGTCGGCGAGACATTGCCAACGAGCACGACTGCCCCGCTTTTCCTGACACAGTTCACGGCAAGCTTCACCGTGTCCGTGATGCCCACTGCTTCGAACGCCAAGTCGGCGCCGCGGCCCTCCGTGAGGTCGAGGCTCTCGGCGCGGACATCGGCTGAGTCCGGACTGAAGGCTCTCTCGGCCCCGAGCCCGAGTGCGAGGTCGAGCCGATCCCGGTCGAGGTCGACGGCCATGATCCGCTCGCATCCGGAGGCCCGCAGGCACTGGATCATACACAGTCCTATCACGCCGGCGCCGACTACCACTGCGGCGTCGCCCGGTGACAGCGGAGAGCGGCTCACCGAGTGCTGGGCCACCGCGAACGGTTCGACCATGGCCGCCCGCTCGAACGAAACGCCCTCCGGCAGCCGGTAGAGGAGGTGCTGCGGAACGACCACGTAATCGGCGAACGCTCCGTCCTGCCGATACTCCTCACAGGAGACCCCGAGCACGCGCCGGTTGTCACAGAGGTTGAGGAGACCTTTGCGGCAGAAGTGGCATTCGCGGCAGTAGATGGTGGAGTCGAAGGTGACGCGGTCTCCGAGCTCCCATTCGCTGACGCCCGAGCCGACTTCGGCCACCACTCCGGCCGCCTCGTGCCCCATGATCACGGGCGGAATCCGCCGTCCGGTGCTGCCGTCGAGCCCGTGCACATCGCTGCCGCAGATGCCGCAGGCCTTCACCGCCACGAGCACATCGCTGGGACCGACGGTGGGCCCGGGCACATCCGTGTATTCGAGCACATTGTAGTCGGTGAGAACCAAGGCCTTCACTTGGGCCGCCTCGCCCTCTCTTTCCCTGCCCGCTTGATCATCCTAGTGCTTCGGCGCGGAATGTGCAATGGCTTCCAGGTCGTGGGAGCGTGTCCCGATACCTCGCACGCGCACGAACCGTTTCCTCTACAAGGAAAGGAGGCCCTCGGCTTCGAAAGCCTACCCGGATCGGCGTGGTGGACGAATACCTCCCGAGCGAGAGGGACCAATGAGTGAAGCACAGCGATTGGCCGACAATCCACCGGCAGAGCCGACGGCTCCGGCGATCGGAGTGTTCGCCGTATGCGATCCGCGCATCGATGAGGCCTCGCGGCGCCGCGCGGCCAACATCGTCGAGATGGTGGCCAATGCCGTCGCCTCCGAGATCGCCTTGCCTGGGGAGGAGGCCGTACGTGTCGTCTACTCACCCGTTCTTGTGGACGGCGAGCGCCAGGCCGACGCTGTTGCCCGCCAGTTCAAGGCGCAAGGCGTCGGTGTTCTGGTGTGCGCCCCGGACACGTGGGCCTTCCCACAGCTCGGATTGATCTCTCTCTTGTCCCAGTTTCCGGCTGACACGGCGCTGAACCTCACCTGCGGCAACAGCGGCCCGAAGCCCGGGGTCGTGTTCACCCACGCGGCCCATGGCGCCATCTCGCAATACGGCCGCATGGTCCACATCAATGTCGGCACCTGGCCTGATACGGGCGAGCGGCCGGAGATGACTGACTCCACGGCCAGGGCCTTGCTGAACTGGTGCTTCGCGGCGATCACGTACCAGACGCTCAAGGGGAGGCGGGTGGTCGTTTTCGGGCACGACTCGATGGGTATGGAGACCGCGCTCGCGCACGTCATCCCGACTCGCAACACATTCGGCCTGGAGATCACGCGTCTGGATATGAAGCTGCTGTCGGACATGCTGAGCAAGGGGGCCTACGACAGTGAGGAGTTGGCTGCGCTGCGGGCCTGGCTCGACGCGCACCTGCGGGACAGGATCGGGCTGCGCGATGATGATGACAGCGCCCGCCTCGACAAGAGCCTGGCCATGTACCTGATAGTTCGCGATCTGATGCGGGATCTGAACGCAGTCGGGGGCGGTTTCATGAGCCAGCTCGAGTGGGGATCTGACACCCGGGGCCTGCCGCTGCCGGTCGCCGATGTGATGGAGTCGCTCTTCAACTCGAGCTTCGATCACAACGGCCCCAAGGCGCCACTGCCGTACGCGACGGAGGCCGACGTGCAGGGGCTCCTGACAATGCTCTTCTTCACCTATCTGACGGCCGGGAACCCTCCGCTCTTCATGGACTTCCGCAAGGTGTGGGAGCCGTGGGAGATCAACCAGCTCGCCGAGTCCCTGGGAATGCCGTCTGTGGAGCCCGATGCTCTCTGGCGTCAAAGGGGGTTCGTCGACGGCGACAACTCTGGCAGCGCGTCTCTCGACTGGGCGGCCAAGCCGGGCGCTTCGTTGGCAGAGATCATGGCCGGTGTCTCGCTGCCCCAAGCCGATCCCGGTTACTTCCCAGGCCTGGGCAATTCGGTGACGTTCGTATCGCCGGGCGGCATCGAGGGGATCGCCGCCCGCCTGGCCTACAGCGCGGACACGAATCTCTTCTCTTTGGTTTGGGATGAGGCGCAGACGGTCTCGCTACCCGACAAGCTGGCCCAGGCAGTATGCAACACCTCCACCCCGACCTGGCCCCACACATTCGTCGTGCCGAGGTACGCGACCATGGGCGAGTACAAGCAATACGCGCCCGCGAATCACTTCCATATGACCTGGGGCCTGAAACCAGCGCGGCTGGAGTTCTGGATGGACCTCGCCAACGTGCTCTCGGTGACCCCGTGGGCGGCCAGACCTGACTATGTAGAGGGCATCGACCGCCCGCAGCCACTGCTCTACTTGCTGAACGGCGGGGAGTTCAACACGAAGCTCCGGCGCGCACACCGGTAGGCCTTGCCGACGTCCCGGCCCATCAAGCTACGGGTACGCCGCCCCCAGCAGATGCACATTCCCAATGGTCACGCGGGTGAGCCCGGCCGACCGCGCCGCCTCCTCACACCGCCGGGCGTGCTCCCGGGAAGTGATCGGCAGGTCTCCCATGTAGAACTGGGGATGGAATCCCAGCAGCGAGTAGGGAATGGAGGGATCGAGGGAGGCGACAAACCGGGCAATCTGCTGCACCTCCTCGGCGTCCACGTAGCCGGGCACCAGAAGAGTGCTCGCGATGAGCAGAGGCGGGTTGGGGCGTTCTCGGCTGCGTTCGGCCGCCCGCGCGAAGTTCGACAGGGTGCGCCGATTGCTCACGCCGGTCAGCGCAATGTGAAGGCTCTCGTCCCAAGCCTTGAGGTCGAACTTGATACACCCTCCCGATTCGAGAGAGAGCTGCGCCATCTGATCGAGCATTCTCGCGTTCATCGAACCGTTGGTCTCCCAGCAGATCCGGAGAATACGATCGCCGGCCCGCCGCCGCGCCAGCCGTGAGGCGCGGAGCGCGTGGGGAAGCTGAGGGCCTGGATCGCCGCCGAAGTAGCAGATGCAGGAGGTGCGCGAGTCCACTGCCCGCGCGATCTGCTCTGCTGGCACGGGCGGATGCTTCTGCGAAGGCTCGCGGAAGTGCCAGTTCTGACAGAAGAAGCAGTCGAACGAGCACGCCTCGTAGAAGACGGCGAGGTTGAAGTGCCCGTGCTCGGGGCCCCTCGCATGGGTGAACTCGGGATAGCCGGCTTCCGTCTCGGCCGGGCATACCCAGCTTGCGACACAGTTGGTGGGGAGTGGGTCGTGGTACCAGGAGACCTTTGCGGAGCCTGGGCGCTCTGTGGTGAGCCGATCCCCTCGGTTGGAGCGAATCCCACAGAAGCCGCTTTCGCCCGGCGCAATCACACACTCGTTCGCGCACAGAGTGCACTTCACTCCACCCTTCGACCGCGGCGGGTGGGGTGGCAGCCCGAACTGCTTGCGGCTTTCGGCGTGGGTGCGCAGGGCGCGAGGCAGCACGCGACTGGCCTCGCGCTTCACGCATCTCGCGCACAGCCCTATCGCTCTCGATACGAGTGCAAACTCGGTCTGGCAGAGCGCGCAGCGGCTCACTGGCGCTAGCCTGCTCGTGCGATACGCCGCGCCTGGCGCAGCGGCTCCGGCATCCGGTGCTCGCGGCTGGTCGAGAGCACGACCTCGACCGCGTTGCGCAGGCCGAGGGCGTAACCCGGGGAAACGATCAGCGGCCGGGTGCCGCGCCGGGTGCGGACACAGGCGCCGATCATCTCAGATCCGTCTGTCACTTCAGTCCAGTCTCCACGGTCCGCACCGGGTGCCGCGTGGCGGCCGCAGAGGAGCTTGTCGGCGCACCCGAGGGAGGCCGTCTCCAGCAGCAGCCCGAGGTGGGCGGCCAGGCCGAGGCGCCGTGGATGGGCGATGCCGTGGGCTCTGAACATGACGACATCGACGGGTGATTCGACGAGATCGAATGCCTGCAGCAAGGCCGGGCCGTACGCGAACGCCATGAGCCCGGGCCGATAACGCATGCGGCCGGAAGACGGGCCCGGGAGCTCGATTCTCCTGCCCTCCACTAGCTCGAGGTCGGACGTGCGGAGGACAACAACGGCAGCGGCCTCCGCCGACACGACGGCGCCGGCGACGGTCGCCGGTCGAATCGGTGAGGCGTTGTCAAGCGAGTGTTGGACTCGGCTCGCCAGCGATAGCTGGATTCGCTCGGCCTCCTCGGGCGTGACGTCCCAGTGGTGGAGCTTCCGCCAGTGCATGGTTCGCTCCGTACATGCTACCACGCGTTGCGGTCATGGTGGGAAGGAGGGGTATGGCGGCGGCGGAATGGGAGACGCACAGGCCCGGGGGAGGAGTGTGTGGATGGCTTACAGGTTCTGCCCGGAGTGTGGCGAGCAGCTAGAGGCGCGGAAGATGGACGAACGATGCCTCCAGGCCTGCCCCAAGTGCCGCTTCGTTCACTACAACAACCCGCGGCCCTGCGTTGGGGTGCTGGTGCTCAGGGGTCGGCAGGTGCTGCTGGTGCAGCGGGCGGTCGAGCCATTCAAGGGCTATTGGGACATTCCGGGCGGGTTCCTCAACTGGGACGAGCATCCGGCGGAGGCGGCGCGGCGGGAGATGCTCGAGGAGACGGGGCTGGCAGTGGTGCCGATGGAGGTGCTCGGCTTCTGGACGGATCGGTATGGGGAGGAGGATTACTACACGCTCAACATCTGCTACCTGGCGCAGGCGGCCGGTGGCGAGGAGAAGGCGGGCAGCGACGCCGTCACACTGCGCTGGTTCCCGCTGGATGACCTGCCCGAGAAGATCGCCTTCAGCTGGGAGCGAGAGGCGCTGGAGCTGCTCCGCAGCCGCCTCCGCGACTAGGAGATGTCCCGCCAGATGTGCTGATGCTCGGAGAATCGCACCATCACTTGCTGCTGGGTGGCCGTGCCTGTCGTCCCGAGCTGCTGGACCGTGATCGAGGCGACGATGTTGCCGACCACGGCGGCCTCGGCCAGAGTCGCACCCGCACTCAGCGCGGATGCGATGCCTGCGGCCGCGCTGTCGCCCGCTCCGACGATGTCAATCTCCCCCGAGAGCTGAACCGTCGGAACGCGCCGGACCCGATCGGCCGCGGCCACGGCCATTCCGTGCTCCCCCAGAGTCATGAAGACCGGTGCGCCTGTCCGCTGACATAGGCTCTGCGCGCAGGCGACCGCGCCCTCAGGATCGTGCGCGGGCGAGCCTGGATGAACGGCCGCGCAGGCTTCCTCGCGGTTGGACTTGAGCATGACGTTCCAGAACTCAGCGGCCCGAGTCCGGGAGTCCGCAAGCCAGACCACGCGCTCGTGCTGCTCGGCAAGCTCGGCAAGAGCTCGGCGCACTCGCGTTGTTATCACACCGCAGTCTGGCTCCTGCACTTGGTCCTGGATGATGACGGCGTCGACGCGCCCCGCGGCCTCGCGCAGTTGCGTCAGCAGCACTTCTTCCAGCTCTTGTGGCATCGGCTCCCGGTTCTTGCTGTCCAGGCGTTCCGACTCCCGCAGCTTACCGTCCGGCGTACGCACGACGGGCTTGCGGTAGGTGGGTGTGACGCGGTCGGGAGTCGCAGCAAGCCCCTCGGTGTCCGCCCCCAATTGGCGGAGAGCTCTCACGAGTTCGAAGCCCTCGCCGTCATCCCCGATGAGGCCGAGACACAACACCCGCCCGACGCCGAGCGCGCACAGGTTCGCCGCGACGTTTCCCGCGCCGCCCGGCTGGCAGCGCACGGACACGACCTGCCGCGCGGTGAGGCCGGTTTCCAGCGATCTCTCGTCGAGGTGCGGATCGATCTCGAGGTACTGGTCGAGGAAGAAGTCACCCAGGACGGCGACGGCCGCTCGTCCGAAGCCCCCAAGGATCTCTTCAAGTCGTTGAGCCGTCATGGTCGGATGGCCTCCGGTCAGCAGGAGCTAGCTGTGCCAAATGGGCGGCACCTTGCCAGACTTCCCGTTAGGCCGGGCGCGCTTGGCCTCATTCGGTTGGCCTTTCTTCTGTCTCTGTGCCCGCCAACCTCGGCTCAGGTCAACTTCCGGCCCATAGGACGGCGGCTCGGCGGTGTCGAAGGGCTGGACGAAGGCAGCTTCTGGAGGCGTGAATGGCGACCATCTACTACGACAAAGACGCGGACGCTCGTCTGCTGAAGGGGAAGACGGTTGCGATTATCGGATACGGGAACCAGGGCCGGGCTCATGCTCTGAATACTCGTGACAGCGGCCTGGATGTGATCGTGGGGGGCGTGCCCGACGCGACGCAGGATCAGGCGAAGCAAGACGGCTTCGCGACGATGTCGGTCTCCGAGGCAGCGGACAAGGGAGACATCATCTGCCTGCTCATCCCGGATGAGGTGCAGCAGCCGGTGTACCGGAAGGAGATACTGCCGCACCTGAAGCCAGGAAAGGTGCTGGATTTCGCTCACGGGTACAACGTCCACTACGGTCTCATTGCCCCACCGCCGGACACGGACGTCATCATGATCGCGCCGCGAATGATCGGAGTCGGAGTGAGAGCCGCCTACGTCGCGGGGAAGGGAGTACCCGCCTTCGTCGCCGTGCACCAAGACGGTTCGGGACAGGCCTGGCCGAAGACGCTGGGCCTCGCGCGGGCGATCGGCTGCACTCGGAACGGCGCGATCGAGAGCACGTTTGCGGAAGAGACGGAGCTCGACCACTTCAGCGAGCACTTCGTCTGGCCGGCGACGTTCCGCGTGCTCGTTGGCTCATACGAATTCTTGACTGCGCGCGGCTACCAGCCAGAGGCGGTGTTGATGGAGCTTTGGGGCTCGAAGGAGGCGGCTGAGGTGCTGGCGCAGATGGCCGACGTCGGCATCTTCCGCCAGATGGACTTCCATTCGCCCACCAGCCAGTACGGCACGCTCACGCACATGGAAAGCGCACTGCCGCCCGAGACGCGACTGTGCATGGAGGCCGCGCTGGAGGAGATCAAGGACGGCAGCTTCGCCAGGGAATGGGAGGTGGAGCAGGCCGCTGGCTACCCGGTCTTCACGCGGCTCAAGCAGGCGGCCCTGGCCCACCCGGTTAACGAAGTAGAGGAGCGCGTGCGGAAGCTGGCCGGCGGATAGGCCGCCTGCCACGGGCGAGAGTCTCATCGCGATTAAGGAGCGAGAAGATGTGCCCTGACACGGATGACGGCAAGGCGGCCGATAAACCCAACATGGTGTTTCTCTTCAGCGACCAGCAGCGCTGGGACACGCTGGGGTGCTATGGCCAGCCGCTCGAGGTAACGCCGAACCTCGACCGGCTGGCGCGGGAAGGGGTGCTTTTCGAGAACACCTTCACGTGTCAGCCCGTCTGCGGGCCGGCGCGAGTCTGTCTGCAGACCGGGAAGTTCGCGACCGAGGTGGGGTGCTATCGCAACGGGATCGCGCTGCCGCCGGGAGAGAGGACGCTGGCGCACTGGCTCTCCAAGGCCGGGTACGAGGTCGGCTACATCGGCAAGTGGCACCTAGGATCAGACGGCGGGGCGCACCTGGAGCGCCCGCCGTTCGACTGCACGACGAGCCCGGTGCCGCCTGCGCGGCGGGGAGGTTACAGGGACTTCTGGCTCGCCTCCGACGTGCTGGAGTACACGTCCCATAGCTACGACGGCCACATGTTCGATGGGGACGGGAACACCCGCGAGTTTCCGCCTGACCGGTATCGCGTGGATGCGCAGACCGACTGGGCCCTCGAGTATCTACGGACCAGGACTGGCGACCGACCGTTCTTCCTCTTCGTCTCCTACCTCGAACCCCACCACCAGAACGACCACAACCACTTCGAGGGGCCGCGCGGCTCGAAGCAGCGATTCAAGAACTTCGTTGTTCCGGGCGACCTAACGGACACCGAAGGCGACTGGCGCGAGGAGTACCCGGACTACCTGGGGTGCTGCTACAGCTTGGACGAGAACGTCGGCCGCGTTCGTTCGGAGCTGGAGCGGCTCGGGCTGTGGGAGAACACGTTACTTGTCTACACGAGCGACCACGGCTGCCATTTCCGCACCCGGAACGCGGAGTACAAGCGCTCCTGTCACGACAGCTGCCTCCGCATCCCGCTGCTCGTCCACGGGCCAGGGTTCACAGGCGGGAGCGTCGTCACGGAGTTGGTGAGTCTGATCGATCTGCCTCCGACAGTTCTTCGGGCCGGCGGCATGAGTCCACCGGCCCAGATGAGCGGCCGGTCGCTGCAGGAGCTTGTCGAAGGGACCGCGACCGACTGGCCGGAGGAGGTGTTCGCGCAGATCAGCGAGAGCCACTGCGGCCGCGCCGTCAGGACGAAGAAGTGGAAGTACTCGGTGCGGGCACCGGGCGGCGCGGGGCATCCGGGATTCCGCGACAGCGAGCTCTATGTGGAGGACTTCCTCTACGATCTGGAGGCGGACCCGCACGAGCGGCAGAACCTGGTGGCAGACCCGGCCTACCGGGACGTGCGCGCGGAGCTGGCCGCGACGCTGAAGCGCCGGATGGTGGAGGCCGGAGAGGCCGCGCCGGAGATCAGGCCTGCGGACTAGGCGCCGCTGTGCTACCGGAGGTCCAGCTCCAATACCGCGTGGGCGTGCGCGGGTAATCGATACGTGAACCTACTTCCGCCCTCGGAGATGTCCTCTGTCCGGCACGTGACGCGCTCCTGCCCGAAGTCGTTGTAGGCGTCGGGAGCGTCGCCGGTCACGACGTGAGCCCGACCACCCCGCGCTTCGGCCTCCTGGAGCAGAAGCTCGACATTCGCCGGCTCTTCCTTGCTCAGGTTGACGAGGGAGAGGTACAGCTTCTTCTCCGACTCATCGAGAGTCGCGAGCGCGTCCAGGTAGGGCACCGCCGATACGCCGACGTAATCCGCCGCATAGGTGTCGCACTCGACGTGAATGTCGAGTGCCGTGCGGCCGCTCTTCTCGGCGGCCAGCCGGAGTGGGTGGTATATCGTCTGAAGGAACATGCCGTCGGGGCTGGTGAAGATCGGCGCGATGACGTTCACCATCTGGGCGAGATTGGCCAGGCCAATCGCCTGGCAGTTTCGCTTCATCATGTTCAGGTAGATCGCTACCGCAAGCGCATCCGTCAGATCGTAGCGCTCCTCCAGTTGGTTGTCGTGCACGCGGTACCAGACGTTCCACTCGTCCACGGCGATCCGGATCGGATGCTCCACCCGATGATCGCGGCAGACCTGCTGGATCAACTGCCGGAGGAAGAGCAGATACTGCTCGGAGCGATACGGCTGGGCCAAGGTGGAGTAATGCGGGTCCTGGCCCTGCACGGGGCCCCAGTAGAAGTGATAGGAGATGTAGTCAACGACGTCGGCGCACTTGCCGAGCGCCTCCCGGTCCCAGTCGAGCGATTGCCCGCCGCACAGGACCAGCTTCACCGACTGATCGACGGCTCGCATCAGCTTCGCACACTGGCGAGCGAACTTCGCATAGTCCTCGGCCGTCTTCTGCCCGATCTGCCAGTCGCCGTACATCTCGTTTCCGAGGCCCCAATAGGTCACATTATGGGGTGACTCGAAGCCATGCTCAGCGCGGAGTTTCGCGTACGACGTCCCGTCGGCGCGGTTGCAGTACTCGACCCACGCGGCGGCCTCGTCCATCGTCCCCGAGCCGAGGTTGGCGCAGATGTAGGGCTCGGTGTCGAGCGCGCGGCAGTACTGGATGAACTCGTTCGTGCCGAACTGGTTCGTCTCGATCGTGTTCCAGGCAAGCTCCGGGCGGACGGGGCGCTTCTCCTTCGGACCCACGCCGTCGAGCCAGTGGTACCCGGACACGAAGTTGCCGCCGGGCCAGCGCAAGATGGGCAGCCGAAGCCCTCGGGCGGCTTCTAACACGTCCTCGCGGAAGCCCAACTCGTCCGACAGGTTCGAGCCCGGCTCATAGATGCCGCCGTAGATGCAGCGCCCGAGATGCTCGATGAACATCCCGTAGACCTTCCGATCTATCGTCCCGAGGCGTCGGTCGAGGTCGATCTTCACCACCACTGTGCCTGCCTCCGCGCGGCCGGACAGCCTGAGCCGCCGGGCCAGAAAGATGGTGCAGTCTTGCGGCCCCACGCGCGAAATCCCTGCCGCCGAGCCTCCTGCCGGGCTGGATGCCGGAAGGCTTTCCGCCCGAGTAGCACAAGAGACACACTGTCGAGAGCATCTCTGTGGCGACGAAGCACAGCGAAGTCGTGGACGGAGCGGACGAGATACGCTGGGCCTCGCGGGTGCCCAAGCGCAAGATCAAACAGCTCTACGAGACCGACGCGAAGGGCATCTATGACGAGGAGCTGATCGACGAGGTCGGGCTCGCACTCTACGCGCGCTGCGAGAGCTTCATCACGGCCGTCGAGGCCCACCGGGGAAGGGCGACCTGTCCGCGGTGCACGACTATCATCCCTCACAACTGGCGCAAGGCGGCGCGGCTCCTGTGTGATGGATGCGGGTGGGAGACGACCTGGGGCTCGTACGTGAAGACGATCCGGCATAAGCAGCTCAGCGGCGCGGAGCCTGTGATTGCCGCCATGCAGGAGTACATGCGGGGTTTCCGCGCGGCGCGGTCGCCGCGGGAGAAGATGGTCCTCATCGACCGGCTCATTCACTCCCACCACTGGGCCGACGAAGGCCCGAGCCGACCTGTTGCCGTCAACCTAATCGCGGGGCGGATGGGCGATGTCGTCGAGTTCCTCGACCGCCTCAGCTACGGCGAGGGGAGCACTCCCGGCACGCTGGACATGCGCGAGGAGTGGCGCCGAAACATCAACGCCGCCGCCGAACGCTGGGGCGACGACCGCCTGAAGCGTCTCTAGCTCAGACGAACGCTCGACTGCACGCGTGCGCGCCAGAGACCTACGTCGGCTTCCAGCCCCAGAGCGCGTCCTCGGGATCGAAGCGGTCCCAGACGGCCTTGCCCGCCTGGTCGAGGCTGCGATAGTCGTCTTCGCTCAGGGCGAGGTCGAGCGCGCCGGCGTTCTCGTCCCACTGTGAGGGGCGGCTGGCCCCCACCAGCGCGCAGGTGATCCCGGGCGTCCGCAGCACCCAGGCGAGCGCGACCTGGGCCGAGGTGCAGCCCATCCTGTCGGCGATTCGATCGACTTCGGCCGCGACCTTCAGCGAATCCGGGAGCACGTCTTCGGAGAACAGCACATTGCTGTCCCGCGGTCCGCCCGGGCTTCTCGCCGACTCCCGCGTGTAGCGTCCGGTGAGCAGTCCCTGGGCGAGCGGGGAATAGGGCGTCACGGCGACGCCGTTCCCGCGGCAGAAGTCGAGCACATCATCGGCCACACGCCAGAGGATCGAGAACGGCGGCTGGAGGCTGACGGCACCATACCTCACGGCCGTCTCCATCTGCTGCCGGTTGAAGTTCGAGACGCCGATGGCGCGGATCTTGCCGGCCTCGCGCTGGCGCACCATCTCCTCGAAGAACGGGTCCAGCGGCAGGCTCGGCACGGGCCAGTGGCAGATGTAGAGATCGATGTAGTCGGTGTCGAGGCACGTCAGGCTTGCCTCGATGTTCGCCGTGACTTGGTCGGGCGCACATTGCAGCATCTTGGTGGCTATGACGACCTGGTCGCGCCGCCCTTCGATGCCCTTGCCGACGATCTCCTCGGACTTGCCCCGGCCATAGCCCCGGGCCGTGTCGATGAAGTTGCAGCCGCTGTCGAGGACGTGGTGGATGAGGCCGATGGCGGCCTCCTCGCTCTCAGGCCCCCATCCCTTCTGGCCGCCCATGTTCCACGCCCCCAGGCAGAGCTTCGAGACCTCGAGGCCGGAGCTGCCAAGCTGCACTCTCTCCATGGCGGAAGTCACCTTTCAGACTGCCTCGATCTTGACCGGCGCGCCCGAGGGCACCGACTTGAGAACGGTCGGATCGCCTTCGACCTTGCCGATCACGTTCACCGCGCTGGCGGGCCTGATCTCGTCGCCGCTGGAGGCGGGCGTCGGGCCGAAGAAGATGCAGAAGGCGCTGCCGGGGGGCCAGTAGGCGAGGTCACCCATCTCCACGACATCCCGGGGATTCTCCGGCCCGCACGACACCGGTATGTCGAAGTAGATCTCGTCGCCCCAGGTGTTGGCCGTGCCTTCGATGGGCAGCGCGTCGGCGATCATGCGCGCCGTCTCCGTGTCGTTCAACTCGGCCCGCACCTCAACGTCACCGGCCGTAATCCGGATTGCTTTTGGCACCGTACCCCTCCTTTCGGTTGCTGCTACTTGACCTCCGAGAATCTGGCCTTCGGCGCGCCGCAGATGGGACATCTGTCGGGCGGCTCTCCGAGTACCGTGTTCCCGCAGACCCCGCACACGAAGATGGCCGACTCGGGCAGGTCGCTCCCGCCCTCGAGACTCGCGGCAGCGTCGTTGTACAACCCGTGATGGATCTCCTCGACCGCCATCGCGTTCTTGAACGACATCGCGGCCGCAGTGTTGCCCTCGGCTTCGGCCTCCGACACGAAGCCGGGGTACATGTCCTTGAACTCGTGTGCCTCGCCGCCGGCCGCGGTCTGCAAGTTCTCGGCCGTGCTCTTCACCCCGCCCAGGACCGAAAGATGGGCGTGTGCGTGGACGGTCTCCGCCGCCGCGGCGGCCCTGAACAGCTTCGCGATCTGGGGATAGCCCTCCTCGTCGGCCTTCTTCGCGAAGGCCAGGTAGGTTCGATTCGCCTGGCTCTCGCCTCCGAAGGCCTCGCGCAGGTTGTCGGTCGTCGCCATAGCGTACTCCTTTCCTGAAAGGTTGCACGCCAGTGTGAGCTGCTCTGCGCATCCTCTTCAGCAAAGCGGTGTCTTATACCTACACCCCATGCACATTCGGCGTCACATGAATCGCGCAAAGGATCAATGCGATTTTAGGCCTGGGCCCGTCTTCGCGGTGTGCGTGGGAGATGTCGTATCACTCCAGGCAAAACAGGGCGCCGGCGGCAGGAATTCACGTGCGCCCGACACAAGAATCCCAGCGATGGCTGCGAAGTCCGTCAAGATCAATAGGGCGCCTGTGCTCACACTGTGGGGGGCCGTGGTGGCTCAGCGAATGGGCTACGAATGGGAAGAGTCATTGAGCCTTGGCCGCGGGGTGGCCGGGCTCAATGCGCAATCCAAAGGGCGCCGGCTGGGCATATTCGGTCCGCCGAAGGCGGCCGAGCCGGGGAAGCCCCCGCGCAAGGCGGGGCTCGGGGAGGAGTTCTGGGTGGAGGTTGTCGGGCGGCCGGTGCCCGCAAAACGGACCGAGGAGGGAGTGCGGGCGGTGGTTCGCGACGACCCCATCGACCCGGCAAAGGTGGAGAAGTACCTCGGCAGCAAGTTCGGCGACGATCTGGACGAAGTGCGGGCCGCCATGACCGATCTCGCCAAATCGTACAAGCCCAAGGAGCTGGCCAAGGTCGCGTACGAGCTGTACGAGAAGTTCCGGCCGAAGATCGACCCGGGCCAGAAGGGGTGGGGTCAGAAGGGCGACCTCGACCTGGGGTTGATCCGCTCGCTGTCAGGATGAGGCCCCTCGGCTCGTCGGCTCGACCCGGGGAATCCCTCACTCCTCGGGTGTTAGGCGGTACAAGAAGGTCTCCTGCGAGAAGTTCCGACCGAACACCCGTCTGACCGGCAAGCCGCCCTCTTCCAACCAATCTCGGGTGGCCCAGCCCTTCCTCCGCATCCTTCCGCAGGGCCCCACGGCAATCACATCAATGCCCAGCGCGCCAATGCACCGCAGCCACTCCCGACGCTCGTGTGAGTCCACCGGCATGAAGACCACTCGCCGGCTGAGGTTTGAGCCGTACAGCAGGTAGCTCTGATTACACAGTAGGTGGCCGATGGTCTCATCGGGCCGCGTCTCGCGCTCGATGAATTGCACGATCTCCCCATAGGATACCAACCGCTGTCGCTGTCGCTCGGCACGCGCTGAGAACGTGACCGCAGCCAGCCCCAGCGCGCACCCAGCCGCTGCGGCGACTGTCAGTATCCGGACCCGGCGGCCCCTGGGCCGGGCAGCGAACTTCAGCCAGATGCGCCACACAACGAGCCAAGCCGCGAGGAAAAGCAGACCCCAGAGGGCTGCCTCGAGCGACGCCGTCCGTACGGCGATGGCGGCTATGCCGAGTGCCGCCAGCGCGCCGCCCGGGATTCTCACAGCGGTCGCGGCCGCTGCTGCGACGGCCGCAAGCGCACCGCAGAATGGAAAGGCGTATCTCATGGAGGGCCCTATAGAGGGATGGAGCATTCCGCCGTGCAGGCCGTTGTCCCCGCTGTAGGGCGTCAGGACGTAGAGATAGGCCGTCGCGGCGACGAGCGCAAGCAGCCCTATCAAGGGCGCCCTCCCGGTCCGCTTCCGCCCGACGAAGAGGGCGGGTAGGGCGAGTGCGCCGAGCACCGCGAGAGCCGCCAGTCCCCAGCCGAACTGCTCTCGCAGTTGGTCGCTGAGGATGTGGTAGTCCGCAGGGCTCCAGATGTCGAAGACCCGCGCCAGACTTGTACTCCTGAAGTGCTCTATCTCATACTTGCCTGGGAAAAGCGTCAGACCCCAGACCTTCACACTCACCGCCCCCAGCGGGTTCCCAGCTTCGATCCAGTTGCGGGCATACCAGAACCCGCCGATCGCAAGGCCGGCCAGCACGCCGAGCACCCCGGCGGCGACTTCGCCCCGGCCGGCCGGTCGGCTCTGCCGGCGCCCTCGGCGAAGAACCAGCAGCACCCCGATGGCGACGAGTGCCAGGGCTGCGTAAAGCAAGCCGGAGGTCTTCACACCAGCGACCATGCCCGTCGAGGCGAACCACAGGCCGAGGTCGGCCGGCGAGCCCTGGCGAGCGTACCGTGCGCCGAAGGCCACCGCCGCCAGGAAGAACGCGCCGACGGCGAGGTCGACGTGCATCGTGTTGACGTTTCGCACGAGAATCGGGAGGCTCAGGGCAATAGCCGCGGTCCCCACACCGGCCGCGCGGTCTGCTCCCGCCGCGCGGCCAAGCTCGTAGATCGCCAGCCCGAACACCGCCCACAAGGCGAGATTTGGGAGCGCAGCGAGGAAGTCCTCCCCGAAGGGAATGACGAACAGCGCGCACACGGCCTCCCAGGTGAAAGGGTAGTACCGGAACAGCGGCCACTGATCGAGCCGCTCGAACGATCCTGCCTGATACCAAGTCGCCACCGCGGGCAAGTGGTACGCGAGCGAGTCGTGCTCGGTGATGGGCTGTGTAGCTACGCGCCAGATCAGCGCCACTCCGAGCGCGCAGATCGAGCCGACCACCAGCACCTCGCTCACCGTTGCCGGGCGATCCAGCCTGAAGGGCCGGGGCGGCTTCACCCCGGGCGAGGTCCTCCGTGCCCGCGCGAGGAGGGCTGTCCCGGATGCCAGCACGAGCGCCTCAGCCGCTGCGACGCCGCTCACGCGGAACTGCCCGACGGCGCCCAGAGCGAGGGCCACGAGGGCTTGGACCACACACCAGCCCACCAGGACTGCGAGCAGATTCCTCGCGGGTCCGGCCTGGAGCGCCGCGTTGCCCCGCGTCAGCACGCTGGCGAGGCAGAGCGGGACCGGCCCCGCCGCGACGAGCAGGAAGAGGGCCAGCCCTGCTAGGTGCTGCTCGAACGACATACCGACGGCTCCCGGGCCTCGCTCTTATCGAAACTGACGTCCCGCAGCCCCTGTGCCCCGGGCGGCCGCGTTGCCACTGCGGCTGCGATCGCGGAAGCTGCGGCCACCATCCCCAAAGGCATCAGCTGGAGGAGCAGGCGGTCCAGCGAGGCTGCGAGCGTCCAGTGGATCTCATACGGGTTCATCAAATAGACGCTCACGTCCACTGCAAGCTGCCACGCGAGCAGGGCCCAGAGGTAGCCGAGCCGTCGGGGCCGGCCGCGGGCAAGAGCCCAGACGAGGAGACCCGCCAGCACCGCAAGCCACGCGGCCTCCCACGACTCCCATGTCGTGAATCGCTCCCACACCGCTTGCCCGATTGCGTCCATTCTCACATATAGCTGCCAGAATCCCCGCACGTGCATGCCCTCGATCATCGCGCTGGGGACCCCCCAGGCCGCGCGGAGAGCCACCCACGGCAGCACAGACAGAACGAGCGCGCCGACCCCGGCCAGGGCCTGAGCGGCCGTTCCCCGGCGCAGCCGCCACAGAATCGCAAGTGCGAAGGCTCCCGCCACAGCCATCGTGAGACCCTCCGACTTCACGGTTCCGCCGGTCCCGAAGAGCAGGGCGGACATGATCCCATCCTCGGCGCGGCCCGCTTCTGCGTAGTCGGCGAGGAGCACTCCGGCTGCGAGGAAGTGGAATGCCAAAGGCACATCCGCTCCACCTGCGCCCGCGTAGAAGGCCAGCATCGGCACAGGGCACACCACGATGCTCACCGCGAGCGCCCACGGCCAGGCCATCCGACGACGCAGGTAGCTGGCCAGCACAGCTCCGATGCCGGCCAGGTAGATCACGCCGATCAGCTTAGCGACACGCTCGTCAATGTAGCCGAGGACATAGTACAGTAGCGCCTCCGTCGCTGGGAGGGCGAGAGGATGATCCAGTGCGGTATGCCGGTAGCGCGCGAGATCGGTGAAGGTCCCGCGGTCTAGGCGGCCGTCGCTGAACATCACCTTCGCCTTGAACGCCCAGATATACCGGCCGTCGCCGAACATGGGCGATCGATAGGCCTGTGCTCCGACTCCAAAGACGGCCGCCGCGAGGACGAACACGAAGAAGGCCGTCACCCAACGCCGCTGCTCCCTGGGGGGCGAGCCGGCTTGGTGCTGCGCGTGTCTGCTGCGCCGTCTGCGCCTCTGCAAAAGGGCGGCCGCTGCGGCCGCCGCGGCGACGATTGCCGGCGCCCACGGCAGCACTTGGCACCCGAAGGGGGCAGCGCAGACCCATATGGCTGCGAGCGTGGCCGCTCCGATTGCGAAGTCGATTCCGGGCTGTGCATACCAGAGCGGCCACCGCCGCTGCCTCAGTCCCAGCGCTTCGAGCACAGCAGCGCCAAGCAGCCAGAGGAAACCCAGCGTGAGCCCTGCCTTGAGCAGCCCCGGCACTGAGCGCCTTACTCCTCTAGCCGGCGGTAGAGCCGGACTGCCTCGTTCTGGCAGATGAGCCGATAGGTCGCAGGCGGGTCAGCCGGCCCGCGCACGACCCAGAGCACATAGTCGTGCCGCCACAGATCAGGCACCCGCGGCACGTCTTCGGCTGGGCAGTCGAACCAAAAGAGCTCGTGGCCGCTCTCTGACACCGGCAGGTAGAGATCGACTTTCGCGGGATAGAGACGGTAGATGGCTTCGTAGGTACGCTTGGGAGAGAAGCGGCGATAGAGCGGACGATCGCGGCCGGACAGGACAACGGCGACGGTCGCCTCGCGCCCATCCAGCTCCTCCTCCAAGCGCTCGAGAACTTGGAAGTAGGGGCCGCGCCGCGGCCTCCGGGCGTCGCGGGCGCGCGCTCGGTGTCGGTCGTCCGCTGCAATCCCCTTCCACGCCTCCGTCATCGCGGAGCACAGCCCGCCGTGGGCCGCAGAGGCGACAAGCCACGCCGCTCCCAGACCGATCACGACCGCCCGCGCCGCAAAATGCAGGAACCGCACCGACAGCACTCCCATTCCGCCGCCCGCCGGCCACGCTTACCCGACGCGTTCGCTGGTTGCTCCCGGCGTCCCTGCTTGCGCCACCACAGTCTCATCACGCGAGCGGGGCGAAGCCGGCCGCGACTGGTGGCTCACCTTGAGGCCGGACTGCTGCGAAACGCGAGTCCCTCCTCGACTTCTGGAACTGCTTCTAGGGTTCCACGGCTCACTCAAGGGACGATAGTCGCCGGCAGGAATCCCAGCCGCGCGCATCCTGTGTAGCGATGTCCGTCGAGAACGACCTTGGCCGTGTAGGCGAAGCGCTCTCCGGACATGCAGTCGTAGCACGTGTCTTCCTCGAACACCGCCGCAATCGCATGCTGCTCAGGCCCTTGCGTGGTGGCGTAGTAGACGTACCGTCCTGGAGACACGCCCGCGTGGACGTAGGGGAATTCCTCCCGAATGACTTCCTCCGAGAAGGCGATCCCGCTCTCAGACACTGTGACGTACCAGGACGGCTCGCTTCCCCTTGCGCGGAACTCAATCCCCCGCAGATCCTCCTCACACCCGTGCCCCTCGTCGGCCGCCCTGCGGACCTGTGCCACGACTACGTGGTGGTCGTAGCCCGAGCCAATCCCTGTGGTGACGGGCGGGGCCACGAGCCCTCGCATCTCGACGAATATCGGGTAGTATGGTTCGACGGCGAACGATTCATAGACATTCCGAAGCTCCCCAGTTCGGTCCGTGACCCAGGCCTTCTGATCGGTATCGCATAGCGTTAGGACCCGCGCCTCCGGACCCAACGCCAGATCGCCGCAAAAGGTATGCCCGGGGAGAGATCGCTGTGCGAGAGTGGGCGGCCGCGCGGGCATCCTGGTCAGCGCAATCTCTTCGATGCCGGGTGTGCTCGCACCGCTTCCTGCCACCCAGGCAGACTACGTCTGGCACCCCATCGCCTGTGACGTCGCCTGACGCGCGGTCGAGAAGGACGAAGCCTCCGGGCAGCTCGACTTCGGGCAGATGTGACTGGACGCGCGCCGGGCCGGACACGTCCGGCAAGTCGTCGGGCGCGGGCACCCCGCCAGCCGATGCCAGGGCCAAGCAGAGGAGCCAGACCGTCACTGCCCATAACCGCGGTATCGTCATATTCGCCTCCACTCATGCTATCGATGATGGTGACTTTCCATTTGGTGCCTGGGACGGAATCCCTGTGACGATCCGGCCGGCGTACGGCCCTGCTCAGGGTCCGCTGCTGACGAAACGGGACGCTCGCCGTATGTTCCCACACGGACAGTTTCGGGCGACGCGGGAATGAGTGAAGGGATCACTGAAGCCGCTCGTTGAACTGGGTGAGGCGGCTATGAGGGATGTCGCTGCCTCAGGTTCGGCCTGCAGAGCCGCCAGGCCCCACAGCGGCTGACTCCTCTGGTAGCTGGGCCTGACTCGGACCGGGCGGAGATGGCGCGGTGAACGGCAGTGTGACAACTGATCGCGCCGCTGGTGTGACGCTTCGCGGCGTGCTGCTGGCGTACGCGATCCTCATCCTGCTGGCTCCTCTCGCCTTCTACGTCGAGATCGTCTGGTACCGCGTCTCCGATGTGACCTCCGGCGTGCCGGCGATGGCGCCGGTAGTTGTCCTGCTGGTGCTCACCACGCTCATGACCCTCCCCCCGCTCCGGCGCAGCGGACTCACACGGCGCGAACTCCTCACCATCTACTCGCTCGTGCTCGTCGGCGGCACCGTCATCGGCCACGGCCTCTTTCCGATCGCGCTCTCCCGCAACATCGCTTTTCATTATATGGCGCGAACACATCCTCACTGGGAGCCCCTGTTCCTCGAGTACGTGCCGACCTGGTTCGCGCCGAACGAGTTCGGCGTTGTCGATGGCTACTTCCAGGGAGCGGCCGCCGTGCCGTGGTCGGCCTGGTGGGTGCCCCTGGGCGCGCTGTGGCTTCTGATAGTCCTGCTGTTCACCGCGACCGTTTCCCTGATGGTCATCTTCCGCCGGCAGTGGGTGAGCCACGAGAGGCTCAGCTTCCCGCTCGCTCAGATCCCGCTTCAGATGGTCCAGCAACCGCGAGGAGGCGAGGCCGGGCGAGCCGGCAGGCTGCCGATAAGCTGGGTCTTCTGGCTTGGTGTGGCGGTCTCCCTGGGCATCAATCTGGTCAACAGTCTCGCGCAGCGAGTGCCGTCCATCCCGAGCATCCCGCTTGGCCCCTTGCCGATCATCCGCTGGCAGAGGGTCGGCCCCTGGGCCGGCCTCGGCCACGTCGAGCTCGTGCTCTGGCCGTGGATGATCGCCATCGCCTATCTCGTCCCACGCGAGCTGGCCTTCTCGGTCTGGTTCTTCTGGCTTGTCCGGCTGGCGCTCCACGTGATCGCCGTCCTCAACGGGGCTACACCCCAGCTCCCCTCGGAGTGGTACGGCCCGGAGTTCCCCGCGCCCTATTTCCAGGGCGGCGGGGCCGCCTTCACGCTGCTCGCACTCATTCTGTGGACGTCTCGCCGCTATCTGCTCCAGGTGGTCCGCATTGCCTTCGGGCGCCGGGGCGCATACGATACGGTCGAGGAGCCGATCACCTATCGCTGGGCGCTTGCCGCGTTCGTCGTCTCCTTTGGGGGCCTGCTCTACTTCTGCTGGCTCGCCGGGTGTCGCTTGGCCTTCGGCCTCCTGTTCATGGGCGTATTGGTGGCCTACTTCACGCTCATGGCGCGTCTTCGGGCGGAGGCCGGCCTTGGATTCCTGTGCTATCCGATCGAGCTCCAGGAGCTCCTCATGGGCACGATCGGGTCAAACGCATTCCGACGCGCCGAACTGGTCACCCTTGTCTCCGCCCACTGGTCCTTCCAGTCCGGGACCGGCCTCTCGTTCGAGGCCCTGCCGGGCACCGTCATGGACTCGTTCAAGGTGGCGGACTCCGGCCGCCTCAACTCCCGACGTCTGCTGGCGGCCATCGCCGGCGTCTTCCTGCTGGCCCTGTTGCTGTCGAGCTACCTGACTATGACAATGATGTACCGGCATGGTTTCATGGGCTTCAACCGCGCTTTGAGCTACACCAACTTCTCCTGGCAGACTCTCAACGCCGGCGGCCGCGTCGCCAACTGGCTGTCCGATCCGGCGGTCGGCGGCAGAAACACGAGCGGCATCATCGCCTTCCTCGCGGGCGGCGCGGTGGTGGTCTTCCTCGGGATGATGCGCCTGCGGTTCTGGTGGTGGCCGTTCCACCCGCTGGGATACATAGCCGCCAACACCTGGGGAGGACACTGGAACTACATGCCGTTCTTCATCGGCTGGGCGCTGAAGTCTCTCGTCATTCGCTACGGCGGCCTGCGCCTCTACCGAGTCACGGTCCCTCTCGCCATCGGGCTGATCGTGGGGGACATGACGAACGTGGGGATCTGGACTGTGGTGGCATTGGCCACCCATGGCGAGGTGTAGCGCCGCGATCTCCGCAAGGCGCATTCGCGCCTCTATATAGGAGGGAACAGACGTGAGCAAGCGCACACTACGCAGTCAACGACCCCGAGTGCTCACACCTGAGCAGCTCGAGCAGATATGTGAGGCCGGATACCGCATCTTGGCCGAGCATGGCCTGCGCGTCCTTCATGCGGAGACGCTCGACGCCGCCCGGCGGGCGGGCCTCCGCGTCGAGGGAGGGCGTGTCTTCCCGGACTGGGCCGCCATCTCTGAATGCGCCGAGGAAGCACGGTCCTCAGGTTCCGGTGGCTCGCCGAGGCAGGCTGAGGAGCCGCCGGCCTTCCGGCTGATTACGTGTCAGTATCCCACTCACGTGCATGATCTCGACACCGACACGGTCGTGCCCTACACGGAGGCGCGCTTGATCGAGGCCGCGAAGCTCGTCGACAGCCTGCGCGAGGAGAGAGTCATCGGACACGTGCCCGGATGTCCGGGAGACGTCCCCACTCACCTCCAGCCGATCCTGCAGTACAAGATCCAGGCCCACTACTGCCGGGAGGGCGGTGCTCCGATCGACCCGAAGTGGGTCGAGTCGCTGCCATATGTCATGGACATGGCGGAGGTGCTGGGGCGGCCGGTGCGGTCGCTCCCGGTCTACGTGGTGAGCCCGCTCACTATCGGCGCCGAGTCACTGCGGTCGGTTCTCAGCGTTCGCGATCGGCTGGAACGCATCCACACGAGCAACATGTCGTCCGTCGGTGCGACCGCGCCCATCCGGATCGCGGACGCGCTGGCGCTGGGGGTGGCCGAGGTCATGGGCTCGGCGATCGTTTTGCGCGCGGTCACGGCGCTGCCTGTGGACTGGGCGGTGGCCGCGATGGCATTCGACCTTCGGGGGATGGCGATGAGCTTCGGCGGACCGGAGGATCTGCTCTTCCGCCGGGCCTGTCAGGAGCTCAACGCCTTCTGCCACGGAGGCGAGCCGGGGGCGCCGCACAGTGCCATCCGCACCCAGGCCAAGCTGCCCGGACTCCAGGCGGCCGCGGAGAAGATGGGGGGGATGATCTCCGGCGCGCTCATGGGGGGTTGCGACTTCGATGGCGCGGGCACGCTTTCCCTCGATGAGGTCTTCAGTGCCGAGCAGTTGGTGATCGACTGCGAGCTGCGCGACTACGCCCAGCGTCTCGTGGCCGGCCTCGACGGTGACTGCGATCCCGACGGGGCCGTGACGGAGGTGGCCTCCGGCCTGGGGCGGGGATTCCTGGCCCTGGACACCACGCTTTCCCGGTACCGCGACGAATATTGGCTGCCAGAGATATTCGAGCGCCGCTCGCTGGCCGGATGGCTCGGCGCTGGCGCGCCGGATATTGGAGACCGCGCCAAAGAGATAGCGCGGGAGCGTGTGGCGAAGCACGACTACGAGCTACCATCGGATCTTCTTCGGGAAGTGGATGCCGTCTATGCCAAGGCCAAGCGGGACCTCGCCAGCTGAGCGCGACGGACACCGGCAGGCACCGCAGCACAATTCATGACTGGCTCTAGAAGGTGATAGCACAAGATGACTACCCGTCAGTCAGCTACTTCCAGGGAAAGGGCCTTCGAGTCTGGGGGGCCGGTTGGAACGAGCCCGATGCCGTGCGGCGACTGATCGAGGTGGCCAGGCGAGATGCCACAGAGAAGATGGTGGGCTATCTGGCGACAACCTGGGTGCCGGTGACCGACCTCGCCCCGGCGCTGGCCGGCGAGTCGACCGAGAGCGTTGGCGGTGAGCTTCTCAAAGTCGTGGAGTGTGTCCAACTGGCATCTGAGCTGACGCGCGACTGATGGACCCCCGCGGAACACCCCGCCCGCGGCTGCTCGGCCCTCTGTGCCATGAGCCCAGCAGGCGCCCTTCCTCACTCCGGTTAGGGGTTGACAAATCTGGGAAACATTGTAACATGTCGCCCGACATTGTGATAAAGATCACTAACTTGCCCATCTGGTCCATGCCAGTTCCTGGTATTGCGTGTGACACGGATAGGCGATTGACCTGAGGCGATTGGAGAGAAGCAGTACCGCCGTTCTAGTGCCGCACCGGCATTGTCCAGTCGGACGCTGTCCAGCAGGATCGTTCGCGCGTAGGCAGGAGGCTCAACCGTAGTGCCTGTCGCTCCAGACCGAAGGCGCCAGCGGCAGATGAAAACAGCATACCGTGCCGTGTGAGGGAATTTATGCCTCATGTGTTGACTACCTGCCCTTTTTGTGGCTGTGGCTGTGGGCTCTATTTGCAGGTAGCGGGCCGCAAACTGTTGGGGGCGACGGCCAGCGCGGGTCACCCCGTTGGCCGGGGCCGTCTCTGCGCAAAAGGCTGGCACGCTCATGAAGTGGCCACTAGTGCCAGAAGGCTGCGCAAGCCGCTCATACGCCGGAACTCGGCCTTCGAGGAAGCGAGCTGGGATGAAGCTCTCTCCCTGGTGGCCGACCGCGTCGGCGCAATCAAGGCGGACGCGGGCGGGAGTGCAATCGGAGTGCTGGGGTCTCCTCGGGCCACAAACGAGGAGAACTTCCTGCTTGCGAAGCTCGCTCGCCGCTCCCTCGAGACGAACAACATCGACTTCAGCGCTCGCCTCGACGCGCTGCCCGGCCTCTTCGACCTCCCGAAGTATCGACACCTGACCCTCTCCGCGGCCGGCCTCGACGACATAGACCGGGCCGATTTGATCTTTCTCTGGCAGGCTGACCCGGTCGAGGAGCACCCGGCTGCGGCCTCCCGCGTGCTTCGCGCAGCGGAGCGGGGCGTGCCCGTGGTCGAGGTGGCTGTCCGCTCTGGACAGTTGGGCGAGCTCGCCGAGATTCGCCTTTCCCCACGTCCTGGCACTGAGCTTCAACTCGCCGCGGGCCTGCTTCACGTAGCCCTGGCCAAG
Source organism: uncultured bacterium (assembly GCA_964559435.1). Taxonomy (GTDB): domain Bacteria; phylum Armatimonadota; class Hebobacteria; order Hebobacterales; family Hebobacteraceae; genus Hebobacterum. Next base: position 43,820 of record CAZLHI010000008.1, on the reverse strand, counting down.
GCCGAGGCAGCAGAGGTCGAAAGCCTGGCCGCGACCGTCGCCAACTGGACGCCGGATCAGACCGAGGCCACCACAGGGGTCCCGGCGAGCGATGTGATCCGAGTCGGGGAAGCCTTATCTGCCTGCAGAGCGCCGTTGGTCATCTACACACGCGCGGCAAGTCTCGGCCCTCAGGGAGCTGACGTGCTCGCGGCCCTTTCCGCGTTTGGGAAGGCGGCGACCGCGTCGACCGCCTCCTGGTCTCCGCTCCTGTGGCTTGGCAACTACTGTAACTTCCAGGGCGCGCGCGACATGGGGGTCACTCCCTACTTCCTCGCCGGGTATCAGCCGGTGAGCGACGAAGCGGTGCGAAGCAAGTTCGGCCGCGCTTGGGGCGTCTCGATACCGGTGGAAGCGGGCCTTCCGTCGTGGGATATGCTGGGACGCGCGAAGGCCCTTTTCGTGATGGGCGACGACCCACTCGCGAACTCCCCCGATGTTGCCGCGGCTCGCGACGCCCTCAGCAAGCTCGATTTCATCGCTGTTCAAGATATCTTCCTCACGCCGACCGCGCAGATGGCGCACGTCGTGCTTCCGGGGTCGAGCTTCGCTGAGAAGGAGGGCACGTTCACGAACACCGAGCGCCGAGTGCAGCGCGTGCGGCGCGCGGTCGATTCGCCGGGCGAAGCTCGCGCAGACTGGGAAATCCTCTGCGAACTCTCACGGCGCCTCGGCCGGCCGATCGAGTACGATTCGCCGGCACAGATAATGGCGGAGATATCCTCGCTCGTTCCCATCTACTCCCACATCTCCCATGAGCGGCTCGACGAGGGATGGGGAGTGCGCTGGTCGCTCGACGGGGCCCTAGCGGCCGATCGGGCGGCCCTCGGTGCGGAGCAGGAGGAGGGCCCGACTTCGGTTGCGCAGTCTTCAGCCCCAGCGCTAGACGAGGAATTCCAGTTCACCTTGGTTGCCGATCACGTCCTGGGGGCCTGGAAGACGGACACGTTCGTTGCGAACGCGATTGGTCTGCGTCGGCAGCAGGGGGCGGATCGAGCTGGGTCGGATGTGCACGTTGAGATAAGCCGCGCGGACGCCCAGAAGTTGGAGCTGCGGGAGGGCTCCAGGGTCAAGCTTCGCTCCCGCAACGGAGAGATGGAGGCGGAGGTTCGTATCAGCGACGCGGTTCGTGCGGGGGTCCTTGTACTCCCCGCCGCCATGAGAGAGGCGGCCAGCGTTGTCTTGCCGCCCACCGCCGATGCCGAGAGCGGCGTGCCTCTACTTCGGCCGGCCGCGGTCAGTATAGAAAAGGCGTGACGATCTTCCATCCGGCCGTGCCTCTCGATGTCGGACGGGAGTCGCATCGGCGCAGGTTTGCTGCGAGCGACAGGCGGCCCGCAGTTGGAGAATGTGAATGAGCGAACCCGCTGCATATGTGATCGCACAATCGAGCCTGTCGGCGTGGGTGAGACAGCTTCTTGAGCAGGGGCAGGTCATTGCGCCCCGGGCCGTCTCCGGCGGTGACGTCGCATACGATGCTATCGATGAGCCACAGCAGGTCGCATGGGACTATGTCACCACCATCAACCCGCTCAAGCGCTTCCTGTTTCCTCAGACCGACGAGCTTTTGCGCTGGCGCAGGGAAGCCCGGAAGGGGTTTCGGCTCGAACCAACCCTGGACGAGACGGAGCGGATCTTCCTCGCTGTTCGCCCCTGCGATGTCGCGGGAGCGCTCTTTCTGGATCGAGTGTTCCGCCGCGATCCGGAGGACGTCTACTACATGACTCGGCGTCAGCACAGCGCGTTGATAGCCCTCACCTGCCGCGAACCGGCCGAGAACTGCTTCTGCGTGTGTGCAGACGCAGGGCCTTTCCTCAAGAACGGATATGATCTCCAGCTGACCAATCTGTCGGACGACTACTTGGTCGAGGTCGGCACGGAGAAGGGGAGGTCCCTCGTTGCGCAGGCGGAGAATCTTTTTGCTCCGGCCCCAAACGAACTCATACGGGTACGGCGAGATTTGGAGAAGGAGGTAGAGACGCGCTTTGCGGAGCACAAGGCCTATTTCGCCGCGGCCCTCCGCAAGGTCACCTTTGACCGAGTGTCGGACGAGCTTTGGGACGCCATGGCCGAGCGGTGCCTGGAATGTGGTGGATGCTCCTTCGTGTGTCCCACCTGCACGTGTTTCCTCGTTGCCGACTGGCCGGAGGCCGATGGCGGCCGCCGCGAGCGGCTGTGGGACAGTTGCTTGTACTCGTGCTACACGCTCGAGGCCAGCGGACACAACCCGCGAGCAGCGCGCCGAGACCGCGTCAAGGCACGTTTCTTCCACAAGCTCAGCTATCAGTTCGCAAGGGAACTTGAGACCCACGGCTGTGTGGGATGCGGCCGCTGCATTACGACCTGCCTCGGCAGCAACGACATGCCGACAGTTACGGGCAGGATTCGCCGTGGAGCGATGTGATGGAGAACGTATACCTGCCTGATCTGGTCGAGATCGAGACGATCCGGGACGAAACCTATGACACGAAGAGCTTTCGCCTTCGCTTCCTCGACCCCGCGCGCTGGGAGGCATTCCAGTGCCGCCCAGGACAGTTTGTAGAGGTGTCGGTGTTCGGGATGGGTGAGGCCCCGTTCTGCTTGGCGTCTCCGCGAGATGGAGCCGATTCATTCGAGATCACGGTGCGAAGCACGGGCTCGGTTACCGAAGCCATGCACGCTCTCGGCGTCGGCGACCAGCTCGGGGTGCGGGGCCCGCTCGGGAACGGATTCCCGTTCGATGAAGTGAAGGGGCGAGACATCCTCTTCGTGGGCGGCGGCATCGGCCTGCCGCCTCTGCGCCCTCTGATCTGGGAGGTGCTGGGCAGCCGAGAGGACTTCGCCAAGGTCACGGTGCTCTACGGCGCACGGACGCCCGCCGACTTGGTTTACAGGGACGATCTTGAACGCTGGCGGGCCCGTGATGACGTGGAGTTCATGGTGACCGTCGATGTCGGCGACGAAACCTGGACCGACAACGTGGGTGTCGTGGGAACGCTCCTCGCCAAGGCGGAGATCGATCCGCAGGCCACCGTGACCTTCGTATGCGGCCCGCCGATCATGATCCGATTCGTGGTGCGGGACCTGCTGTCCATGGGGTTCGCGGAGGAAGATATATACACCACGCTGGAGCGGCACATGCGCTGTGGCGTGGGCAAGTGCAATCATTGTCTCATTGGCGACAAGTACGTCTGCAAGGACGGCCCGGTCTTCAGCTACCGACAGATGAAGACCATGATGGATCCGGGATAGGACGACTCGATGTCCCCTGGTGCTGAACGGCTCAAGGAGTTCCTCACAGGCAGGGCGGTGCTGCTCGGCATCGGCAATCGCTGGCGCGGCGACGACGGCGCGGGGCCAGCAGTCATCGACAGGGTCTCCGGCCGAGTCGTCGGTCCGTGCATCGATGCCGGCGAGGCACCGGAGCGGCACCTCGGGGAGGCGACCGTCGGCGCGCCGGAGGCGATCATTCTGATCGACGCGGTGGACTTTGGAGCGGCGCCGGGAGACATCGCCGTGTTCGGCCCGGAGGAGCTGCCGCGCAGACTGGGGACAACCCATGACGTCCCGCTCAAGACTCTGATGCAGTACCTGCGCGCGACCAGCGGGGCCGAAGTGGCACTGGTTGGCATCCAGCCTGGGAGCACCGCGTTCGGGGAAGGACTGTCGGCCGCGGTTCGTGAGGCGGTCGAGGCCGTCGCCGGCCTGCTGATCGTGCAGCTGGGTGGCTCGCGCCAAGGGGCTGTCGCTGTGCGGGCCGGGGGGTGTGCCGTGGACGAGGAAGGGGGCCACAACCGCTAATGGATCCGATTCTTGTGCTGATGGTGGCGTTGCTTGTGGTGCCCGCGGCGGGCGCTGTTCTTGCTGGCGTTGCCCGACCGCGTGCAGCGCCCGTGATCGCGACCATGGCCTCGCTTGTGTCCGCGGTGATCGGCGTGGTCGTCGTCATCCTGGGCTATCCGGCCGGCGCCGCCTACCGTCTCGGGGGGATGCCGTGGTTGCCCGGGGGAGCGGGAGCCGGTGTGTTCGGACTTGCGCTGAACCCGCTGAGCTCCGTCATGGTGCTCGTGATAACGGTGATCGGGTTCCTCATCGTCCTCTACTCCACGGAGTATCTGAGCCCGCGGAACGCAGAGCATCCCCACCGCGACGGCCGCCAGCGCTACTACTTCTGGATGCTGCTGTTCGTGACTTCGATGGTGGGGGTGGCGCTGTCTCCCAACCTGCTTCAGCTCTTCATCTTCTGGGAGATGACGACCCTGTGTTCGTGGGCCCTGATCTCTCACACCCAGGAGCCGGCTGCGGTGCGCGCCGGCTTCAAGGCCCTCATAATGACGCACATCGGCGGATTTGGTTTTCTCGTCGCGCTGCTGCTTCTTTTCGCCGCCGCTGGGTCCTTTGAGTTCTCTGCCATAGGGGAGCTGTCGGCCGGCTTGAAGGTCAGCGTATTCGTCTTGCTGTTGGTGGCCGCCTGGGCGAAGTCAGCCCAGATCCCCTTCCACACGTGGTTACCGGATGCCATGGAGGCGCCGACTCCGGTGAGCGCGTACCTCCACGCCGCGGCGATGGTGAAGGCCGGCGTGTACCTCGTGGCGCGATTGGTCGTGTCGGGCTGGGCTGTGCCGCAAAACATGGGCATCCTGCTGGCCGTGATGGGGCTGCTCACGATGTTGATGGCGGTGCTGGCCTACCTCCGCCAGGACGACCTGAAGCGGCTGCTGGCCTACTCGACGATCGTCCATCTGGCCTACGTGCTCGTAGGCATCTCGCTTGGGGTGTTTGGCTCGAAGATCGGATATCAGGGAGCGACCCTTCACATTCTCTGCCATGGAGCTGCAAAGGGCACGCTCTTCCTGTGCGTTGGCGCCATCGCCTATGGCGCCGGGAGTCGGCACATCAGCCAGCTCTCCGGGCTGGCCCGCAAGATGCCGCTCGAGGCAGTAACGTTCCTCGTCGGCGCGTTTGCAGTGACGGGGATTCCGCCCTTCTCCTGCTTCTGGTCCAAGCTCTTCATCTTCGTTGGCGCACTCGAGTCGCCGGGTGGGCTGGCCGTGCTGATACTGCTGGCCACCGAGAGCGCCATATCGTTCGGCTGGCTGATGTGGGTTGCGCAGAGGGTGTTTCTTGGGCGGCCCTCACAGGTTGCGGCGGCGGCCGTCGATCCACCGTGGCCCATGAGCTTCGCGCTGGTCGCCTGCATCATCCTCTGTGTAGTCGTGCCTTACGTCGGGCTCCCAATCGTCAAGCTCCTGGTGCCGGGCGCAGGCTTTTGAGAGGAACGAGGGATAGCACATGACGCCTGTTCAAGCTGTGACCGACGCTGTTGCGGTACTGGTGATGGGCGCAGCGATCACCGCGCTCCTCGCGCGTAGCCGCCGCCTCTGCGCGTACGTCGCTCTGATCTTCGTGACGCTGGCCAGCGTCCTCGCCTTCTGGGGGGCTGCCGCCCGGTTGCTGGGTTCTGGATCGGGTTCCGCACCGGTCACGCTGGCCGTCGTGAGCGGGCTGGGCGCCAGCCTGACTGTAGCCGTGGACCGGTTCAGCGCCTTTTTCCTCCTCATTATTTCAGTGATAATGTTCCTGACCACATTGTACTCCACTGCGTTCATGCGCATGTACGAGCGCGAGCACCTCGCGCGGTACTACCCGATACTTCTTCTCTTCTTCGTCGGAGTGATCGGGCTCGTCAGCGTTCGCGACTGGTTCTTCTTCCTGGTCTTCTGGGAGTTTATGACCATCTGCTCGTACTTCCTGGTGATATTCGAGAAGGAGAATCCAGTCAGTCTTCGGGCCGGGCTCAAGTACGTCATAGTCACTCACGCGGCCACGATCTTCATGCTGATCGCGGCGATCGTGCTCTGGCACGCCTCCGAGCCGCGCTCCTTCAGCTTTGCGGCCAGCGCGCAGGCGATGGGCACGCTCGGCAAGATGAGCCCCTTGATCCTGCATATACTGTTGGCCCTCTGGCTGGTCGGCTTCGCCACTAAGGCGGGCATATTGCCGTTCGGAGACTGGCTGCCTGACGCCTACCCGGCCGCGCCCAGCGGTGCCACCGCCGCCTTCGCCGGTACCATGACGAAGGTCGGCATCTACGGGCTGGTTCGGGTCTTCGTGGACTTGCTTCCCGTTTCGCAGTTCTCCGCGGTATGGGGCGTCATTATCGCGCTGCTGGGCACCGCCTCGATCTTTGTCGGCACCATAACGGCACTCTCCCAAGATGATACTAAGCGCTTGATGTCTTTCCACGTCATCGGTCAGATGGGATATATGTTTCTCGGTATCGGCATGGGCGTCTATTTCTTGCCCAGCAATCCGAAGCTGGCGCTGGTGGGCCTGCTGGCCGGTGTCTTCCACTTGCTCAACCACGTGATGTACAAGTCCCTGCTCTTCTTCACTGCTGGGTCGCTGCGATTCCGGACAGGCACTCGCAACCTGAACAACATGGGTGGCCTCGCCAAGGTTCTGCCATTGACGGCGATCATGGCGGGCATCGGGGCGCTCTCCATCGCCGGTATGCCGCCCTTCAACGGCTTCTCCAGCAAGTGGCTCATCTATCAAGTGGCCGTCATCGGCGGCATCGGTTTTCCTCTCTTCCTGCTCTTTGGAGTGACTGCGATCTTCATCTCTCTGGTGACTCTGGCGTCGTTCCTCAAGTACCTCAGCGGGGCCTTCTTCGGTCAGCGCTCCGCCGGGGTGGCACACCTGGCGGACAAGCCGAACGACGTACCGGCCGCGATGGCGGCTCCCCAGGTGATCCTTGGACTGGGCTGCATCGCGTTCGGCCTCTTCCCGATGGTGCCTCTGACAGCGATTTCGAGGGCAGTCACACCGCTGACAAGTGCTCTGGGTGGGGTGGGGCTGTCAAGCGTGCTGGGGACCTCGGCCGTGGGTCTGAACTTTACAGCGAATGGCGCGGTGGCGGGAGTGTGGAATCCGCTGGCCGCCACGGCTGCCCTGATGGTGTGTGTAGTGATCGCCGTCGGTATTGCGCGGCTGGCACGCGCGCCCTCACGGGTAGTGCCCGTTTGGTATTGCGGGGTGGATGTTCCGGCGCGCACGGGCCGATTCCATCCCCATGGTATGTATGAGCCCTTCCGCCGTGCGTTTGAGCGAGTGTACGTCACGACGGGGACGCCAAGGACTGCCTATCCCGTCGCGCTGGTCAAGGTTTTCGACGTAGACGCTTGGCTGTACGGCCCTCTGATAAGGCTCGGGGGGCGGGTGGCCGAGCGCGTGTCTCGTTCCCACGTCGGCATCCCTCAGTGGTATCTCGTCTGGCAGGTTGTCGGTGTCGTCATAGTGCTCGCCGCGCTTTTCGTGCTGATGAGATAGCCCGGCGGGATCGGAGGCTGTTGCAGTGACGTCTCAACAAGTCATCGAGCAAATGCGGCAGAAGTTCGGCGACGGACTGCGCAAGGTTGAGGAGCCGGCTCCCGGCGCCATTTACCTGACGGTCGACAAGGACCTCATCCAGCGAGCATGTCGGCATCTCCAGGAAGAGCTCGGCGCTCGCTTTGTGATATCAGCCGGGATCGATCGTCGTCCCAAAGAGGGATGCTTGAGTGTGACCCACATCTTCTCGCGGGACAAGGACAAGCAGTTCGTGTCTGTGCGCGCAGACGTGTCGGAGAACGGGGCTGAGGTGGAGGCCATCACCCCGTGGGTCACCGGCGCGAACTGGTCCGAGCGGGAATGCCAGGATCTGCTCGGCATCAAGGCCAACGGACATCCTGACCCGCGCCGTCTCGTCCTTCCCGACGACTGGCCCGAGGGCGTGCATCCGCTTCGCAAAGACTTCGCCTACGACGCCAAACCCGAGCCGGTGGAGGGCGCCGAAATGAAGTTCAAAGAGGCGCCCGAGGGCACATCCACCGTGGTGATCGGGCCCTTCTACCCGGTGCTGGAAGAGCCCGCGCAGCTGCGCCTCTTCGTGGATGGCGAGACCGTGGTGGGGTGCGACTACCGGGGTTTCTACAACCACCGGGGTATCGAGAAGCTCGGCGACAGCGTGCTGACCTACAACCAGATCCCATTTGTGGCCGAGCGCATCTGCGGGATTTGCGGCTTCATCCATTCGAGCTGCTACTGCGAAGCAGCCGAGCAAGCGGCCGGCGTGCAGGCTCCCCCCAGGGCGCGCTATATCCGGTCGATCATGCTCGAGGTGGAGCGCATCCACTCCCACCTCCTCTGGCTGGGCATCGCCGGGCACATCCTCGGATTCGACACCGTGCTGATGCAGGCGTGGCGAATTCGAGAGCCGATCATGTGGCTGTGCGAGAAGGTCACCGGGAACCGAAAGACCTATGGGATGAACTTGGTCGGCGGCGTTCGTCGAGACATCCCGGCCGACATCCACCCGGAGATACTCGACATCATCGCCAAGATCGAGAGCGAGTCGCTCGCGGTGGCCGATGCGATCCAGGGCGATACAACGCTGCTGGTGCGTCTCAGGGGCGTGGGCATCCTGTCCGAGGAGGACGCGAGACGGATTTGTGTCGTTGGCCCGACCGCGCGGGGCTCCAACGTGGACATCGACGCTCGGGTTGACCATCCCTATGCGGCCTACGATGAGCTCGAGACCAAGCTCATCCACCACGACGGCTGTGACAACTGGGCGCGGGTGCTGGTGCGGGTGGAGGAACTGTTCGAAGCGATCCGGCTGGTCCGGGAGGGGCTCAAGAACATGCCGGACGGACCGATCATGGTTGACTTCGCGGAGGAGATTCCGGCAGGCAGACAGGGCGTCTGCACCGTGGAGGCACCCCGCGGCGAGGCCATCCACTATCTCATCACCGGCGAGAACAACCGCCCCGACCGCTGGCGGGTGCGCGCTCCCACCTATCAGAACCTTCAGGCTCTGCCTGTGATGATCAAAGGCGAGACTATTGCAGATGTGCCAATCACTCTTGGCAGCATGGACCCCTGCTTCTCCTGCACGGAGCGAGTGGAGACCGTGGACGTTCGCACCGGACAGAAGGCCGTTCTGACAAAGGAGGATCTCACTCGGCTGTCGCAGGAGCGGTCGAACCGGTGATAGGTAGCCAAGGGCGGTGACGAAAGGATGAGGCCATGGCGCAGATAATCGGACTTGCCGTGCTCAACCTGGTGCTGGTGGTAGGCCTGGCGCCACTGGCAGAGGGGATCATGCGCCGGATCCGGGCCGTTGTGCACTCTCGCAAGGGCCCCCCTCTCATCCAGCCCTATCTCGATATCTTGAAGCTGCTTGCCAAAGAGGATCTTGTGCCGGAAGGGGGGGTGCTATGGCAGGTCGGGCCGCCGCTTTGCCTGGGTGCAGTGCTGCTTGCGGCGCTCCTCACGCCGCTGGGCACCCCGCCTCCGCTGGCATTCGCTGGCGACGCAATCGTCTTCATCTACTTCATCGCACTGGCCGGGGTGGCCATCATGCTGGGGGCCTTCGCCAGTGGGAACCCGTACGCCTACGTCGGAGCCTCCCGAGAGATGATGATGATCTTCAGCGTCGAGCCGGTGGCCGTAATCGCGTTGGTGACCGCTGCCGTGAAGGCGCAGTCGTTTAGCTTTCCCCAGATGATTTCCAGCTACGCGGCGGCCGGGCCCAGTGTGTCGATGGTGGTGGCCGCCATTGCTTTCCTGCTGGCCCTCCAGGCGCAGGTCGGAAAGCTGCCTTTTGACATCGCGGAGGCCGAGCAGGAAATCATGGAGGGTCCCTTTATCGAGCGCTCGGGCCCCGGACTGGCGCTGTTCAAGCTGGCCTCGTACGCAAAGCTCATTATCTTCGGATCGATTCTGGTGCAGGTCTTTCTGCCCTGGCATTTCGGCATGTGGGCGGCCGATCTTGCACTGAACCTAGTGGGGGTTGCGGTGCTGGTCGTGATCGTTGGCTTCGTCAATGCGGTGAACCCCCGTCTGCGCATTGACCAATCCATGTCCTACTTCTCTCGCATCGTCGTATTCGTTGCGATAGCCGGCCTCGTCTTCGCCTCCATCGGGGCTTGATGAGTATAGGAGACAGCTATGATAGTAAGCAAGCTTAAAGAGGCTATCATCTGCCTGAGTGCGGGTCGAGTTACCCTTCCGTATCCATTCGCCCCGAATCCCCCTGCCCCCGGCTTTCGGGGCAAGGTGGCGGTGGACCCCGAGAAGTGTATCGGGTGTGGCGGCTGCGCGAACGTATGCACACCCCGCGCCATCGAAGTGACCGATCCTTCACAGGAGCTGCGGGTGATCGAGTTCTTTCTGGAGCGGTGCACCTACTGTGCTCGCTGTGCTGAGGTGTGCGCCGAGGAGGCGATCTCCGTTACGGAGGAGTTCGAGACCGCCACCAACGACACCGAAGACATGCACATCAAGGTCGAGGTGTACATGGGATCCTGCCAGCGGTGTGGCCGCTGCTTCGAGACATCGACCGCACTCGACAAGCTCATGGTAACCGGGTTCCGAGGCGCGCCCGATAGCAGCGAGTGAGCGACCGAAGCGTGGATTCGCCAGCGTGTGAGAAGGGGAGGAACAGGTGCAATACAACGTCCGGCTGATCGAGACGCTGAGCATGCTGATGATAATCACCTCGGTGGCCGCGGTTGAGTCGCACAACCTGAAGCGCGCGGCCGCCGCCTATGTTCTCCAGGCCCTGCTGATCTGCGGGCTCATTCTTGCCTTCGCGGCCGGAAACCCTGCGCTCTACGTCTGGGCGCTCGTCGCGCTCATCACGAAGGCGATCCTCACGCCCTGGTTCATACTGCGCTACATCGCCAGAACGGGCGAGCAGGAGGTGCCGGCCATTATCGGCTTCGGTCCCTCGGTCGTCATCGCGTCGGTCATCCTCATCTCCTTCTACAAATTGACCCACACCTATGTGCACGTGCTCGCGCCGACTCCGGAGGCCGCCGCGGGCGTGTTTCGCACAAACCTCGCGGTCGCTCTGACGGTGTTCGTGCTCGGCCTCTACGCGATTCTCTCCAGGCGAGACGCCATCAAGACGGTCATCGGTCTTTGTCTGCTGGAGAACGCGGTTCACCTGAGTCTGGTGAGCTTGGCGCCTCACATGAGGGAGACGGCGCTCATCGGAATCGCAACCGAGGTCGTGGTCACGGTATACCTGCTGCTCTACGTCATCGCGGGCATACGGGAGAAGCTTGGCACCACTGACACGTACGAGCTGGCCGAGCTGCACTGGTAGCGGCTGGCCGCGTCTGACCTGCTGAGGAAATAGGAGAAGACGGTCCTATGGAACAAACGTCGCCGTCGGTTCTGACGCAGTTGGTCTTCTTTGCTCCGGGGGCGGCCGGGCTGCTGGCGTGGCTGCTCGGCCGGGCACGCCGGGTGCTATCCGAGGTCTTCGCTCTGGTCGGTGCGGCGGCGACATTCCTGATCTCGGCGGCGATCGCCTTGCGCGCGTTGCGAGGTGAGATTCTGACGGGCTGGGGTCTGGAGCTGCGCGTGGACTCGCTGTCGGCGCTGCTCGTGCTGCTCATCAGCGGCGTCTCCCTGCCGGCCACGCTCTTCGCCATCCGCTACATGCGCCACCGCCGCCTCCTCGATTCGGAAGGCAACGATGTGACCGACGTGCTGTTGCCGCGGTTCTACGGTCTCCATCTTCTCGTTCTGGCCACCATGCTGTGGGGGTGTGCCACCAACAACATCATCATGCTCTATGTCGCGGTGGAGGCCACCACCATCGCGTCGGGTCTGCTCGTCGCGTTCTATTGGGACCGGCGGGCGCTTGAGGCCAGCTACAAGTATCTGATGCTCCTCACGGTCGGCATCACTTTCGCCTTGTTCGCATCGGTGCTGTTGTATGCCTCCGCGACGCCGTACCTGGGGGGCACGAGAGCCATGCTCATATCCGAGCTGCAGGGAGTAGCGGCTCTTATCCCGCGTTCCCTCGCGATCTTCGTCGTTGCCCTCTTCGTGGTCGGCTTCGGCACGAAGGCCGGCATTGCGCCCTTCCATCCGTGGCTGCCGGACGCGTATGCCGAGGCGCCCTCACCGGTTTCCGCGCTGCTCTCTGGCGCGATGTGCAAAATGGCCGCCTATGCGCTCGCGCGCACCGTTACGATCTTCTTCCCAGCATATCCGCCCCTCACCGTCTTCATCGTCGTGCTCGGTGCGTTCACGATGCTGCTCGGCGGCGTCATGGCGCTTGTCCAGGATGACCTCAAACGTCTTCTCGCCTATTCCTCGGTGTCTCAGATGGGTTACGTGGTCATGGGGCTCGGCTTCGGCACATATCTTGGTGTGTATGGCGGTCTTTTCCACTTGCTCAACCACGCCGCGGCCAAGGCGCTTCTGTTTCTAGCAGTCGGTGCAGTCATATACGCAACTTCTTCTCGATCCATGTCTGAACTGGGCGGGCTGGCCAGGCGAATGCCGGTCACGGCAGTATGCTTCTTCGTTGGGGCCTTCGCCATCTCGGGGCTGCCGCCGTTCTCCGGCTTCATGAGCAAACTGACGATCTTCCTGGCAGGGGCGCAGGCCGGCATGTGGGCGGCGGTGGGCATTGGGATCTTCACCAGCCTGCTCACGCTGATCGTGGTCATCCGCGCCGGCCAGGCTGTGTTCTGGGGAGAGCCCAAGTCTTCCGCGCTCTCTCTGGACTCTGTGAAGGAGGTCCCGGCATCGCTGTACGTGGCAATGGCGGCCTTGGCCGCGGTTTGCATTCTTCTCGGCGTGTATCCTCAACTTGCATATCCATTGCTCAACAAGGCCACATTGAGCATTGGAGTACTCTTCGGCCGGTAGCGCAGGCGTGGGCCAGACGGGAGGTTGGGTTCGTGTTCAAGGCACTGTGCGAGAAGGCATTCACCCGGGCGCTGTGGGTCTACCACGTCAACACCGGGGCCTGCAATGGCTGCGACATCGAGGTCATAAACGTCCTGACACCATACTACGACGCCGAGCGGTTTGGCATAAAGCTCGTTGGCTCCCCACGCCATGCCGATGTCCTGCTCGTGTGCGGGCCCGTCACCCGCCAAGTCGCGCCCGCGGTGAAGCGGCTATGGGAGGCGGTGCCGGCACCGAAGCTGGTCTTCGCCATCGGCTCCTGCGCGGCCGGGGGCGGAATCTGGTATGATACCTACAGCGTCCTCGGCGGAGCCGAGAAGGTCCTCCCCGTTGACTTCTACGTGCCCGGATGCCCGCCCCGTCCGGAGGCCATACTCTACGGTGTGGCTGTCGCCCTGGGCCTGGCGCCTAAACAGGCGGCTCCTGTCTACTCCCGTCAGGAGTTCCTGTCGTTCCTCGAGTCCGGCAAGCTGCCCGAGGAGTTCATCACATCTCCGCAGGCAGGCTCGGGAGGCAGTCTAGACCCCGACACCGAATAGAACAGCGGTAGTCGGGCCCGCTCGGCAGTCCAGTTGATGGCCCGACTGCCGCGGCTGCGACCCACGCACTGGATTTCGCGACTCGTTTCGAGGCCGCAGCAGGTTTGCGAAGGAGGGATATGGTGTCAGAGGTCGCTGGCAAGAAGGTGTTGGTGGTCGAGGACGACCCGGACGCGGCGGATACCCTGCAGATACTGCTTGAGGACGAAGGCTACGCGGTGAGCAGGGCCGCCAGCGCGCAGGAGGGCCTGGAGAAGGCCCGCGCTGAGAAGCCGGACGTGGTCCTGCTCGATATCATGATGCCCTCTGGCACGGAGGGCTTCCACTTCGTCTGGGAGCTCCGCAAGGACCCCGACGAGCACTGCCGCGGCATCCCGATCGTGGTCCTCACCGCTATCCACGACAAGATGTGGGTTCGGTTCTATCCGGACAAGAGCGACCCGGTCTACGGGCCGCAGGAGTACTTGCCGGTGCAGGGATTCCTGGACAAGCCGGCCTCGTCGGAGCAGATCGTCAGCAAGATCGAAGAAGTACTGGCCGAAGCGGGCACAAACTCCGGAAGCAACAAGGGTCTCGAGGCCTGACGGCCTTACGATCCCGGGCTTGCACGCGGTGGCATCCGCTCTCCATACCAGAGTCGATCTGGAAGAGCTGCGAGATCGCATCTCGTGGCTGATCCGCCTGCGATGGGTGGCCATCCTTGGCGCCCTCGTTACCATCTGGGTCGCGCCGCGCCTGCTCCGCGTGGAGCTGTACGAGTATCCCCTGCGCTTGATAGTCGCAGCTCTCGCCGCATACAATCTCGTCTTCTGGGCCATCGGGCGGTGGGTGCCCAGGGCGACCACCGGACCCGCGGTCAGTCACTTCGCAAACCTGCAGATCGCGTTGGACCTCATCGCCCTCACCGCGCTGCTGCATTTCGCAGGCGGAATCGAGAACCCATTCGTCTGCTATTACGTCTTCCACATTGTCATCGCGAGCATTCTGCTGTCCCGTGCCGCGACCTATCTGCAGGCGGCCCTGGCAATCGGGCTGCTCATAGCCATGGCCGTCCTCGAGGCGCGTGGCGCGCTGCCGCACTATCACCTGAAGGGGCTCCTCGACGAGACTCTCTACCGAAGGCCGGCCTATGTGTTCGGCATTCTCTTCGCGGTGGGCACCATGCTCTTGTTCGCCGCCTTCATGGCTACTTCGATCACCTCTCGCCTCCGCCGGCGTGAGGCCGAGATCATGCACCTCTCCGACGCCCTGAGGGAGCACGCCGACGACCTCAGCAGGGCCTACGAAGCACTCAGACAGCTGGAGGGCGCGAGGACCGACTATCTCCACAGAGTCGCTCACCACATCCGCTCGCCGCTGGCGACGCTCGAGCGGATGTTGGCGGTCGTCTCCGAAGGGCGCACGGGGAGGCTGCCGGAGCGGTCACAGGAAATGCTCGACCGGGCGCGCCTGCGCGTCCGCGACGTGCTCGACCTGGCCCGCGACCTCCTCGTGCTGTCGAGAACACGCGAGGCCCTTCCTCTGGTCGACCGCACCCAGGTGGACTTCGCCTCGTCGGTCAGGGAGGCGGAGGGCGAGTTCCGCCAGCAGGCCGCCTCCGCGTCGGTCTCCCTGCGGGTATCGATCCCGGAGGAGTCGGTTGAGGTGGTGGGCGACGCAGAGGCCTTGGGCCAGCTTCTCGAGAACCTGGTGTCGAACGCGATCAAGTACACGCCTGAAGGCGGAGAGGTCCGCATCTCTGTTGAGGACAGAACCGATCAGGTCCAGCTCTGCGTGTCCGACACCGGGATCGGCATTCCCCAGGCGGAACGGGACGAGATCTTCGAAGAGTTCTATCGCGCCACGAATGCCCGGGAGAGCGGCAAAGACGGCACCGGACTCGGGCTCTCCATCGTGAAGGCCATCGCGCAGACGCACGACGGCGAGGTGTCCTTCGAGAGCGAAGAGGGCAAGGGCACATCGTTCCGGGTGCTGCTGCCTCGTAGGGGACGGCGCGCCCAGGCGACGTCGTAGCTGGCCTCCCCTTCGGCCGCGACGGGGGATTCGGGCCTGTCTACTCGGTCGAGGCCTGGCTCAGCCCGTCACGCCTTCCCGAACTCACCCAACGTCTCGTCCGGTTCGTAGCCCAGGTCTCTGTAGTGCCCCGCCCGCACTTTCTGGTCTGCCTGCAAGATGGCCTCGGCGAACGCCACGGCTTTCTCGGCTGGTGCCCGCGGGATCACCAACACACCGTCATCATCACCGCACACGATGTCCCCGGGACGGACCGCGACGCCCGCGCACTGTATCGGCACATCGACGCCGCCATTGCGCAGACGGCCGTATACGTGGTTGAAGGTGCGCGTGGTGCACCAGACGTTCAGCTTCTCCAGGTTGCACTCATAGGAGTCTCGGCAGGCGCCGTCGATGACCACGCCGGCGACTCCCCATTTCAGCGCGTTCATGCCGATCTCGGAACCCCAGATGCCACCGGGGTATCCGTCCATGTCGATGACGACCACTTTGTCCTTGCCCTTCCCCTCGGTCAGCCCCCGCGTGAACGCGTATGCGTCGCCGCACCACTCGCCGAGTTCCTTCATGTACTCGTCGATGGTCTCGCAGACCTTGACGTCCTCCTGAGCGGGAACGAGCTTCACGGTGTACGCGAGGCCCGCCATCCTGATGCCCGGCCGGAGGGGCCGCATCCGGCTCGACATCGTACCGGTGTTGACCAGCCCTATCGCGTCCATCCCGTCCGAGAGGTCCGCCAAGCGGCAGGCGCGGACTCGTCCCAGCAGCTCTCGATCAGTCATGCCCATCTCCTTCCAGCTCTGTTAGGGCCCGAGTCGTAGCCTTTCTTTGTGGCTTCCCCGCCACCTCCCCTGCGCCCGTCGACCCTAGGGATGACTAGAGGCTGCCACGTGTCAGCAGAGCGACCAGGCCCCAGAGACCGCTGTTCAGCAGGTCGCCGACGATGAAGCCGGTGGCGACCGGGACCGTGCTCCGGTAGAGGCGGAGGCCGCCATACCGCACCACGAGTGTCTTGCAGGCCCAACCGACGAGGAACGGCGCCCAATACCAGTTCAGGCCCCAGCACATGCCGGCCATGTATCCGACGGGGTGAAACGGCCACCACCAGAATCGCAGCCGCATGACCCCCAGGAACACGGCAATGGCGGCTCCCGCTGCCATGGCGATCAGGCCGTTCACGTCTGAGCCGGGAGGGTGGTACAGGAGCCGCCATATAATGCGGCCGCCGTCACCTACGCTCTGGGGGCCGAGCCATCCGGATTGGAGGCCGTCCAATCCAAACCAGCCGTAGTGATAGATGCCGGTGAGGATGGTGAACAGGCCGACGCCGAGTGTGAGCAGGAACCCAACCACCAGGGCGCCGGTCAGCCGTCGCTTGTCGATGCCGGCGGAGTCGGCGATCTTGAATGTCTCCAGGGCGTTGCCCGAGATCACCTCGTAAATCGTGCCGAAGCCCTGCCCGTACGTCCAGCGCAGCGACATGATCGTGATCGTCTCCTTCAGCTTGAAGAAGGAGGGCCCGAGCGGAGTGTTGATGAGGAACTCGAACTCCAGCGGGAACATGGAGAACCCGAGGCCGGTCTCGGCCCGCAGGCGCGCCCACACGACGTAGTAGCCGAGTATGCCGAGGATGATGGTCGCCCCCACGAACCACCGGCATCCCGCCACCCAGGTGAAGTAGACCATACCTGTGAAGGCGACGACCATTCCGGCCACGGCGAGCCGATATGACAGCGGCTCGTCCGCGCTGTGCTCGGCCCCACGTCCCGTTAAGACGATACGCACGATGCGAGCGAGGTGATGGCGGGCGATCCAGATGGCCCATATCCCTACCGCGACCAGCGCGCCGCCCCCCTGGAAGCGCGGGGCAGGGAACCCGCTGTCCCAGATCATGGAGGGATCTCTCGGCTCGGCCCCGGCGAACACGGCGGCCACGTTCGCGGCGACGAGCAGCCACCAGAAGAACCAGGCGGAGAACGAGAGCTCCTTAGGGATGAGATAGGCGATGGCGATCATCCAGGGCCAGAGGACTAGAGTAATCTCGCCGATCCCGCCCAGTGGGCCGACCCGTTGCTCGCGCATGAGCGGCAAGGGGCCGAGCGGGATGGCGGGGACGGAAGGCCACCGGCGCGCCAGCTCGTTCACCAGGGTCAGCCCGGCGGAGACCGCCACCCCGATCCAGAAGGGCCACGCGCTTGGCAGCCTGGCCCGCCCGCCCGGCTCGCCGCGCCGAGACTCGCTGACCATCTCCAGAGGGACCTGTGCGAGCGGGAAGGAGAGTCTCTCGTGCGTGATCCACTGGCGCTGGAGCAGCACGATGATGCACAAGGAGCACAGGAAGAGGGCGAGCATAAACGCTGCCCAGGCGCTCAGCGAGGTGGCCCAAAGGGCCCACGGCACCGTTGACTGGCCCTGGAAGAATCCCTCGGTGGCAAAGGGGTCGGTCGGGGAGAACCAGGTTGGTACCTGGTGCAGAAACGTGGTCTGCCAGATGAGGTGAATCCGGGACATGTAGTGATAGTGGATGCTGCCGCAGAGCATCCAGGCCGTCGTGGTGCGGCCGATGAGCGGGCCCGCCACCAGGAGGACCGAGTAGATCACGAGCAGCTCCCGCCGAGACAAGCCGGCTCGGCGGAAGAATGGCAACCCCATCATGCCGGCCAAGACGAAGAGCGTCACCACCGGCGTCATGGAGGGGACGCCGACGAACATGTTGGTCGTGTTCCAGGCGATCTCTACGTAGAAGGCCAGCGGCGTGAGTACGACGAGCAGCGCCAGCGCGATGATCACTGCGCGGCCCGTAACGCCCACGGCTCTTGTCTGCTGCTCGAATCCCTGCGCCATTGCCGTTCAGTTGTTCATCTTGGCAGGGGCCAGGACCTCCTCTCCTCGATGATGGCTGGCCATTATTCGGCCCTCCAAGAGCGCGCGGCACTCGCCTCGTAGAGCGGCCTAAGGTGGAGCGACTTATGGGAGAAGGACCGCGCGCCGTCCGGCGCCAATCAGCTCTCTGCCTACAGACTGTGCAGGAGGTGTGCCGTGGTACGAGGAGTGCATCATGTCGCCGTGAGGACCGCAGACATCGAGAAGGCTGTGGAGTTCTACACCAACGCGCTCGGCTTCCGAGAGGAGATGCGTCTGAGCTTCGAAGATGGCTCTTACCTCGCCCAAGTCAAGGCGGGCGATTCGATGGTGGAGCTATTCGGCGGCGGGCGGCCGGGTGGAGAGGACAGGGGAGAAGTCGGCTACACCCATATCGCCCTCGAGGTGGACAGCGTGGACCGCGAGTACGAACGCCTGAGGAAACTGGGATATGAGTTCCACGTAGAGCCTCAGGACGTCCAGGGGATTCGGTGCGCCTTCTTCCGCGATCCCGATGGCAACCCGATTGAGCTCATCCAATAGGGGGCGCGCGGGCGCAGCCGAGAAGCCAGAGAATCAGAGGTGTTGGTCCAACCAGGCCGATATCTCCTGCGGACTTAGAGCGCCTTCCTGCCGCGCCAGCTCCTCGCCCTCGCGGAACAAGACCAGTGTTGGGACTGCGTTCACGCGGTGCTGCGAGAACAGCGGCCGGGCGTCCTGAACTGATACCTTGGCGAACTTCACTTTTCCTTGTGCCTGCTCTGCCGCCTCCTCGAAGTCGGGGTTCAGCCGTCGGCAGTGCGGGCAGGAAGGCGACCAGAAATCCACGAGCACCGGGGACGCTTCCTCGACTACCTCTTCCTCGAAGTTCTGTGCTGTCACATCCGTGGGCTTCGTCACGGTGCAGCATCCTTTGGGGTAGGACATGCGGGCGCCGGCGACCTCGCTAGCAGCCGCTCGGGCCTCTCTGGGATGACACTACGCCGGCCCACCGATATTCTCTGCCGGCGAGTGTCGCAAAGCCAGTACAAGGGACCGGCTTGGCGACCGCAGACGCGGGCGGCGGTGAGGCGCCTGCTGAGTGCTCTATTCCGGCCGCGTCTTCATGAAGAGACGGTATATCTCTTCGAACACGCGGACGTCGGTGAGGGCATCCTCACCGCCGGACCGGAAAGGCTGCCCGCTTCTGACACATTCGACGAAGTGCTCGGCCTCACGACGGTAGGCCCAGGAATAGGGCGCGGGAATCGGCTGGGCGATCTCCTGCGTCTCGCCCGCGCGGTAGATCTCAACTGCCGCGGAGGCGTTCCTCAGCAGCAGCGGCGGGGAACTCACCCGCACCCAGCCGTTCCGGAAGTAAAGCTGGGTGTGTTCGTCCCATCCATGGTGAGAGGTGTTTCCCGATTCGATAACCGCCCGCACTCCCTTCATGTCGAAGGTGACGAGCCCTGTGTAGCCATCCGGGTCGAGGTCAACAGCGGCGACTCTGGTCTCATCTTCAGCATCGAGGAACCAGCGCAGAAGGTTGACGTTGTGTGCGTATTGCTGGAGGTATCCCACGTAGGATGTCTTCAGTGATTCTGGAAGCCACTCGGGATAACGGCCGGGCTTCGGGTCCGGCCGGGGCTCCTCCGTTTCCTCTATGAGTGCATCCAAGCCGGCAGTCCAGTTGCCGCAGAACCCGTGGTTTCGGGCGAAGAAGAGCGGCCCCATGGCTTCGTCGCGCCGGAAGTCGTCGACATGCCGCTTCGCAATCTCATTGCCCGCATCGTAGCGCTTCATGTATGCAACCATGAGTCTTCCGCCGCCCGCGCGGCTCGCCTCGAGCATCTCCTCTGCGTGCGCCATGGAGAGGGCCATCGGCTTCTCCATGAAGACATGCTTGCCGGCGCGAAGGAGATCCGTGGCGATCTCGCTCTGCTCTCCAAACCCCGCGGACACGCCCACCGCTTCGATCCCTTCGTCTTTCGCGAGTTCGAGGTGGTTGTGATACAGCTTGCGGAATCCCCAGCGGCGCTGAACCTTCTCACCCAGGTGGGGCCGGAGTTCGGCCAGCGCAACCAATGCGACTCCCGGCGTGGTGGCCAGGTTCGGAATGTGCACTGCTTGCGCCATGAACCCGGCGCCCACGTAACCCACCTTGATGTCTCCCACGTCAGTCAATCTCCCGATTCGATGCGTGTTCAGCCGCCAGCTTCCGGTTGGTTCAGCCTGCGCCAGTAGGTCACTACCCCGGCCTGACCCCAGTTCGCCTCCCCGGCGACCTTGGCGGCCTTGAATGCCTCGTGCACGAAGCTGGTCACTGGTATGCTGGCCTCCGCATCGTGGGCAACCTCGAATATGTACCCCAGATCCTTATAGTGAAGAGCGAGGTGACCGCCAGCGCTGAAGTCATCGCCATACATCACTTCGGGAACGGAGAACTCCAGGCAGTCGCTGAGCAGCCGTGGCGCAAGCCCCACCTTGCGGCTGAACTCGATGGCTTCACCCCACACGGCCCACTGCCCCGCAAGCACAAGCTGATTCACGAGCTTGAGGAGCTGGCCATGTCCGATCGGTCCGATGTGTTCGAGCTTGTAGCTCAGAGAGGTCAGCACTTTGCGGCCCTTCTCGAAGTTCTCCTCTGTGCCGCCGACCATCATGATCCAGCCGGCACTGCGGCCGGTTATGGGCGCGTCGATGAAGCCGGCGCTTCGCCTGCGGCACAGCTTGTCGTAACGGACGGCAGTGTCGGGGCGACTGGTGCCCGTGTCGACTATGAGATGGCCTTCCCGCAAATGTGCGAGGACGCCGTCGTCCCCCTCCATTACGGCCTCGACGGCCGGGCTCCCGGGCAGCGAGAGCAGCACGATGTCGGAGTCGTCCGCGATGTCGCCTGGGTTGTCGGCCGGCTTGGCGCCCGCGCTGATGGCAGGCTGCATCCTGCCGCGCTCCTTGTCGAGCACGCTCAGCGGGTGCCCGACATCCAGGAGTTTCTCTGCGAACCCGCTGCCAACGTTGCCGAGACCTATGAGTCCAACACGTTCCATACAGCCGCCTCCGATCTTCGTGCGGCCCCAAGGGTCCGCACCTTTGACAGGATGGTTATCACGATACGAGTCGCGCCGATGACAACCTTCGGCCTTGCCGACTGTGGGTGTACGCGGACGCCATCATAGCCTTCGACTGTACTGCGACCAAGCATGGTCGCCTGTCGGGGAACACGGAGGCCGGGTACAGCAATCCGGGAGGAATCGCCCGCTCAGGCCGTGTATCTGAACCCACCGCGCGCATGTCCAAGCACAAGGAGACCAAAACGTGGTCGAGAGGAACCCCGTCTTCTGACCCCTCGACCTTGGGGGGCTCTGCTTCTGGGTCCTCACGGGCGATAATGCCGGCATCGGGGACTGCGTGCGGGAGTACTTCGGCCGGCGGTGAAAGCGAACCCCCCGCGGGCACAATTGTTTCCCGTCAGGTTCCGACGCGATCCCGCGGGGGCACTCACGGCCCCCGGTAGGCGAAGGCCTGTGACTTGCCTGCCTCGGTCAGACTGAGATTGGTCCCAGCCTCAGTACGGCAGGGGGCTCGGGGGAGAAATTGCGGACGCGGACCTCCACAACCGCCGCGAAGTGGGCATCCTCCGAGCCAACTTCCCGCGCGATGGCGGCTCCTGATCGGGCGTCCGTCACGGCCCGGACAGCAGCGTGCGTGCCGAATGCGTGGCATCCTGCGAGAAGCAAACAGGTGCCGACTCCCCTCGGGCTTGGGGCTTCGACTACCAGACCATAGTCGGCGAAGTCGTTCGGCAGCCTGTCCTCCCTGGGCCCCGTGGGTCGGTCAGGCACCCATCTGTCGCCAGTCTTCGGCTCCACGAGGACATAGTCGTCTTTCTTGTCGGAGTCCGCCTTCTCGGAGTCCGCGGGTTCTAGGCTAAACGGGATTAGTCCCCCCCACTGCTTCAGAAAGTCCTTGGCTGTGCGGTTCTTATCCGGGCCCCCGAGGACGACGAAGCCGCCTCTGGGCTCGACCCTGCGCTCCCAGGCACTGTCGGTGTCGAGATAGACGTCCAACCTCCGGGGGTAGAGGTGGTCTCCGAGCGAGATGAGTGCGTAGGTTTCAGGGAGACTTGCGCTGTCGTCGTCACTTCCAGTCTGCTCCTCATCGACCGAGGAGATGATGACTGGGACGCGCTCCTGCTGCTGACAGAAGCCCCATAGGGGTCTGGGAAGCCTCCCGTGGGCCTCCAGGTGCCTCTGGAGCGCCTCGCGCAGATGGTGAGCCTTTGGGCTACCCGTCGCATCGGCCAGGGCGTCCAGCACTCTCAGGCTGTCTTCGGGATAGTTGCTGGTGACAGACACCTGCGCTGGCTTTGGCTTGCTCTCCTGTGTCATGGCAGCACCTCTGATGTCATGCACCTATCCTACAGGAAGCTGGGGTTATCCGCAAGTACGAGCGGCCTGGGTCGTGCGTCCTCGGCAGACCGTCGGAGGGCACTGGCAGATTCGAGGTGCCAGTCACTAGGGATCACGGCAGCGATCAGATCAGGCTTCGATCAAGTGTTGACATTCGGTGCGGCATATGGTAGCTTATGTCAATATAAAGCGGCTCCCTGTTAGGAGTGGCTAGACAATTGCGAAGCCTGCACTTGACCTGTCAATATGGCGGGGGATATAGTCTGATGGCGGCCGCGCTCGCAGCGGACACTCCAGCTTAGGAGGACGACTATGAGGTCGGACAAAGGCGACGGTCCGGCGGTGCCCGGAATTCCTCTCAGCCGCGTCGATCCCGAGCACGTTCCGAGGGTCGTTAACTTGCTCGTGTATGAGTACCCGCCTCTGATGGAGGAACTCACGCTTCTCGTGGGGAGCGATACGGCCCGCGCGGCCAGGTCCCTCGCGGGTATAGCTGCATGGGTCTCCACCTTGGCAGGTGTGCGCGTGTTCTGGCTGGGCCAGGTCCCTCTGCCAGCCCTAGCGTACCTGGCGCGCCTCCACCAGGACGATGACAACGGGGGCGTACACGCAGCGTTTTATCTTTGCTGCGATACTCCCCACGCGCAGCAGGGCCAGGACTGGCTGATTCCTCTCGGACCCGGCGGGACCCCCTACTCCCAGCGAAGATGCTCTGAGATTGCTGTGCGGGCGACGAAGCCAACACGCTGGGCCCCGATCTCGCACGTTGGCGTGGTGGAGGAGAAGAAGGGGCTGGTCTCGGCCTACCGGAAGGGGCTGGCCGCGGCGGCCCCACCTACGTCGAGAAGGGAAGTTGTTCTCGTCGGCGGCCAGCAAGGGGCCCCCTCCGCCATCGTGGCGCTCGTGCTTCGTGAACTCAGATATCTCGCGGTGCCGGTGCAATCGCAGTGTGGCCGCAACGGGTTGAACTCAGGCACTTCCGATCTCACATGGCTCTCCACAGAGGTTCGCCGCATCGGCGCAATCGGGGCTCTGCACGTCGACCGCTATGGAACGCGCGTCAAGGTTCTGGACCAGCGCGGCAGGGCGGTAAGCGGAGGTCAACTCCTCGCTTTCCTGGCACAGGGGCTACCCGCGCGGAGCCAAATCGAGAACCGTGTCGTAGTAGGCCCGCCTACTGTAGGACGCAGTCTGGGGGAGGCCCTCCGAGGCTTAGGATTTCGTTTCGCGCCAGTTAGCCCCGGTTGTGCTGACCTCGCGGCTGAGATGCGGAGGCGGGGCGCGGTCCTCGGGGGAGATGGCAGCGGGCGGTACGTTTTTTCGGGACACGGTCCGGTCCCGGACGGCTGCCTTACTGCGGTCAAAGCTGCTGAGATGCTGGCGAACACACAACAAGCGCTGTCTGGCCTTGCGTCAGGTCTCGAGCAGCACGATTGAGGGCTCTGGCTGGGGATCGCTGCAATCGGACAATGACATCGGAACCGGGACACGGCTCCGCGACCGAAAGCAGGGCTTGTCACGTGCACTCTAGCGCCCTATGCGCGTAGGGCTGCGCCAACCACACTGGCGGCTGCAGGACGATCGGGCCTTCCCGGCGTGCATCGGCCCTATTCCGCCTGCGTCATGTCCAGGATCACGCCGGAGATGTCGCCGGTGAGCTAGACCGACTCGCCTTCGGGCTGTGGTGGGAGGTAGACGACTGTATCGTCGTCTCTGGCGAAAACGGCCCGGTACTCCAGCAGATCGGCCTCCCCCGGCTTTCCCGCTGACGCGTAGGCGCCCTCTCGCGGCAGGCGGCGCATGGCGACCCTGTTGGGGCTGGACAGGTCCAGTTCGTGCGTGTATACGAACCCTTGGTAGCGCAGCACAATTCGACCGCTGCCGTGCCCCGCCCATTGGCTCAGCTCCGCGGGAGCCACCGGGACTTCGATGATGTCAGAGCTGCCGATGTACTGGTAGCAGAGCGAGCGGAGGAAGCTGAACAGGATGTCGGGATCGAGGCCGCCGAAATCTTCGGACGCCTCCGAGGGCCCGATCATATCCCGAGTGAGAGTCACTGCCACACGCGTGTACTTGCCCGAATCCTGAAGCGCCTGCAGTTCGGGAGATTCGGGCACTTCAATGGCGACGCCGACGCTGCCGCCAGCGCCCTCGCTCTGGTCGAACGAGGAGGCCGAGCTGACCTCGGGAACAGTGATCGCCTCGTCAAACCAGATGTCGGTCGTCGCGCTCTCTTCGCCGGCGAGCGCGAACCGCAGGCCGTCGATGCTCAGGGGCTGGATGCCGTAGTTGTCGAAGCCTACCTGGTACACGCCGCCGCCTGGATCGTAGCTCTGGCTGGCCGCCAGAACGGGGCCCCCCATCGTCTGCAGCAAGTCACCGTCGAGTTCGAAGCTCACTTCCTCGGCCGTGCCGGACGTTGCCCCGGTGAGCACTCCGAGGTCCCAGAGGCCGAGCTCTCCCAGCTTCATGAACAGAGTGAACGTCGCCCAATCGTCGATGGGAAGCTCCACGCTGGCTCTGAACCACGCATCATCGATCTGCCGCGGCGAGAGCTTGCTGATCGACAGCCGCTTCGCAGCCACCAGGTCCTGTACGAAGGGAGTGGCCGACTGAAGCTCGATCTGATTGGCATCGACGACATCGGTGAACGGGAGCAGTTGAACCTCCTCGCCCGTCCGCTGTTCGAGGTCGGCTGCGATCTGTCAGAGCTGGCGCATCGAGAGGTCCGGATAGAGGTCGTAGGAGATATGCGCGGTGAGCGACCCCTCCTGATCGCTTGAGAGCGAGAACCTGCACGAAGGACGCAGGCCGGACTCCACATCCCAGGCGAGGCGAAGGGCTGTCGGAGCGGGCCACACGAGTCTCCGCCCGTAGAAGTGGCCCTCATACCAATGGCCCGAGAAGCCCTCCGGGGCGGCCGCCCGCTGGGGACGATCGGGCTGGCTGGAGGGCTCGAAGTGGGGCCCGCCGAAGCGTCCCGAGTCGGAGAGGAAGTAGTAGTCATAGTTCGGGGTCGTGTGCCTGGGGTAGGTGATCGGCACGCGAACGATCACCTCCTGCTGCGCGGAGTACTCGTACTCGACGTCGGCGCGCGGCTTGAGCGTGCCGATGCCCCGAACCATATCCGGGCGCAGAACGGCAGTGGCCGCCGCCTGGGCTGGAAGGAGGGCATATCCGCCAAGTCCGAGATGATGAGGGCCGCGAAGTCCCGCGCCTTGGCCTCGTTGAGGCAGTCGTTGTCCTCATCGGTCAGTAGGTCCGGAGGAGTTGGGCGCGTGTTGGTCGAGAAGTAGTACCGCCGGAGGTCCTCGGCGCCGCCGGTCGCCTCCAGTCGCGAGAACGCGCACACCCGCGGCGGATAGGGGAGATTCAGCTTGACGCCGGTGCGCGCGTCCAGCCGGAACGGCAGTGGGATGAGCCGCACGATCTCGGGCCAGCATTCCTTCACGTTCTCCAGCGTGGCCTCTTCGGGCCGCTCGGCCACCACGACGACCTGCATGTCGGCCCACTTCGGGCTCCCGGCGGACTCGAACTTGTAGTACCGGAAGCGGAAGCCTTCGAGTTCGGCGGCGAGCTCTCCCACGCCCTCCGCCAGTGGGGTGCCGGCGCGCTTGCCAAGGCGAAGGACCGGACGGTAGTAGGCCAGCGTCTTGTCCCTCGCATCCCGGTAGATCTCCGCCTCTCCCAGCCTGAGCGTGAAGTAGGGGTCAGGGCTCTGCACCGGTCCCCGCCTGTTGAGCTTGGTGTAGTCTATCTTGGGCGGTGCCAGGTCGGTTTTCACCTGCACGTCCTTGAGGATGGCGCGGCTCGGCATCACCTGAACCGTGGCCGCGAGTGCCGGCTGAACCATGACTAGGGCGATGAGGTGAAGCAGCAGAGACGTACGGTTCCGCATCGGGGTCTCCTTGGCGGTGCGCAGCTATGTAAGGCAAAGGGGGGAGCGGCATTGCCGCTCCCCCCTTTTGGGTGGCGTCTCAGAAGGTGGCGTCTATGATCCCGGTGCCGGACTCGGTGGGAGTGCCGTAGTAGGTGAGATCGAACGGGATGATGATCCCGCCCTGGTCCTGGAGCCACTCGCTCGTATATGGCGGCTTGTCGGCATAGAGCAGCGTGTACTGGTACTCGCACGGCAGATTGACCTTTGGCTCGTCGTCATAGAAGTAGAGGTACTTGTCGGGGCCGCCTGGCCGCACCTTCGTGGACTTGATGGTGAGAGCATCCCGTCCGTCTCGGTGCGCGAGCGAAGCCTTGTACCTCACCTTCACGAGCGCGGCGCTCACCCGGTTCATGTCGAGCCCGTCGGCCGACACGGTGAAGACCGCCACCTTCGCCGGTATCGTCGCGGTCAGGACGGTCTCCGAGTTGGTCAACACCTCCGATGTCCACGACGGCGGGAAGTCGATATCCGTGATACTCGGCCGGAAGAAGACGGTGTACTTCCAGCGGTGAGTGACGCCCTTGACCACGGTGCCATCCTCAAAGGTTGGCCACTTGCGGGCCGAGTAAGCACTCAGCCTGGCGCTTGGATTGAGGATGTTGAAGCTATCTCCAATGCGGCCTTGATAGAGATTGCCCTGCAGCAGTCCGCCGAAGCGCAGGTTGGCCGGCGGCGCGGCCGCCGATGTGGACCAGACCGAAGAGCGAGATCCCGCGCTTGCCCGGCTTCTCGACCTTCTTCGCGCTGCCGGACTGCTCTTGCATGTAGCTGTAGATCTCAGACGTCTTGACGCTCAGCTTGGCCCGGCACTTGATGTACCCACCCAGATCGCCCCGGAAGAACACGTTGAAGGGCTCCACCGCCGCCGGGTTCATGATCGCCTGGTAGAGGGCGTGGGCCTGCGGTCCGGACAGATTGATGGCGAAGGTGGTCGTGCCGCTCGCGTCACCGTTCGCGTCATACCAGTCCGTGTCCGTGAGGTCGCCTGCGAGGACGCCCGGAATCCTGGCCTTCGCCTGGAGGTTGTGGATGGGAATCGGGGCCAGCCGGACGTTCTTCGGCTTCGCGTTCGCGCCCCACACCTGATGGTACGGATGGACCGTCTGCGCTTTGGCCGCGAGGAATCTCGACGTGTTCAGCTTGCTCGCGCTGAACCGCTTCGGCGGGTTGAGCAGCTTCTGCTTGATGGCCTTCTCCTGGTCGGGCGTGGGCGACATCACGACGTCGAACTGGAGATAGCCGCCTGCGACATCGGCGCTTCCCACCTGGTTGCGGTTCTCCGCCATGGCATAGTCGAGCAGTCGGAAGACCAGCCTCCCCTGTTGCGTGCGGGCCAGCCGCGGCTTGGGCACGTAGTAGAAGAGATCCGGGCTGACGAGGGACGGATAGATGGTGAAGCCTTCAATGATGTCGTACGGCTCGGTCAGATTGACCTTCGTGTAGACATCCTGTGGCGGGGGAGCACTGCCCACCTTGAAGGTCATGCCCTGGCCTTCGGCCGGCGCTGTGACTGCTCCGGTCATGATGGACAGCAAGCAAGCTACTAGCAGAACAGACGCATACCTCTCATCGGGACCCCCTGAGTTGGAGTGACACTCTTCATTCTCTTGCCACAACACAAACCGACAGTTGAATGTTGGGCCTCGTCGTCTCGCTCGCACGACTGGTCCCGGCCTTGGCGGCCGCGATTGAGTCACATCGATGCGTGCGGTCTGGCCCCTCCGCGAGAGAAGGGGAATAGCCTGGCCGCGCCGCATACGGGTTCCAGCGCTCCGACCGGCCGCGAGTTGATCCCCGCGGCCGCGCGGGCCTGCTTGATGTCGCCGGGGCCTCAGGAGGTGCAGCATGAGCCAGCCGCTCTTCGGACTTACCACGGGAGCCGAGGGCGCTGTCGGAAGGGCGAAGCGGTTCGGTGTGGACTTCGTCGATCTGCACTTCCGAGACAGGGTCGAGTTGCTGCCATCCGTGCTCGACAATTGCGACTCAAGTGGCGTGCAGTACGTGCTCAACTTCGAGGGCGCCCCCGTCGGTTGGGTGCCGCCTGAGGAGCTCAGGCGCGACCTCGCTGGCCGCTCCGGCTTCCTCGGGTTCATGCTCGATGAGGCCGACCACATGCAGATCAACGCGCACTGGCCGGTTATCGCCTACTACGGGTACCAGGAGCAGCACTATCTCGCCGAAACGGAGGGACTTGGTCTGGGCGCTGCGCGCCAAGCGGTGCTCTCTGCTCTGCGCCAGAGCAACGGGGCCTGCACCGCGGCAGGCAAGCCGGCGGCTGTGGAGTTCCTCTTCCCGGTGATGATGCACACTTCCGCCCTCGCCGGGCTCACCGTCAGCCCGAAGATCCTCAAGGAAACCTGCGGGCCAGCGATGCTGGCGGTTGCGATGGGCGCTGCTCGCCAGTACGACGTAGACTTCTGGATCGATGTGGACTACTGGTGGCACAACGAGACCATCGGCCACTCGGCCGAGCGCTTCCGCTCGGCCCTCCTCCTGGCCTACTGGTCAGGGGCAAGTCAGATCTACGTGGAGGGCGGCGCGCGGCGGTCGAACAACCATCCGGTTGGGGAGGAGATAGAGGCCGCTTACGCGGAGTTCTTGAGAGACTACGTGCCCGATCACCCGCGGCCGTACTCGTGGCGCGACT
Organism: uncultured bacterium; assembly: GCA_964559435.1. Lineage (GTDB taxonomy): Bacteria > Armatimonadota > Hebobacteria > Hebobacterales > Hebobacteraceae > Hebobacterum. Next base: position 14,654 of record CAZLHI010000008.1, on the reverse strand, counting down.
TCAAGCCAAGGACTGCCATCATACGCTTCGACGACACGTGCTTCGACGAGCGGCAGAGGTATCTCGGGGAATACCCGGGGCCGCTTTACGGACACGTGCCCGCAGGGCCGGAGAACACCGAGTGGCTCAGCATCTGGAGCCTCCTGTCTCACGGCTTCGTCCGAACCGATTCGGTCTCGCATCAATGGGAGGCACGGCGCTTCGGCTGCCGGACACTCTTCGTCCCTCTTGACAACGTCGCGGTGTACGACCACGAGGTCGGCTACGACACCCTCGCCGGAGTTCGCTTGATCTTCCTGACCGGCACGATGATCAGCGATGAAACCATGGCGGCCGTTCGGCGATGTGTGAAGGAAGGCGCGATGTGCGTCCTCCCGCCGCGCCTCGCACCCGCTGACTCAGGGCTCGACAAGGTTGAGGAGGTGACCCCGGTCGAAGATGGTCCAGGTCAGTGGCTGGTCGTGCCTGAGTTCTACCGTCTGCATTACGAGTGCTTCTGCGCCGGACCGATGCTCTCGACGCTTCGCGAGGCCTTCGAGGGGCTGATAGGCGATGGCGACCATCTGTCCTACGGCTTCGGGGAGTGGACCGCTCGCTTCGCGCAGGCCGGCGGGGACTACCCGCGACATGATCTGATGACATGGCGCGTTCCGCTGACGCAGGCGGGCACGAACCCGGATCGGCTTGAGGTAGAGGTGAGCAGGAAGTAGTTGTCGGGCGCTGCGCGGCAGGCGCTGCCAGCAGGCTAGGCCTTTGCTGGGCCCAGCCCCAGGGTGAAGCGCACCGACCACGGACGCCCGGCGGCCGGGGCAATACGCCAGTGCGGAGTAACGCAGGTGCCCTGGTAGGAACGACTGAGGCCCTCCAGCCCGTGAGACAGCGTCTCGACCGGAAACACCCAGATGTCGCAGGGCTCCTCGAAGTCGAGCTCGACACGAAAGCCAATCCATTCGTCCACGAGGGCAAGGGCCGCGAGGCCTGAGTAGCTCTCACTTCCGGACGAAAGAGGTCTGCGCGCGCCCTCGACCTCACAGTACCGGCCTTCGCCGCTGCCGGAGGAGAGGACCAGGTTGAGTTCACAGGCGAACCACAGCGGGAGGGAGTTGCACCCTGGGTGCTCCACGCTGTAGGCCACGTCGACTCTGGGCGCCCGCCGGTAGAAGGAGAGACGCTTGCTGACCGTCACGGGCATGAAGTCGTCGCCGACCCACACGCCTCCGTCGCGCCGGAGGACGACTGCCGTCGCGCCCTCGCCTTCTTCGACCTCGACTTCATATGGCTGATCGACGAAGTCTCCCTGCTCCCCGTATCGGCAGGCCGAGAAGGTGTCAATGGTCACGTCGTCCCGGAAGAAGTGATCGATGAGAGCGCGCCGCGGGTACCAATCATACTCAGCGGTGTCCTGCTCCTCGTGATAGGGCTCGGGTCTGCGGGCGAGGGTGGCGAGGAGATTCCATGCGACGGGACGGTAGTCGAGCTCGAAGATCTGCCCGCCGACGCGATGAAGGTAGCAGTTGATCTTGGGTGATGTGACGAGGATCTCCTCGTTGCCGTCGCCGTCGAAGTCCGCTTCCTCAGCGTTGAGTTCGCGGCCGGGCCGCGCGATGTTCTCCGCCCGAAGCAGGCTGCGGTAGTTGCCGGCCCGCAGGTGGAGCAGATAGAGGCCGCCGAAGACCCCGTGCCAGTACGGATCGTTCGACTGGCCCCGGTAGAGGTGGTCGCGGGCCTCCCTGGTCTTGGTCTCACCCTCGGGCAGCGCGGCGACCGCGTCGCTGACGGCGAGCATCTTGCGATACATGAGATTGCTCTCCGGGTAGCGAGACAGGAAACTCCACCAGGAGCCGCCCGACCACTCCATCATCTCGGCGTAGGAGCCCGGCGGCAGTTCGATCTCACCTCTCGGCGGCACGGCCTCGAGGAAATGCCCCAGGGTCGTGATGTGCAGCCAGTCGCTGTTGTCACCAAGGAGCTCCAGGAAACGCTCCAGCCATCCCTCCACGTAGAGGAGCTGGTGAGTGCCAGGCCACTCGCCGAGCTTCTCGCCGTCGTCAGCAAACAGCGCCAGTCCGCAGCCGTCGCCGGCCAGCTCGCCCAGGTGCTCGATCACGGCCTCCGGACTCTGGAACGGGATGGCCTGGCGGAGGGCGCCGTTGATGGGAAATACCTGTATCTTCGCGCCACTCGGGCCGGTGACCGTGAAGTGCCCGAGGCTTTCATCCTCAGCAATCCCCACCATCTCGAAATTGCTGTCGTCGACAATTGTGTAGCGGAGGCCCGCGTCTCGCAGGGGCTCGACGAGGTCCGGCTGCCAGACGCGCTCGGCCAACCACATTCCGTTCGGCCTGGTCCCGAAGTGGCGCTCTATGTAGGAGGTAAGTGCCCCAATCTGGCCCTGTCTGTCTCGATCGGGGATGAGTGGGAGAATCGGCTCGTAGCATCCCCCGGTGAGAAGCTCGGCGCGGCCGGCCCGGACGAGATCACCGATCAGATCGAAGGTCTCGGCATGATTGTCCTTCAACCAGGAAAGCAGGAACCCGGAGTAGTGCAGCACGACCTTGACATGCGGGGCGCGCACGACGGTCTCCAACAGCGGCCGGTAAGCCTGGCGGTAGGCGTTCTCTATAGTGTACTCGAAGTTGCCCACCGGCTGGTGATTGTGGAGGCACAGAGCAAGATTGAGCCGATTCACCGACACATCTCCGGCCGATGATCGTCTTTCCGCCGGCGGCCGCGGCGCGAGACGCGGGTACGCCGCCGGCTGTATGCTAAGGCTTCCCTCAGCTCGGCCACCAGTCCTGTGGCAGACGGCCGGCGACAGGAGCGATGAGTGCGAGGGCAAAGAAGATGCTGGGCGTGCACGCCATGGAACTGCGGAGGCACGAGGTGAGCAGAGACGGGGTCACTTTCTCGGTATTCACCAAGCCCTGGAAGATGCCCCTGGCTCAACTGGCGCAGCACGTGAAGGCGCTCGGGTTCGAGGCCGTTGAGCTGCCGGTGCGGCCCGGCTTTCAGGTGACCCCTGAGAGGGTTCGCACAGATCTGCCTGAGGCCGCCCGCGTCATGCGCGACTGCGGCCTTGAGATCGCCAGCATCGCCGGCCCGGCGGCTGAGGCGACGATCACAGCCTGTGCGGAGGCGAGGGTCCCGATCATCCGGGTCATGGCGGAGATCGGCGAGGAGGGATACCTGGCATCTGTGGAGCGCCTGCGCCGGGAATACGATGCTCTCGTTCCGCTGCTCGAGAAGCACGGCGTCAAGCTCGGCGTCCAGAACCACTGCGACCGCTATGTGGCGAACGCATCGGGGCTGCTTCACCTCATCGGGAGCTACGATCCCAGACATGTGGGCGCGGTCTGGGACGCAGCTCACAACGCCCTGAACGGCGAAGACCCGGAGATGGCCATCGACATCATCTGGTCGCACCTGTGTATGGTGAACCTGAAGAACGCGTTCTGGGAACGCGTGAGCGGACTGAAGGCCGAATCCGCCGAGTGGCGAGCGCACTGGACCTCGGGCCGGGACGGCCTGGCTTCCTGGCCGCGGGTGGCGGCCGAGCTGAAGAGGCGGGAGTACGCGGGAGTCGTATGCCTGACTGCCGAGTATGACGACGAGGCCTCGCTGGATCGTCTCATCGCCGACGATATCGCCTTCGCGAAGTCGCTCTTCCTCTGAGCTGCGGGGCGGGCAGTCAGCGGCCGCGCGCCGCGTCACTGATCGCTGGGGAGTGAACTGCGGAATACCGCGTCGGCCTTCTCGAGGTGGTTCGTGAATCCGGGAATCCTCTCGATCTGAAAGCCGAGGCCGGTGCCCGCGATCGATCCGGTCCCCGCGTAGCCGTTGCGTATCTCGAACAGCCCCGGATGCGCCTTTGCTGCAACTTCATTGGCTCGCGGGAAGAACTGGCGGGAGTTGGTCTCCACACCCTTGATCGGGTTGGTCCTCGCGGCAAGGCCGATACTCTCGATCAATGCGAGCGACGGATTGGTCAAGTCCTGAATTGCGTAGGGGATCCCCGCACGCTCCGCCGCGCACAGCAGGGCCAGGTCGGAGGAGAGACACTTGCAGCTCTTCAGGGCTATCCCCGACCAGCCGAGTGCCAGAGCCAGCCGCAGGTCATCGGCGGAGGTCAGGCTTTCGTCCACCAGCACCGGCTTCACAGCCGAGATGCCGCGCATGTCCCACCGATGCGCGAGGAGGTCCCGCTCAGTCGGCTGCTCGATGTACAGCAACTCTGCGAACACGGCGGCGCTTCGCTCGCGCAGTTTCTCAAGGTACTCAAGAACATACTCCGGAGACTCGCACTGCTCGTTGAAGTCGGCAGTCAGGAAAGGGCCCTCAGGCAGGTCTCGCCGCGCCGCGGCCTGGGTGTTATGGTAGACGCGGGAGACGGCGACGGTCCTCTCGAGGTCCCAGTTCATCTCGTTACCGCGCAGCTTCACCTTCAGGCAGAACACGCCGTCCCGCTCGATCCATTCGTCGAGCGAGTTGGGAAGGCCGTCGGTGGGATGATCCTCGGGGACGTCTGCTCGGCGGAGGATATCGAGACCTCCCACGAGATGGAAGACCGGCACTTGCGGCACATACGCGGGTCGCAGGAACTGCGAGGGATAGACGCCAGAGAACCCCTGCCCCAAGTACCGGGACACGTCGAAGGACATGTGCTCCGGCCCGTAGCCCAGATAGGAGTCCATCCCATTGACGTTCCCGAAAGCGTCGTGGATCGCGTGGTCCACCGGGCTGGCTGCGACCAGTGCGCCGAGAAAAGGCATTTGCTCACCCGCTGTCAGCTCGTCACACAGCTCCCGGTTCGCCTTCCTGATCTCTTGCTCGCGGTCCAGGAAGATGGCCAGCGGGTGGGCGAAAGCGCCTCCGCCTGTCACGACGCGAGCATAGGTATCGAGCAGACGACACATCACCATGTTCTTCTGCTCGTGGGTCGCCCGTGAAGAAGGCCAGGCCCACAGGTCCATCAGAAACATGGCGCCCCAGCCGGTCGCGACTTCGCCGGCGCGGTTCTCCACCGTGGCCTTTGCGTAGCCTATCGGCAGCTCCTCGACGACCACGGCGCCGAAGCTCAGGGGCGTGCGGCAGACCGCGGGCACGAGGAAGGTCTGTACCTCGTGGACCTTGATGTCACTGGTCATGATCGTGTCTCCGCGGGGCCGTGCCGCGCAGCTAGTCGAGCATGTCGGCGGCCCGAATCCGGAACTCCATCGGCGGGCAGGCGTAGACGGTGTTAAGCTTCCCGCGCAGCAGCAGTCGATCGCGAAGCGGCTTCACGCTCTCCGAGGCAAGGGCGCAGTCGCCCAGGATCGCCACCGGACATGCGAGGTCGCCGGGAACGTCAGGCTCCTTCCCCACCACGACCGCCAGCGGGCGGCCTTCGTCGAGCAGGCCCTCCTGCTTGAGCCTGTCCAGGCCGCGCCGGATGTAATAGGCGCAGGAACGGCAGTAGTCTCCTGCGTACAGCCGGAGCCCTGGGAACTTCGCCTCGGAGAGCTCGACGTCAGGTCGCTCGAACGGGCGCCTGACGGCATCCACCGACTCGCCTATGACTTCGATGTGTTCGGCATCGGCCACGCCGAGGCCGCCCTCCCCGGCGAGACGTGTCGTGTCCACTTCGGCGGGGTCGATGCCCATGATCAGGCCGGCGACGGCGTCGAGCGCCACCGCGTCGCGGCCGGCGAGGATCAGCCCCATCTCCACAGGTCGGCCGTCTGCTGCGTGATCCGCCTCCTGCCCCAGCAGCGCGTCCATCACGTTCAGGTCTATGCGGCGTATGCGCAGGATATCGGTCAGCTTCCGGGCCAGCCCCAGCTCGCGGTAGCAGTGCCGGTAGAGCTTGTCGTAGTCGGAGACGATTCCGTGCAGGTTCTTGATGGCGAGTGTCACCAGGGTCAGGCTGTGTATCTTCATCACCGGCATGTTGATGAAGGCATCGGCCTCGAGGATGGTCTTCGGTACGCTCGCCCGGCGAAGTATCTGGCCGCCGGGCACCTCGACCTCGCGGAACTCATCCTCCTCGAGGTAGATGATGTCGAAGCCGGCCTCCGAGACGGCTTGCGCCATGCCGACGGCCTCGAAACACCCCCTCGTGGTGCTGGCGCCGCTTCGGTAGCGCGCGGTGGAGATGCTCCGCCCCTCGGCCACGATGACGCGACCCGCGCCGGCCTCTCGGGCGAGCTCCCCGACTGCCACCACGACCCTCGGATCGGTTGTCGTCGGGGCCGGCCGCGGCGCGAAGACGTTCGGTTTCAGAACGACTGTGTGGCCGGGCTGTACGATATCGCACAGGTCGCACACCAAGTCGATGGCGCGGCGCACCGCCTCGCGGATGGCCGCCGCGTCGTCCAAGTTGGTGGCGCGAGCAATACTTACCTGAGCCATCTGGTGCGCCGTCCTCTTAGGACGACTCCGTCTTGGCGATGATTGCGTCCGCCATCTCGCTGGTGCCAACCGCCGTCGGGTCGTCCCGCGTTGGCTTGAGGTCATAGGTCACGGACTCGCCCTCAGCGATGACGGCGGCGACGGCGTTCTCGACTCGATCGGCCGCCTCCCTCTCTCCCAGGTGCCGGAGCATCAATACGCCCGAGAGGATGAGGGCCGTAGGGTTGACCTTGTTCTGCCCCGCGTACTTCGGTGCGGAACCGTGAATGGGCTCGAAGACGGCAATCTCGTCGCCCAGGTTTGCCCCCGGCGCAACGCCAAGCCCCCCCACGAGGCCCGCGCACAAGTCGGAGAGGATGTCCCCGTAGAGGTTGGGCATGACGAGCACATCGTACAGCTCTGGCTTCTGGACGAGCTGCATGCACATCGCGTCCACCAGCCACTCGTCATATTCGACCTGGCCCTCGTAACGCTTCGCCACCTCGCGAGCCGCACGATAGAAGAGGCCGTCGGTCGCCTTCATGATGTTGTCCTTGGCGACGGCGGTCACTTTGCGCCGTCCGTTGTCACCGGCATAGCGAAAGGCGAAGTCCACGATGCGCTCGGAGGCAAAGGCGGAGATCGGCTTGATGGAGATGGCGGCCTCGTCTCGAATCCGGCCGGCGGCGAGACCTATGACTTGCCGCGCCTCGTCGCTGCCTTCCTCGAACTCGACTCCCGCGTAGAGGTCCTCGGTGTTCTCTCGCACGACGACGAGATCCACGTCCTCGAAGCGCGTCCGCACGCCCGGATAGTGCGTGCACGGGCGGAGGCAGGCGTACAGATCGAGAGCTTTGCGTAGAGCGACGTTGACAGAGCGGAATCCGCCCCCCCTGGGTGTCGTGATCGGCCCTTTCAAAGCCACCTTGTTCCCGCGAATGGACTCCAGGACGTGCTCCGGCAGCGGCGTGCCCTCTTCCTCCATGACGGCGAGACCGGCCTCTTGCACTTCCCACTCGATGCTGGCGCCGCTGGCATCCAGCACGCGCTGTGCGGCTGCGGTCAGCTCCGGTCCGACGCCGTCGCCGGGCACGAGCGTCACGGTATGAGCCATTAAGTTCGGTCCTCCTCCCGGTCGATGTGGGTATGGATTATAGCAGAAACGTTCGGATGCCAGCGCGACGAATGGCCCCTCTCAATCAAGCCTTTACCTTCTGGCCAAAGGGAGGATTCGAGTCCTGCTCGGCGAACTTCGGGCCTTATTGCAGAGGGAATTCCTGGAGGGATAGCTTGATGCGCTTACACTGTACTCGTTTGGTCTGTACTTTGCTGTGTGCGGGGCTGCTGTGGGTCGCGTGCGCCGCTCCGCTATCTGCCGGGGCGGCAGCAGACAGCGCAATCCTGCTGATCGGAGACGGCATGGGCCCGCTCCAGATACACCTGGCGCGCAAGGATCCCGGGCAGCCGCTCGGGATGGAGGGTATGCCGCACTCTGGCATTGTGACAACCCGCTCCGCCGACCGCGACGTGACAGATTCGGCCGCCGCGGGAACGGCTCTGGCCACCGGCCACAAGACGAACAACGGCATGGTGGGCGTTGCGCCTAATGGCCACCGCCTGGAGACGATACTGGAGCGCGCTCGGGCGGCCGGTAAAAGCACGGGGATTATCACGACCGACGCCCTGCACGGCGCGACCCCCGCCAGCTTCGCCGCGCACGTCGAGAGCAGGGGCGAGCGAGAGAAGATCGCAGCCCAGATCGCCGCCTCCGGCGTGGACGTGATGCTGGGCTTCTGGAAGGGATGGTTCCTGCCCAAGTCGGCCGGCGGGGAGCGCGAGGACGGGCGTGACCTGGTCGCCGAGATGAGGCGAGCCGGCTACGACGTCGTCTTCGCCAGAAATGGGCTGCGGAAGGCGAAGGCCGACAGGATCGTGGGCCTCTTCGAAGACGACACGGCGTCGTCGCTCGCCGAGATGGTGTCCGCTGCCCTCGCCCGTCTCAGCAAGAACCCGAAGGGCTTCTTGCTTATCGTCGAGGAGGCCCGAATCGACTGGGAGTGCCACGATCACAAGCTCGATGCGGCCATCGAGCGAGTGCGGATGCTCGACGCCGCTGTTGTGACCGCACTCGATTTCGCTCGCGAGGACGGTTCGACCCTGGTGGTGGTGACAGCCGACCACGAGACAGGCGGCCTTCAGCCGGACGGCACCTTCGCCACGGGAAACCACACTAACACTCCCGTGCGCGTCTTCGCCTTCGGGCCTCGTGGCGAGCGCTTCACAGGGCAGATGGACAACACGGATATCCCCAAGCGCATTGCCGAGGTGTTGGCGCTGGGCAGCTTTCCCCCCGAATGAGCCGAGGCTGATGGCTCGGGAGAGGCGCCGGTGAGAGTGCTGCTGATAGGGGCAACCGAGTTCTTCGCGCCGTTCGTCGCGCACGACCTCCTCGAGCGCAAGTGTGAGGTCGCCGTGTTGACGGAGAGCGCGCACGACTTCGGCGATGGGATCACCTCCCGTCGGGGGGACTCGCGCAGCGAGGAGGCCGTTGCCGATGCGATCGACGAGTGGGGTGCCGATGCAGTTGTGGACATGCTGCACGATCGGCCGGAGCAGGCGGAGAACGTGATCGCTGCATGCAAGGGACGCGTCGAGCGCTCCGTCCACCTCAGCTCTGCTGCCGTTTACGGGTCTGCCCCGGTGTGCCCGGTGGACGAAGAAACGAACCTCGTGTCAGCCGAGAATGCTCCTCCGCACGTGGCTGCCCAGATCGGGGCCGACGAGACTGTGCTGCGCGCGGTGGAGGAAGGCGCCGCCGCTCTGATAATCCGTTTGGCGGACCTCTACGGGCCGAGGGACCCGAGGTGCGCGGAGTGGTTCTTCGCGAAGAGAGCACTAGACGGCAGAACCGAGATCGCGGTGCCGGATGCGGGCCTACAGATCCGCCATCGCGGGTTCGTGCAGAACATGGCGAGAGGCGTGACGCAGGCTCTGCTGTCGCCCCGCTCCCGGGGACCGCTCTACAACCTCGGGGAAGAGAAGCTCTACACGCTGGCGCAGCTCGTCCGAGGCGTCGCCCGCGCGCTCGATCACAAGTGGGACGTCTACTCTGTTCCCGGCGATGTCTGGCGGACGCCGTATGACCACACGTGCTTCTTCGATCTTCGAAAGGCGAAAGCCCAGCTTAGGTATCGGGACCGGATGATCCCCCGCGACGGACTGGAGTTGACCCTTGCGTGGCTGTGTCAGAATCCTCTGAGCGAGGACTGGGAGTGGCCCGGCATCCAGGAGCCGTTCGAGTATGCGCGCGAGGACGCGCTGATCGAGGAGTTCGGGCGCAAGATCCAGATCTAGGCCAGCTCTCGTCGCGCCACAGCCAGGATCGACAGCAGGTTCTTCAGGCACACATCGCTGGCGTACTCGCCGATGTCTGAGAATCCCTCGCCGCCGGGCTGGCTCAGCGCGTCCTTGGCCAGCGCCTGAGGCCGCCAGTGTGTCTCGAGGGAGATATATCCATCGTAGGCGGATTGAAGCAGGTCCTTCAGCTGCCCCGTCCAATCGATATCGCCGTCGCCGACGGGTGTAAGCCGCGGCTGACCCGTCTGTGGATCCCTGTCGGCATCCTTCACGTGTACGTGCACAGTGAACGGGCGAACCAGCTCGTAGCCATCGGGGTAAGGCGTGACGCCCCCTTCCGCGTGGACTTCATTGCATGGGTCCCAGACCACGCGGACGACGGGAGAGTCGATCTCGCTGACGAACCGCTGTGTCTCGGCCGCGGTGGAGACATAGGTCGAATGCTCGTTTTCGACCGCGAGAATCACGCCCTCCTGCTCCGCCATTGGTATGGCCGGCCGGAAGTGACGCTTCACCCTCTCCCAGACAGGCCCGGCCGGGCCGCGCTTCCAGAAAGTGAATACGCGGATGATGTTCGTGCCGAGCGTCTTGGCAATTCGAATGCAGCTCAGCAGGTAGTCTAGATGGTCGCGCCGGGCCGGCTCGTCGTCGAGCTCGCACTTGAACACCGAAGAGGCGATGGCCGCGCACGCCAGCTCGTGCTGATCGAGCAGCCCCCGCACTCGATCGACCTCATCCGCAGACAGGTGCTGTATCGGCTTGCTCCAAACCGTCCTCAGTTCCACACCGTCGAGCCGATACCGCACGGCCAGCCTCAGCGCTGCCTGGAGGTCCTGGGAAACCTCATCCGTGAACACACTCAGCTTCATTGTAGCTTTCCTCCTGCACCAACCCCCACATGTCTTGTTCCACTGACTGAAGCCCTGTTTCAACTCTGACTAGCGCGATAATGCGACAACGTACGCGGCCGCGACAGCCGCCATCAAAGCCGGTGGTATCACCATCGCCGTTGTCAACCCAGCGGTTGAGGCAACCCCGGCGAAGAGCGCGCATCCCGCGGCCATCGTCAGGGCTGACGCAATGAGGACCCGCCTCTTGCCGAGCACCTCGGACAGGAAGCCAATTGCCAGGACTGATGGGATGAGCCCAGCGGAAGAGAGGGTGAACAGCAGCCCGGCGTGACCCAAGGGCGCGGCAAATGCCTGTGCTATGGGGGTCAGGCACGGGCCGAAGAGAAAAAGGACGAAGCCGTAGCACAGCAAGGAGGTGGAAAGGGTGTACCTGAGAGGGAAGAGCCTTCGCATATCGTGAAGACCCTACTCGATGCTCTCGGCGACGAACGCGACATTCCGCCAGGCCTGACCGCTCTGGTTCGTCACCCGGAAGTAGTCCCAGCGCGTCCCGAAGAGACCGGGCCTCTGTTCGTACTCTATCTCATAGTCGTCCGCAGGTATGAGCCTGCCATCGCCATCGAACAGGGAAACCCGAAATGGCTCGCCGATTCGGGCCGGCGCCCACATTGAACGATGGCCGTCTTGGACAACCGCAGATCCATAGAGTTCGCAGTTGGTCGTGCCCCCGTCAGCGCGTGGCCCCAGCAGCTTGCCTTCGAACCGGTGTCTCACGCGCGAAGGCTGAAGCTCGACCGTGAAGTCACCCTCCGCGACCCTCGAGAGATCGAACTGCCGCCCGGCGGCCCCGGGCCCCAAGAAGAGTTGTCCCCCGCTGCAGAGACCCTTGCCGGCGGGGCTCCTGTAGATGCGGCCCGCGGCATCGACTAGATAGACAGAGTGCTCATCGAAGGTCAGTCCCCTCACCGCCGACAGGTAGACCGGTTCTCCCGAGGCGTCTTTGACTTCGTCCTCGATGTCGAATGAGCGAATGAGTATGCCCTGCGAGCCGAACACCTGCAGCCGGAGGTTGATCAGGAAGTCGTTCTGTCTATCTGCGACATACACGTTACCCAACGGGTCGACGCCGGCCAGCCAGTGCCGCTGCCAGTGGCCGTCCAGTGCGGCGGAAGGCGAGAAAGCCGAGTCGCTGAAAGTCCCTCCCCATCCGAGAACGGGGTTCCTGCCGAACGAGAGCTGTCGGCCCGTTGCGAGATCGAACTTGCTGATCCAATGCTCGCAGCTCACGAACAGGTACCCCCTCCCGTCGAGGACCAGCTGCCGCGGCCGATCCAGCTGGTAGTAGGTCAAGTGCTCATCGTACTTCCCGCGGCGCGTATACGCAAGGTCTGCTCTTCCTATCCAACCCCACAAAGTCACGGGGAGCGGTTGGTAGTTGAGGTCCAGGTCGAACCGCTGCACTCGCCCGAGCCTCGCGTCTGCCAGATATATCCATCCGCTGTCCCGGTCGATCGCCATGCCGGAGGCCTCGACGAACTCGCCGGGCTCTCGCCCGCGGGGAAGCTCCCAAGCCCCCAAGTTCTCGCCGAGTGGTCCGTGCTTTGAGATCCAGTTGCCGGCATGGAGGATGTAGAGATTGCCGTCGCCATCGACATCGTGAGCAACGGGCGCTCCGGGAAGCAGGAGCGCGTATCGATACTCGAGCGTTGGCGAGTACTTGAAGATCGCATAAGGCTGGTGATCGAGGTGGAGCCAGAAGTTCCCGAACTCGTCCCGTCTCAGGTCCGACAGGCCCGGCGCCAAGTACCCCGCCCCCCCAAAGGTGCTCACCGGCACGCCGAAGGGCCTCTTGCTCTTGGCGACGACCGGGCCTTTGAGGACATCGTCGAAGATGACGGGGTCGCTTGGGTGGGTCTGCGACTCACAGCGCAGGCGATGCTCCGGCCGAAGGTGTTTGTCGTCTCTCAAACACACTAGCCCAGATGAATCCGGGCTGAGATTCTCCCAGACGAAGCGATGTTCGCCGTCGTCGTAGACGACCCGATAGAGCTGGTCCTGCCGGCTCTCCGTCAGGCGAACGGTGAGTTCCGACGGCGAACGCTCCAGCACGATCGGCCCGGCGGCCCGGGCCCCGGCTGCGGCGGATGACAGAGCGACGACAAAGATCGCTGCCAGGACGGTGGAGCGCATTTCACAGCCCCTCCCATTCCACGATGGGGCGTATCTGGCGCGCCCGGTCCGGGGCGGGCTTCGCCCTTGGGGCGAGCTCCAGGATCTCCTGTGCGACAGCCGCCAATGCCAGCGCCCGCGCGTAACTATCGTCGATCTTGCCGGCCAGGTTGATCGGGCTCCGTGTCTGCGCGCCTATCAGAGATGGCAGCAACCAGCGAAGCGCCAGGTCTTGACGGAGTCCTGCGGCCGCCAGTTGCGAGAGAGCCTCCTCCGGCCGCTCGCCCGCAGCGAGAGCGACTGCTGCGGCCCGCAGGGCAGCATGGTTGCGATAGTCAGTTGGCGGGAGCGCCTGCAGGAGGCGAGCAGTCAGCTCCGGCGTATTGGCGGCGACTCCGACGGCGATCTCTCCTTGGATCCGACTTGCGGCGGCCCGGTCAGCTACGAGCCCGAGCAATGCCGTGGCCGCGTCGGCGTCTGTGGCCGCCACCGCGACTGCGAGTGCCATTATGGCCCTGGCCCGCCAATGGGGCGACTCTATCTCCCACAGTAGGTCTTGCGAGAGCGCCGGGTTCACGCGGGCCAGGCTGCGGGCGACAGCAGACAGCGCGGCATCCCGTTCGTTTCCGGGCGGAACAGAGCGCGCCAAGCGCAGGGCGCGGCCGGCGTCAGTCTCGGCCATCCGCGCTAGTGTGAGGCGAAGCGTTTCGGAGTCGGCGGGGATCTCCGAGAGCAGCCTCTCGGCCGGCTCCGGCTGCTCGCGCGCTATCGCCACCGCGATCCGACTCAGCGTCCAAGTGCGGGGCCGGTCTGGCAAAGCTCGCGCGGCCTCGAGGGCCCGCTCGACATTGGCCGCCGCCATGGCTGTGGCCACGTGCGAGAGGGCGGACTTGGAGGCGACCTCGATGCGGGACGCGAGTGCCTGCGCCTCCTCCGGGTCGTTCGCTGCTTCCCGAACGCTGGCGCTGGCCAAGATGGCGGACCGAACGAGTGCGTCGGTGACCCGGATAGAGATATCGACAGCTTCCTGAGCAGGACGCCGCTCTGCAATCCGCCAGAATGTGAAGTCACGTATGCGCGAAGAGGCTATGGCGGCGGCCAGCTCGATGGCTTGGTCCGGATCGCTCGACGCGAGGGCCTCCGCTATGGCCGCCGCTGCTTCGTCGGCGGAGGCGCCCGTGAACTCCCACTCGCGGAAAAGGCTCAAGGCCTCATCGGGCCCCGATTCGGCCAGCGCGAGAACAACGGCTAGCTGGGCGTCTCCCACCCCCAGTTCCGGCGCGGCAGGGAGCGCGTCCTCGCCGAGCGCGGCGATCTCGCGCAGCAGTAGTTCCTGCTCTGCCGTTCGCTGGTTGGAGTCCGAGATGCGCATGAGCAGACGGCCCGCAGCCGCTGCGTTGTCGGCCGCCGCCTCCGGATTGGCGTCGGCGACAGTGACGGCAACCGCGCCGAGGGCCCTGGCGGCATCAGACGGCCGGCGCATCCTGGCGATGATCTGCAGCGCGGCCTCAGGATCCAGCTCAACCAGCGCGAGCGCGATGAGCCGCAGCGCATTCGACTGATCGCCGGGCAGTTGGATATCGACAGTCGCAATTCGGGCTTCATCCAGGTACTCACGGGCGGGCGCCGCAGCCTCAAGCGGCGGGCCGCACAGGAGGACGACAGCAAAGGCGACGGCATGCAGACAGAAAAGCGCTGTCCTCTTCGAGATCATCGTTCCAGGGAGCACTTCGGCGAAGTGGTTCTGGTCTGCCCACCCCAAGTCCTGCCGAGAGAGCGGCGCTACGATCGAGTCTGTGTTGAGTCCGTGTCAAGCGCGTGGTGTCAAGCACGTGGATGGTATGCCTGGTAAACTTCTCTCAAGCGATCAGTCGATACATGTGTGTAGATCTGCGTGGTCGCGATGTTGGC
>CAZLHI010000007.1:0-112289 GCA_964559435.1 uncultured bacterium | reverse complement strand
GGCAGGTCCGACTTCCGGTAGCGGCACCATTGCCGCGGCTCTACCCCCAGCAAAGGGCACACGCGATAGCATGGGCACTCGATGATCTCGTCGTTCACGAAACTACTCCTTCTGAGGCGACCGCTTTGGGCGCAAAGTACCGCCGCTGGAATGCGAGCGAGAGGTTCACCAGGCTGATGAGCACTGGCACCTCCACCAGCGGCCCGATGACGGTGGCGAAGGCCTGGGCCGAGTGAATCCCGAAGACGGCTACAGCGACGGCGATCGCGAGCTCGAAGTCGTTGCTGGCGGCGGTGAAGGCGAGAGTGGCTGTCTTCGGATAGTCGGCGCCGATGCGCTTCGCCAGGAAGAACGTGCCGATCCACATGAGGACGAAGTACAAGAGGAGGGGGATGGCCACCCGTACCACGTCGAGCGGCAGGCGGACGATGTACTCGCCCTTGAGCGAGAACATGACGAGGATGGTGAACAGCAGGGCGATGAGCGTGATCGGGCTGATGCGAGGTATGAAGCGCTCGTGATACCACCGCTTCCCTTTCGACCTCACGAGCGTGATACGGGTGATGACCCCGCCGAGGAACGGAATGCCCAGGTAGATGAAGACGCTGCGGGCGATCTCGGCCATCGAGACCTCGACCACAGCGCCCCGGAGGCCGACCAGCGGGGGCAGGATCGTGATGAAGACGTAGGCATATACCGAATACGTGAGCACCTGGAACAGGGCATTGAAGGCGACGAGACCGGCGACGTATTCGGAATCGCCCCTCGCGAGGTCATTCCAGACCAAGACCATGGCGATGCAGCGGGCGAGGCCGACGAGGATGACGCCGACCATGTAGGTTGGCATGTCCCGTAGAAGCAGGATGGCCAGCACGAACATGACGATCGGCCCGATGATCCAGTTCATGAGGAGCGAGAGCGCAAGGATGCGCCAGTCTCGGAAGACGGTGGGCAGCTCCTCGTAGCGCACCTTGGCCAGGGGCGGGTACATCATGAGGATGAGGCCGACCGCGATGGGAACGGAGGTAGTGCCGACCTGGAGGCGGGTGATGAGCCCAACGACTCCGGGCGCAAGGTAGCCGAGGCCCACGCCGACAGCCATGCCGAGGAAGATCCAGAGCGTGAGGTAGCGGTCGAGGAAGGAAAGCCGAGCTGTCCGGGAGTCGGTCACCTGCTCTCCCCGTCCGACTGATTAGATGCGCCTATGTGCAGAAGTGCATGTATAGGCCCCGCGGAACAGCTCAAGGGCACTGTATCATCCCTCCGTCCACTCGTGGTCTCAGGCACTGCTCCAAGCGGCGGCGGTCTCGGCGTACGGTCGTCTCCTGCTCAGCCCGAGCGCAGACGGCTCTGATAACATTACGCTCCTCCTCTGACAGCTTGTCATCGAGCGCGTAGTGCATCCACTTGCCCTGCCGCCAGTCCGTCACCACACCAGCCGCCTTGAGCACCCCCAGATGCCGGGAGACACTGTATTGCGGCACTTCGAGCGCGTCCACGATCTCGCAGACGCACAGCTCATCCCGCCCGTTCAGCAACTGAACGATGCGCAGTCTCGTCGGATCTGAAAGCGCCTTCAGCATACGCGCGAGATCGGCCATGAATCATATGTTCCTATGTACATATGATACCCAGAATTCGGGGAGCTGTCAACGGCGAAATGTGAGTCTATCTGGCTATTCGTGATCGCGCTCACAGCCCTGTTCCCTCTGTTCGCGAAACGGTGTCATCTGGCGCTGCTGCCTCCAGCCGCTGGTGATTCAGAGCTTGGTGGGGCGGCTCGGGGGGGCGTGGCCGCCGCAGTACAGTCCTCCATTGGGGGCGGGGACGGTTAGTGGCGGCCCGTGCGGAGCGCTTCTGCAAACTCGTCGGGCAACTCCGTCTGCTCGATCGCTTGTGCCGCCGCTTCGAAGTCGTACGACACGCGCGGGAACTCCACTTGCACGTCTTCCCCCAGGTCAATGAGCGCATAGCACACTCGCGTATCACCATCGCGCGGCCGGCCCGCAGTGCCAGAGTTGATGAGGTGAACGTCGCCTACGCGCCGGTGGTAGGGGAGGTGGGTGTGGCCGCAGAGGACGACATCGGCGCCAAGCTCGGCGAACATGCGCTGCAGGCTCCGGCTGGGCCGATCCTCGTAGAGGTACTCGTTGATCCGCCGCGGGCTGCCGTGGACGCATAGGACGCGCCGGCCCGCGAGCTGGAACCGCAGCTCCCTGGGCAAGCCCCGCAGCCAGGCTTTGTTCTCGGGCGTCACGGTGGCCTGCGAATCGGGCCATGCCCCATGGCTGTGAGGACGCGAGGCCGGGGCGATTAAGGGTCCCAGGAGGAGCGGCGGAAACCGCGTTGGGCTCCCCGGATGTGGTAGGCTGAGAGTGTGGTGTATGGGAAGGTGAGGCGCACGCAGGCGCCGAACGTCTCGGTAGCGCAATGCGTGGGCGCCGTGCGATTGACTTGGCCTCGGCGGCCGTGCTACGATGGCGGCCATCGAGGGGCAAACCGGGTCTGTGGGCCTCGGCTTGAGGAGCCGGTGCAGGAGGAGACGCGATGATGAGAGCAGACCTCCGGAGCGGCATGCGCCGCGGATTAACGTGGCTGGTCATTCTCACTTTGGCATCGACGGTGCTGGCCGCAGTTCCAGCCCTCGGTGCCTTAGGCAAGAAAGAGCCGACCCCCGAGCAGACGGAGTGGTGGGGCAAGTTCTCGAAGGAAGTCAAGATCGAGAATCTTGAGCAGGATGTGCGCCGCCTCAGCAGCTTCAGCCCGCGCCTGGCCGGCTACCCGGGGGCCGGGGATGCGGCCGACTACATCGTGCAGCGCCTGGAGCAACTTCGCCTCGGAGATGTGAGCAAGGGCGGCATCGACGATCCGAAGCGGCCCTACCGCGAGGCCTATCTGGTCACGGTTCCGTGGGTCGAGGGCCAGCCCACCCTCGAAGTGCTGTCCGACGGTGAGGTCATCGCAACCTATCCGATCTATCCTCTGTGGCCGGACCTCGTGAGGACGTCGCAGCTGCCGGAGGGGGGCCGGGAGTACCGCATGATCGATGGTGGCGACGGCCGGCTCGCTACCTTCAACGGGAAGGACATAGCTCGCACGGCCGTCCTCATGGACTTCAAGTGCGGCAGCGATTGGCTTAACGCCCCGCGTCTGGGCGCGCAAGCCGTGGTCTTTGTAGAGCCGGAGGCGACGACCCGGGGCGAGGCCGAGGCCAAGTTCCTCCGCATTCCCATCAACATCCCGCGTTTCTGGATAGGGCGAAGTGACGCCTACCACCTGAAGGCCCGCCTCAAGTCACAGCCGGAGGTGTGGGTCCGCCTGAACTGTCGGATGTCGTGGGAGGCCAGGAAGGCGTGGAACATCGTTGCCGAGATTCCAGGCACTGACCCGGAGCTCAGCAAGCAGACCGTCTACCTCACGGCCTATTACGACGCGATGTCGATTGTCCCACAGCTTGCCCCCGGTGCCGAGAGCGCCTCGGGGGCAGCAAGCTTGTTGGAGATCACGCGAATCCTCGCGAAGTATCCGCCGAAACGCACGGTGCGGGTGATCTTCAACGGCGCGCACTTCCTGGGGCTGGCGGGGATTCGGAACTACGTGGCGACGCATCTTGATGAACTCATCAAGGGTGAGCCGGCGGAGGAGAAGGCGAAGTTCCTGGGGCTGATCCCCTACACGAAGAGCGTCCGGAAGAAGATGAACATCAACCTCTTCCTCGCCTTCGACCTCTCCACACAGAGCGAGCGAGTCGGAGTCTTCTACAAGGGGATGTTCTACGATCAGCGCGAGGACACCGACATCAGCCGGAAGTTCTCCGACTTCGGGCGGACCCTTCGAGAGAACGCCGCGCTTATGGGCGATTGGGACACCACGGCCGGCTTCGGCTGGGACGCGGACGCCCAGTTCGCGGATGCCATTAACCCCATCTATGGGAAGCCGTGGCGGACCTTCATATTCGGCAAGATCGCGCTCGACAACGAGCCGATTACGCTTGGCGGCGGCCGCGGTGCCGCCTTCGTCACGACGGATGACGCGCGGCAGCTCGTCGATACGCCCTTCGATACGGTCGAGCACGTCAACTTCCGCAATCTCTATGAGCAGACGGCCTTCCTTGCGGCCTCTCTGTGGGATATCGTCACCGACCCGAAGATGCCCGTGGATAAGGAGCCCAGCTTCGACCGCATGAGCGTCTCCGGGGGATTCGCGGAGCTGTCGGTGCGAGCGCTGGCATTCGATCCCATCCGGAGCATCGTCGCGGACAAGGTGATTGACGGCTCGATGGTCATCGCCCGGATGTCCGACTCGACCCTGATGGGCACGCGAGGCGACCTGGTCGAGATCGTGGACAAGGACGGCCGGGTCCACTTCTGGGGCTACCCCACTATCAACGCCTATGGCTGGCGCAAGCCGACCTTCATCGAGGCCTACCACACGAATCCGGATACAGGTGACATCGACTTCGCGCCGGACTGGGGCCCCCAGGGGAATCGACATTACCCGCGAGACCCAACGCAGTTCTTCATCACGGCCGGTAAGAAGGAGTTCACCATCGTCTTGTTCGAGTGCGTGCCCATCGCACTCTTTGATCTGGTCGATCCGCAGAGCTTGACGACGCTCAAGTACATCAAGGTCTACGACGGCGTTACGGACGCGGAGCCGAGGCGATATGGCCTGACCGTCCCGCATCCCGAGCCCTGGCGAGGCCACGTCGAGGATGTGGCGCTCGTATTCGCCGACCGGCCGCCGGAGAATCCTCAGCGCGTCAAGGTGATGATGGGTTTGGGGCCGGGCTCGGTGCGCATGTTGCTGCTGGATGCCAGCACGATAGACAAGAAGAACCCCAGCGGGCTGGGCTATCTGGCCGACAAGCCGTTCGCCCTGTCTCACACGCCTCTCCAAGTAACGCGAGACATGTGGCAGCTGGACGAAATGCGCCTCCAGAAGCTCGCCTCTTTCCGCATCGTAAATGAGATTATCTCGAGCAAGAACCCGGAGACGCCCGGACTGCACGAGAAGGCCAAGGCTCTGCTGACAGAGGCGGAGGCGGCTCTTGCGGACAGGGATTACCAGCTTGCCGATGCGAAGGCGCGGGCCGCCTGGGGCTATGAAGCGCGCGCCTATCCGGCTGTGCTGTCCACGATGAACGATGTCGTGAAAGGCGTCCTCTTCTATCTAGCCCTCATGCTCCCGTTTGCGTTCTTCACCGAGCGGTTGATATTCGCCTTCCCCAATCTCCGCACACAGATCGTCGGCTTCATTGGCATCTTCGCGGGGATCTGTCTTGTCTTCAGCTTCATCCACCCGGCCTTCGAGATCACGAACAACCCATGGATCGTGCCGCTGGCCTTCATCATGGTCGCCCTGAGCGTCCTTGTCATCACACTCGTGACCATGAAATTCGAGTCTCAGCTCAAGGCGCTCCAGATGAAGGTGTCTGGTGTGCACCGGGCCGACATCGGCCGCATGAGTGTGGCCGCGGCGGCCTTCTCGCTCGGCATCAGCAACATGCGGAAGAGGCGCGCTCGCACCGTGTTCACCTGCCTCACGCTGGTGTTGCTCACCTTCACGGTCCTCTCCTTTACGTCTGTGAAGACGGCCACCCGCTACAACGAGCGGAAGGCGAAGGGAGAGCCGACGTACTTCGGGCTGCTGGTGCGGAACGCGATGTGGCAGCCACTGGAGGAGTCGGCCTACCGCATCCTGAACGACGAGTTCGGACGTGACCGGGCTGTTGCACCCCGCGCTTGGTTCTTCACATCAAAGACGGAGGAGCAATCGTTCATCCGGGTCAGCACGGATGCGACCGACGCGACATATGAGGCGAGGGCGGTCACTGGATTGAGCCCGGCGGAGCCCGACGTCACCGGGATTGACGAGGCCATGGTCGCTGGGCGGTGGTTCCGGCCCGGCGACGTTCACGCGGCCATCATCCCGACCCGAATGGCGGAGGAGTTCCATATCGGGCGAAACGACGTCGGCAAGGTGAAGATCTTCCTCGGCGGCGTTCCCTATGACCTGATCGGGATCATCAGCGCGAGCCGCGCGAAGAGGCGAGTGGATCTCGATCAGGAGCCGCTGACTCCTGTGGACTGGATACAGATGCAGCGCATGGCGCGCCAGGGCGGCGGGCAGCAGGCCTCGCAGCAGGGCCAGCAGTCCGGTTTCCAGGAGTACCTGCACCTCTCGCCAGACCAGACGGTGTTCGTCCCCTTCGAAACGGCACTCAACCTCGGGGCCGAGGTCGAGTCAGTGGCTGTCAGCTTCATCCGGCCCGAGGAAGTGACGAAGACGCTCACAGCGCTGATGCCGAGGCTCGGGTTCAACCTCTATGCCGGGACGAAGAATCCGAAGACTCGCGAAGGCGAGATCCGGAAGTGGAGTGCAATCGGTCGTACCTCCATCATCGGCATGCGGGATGTGTTCATCCCCATCCTGATCGCGGCGCTGATCGTCTTGAACACAATGCTTGGCGCGGTGTACGAGCGAGTCAAGGAGATCCATATCTTCAGCTCCATTGGGCTGGCACCGAGCCACATCGCCATGCTGTTCATGGCCGAGTCGTTCGTCTACGCCATCCTCGGAGCGATCCTTGGCTACCTCGTCGGGCAGGGCATGGCCAAGGTCATCACCGTGTTCGATCTCCTGCCCGGGCTCTATCTGAACTACTCGTCGGTGGCAGCCGTGGCCTCCACCACGGTCGTCATCGGCGTGGTCCTCCTCTCGACGCTCTATCCCGCCCGCAAGGCATCGGAAGTTGCCACCCCTGCCATCG
Source organism: uncultured bacterium (assembly GCA_964559435.1). Taxonomy (GTDB): domain Bacteria; phylum Armatimonadota; class Hebobacteria; order Hebobacterales; family Hebobacteraceae; genus Hebobacterum. The sequence continues at coordinate 105,517 of CAZLHI010000007.1, read as the reverse complement.
AGCGAAGCTGGCAGCTGCCGGAGCCGGAGGGCGACAGGTGGGAGATCCCTCTGCCGTTCGCAGTCACCGGCGAGCAGGCGACCGCGCTGACCAGATTCATGATGGAGTGGTTCGAGGCCTACGAGGAATACTCGATCGGCGACTTCGTCACCCAGGATGTCACGAGCCGCGAAGAGCGGACCGAGTTCGGCACCAGTTACGTGATTGAGCTGATGGCATGGGTAGCGCCGTTCGACCTGGGTGTCAGCCAGAGAGTGCAGCTGCGGACTATTCCGACCGATATGGAGGACGTGTTCGAGATTCGCTTGCAGCTCGAGCGGGTGAGTGGTGATGTGTCCTCGTGGCGGCGCGTCAACCGCCGCTTCCTCAACACCCTGCGCAAGCAGTTCCTCATCTGGCGAACGCTTCGAGCCGAGGAGCGCGACAGGTACCTCGGGCTCACCGCTGCCGGCGAGCCGGCGGCCGGAGGGGCCGCCGCAGGCGGCGGAGGCGGCGGATCGTAGCGACCGGTTGTGTGATGGCGATTTCGCGACAGTGAGGTAGACCGTGGCGGAGCAGATCGATCGGGACGAGGCAGCAGAGGAGAGGGCGGAAGAAGCCGGGGAGTGGTACGCGGGACGGCGCCCGGAGCTCGAGCCCAAGGAGTTCGAGGAAGGGTTCACGCTCAAGACGATTCTCGGGGCGTTGTTCGTCGCCGTCGTCATGCTGCCCGGGGGCATATACCTCGGACTGCTGGTCGGGCAGAACCTTGGTCCTGCCGGACAGTGGACCACGATCATCCTCTTCACCGAGGTCGCGCGCCGCTCGTTCACGGTCCTGAGGCGTCAAGAGCTGTACATGATCTACTACATGACGGGCTCCGTGAACTCGATGGCATGGGGCCTCATGCTGGCGGGAGGCGCCTTTGCGTGGCTCATATGGGCGCAGTACCTGGTGAACTCGCCGGCCGCTACGAACTTCCGAATCGCGGAGTTGATTCCGGACTGGTATGCGCCGAAGATCGGCTCCGACGCTTATGTCAAGAGAACGTTCTTCCACAAGGATTGGACTGTTCCGATCCTGCTCATGTTGCTGGGGAGTGTGTTCTGGCGGATGCAGTGGGTGGGGCTTGGGTACTTCCTGTTTCGAACGACATCGGACGTAGAGAAGCTGCCGTTCCCGATGGCTCCGATCGCGGCGCAGGGGGCAACGGCCCTGGCAGAGGTATCGGCGGAGAAAGAGTCCTGGCGATGGTCGGTTTTCAGCGTCGGGACGATGATCGGTCTGGTGTACGGGTTCTTCTACGTGGCGATCCCAGTCATCACAAGCGGATTCTTAGCCGACCCCCTGATGCTGATTCCGATCCCCTTCATCGACCTGATGAAGAATACCGAAGATGTGTTCCCCGCGGGACGAATCGCCCTCGGCACCGAACTCGGGTTGATCTTCTACGGATTCGTGCTGCCGTTCCCAGTTGTGGCGGGGCAGTTCATTGGCACGGTGCTTACGAACTTCATCGGAGCGCCGCTCCTTTACAGAATGTCGTTTGAGGTAAGCACGGGGGAATCGACGATATTCCCGACTTGGGCGAAGGGGATGGGGGTGATCCAGAGCGAGATTGCGTGCTACTTCGATCTGTTCATGAGCCTGGGAATCGGGATTGCGCTGGCGGTCGCGGTGATCGGGATTCACGGCGTTGCAGCCGCGACGATCAAGGCCCGAATTCGGCGGCGGACGGGGATCTCGGCTGGAGGCTACGCAGACATCCCGGAGGGGCGCGGCGATTTCCCCCTCTGGGCGGCCCTCGGGGCATGGTCGATCTCGACGCTCGGGTACATCACCCTGTGTCGTATTCTCGTGCCGGATTTCCCGGTCATCTTTCTGTTCGCATTTGCGTTCTTCTGGACACCCCTCGTATCGTACATGTCGGCTCGACTCCTGGGGCTGACCGGACGCCCCATGGAGATCCCATACGTGACGGAGGCAACCTTCATCCTGAGTCGTTACGAGGGAGTGGGGATCTGGTTTGCGCCGGTGCCATTCACCGATGTCGGGTGGATGGCGCAGCAGTTCCGCGAGGCCGAGCTGACAGGGCTGTGGATGAAGTCGATCGTGAAGGCGGAAGCCTTTCTGCTCGTCCTGATGTTGCTGGCCAGCTTCACGTATTGGTCGTTCTTCTGGCGCTCGGGCCCGATTCCGTCCTCGCAGTATCCATATGCGCAGACATTCTGGCCGTTGTATGCGTTCCAGCGATGCCTCTGGATATCGGGAACAGCGCCGGGGGTGGCAGACCGGCCGGACTTCCTCCTGGAGGCCCTCAAGCCCTCGGTTATCGCCTCCGCTGGCGGCGGGACGCTGGCGTTGTATCTGCTGTTCCTTGCTCTGAAAGTGCCGACGCTGTGGTTCTACGGAATCTGCAGCGGGATTCCATATGCGACGTGGTGGGTGATACCGACGTTCATCGGGGCACTGCTTGGGAAATACTACTTCGCGCGCCGGTTCGGAGCCGAGCGGTGGCGGCGATACACGCCGGTGTTGGCGGCCGGCTACGTCTGTGGACTGGGCCTGATCGGCATGGTCTCGATTGGCCTGACGATCATCTTCAGAGCCGTGAGGTCGCTGCCATTCTAGCTCTGGCCGGGAAGGTGGCTTGAGCAGGCAAGACGAGACGACATTTGTCGGATGGCACGGCGTGTCGGCGCGAGTGCCCTCGGACTGGAGCCTGGCGGCCGTCGGGGGAGATAAGCGGGCCGGGTATCTCCGTGTCGACTACGAGCGTATGCCGCGCCTGCAGGTGAAGTGGTCGCGGAAGCACATCGACCTGGAGGCAAAGCGGAAGGAGTACATCAAGCGTCTGACAGTGGGCAAGCGCCGCCGGCCCACGGGGCTGGAAGTCAGCACCTCGGTGCGAGTGATCAGCAAGCGCTCCAAGCCGAAGAAGGAGCTGCTCACCTTCGCCTGGCGGGGCGCTCAGTGTGGTATGGGAATCTTCTGGAACTGCCAGGTGTGCGGGCGGGCCGTGATGGCGCAGGTGAGCTGGCCGACCGAGGAAGAGGGGAGGGCAACCGCGCAGCAGGTGCTGCAGTCTCTGGATGACCATGGCATCGGCGGCTGGGACACCTGGGGCGTTGACGGGTTGGCGTTCCTGGCGCCGACAGAGTACGAGCTGGAAGGCTGGCGGCGAATGACGCGCTACCTGGAGATGAGGCTGATCCGCAACGACGAGAAGCTGAAGGTGGCGCGATGGGGAATGGTGCCACTGGTGTTGAACGGTAGAAGCGTCAGCGAGTGGTATGAGGAAGAAAACGGACGGCGGCGAGACGTAACCTGGCAGGCCGGCGAAACGGAGGTTAAGGGACACGAGGGCGTGGCAGTCCGAGGTGGGCGCAGAAGGCTGGCCGGACGGCTGCGGACACAAGCGGCGCGGGCCCTCAGGAGGCCGGCCGCGGTGGAGTTCGAGGCGCGGGCGTGGCGCTGCACGGAGTCGAACAGGATCTTCCTGGTCGAGGCTGTTCATCGTGGTGAGGCGGAAGCACTGGAGGGAGCTGTCGAGTCGATCGTCTGCCATCGGGAGAGCTAGGCATGCGGCTCCGGCGAAGGCCCCGACTCACTCCGGAGCAGGTGCTGAGCTCGCGGCCGGTGCAAAACGCGAATCTGGAAACGGAGGAGATGGAAGGCGGAGGCCTGCGAGTAATCACACACCGCCGGGAAGACTGGTGGGTGCGCCTGCTTGCGATTCTCTTCCCGGTTCCGAGGGAGCGCCGCGTCGAACTGGACTCGGCCGGCAAGCAGGTGTGGGAGCTGTGTGACGGCGAACACACTCTGAAGGATATGATTGAGGTGTTCCAGAAGCGGCACAAGTTGACCCGCATGGAGGCCGAATGGTCGCTGAGGAACTACTTGAGGGATCTGGGAAAGCGGAGGCTCGTGGGGTTCGTGGTTGAGAAGTCTGAAGAGAACGAGGGAGAGCAAGCGCATGGGAAGCGTGCTTGAGGATGTCGCCGGAAAGCGAGGGATAGAGAGGCAAATCGTCTTGCCCTGGTCTCGGGCACTCCAGATGACGCGCGAGAACATCTTCGTGCGGCTGGGCCGCTCTGCGATCACGGCCTCCGGGATCTTTCTCGGCATCGCCTTCCTGGCCGCCGTGCTGTTCCAGGCCTCTGGCCAGCGGCTGGCCGCGGCTCTACAGACAGAGCAGTACGGTGTGGAGCAAGATGCGGGCGAGTTCCAGGCGCGTATCATCTGGTTGGTGGCAATGTCGCTCGTGGTTGCCACGGTGGGTGTCGTGAACTCCATGCTCACGTCGGTGACCGAGCGCTACAAGGAGATAGGGACGATGAAGTGCCTGGGAGCACTGGACACATTCATCGTTCGCCTCTTCCTGCTGGAAGCGGGCCTCCTCGGCATCCTGGGGTCCGCGTTTGGCGCCCTCGTGGGTGGGGGCATGACGATGTTGTTCTTCGTAGGGCGCATTCGATGGGCGGGTGTGCTGAAGGCCTGGGTGACCCCCGCCGTGGAAGTAGGGGGGCAAGGTATTCCTTTGTGGCTGTGCGTTATCTTCGGCGTTATTCTGGGGGGAGTGCTCTCCGTATTGGCGGCGCTGTACCCGGCCTGGCGAGCTGCAAAGATGCCGCCGGCCGCGGCGCTTCGCTCTGAGTTCTGAACGGCAAGAAGAAGGGAGGCCCCACATGTCTGTATACGAGTACATCGTGAGGACGAAAGATCTTTCCAAGTTCTACACCCTCGGAGGCACCGAGGTGCGGGCCTTGGATGACGTCGCGCTCGACATCCGGCGCGGCGAGTACGTCTCAATCATGGGACCGTCGGGCTCGGGGAAGTCTACGCTGTTCAACATGATCGGCGGACTTGACAAACCCACGAAGGGAACTGTCTTCATCGACGAGGTGGACATGGCCCAGCTGACGGCCTCAGAGCTGGCCTTCCTCCGCTGTCGGAAGATCGGCTACATCTTCCAGACGTTCAACCTCATCCCGGTGATGACCGCACTCGAGAACGTCACCTTGCCGATGGTGTTCGCCGGCCTGACGACCGACGAGGCCCTCGACAAGGGCATGGAGCTGCTGAGAACAGTCGGCCTCGGCGAGCGCCACGACCACAAGCCCACCGAGCTGTCGGGAGGCCAGCAGCAGCGCGTGGCCATCGCCCGCGCTTTCGCCAACGATCCTGCCATCATCCTGGCCGACGAGCCGACCGGCAACCTCGACCTGCGGACCGGCAAGGAGATCATCACGCTACTGAAGCAGATGAACGAAGAGAAGAAAGTGACGGTCATATCGGCGACACACGACCTGAAGATGATCGATGTGTCGGACCGGATCGTATGGATACGGGACGGGAAGATCGAGAGAATTGAGGACCGCAAGGACATCGAGCTCCAGGTCGGCCAGATGGAGTACGAGGAAGAATAGATGCGGCCCCCGCACATGGATACGCGTCTGCGCCCCGCGCTCTGCCGCGGGGCGCGGTTCTTCGGGAGTGTCGCCAGTTGGGGCCGGCTCCATCTAATGCTTTCTTGACAGAGGCTAGGCAATCACATATGATGGCACTCGGCCCAGCTCGGTCTGTGGGCTGTTGGATGGGGCGATGAAGAAGCAGTCAGGCTACGGCGGTTTCCCCGCCATTCTGCTGACATTCTCGCTGCTGCTGCTCGTCCTCGCTGTCGGGTTTGTGGTCGGGCGCCTGGTCGTCGCGCGGGCCTACGTCAATCGCGCGCCGAAGTTCGACTTGCAGGCGGCTCGGGCTCCGGATTTGTCCGAAGACACAGAGGCTGAGCTGCCGTCCGCGCCGGGACGGGTGTATGTGCCGCCTCCGGCCCCGCCTGAGCGTTCCGCCGACGAGGACGAAGCGCTGACGGTGGGGTACCCAGCGCCCGAGGTGGAGCCGGAAGAGGCTGTCCTGTCGGCTGCGGGGCCGGCTCAGCCCACGGAGCCCAGCGCAGCGCCAGCGCGACCTGACAGAGCGCCTGCCGAGCCACCGAAGCAGGAGGCGCGGCCGGGGGCCGCCTCCGTTCGACCGCCGCGGGAGACCCGAAGACAGCCACAGGTTGCGGAGAAGCCGTCCCAGCAAGTGTACTCGATCCAGGTGGGTGTGTTCGCCTCCCGGCAAGGCGCACGTCAGGTAGTGGATGAGCTTGCGCGGGCCGGCCACCAGGCGCAGATCGCGCCCGAGAAACGAGGATCCCAGGAGCTGTACCGCGTGCTGACGGGTCGTTACACCAGCGAGTATGCGGCGCGGAAGGTGGTTGAGCGGCTGCGCTCAGATGGGTTCGACGCGTTCCTGGTGCAGCAGTAGATTAGTTGGGACACCCCGCCGTGGGGCGGGATGGATCGGAACGGGGCGAAGGGCAGCGATATAACAGGGGGAGAGAACGTAGCAGTGACGGAGAGCAGACGGAGCCGCAACGACAGAGAAGAGCAGCCAAGAACGGAGCAGGATGCAGTGGAAGAGGCGGTGGAGGTGAGCACAGATGCGGAGGAGCCTGGGGCATCCGCGCTCCCTGCTGAGGAGCTGCTTCCAGACGAAGAGGAGGTGGCGGTCGAGCCGTCCGAGGTCGAGGTATTGCAGGGGGAGATGGCCCTGCTCGAGCAGCAGCTCGAGCAGATGCGAGACCGGTACATAAGGGCGGTCGCCGATCTCGATAATGCCAGGAAGCGGGCCAGACAGGTAATTGCCGAGGCCCGGCATCAAGCCGTCGGGAACATCCTGCTAGAGATACTGCCGCTCGTCGATAGCTTCGAGAGAGCGCTTGAAACCGTGAAGCCCGGCGCCGAGGCTGCGCAGGAGATCCGAGCCATATATGACGGTGTGGCCCTCATCTACCGTCAGCTGAAGGACCTGCTTGAGAGACGCGGAGTGAAGCCGATCGCAGCAGTGGGCGAGACGTTTGACCCGACGCGCCACGAGGCTGTGGCGCAGGTGTCGGCTGACGAAGAACATCCAGAGGGGACGGTCGCATTGGAGATGCAGAGGGGGTACATGCACGGAGATAGGGTGTTGCGTCCCAGCCGCGTGGGGGTAGTAGTAAGGGCGGCCGGAAACGAGGAATAGGTTCACGGATCGGCTGCGCCCGCCAAGAGGTTATGATTGGGGGGGTGTCGAAAGGATACTGGTCGAATGGCTCTCGGCTGGAGTCCGCGGATAGGCGAGGTCGAATCGTGGCGCCGTCGAAACGCAGGAGACGTAGACAGGATAGGCCTGAGGATGCGGCTGTGGAGAACCTGAACGAGGGAGCGCTGGAGGCAGAAACCGTTCAGGCAGAGGGACCTGTGGTGTACGAAGACGAGCAGGTCCCCGCGCCGGGAGAGGGAGAGACCCCCATGTCTAGCACGCAGACGGCAAGCGGGGCGGTGATTCGTGTCATCGGCGTGGGCGGGGCAGGTAGCAACGCCGTCGACCGCATGATTGATGTTGGGCTGCACGGCGTCGAGTTCGTGTCGGCCAACACCGATCTTCAGGCCTTGTCCCGGTCGCGGGCTTCTGTAAAGCTTCAGTTGGGCCCGGCCGTGACCAATGGCCTGGGGGCAGGGGGCGACCCCGAGGTCGGCGCCCGCTCGGCCGACGAAAGTCGGTCGGAGATTAAGGAGGCCCTTGAAGGCGCGGACCTCGTCTTCATAACTGGTGGCATGGGCGGGGGCACCGGGACCGGCGGTGCGCCGGTGGTGGCCGAGGTCAGCCGAGAGCTCGGCGCGCTGACGGTGGCCGTTGTCACCAAGCCCTTTGCTTTCGAGCGCGGCAGGCGCCACAGCATCGCCGAAGAGGGCCTGGATAACCTGCGGACCAAGGTTGACACTTTGATTACGGTGCCCAACGATCGCTTGCTGGGGGTCGTGCAGAAGAAGGTCTCGCTGGTGGAGGCCTTCAGCCTGGCCGACGAAGTGCTTCGAGAGGGAGTGCAGGGGATCTCCGACCTTATCATCCTGCCCGGCCTCATCAACCTCGACTTCGCTGACGTTAAGGCGATAATTCAGGACGCTGGCTCTGCCCTCATGGGCATCGGCATCGGCACTGGCGAGACGCGCGCAGCCGACGCCGCTCAGGCTGCCATCTCCAGCCCACTTCTCGAAACGACCATGGACGGTGCCACGCGTATCCTGTTTAGCATCACGGGTGGCCGCGACCTGTCTCTAGCGGAGGTCGAGGAGGCCGCCAAGGTTATCTCGGCCGCTTCCGATTCGCCGGACACCAATGTGTTGTTTGGGGTCGTCTTGACCGAGGAGCCGCAGGAGGAGGTGCGGGTAACAGTGCTCGCCACTGGCTTCGAGGGGGGAGCGAGAGCCGCTAAGGCGGACGAGAAGGACGCAAGCATCCCCGCTGTTGAGCCGGTGCCCGACACCGACCTGGAGGTGCCGACCTTCCTGCGGAATCGATAGCGGGCGACAGTTCAGCGGAGAAACGGTAGAACGGAGGCCGCTCCAGGCGGCCTCCGTTCGTATTTCCTCACATGAGTGCGAGTCGGCTAGTCCTCGACCTTCGGCTCGGGCGCGAGCTCGAGCTGCTCGGACGCAGTGGGTAGGTGGGCAAACACCTCCCGCAGGTCCTCGCCGCGCACCTTCGCGCGGAACCACATAATGGCGAAGATCCCCGCCCCCGCCGCCAGGGCGGCCAGCCAGAACTTGGCGGACTCGGTACCGAGGACGAACACCTCAACGACGAGCAGCGGCACCAGGAACGCGATTGCCAGGGACGAGACGGCTATCTGAGCCGGTCTCGAACGGATGAATGCTACCTGCCGGCAGATCGTTGGGTTGCACCTGGGCAAGCTCAGCACGCTCACCGCGATGAGGATATATGTGAAAGTCAGCGCCATGACGACCGTGTCCACGCCCAGGAAGTAGTTCTCCCAGCGATAGCATAGGATCACGAACGTCGTCGCCACGAGCGCGCAGGCCGTAAGCGCCCAGTGCGGGGTGCGGAAACGCGTGCTGACCGCCGCCAGCCCCCGTGGGAAGACGCCATCGCGCGCCCAGGCGAAGAACAGCCGGGAGGTCGCCATCAGCATTGGCGGGATGTCGTTCGCGAGGGCCAGGCCTGCCATGAGAGCTACGAAGGAGGCGAGCCCGGGCGGCATCAGGACCCCAATCAGCAGCGGCACGGAAACATCGTCGGGCGCGGCGGCTGCGAAGCCGGCGGTAAAGCGCCAGGGGATGGCATGATAGACTGCACTGCTGAACAGAAGGTAATAGCTGCAGATGACCGAGGTGGCTATGATGAAGCCCCAGGGCAGCGATCGGCGGGCGTTCCTCGTCTCGCCTCCAGCCTGGGAGATGCTCGCGAATCCGATGTAGGCGAAGAACAAGAAGGCGGCAGCCTTCAGCAGCTTCATCAGGCCGAACGGCTCCACTCGTGCTGCTGCGCCTATCTCTGCGACTGACTTGCCGCTCAAGCCGACCCGTTGCATTGTTTCGGTCATGGCAGTTCCGGGATTCAGGGCCATCGCCGCCGCGAAGTCCTCGTGCCCGTTGGCAAAGCCGACCACGATAACCGACAGCCCGCCGAGCAACATGAGCGTCATGAGTATGATCACCGTCCATCCATACGTGCGTACGCCCAGCACGTTCAACCCCCAGAAGAGCCAGATCATTCCCAGAGGCACAATGAGCTTGGCAGCGGTGGAGCTGAGGAAGGCGAAGATCGGACCGACGTCCATATAGGGGCTGAGATACCCGACACCACTCTGGAGAAGAGCGACGTCCATGTAGGCGATGACGCCGATGACCGCGGATAGCCCAAACCACTTCGAGAACGTCGCCATGAAGCCGAGAAATGGGTTCAGGGCTCTCGACACGTAGATGTAGCCGCCGCCTGCGCGTGGCATCGCCGAGGCAAGAACAGCGTAGCACAGCGCGGTGAAGAACGCCGGGAAGACGCCGATCAGAAAAGCCAGTGGGACATAAGGCCCCACGCCGGGGATCTTCTCCTGGATACTCACGCTGAGCATGTTGATGCCGCCGCCGATGACGTTGCAGACCCCCGTCGCGACAAGCGCGAGGAGTCCGAGGTCCCTTACTAAGGTAATGCCCTTCTCGGTGGCCGGCTGGGTCGAGTGTGCCTGAGACCTCATACGCATTCCCCTTCGCCATAGATGGGCACCCGGAATCTATCAGACGCGGTCACACCCCGCGCAGGCGAGCGGCAATAGCAGCGATGTGCTCGGGAGTGGACCCGCAGCACCCGCCGATGATGGCCACGCCCAGTTCGCGGAAGCGCTCGGCCGCCTCCGCCATGGGTCCCGGCTGTTCTGGAAACGTGACGCCAGCCTCGGCCCGCTGTGGGCGCCCGGCATTCGGCTGGGCGGTCAGCGGAAGTTTCGTGTTGCTGCGGAAGGCAGCAAGGATGTCGACCATCTCGCCAGGCGAGATGGTGCCGCAGTTGGCGCCCACCGCGACTGCGCCTGCCTCTCCGAGCTGCTCGGCCGCCTGCTGGGGCGTCACTCCAAAGGACGTCCGCCCTATCGGATCGAACGCCATCGAAGCCACAACAGGAAGCCCAGTCTCGGCCGCGGCAGCTATGGCCAGCCGGATCTCCTCCAGAGCGGAGAATGTCTCCACGACGAAGAGATCAACCCCTCCCTCCGCCAAGGCGGCCGCCTGCTCGGCAAAGGCATCCCGGGCATCCCTCTCGGGGTACTCGGCGTACGGCTCCAGGATTTTCCCGGTCGGGCCGATGCTGCCAGCGACCAAGATGGAGTCTCCGACCGCCTCCCGCGCGAGCGTCGCCCCTGCCCGGTTGAGCTCGGGCGTTCGGCCGGCAAGGCCGTGACGTTCCAGCGCCGGCCGACTCCCCTGGAAGGTGTTGGTCTCTATCAGGTCTGCGCCGGCTTCGACGTAGGCTCCATGAGCGGCCTGCACGCGCTCCGGTTCCTCAACATTGAGAAGTTCCAGAGACTGCCCCGCGCCACGGCCCCCAGCGCTGAGCAGAGTGCCCATCGCCCCATCCTTGATGAGGAACGACTCGCGGATCTTCTGATGGAAGTGGTCGATCCTTTCCTGCCTGGACATTCCGCCCTCCGTCGAGGTGGGCCCCCGGCGCCACGTCTGGGTGCGGGGCGACAATTGCGGGATTCTACCCGAGTGCTGTCAGCAGTGTCAAGCAAGCCCGGAGGTGCCCGCACGCGAAGCGCGGAATAGAGAGGGTGTGGTGAAGACGCCGTCTCCGGAGTGACAGAAATGAGATTCGGCATTATCGGCGGTACCGGGTTCTACGACCTGGGCGACGCGGCTGCAAGTCAGGAAGCCACCACGGTGGAGACGCCCTATGGAGCGGTGTGTGTGCAGCCGAGCCCGCTCGCGGCGTCCGAGGTGGCGTTCATCGCGCGCCATGGCTTAGGTCACACCGTCCCGCCGCACCGCATCAACTACCGGGCGAACATAGCCGCGCTGCGGGAGCTCGGCGTAACGAACATACTTGCCTCCGCTGCGGTAGGGTCGCTGTCTGATCGGATGCCGCCGGGTTCGCTCGCCCTGCTGACACAGTTCCTCGACTTCACCCGTGGCCGCCCTTCGACGTTCTTCGACGGTGAGGACGGTGAAGTTGTTCACGTAGACGTTAGCGACCCGTACTGTCGCCATCTCCGCGCTGAACTGGAGAAAGCGGCGAGCCGGCTCGGCGAGAAGCTGCATCTGGATGCGACGTACGTATGTGCTGAAGGGCCTCGCTTCGAGACGCCCGCGGAGATACGGATGTTTCGGCGGCTGGGGGGAGACGTAGTTGGCATGACGGGCGTCCCCGAAGTGGTGCTGGCCAGGGAGGCAGGCATCTGCTACGCCTCGGTCGCCATCGTCACTAACTGGGCGGCGGGTGTGTCGGGCGAGGGCGTGAAGCATGACTCGGTCAGCGAGTTCATGGAGGCGCAGACTCCGCGGGTCCGAGGGCTGTTCGAGGAGGTCGTGAGCACACACCAAGAAATCGATTGCTCTTGCAGATCATGGATTGGCAAGTAGGCACGACGGGTAGGGGAGGAGAGGCCCTGTGGTGGGCGGCTCTCCAGCAGGTTTCCGGCATTGGAGCTGCCGCGATGCTCCGGCTTGCGCGCGCCTTTGGCTCCCCGAGGCAGGCCATCGAAGCCCCCGCAAGAGAGCTTGCGGCGCGAGGCCGGCTGTCGCCGGAGCAGGTGCAGCGGCTGAAGTCTGTGGGGGATGACGAGGCCGCCCTGCGTTCGAGAGTTGAGGGCTGGCGCGCGCGGGGAGTCGAGCTCGTGGCGATCGGCGATGACGGCTATCCCGCATCTCTACTGGACCTGCGGACTCCCCCACCGCTGCTCTATCTCAGGGGCTCGCCCCTCCCAAGAGACGCGAAGGCTGTGGCAGTCGTGGGGACCAGGGCGCCGAGTCCCCAGGGGGCGACTCTCGCGCGCAAGCTTGGCAGGGAGTTTGCGCGCCGCGGCCACACGGTCGTGAGCGGTTTGGCCAGGGGAGTTGACACTGCCGCCCACCGGGGCGCGCTGGCTACTCCGGAAGGTCGCACGATTGCCGTCCTTGGGTGCGGCCTCCTTCGTACCTACCCGCCGGAGAACTCCGTCCTGGCTGGCAAGATCGCGGTGCGTGGTGCCCTAGTGGCCGAGGTCCCGCCTGACACTGAGGTGCAGCGCCCACTTCTCCTCGCCCGAGATCGCATCCAGGCCGCGCTATCAGTGGCTGTGGTTGTCGTGCAAGCCCATGCTGAGTGCGGCAGCATCGTCACGGCTCGCCACGCTCTCAGGTGTCGCCGCCTGCTGTACGCAGTGCCATGGTCGGACAGCCCGTTCCGCGAAGGCTGGGATACGTTGCGGTCGATGGGAGCCCGTGAGGTGACGGCTGACACCGATCTGGACTCACTGTGTGGCGAGATGGAGCAGGCCCTGAGTGACCCTCCGCAGCGTCGCCTGGTCTAGCCGCGGCCGGCGAGGCCTCGACCCCGCCGCCGGGCTGCGAGCAAGATCGCCGCGCAGGCCGCGAGTGAGATGAACGAGACCGCCCGGCCGACAATGAGCCCCCTTGGCTGGTAGAGGAACTCAACAGTATGCCCGCCACTCGGCATAAGTGCGCCCATCAGCACCGAGTCCACCTCGAAGAGGCGAACGGGCTGCTTATCCACGTAGGCGCGCCAGCCAGGATCCCAGCGTTCGTTGAGGACGATGAGGACGTCCCCATCTGAGCGTGCCTGAACCACGACGTGCTCCGGACGACGTTCCGTCACCCGCAGGATCTCGGCGGAGGCCCCGGTGAGCTCGTCGCTCTCCGGCAATCCCGGGACGACGGCGGTGTTGCGCAGCTTGCCCTGGCGGGCGAGCTCCAACGTCCGGCTCACTGCTTCGGCGTAGTCCGCGGCAGGCACGGCGTGGCCAACTGCAAACAGGCGGGGGAACGAAGCCTCATTTCTGTAAGCCCTGAACGGCGGGATGTCGGCCGCCGGTAACTCGTCAACAGCCATCTGTGGCGGAACGACAAAATGGCTCGTTCCCACCAGTGAGTACAGAGTGATGTCCTCACGCTGCGCAGCTTCCGCAGACGCGGCGTCAAAGAACAAAGTGTGCCTCGGGTCCCTGAAGCCGGCATATCCTCCGATCGTGTGCAACCCATAAGACTGAGGAACACTCGCGGCCAGATACACCCTGGCTTCGAGCCAGCCGTGCGGGTTAGCGGCCCAGCCTTGCGGCGGCGTCCAGTCGGCGTAGATGGTGATGGGGGGCACGATGAAGGCCCGACCCCAGTTCTCGTCTTCCCTAAGAAACCGGACCACGCGGGGAGTGGACTCATAGATCGCGGGGCTCGCCAGCGGCGCCAGAGTTCGGTCGAACCAGAACAGGTCGAGCACCGCGAGGCAGGCGAGGAGTGCCGCCGCAGCCAACCCACGGCGACCGGCTGAGAAGGCACGAACTGCGGTCACTCTCTGCCAGCCGTAACCGGCCAGAATCGCCGCGGCGAACGTGAAGAGCAAGACGTACCGCGCAGGGGCGCGGAACTCTGAGAATCCTGGGAGGAAGCGAACGACGTGGTAGACAGGATTGCCCTTGGCCAATGCCAGCACGAGTGCGGCGAGAGCGAATCCCACCCACACGCGGGCGCGCCGCACGCTGGCGCCGAGAAGGGCGAGCGCGAGGGGAGCAAAACCGACGTACAGGACGTACTCCCAGTAATACCGCTCGCCGGTATACGTGTTGAACGCGGGCGTGCCCTGCCAGTTGGGAGATACCAGTCCGAGCAGGTGTTTCGGCAGCAGCGAGAAGGAGGTCACGTACTCGATACTCCCGCGCTCGCCATGGGGGGCAAGCGCCGATAGGTCGGCCGTGAGTAGGAGCTGCACGCAAGCTAGCCCAGGCCCGATCACGAAGACGAGCGCCCCGACGCCCACGGCTCTCCTCAGCCAATCCCGCTCTCCTTCTCGCCAGCTTCTCGCTGCGCGCCAGGATAGCCAGAACAGAACACCCAGGGAGATGTGAAAGAGCGTCTGTGGATGGCCGCAGAGGGCACTGGCTGCCCAGGCCATGGCTGCGAGCACGGCAAAGGCGATGGAGCGGCGCTGCCATGCGCGCTCGACGAGCAGCAATACCAGCGGCAGCCAGGCTGCGGCGCAAACCAAGCTCACATGGTGGATGTGGGCAAAGAGATAGCCACTGAAGGAAAACACGAATGCTGAGAGCCAAGCGCCGAATGGAGGCAGGACGAGCATGCGGCACAGGAAGTACATTGAGACCCCGCCCAGTATCAGGTGGGAGATCACCAGCCAGTTGACGGCCGCGGGGGAGGGGAGGAGCCAGGAGATGAGAACCGAGGGCGGGTAGAAGGCGGCGATCTGCCCCTCGGCCGCAATCGGATAGCCGCAGAAGATGTAGGGCGACCACAGTGGTAGCCGGCCCGCACGCAGCGACTCGTGCATGAAGGCCTTCGCCGGCTCGAAGAAGTAGCATATGTCGCTGTGAGCAAGAAAGCCACGGAGCAGCGCGGCCTTCCAGAAGAACGCGAACTGCAGCGCGAGGAATGCTGCGGGCGCGAGGACGTCAGCGTGCCGCCATACTGGGGGGCTGGACCCACTGTGGCTGCGTTCGCGAGTCGATCCCGGTGGGGGCTTTCCAGACGGCATGACGTTCCCTGCTTCGGACCCAGGTTCCGGAGCTTCCTTTCGCTCGGCCGTAGCGGCACTCCTTGGAGGTGTGGCGGAACTCAAACGCGGCCCCGGGGCGGCGCGCATCCGTGCTTGAGCGAGGTGGGCTGGCACGTCCGATAATGTATCTTATGTTACATTTCTCTCCTCGTGTCGGGCCCGTCGTCAGTCGGTGACCAGTTGCCATTGAGCATGTCGAAGAGACGGTGCATTCCTCTTTCGGGCGGGAGAGCGATTGGCGGCCGTGCCGGATGAGGCGGCGAAGGAGTCAATGGTGGTTCACGTGTCGTGGCGTGTCGGGGGCAGTGGCGACGTAGAAGACCCGGTCACTGTGTGGGGTCGGTGGCGCGAAGCGATAGGCCTCGTAGGAGGTGACATTCAGGAAGCCCGCGTGGCACAGGAAGGAGTGCAGTTCAGCGTCCGTGTACGCTCTCTGGTGGTGGAGTACGGTTAGCTGCTCGTTCGTGCTGGGCATTCGGAACTGCATCTTGATGCGGCTGATCCGGGACCTGGGATCGTACTGGCTTTTCCAGCGATAGGCCACCTCAGCGTCTGATCTGCTGTCTTGGGTAAAGAGCTCCGCCTCCAGCGCGCGCACTGTGTTCACATCAAATACAAGGACCCCGCCGGGCTTCAGAGCGCGCTTCGTGTTAGCAAACGCCCGTTTGGCATCCTCTGGATCGAGGATGTAGTTGATACTGTCGTAAAGACACACAGCGTGGTCGAACTCGGCGGGCAGCTCGAAGCGGGCCAGGTCCAAGCACAGGAAGCGCACGTCGAGGTCTTTCTCGGCAGCCTTGCGCTCGGCCTCCGCTATCATTGGCTGGGAGAGGTCTATCCCTGTGACGACACAGCCGCGCTCGGCGAACTGCAAGGCGACGGAGCCTGTTCCGGTGGCCAGGTCGAGGAGGTTTGAGTCGGGCTCTATCGGGCGGCCGGCGCAGAGCGCTAGCTTACTGACGTAATCCGCCCAGAGGCTATAGGGAACGTTCGCCATGAGGGCATCGTAGAACGGCGCGATGCGCCCGAATTGGTCGTCGTTTCTCACACGAGAGTGGCACACTGCGTGGCTGCCCTCCCCTACTTCGCGTCAAGGCTGCTCTGCCGGACAGAGACTTGGCACCCGAAGGCAGCGGCCACCTGTGCCACCGGTTCCGTCAGTTCCTGGAACTTGTGCGGCCGGAGCGACTGCGGCCCATTCACATAGAGCCACTGTGCGATCGGCATGGGACTCCGCCATCGGCTGACAGACGATCAACGAGATCCGCCTTTTCCGGGTCGGAGACTCCGGCCTGCATGATGACGACCACGGCTCGGGTGCCTCAGCTAAGGGTAGTTTTCCCCCTCGGCGGCCAGCAGCTTCTCTCTCACGAGAATGGGGGCCTCGGCTCTTAGCGCGAGCGCGATGGCGTCGCCGGGCCGAGCGTCCATCTCGATGCAGCCATCAGCAGTGCTCAGGTGAAGCGTGGCGTGAGACGTCTGGCTGGTCAGCTCATCGACGACGGTACGCTCCAGACGAGCGGAGAGTCTCTCCAGCAGTCGCAGGGCTAGGTCGTGCGTGATCGGGCGGGGGACGACCTGGTGCTCCAGGGCTATCTGTATCGCCAGCCCCTCGCAGGACCCCACGGGCAGGCGCAGCTCCCTGCTGAGAGGGTCGCGGAGAAGGAGCACGGGTATGCGGCGGTCCTCCGTGCGGATGCTAACCTCTTGCTCGAAGACGCCGACTACGTCGACCTTTACTTCATCTGCTCCGGCGGACACGAAGCTGCTCCCCCGCCGGCCGAGTCCGGCCTACTTTGATTCTTTGCTTAGCTCTCTCTGGACCCACTTCAGAAACTCTGTGTTGGAAGAGGTCTTCCGGAGGCCGGTCAAGAGAAGTTCCGTCGCCTGAGTGGTGTCCAGCGCATTGAGCACTCGCCGGAGTTGGTAGACACGCTGGAGTTCCTCGTCGGAGAACAGCAGTTCCTGGTGTCGAGTTCCTGACCTCGGAATGTCTATTGCCGGGAAAACTCCTCGGTCGGCCATTGATCGGTCGAGCACCAGCTCCTGGTTGCCCGTGGCTTTGAACTCCTCGAAGATCATGTCGTCCATGCGGCTGCCAGTCTCCACCAGAGCGGTCGCCATGACGGTGAGGCTTCCGCCTTCCTCGATGTTTCTGGCAGACGCAAAGAACCGCTTTGGCCTGTAGAGGGCGCTCGGATCCAATCCTCCCGAAAGCGTTCGGCCGCTCGGGGCGACGGTCAGGTTCGACGCGCGCGCCAGACGAGTGAGCGAGTCCAGTAGCACGACCACATCGCGGGCCGCCTCCACCAATCGCTTGGCGTGCTCGAGCACCACTTCCTGCAGCTTGAGATGATTCTCCGGGACTTCGTCAAAGGTGGATGCAGCGACCTGACCATCTACAGATCGCCGGATGTCGGTCACTTCCTCGGGCCGTTCGTCGATGAGAAGCACGAGGAGGTAGACCTCGGGGTGGTTTGCCGTGATGCTGTTGGCGATCAGCTTCAGCAGCGTGGTCTTGCCGGCCTTTGGCGGCGAGACGATCAGACCGCGCTGTCCTTTTCCAATCGGGGCGACGATATCGATGAAGCGCCCATCTACGTTATCGGGGCTGGTTTCCATCTTCAGGCGCTCGGAGGGGTAGACCGGCGTGAGCTCGTCGAAGATCGTGCGCTTGCGAATGGCATCGGGCGCGAGCCCGTTGACTGCCTCCAGCTTGAGCAGGCTGCGATACCTCTCTCCACTCTTCGGCATGCGGACCGCGCCGGTGACGGTATCGCCGGTCTTCAGACCAAAGCGCTTTACCTGGGACTGCGAGACATAGATGTCCTCTTGGCTCGGCAGGAAATTCCGGACGCGTAGAAAGCCGTAGCCCTCCGGCAGTGTCTCGAGCACTCCCTGAGTCCACAGGAGGCCGTTCTGCTCGGCCTGGGCGCGCATGATCTGAAGCAGCAGATCGCGCTTGTGTAGCTTCTCGTAGTCGTCCAGCGAGAGGTCTTTGGCGATCTCGTGGAGGTCGTCAAGCGATTTCTCTTCTAGCTTCGTCAGTTCCAACACCATTTCTCGTACCCCCTACGCGGCGCGGAAGCTGTGGCAGATGATCCGAGGGCCGAACCACTCTGGACGCCGGGCCTGTCTTCTAGACATCCGGCCGCTCAACGCCACGGTGGTGGGATCGCTCGCTTACATCTGAAGACGCCGGAATGAAGTTCTTCGCGTGCCGGTTCCAGCCAACTTCTTCGAGGGGTCTGGTTTGGAATCGAAACACGGTCGCCAAGGAGTGGGATCAGATACTAACGCCATTATACCACAATCTGCGACCCGTGTATACCGGCACGAACCGCTTTTTCGGCGGCTATTCCTCAAGCTCGTCTGGCGGCGTGCCGCGGCCCGCATAGATGTCGGGCTTCAGAATCCCGATGAAGGCAAGATTGCGGTAACGCTGAGCGAAATCCAGACCGTAGCCGACCACGAAGGCGTCTGGCACTTCGAAACCGAGGTAGTCGGCCTTCGCCTCTATTCTCCTCCGGCTGGGCTTGTCCAGTAGAGCGACAACCTTAACGCTGGCCGGCTTTCGGGCTCGAATGGTGTCCAGCAGGTAGTGCAAGGTTAAGCCGGTGTCGATGATATCCTCGACGATGAGTACGTGCCTGCTCTCGACGTTGGTCTCTAGGTCCTTCATGATCCGGAAGACCCCGCTCGAGGACGTGTCCTTGCCGTAGCTGGACCAGGCGACGAAGTCCACCGTGCACTGCAGGTCGAGCCGCCGCATGAGGTCTGCAAGAAACACGAACGCGCCATTCAGCACGCCGACTAGCACCGGGCTCTTGTCTCGATAGTCCCGCGCGATCTGCTCGGCCAGCTCGACGACCTTGGCCTGAATCTGCTCTTCGGTGATGAGCACTTCCTTGACGTCAGATATCATGGCAGAGCACCTCATTCCCATTCGATCGTTGCGGGCGGCTTGGAGCTTATGTCGTATGCCACGCGGTTGACCCCGGGCACTTCGTTGATGATGCGCGTGCTAATCCTAGACAGGACCTCATAGGGGAGTTGTGCCCAGTCGGCCGTCATCGCGTCATCGCTCGTAACAGCGCGCAGAATGACCGTGGCGCCATACGTGCGCTGATCGCCCATCACACCCACGCTCTTGATGGGTGCCAGCACGCCGAAGCACTGGAAGAGGCGGCGGTAGAGACCGGCCGCCATGATCTCATCTATGATTATCGCATCGGCTTCGCGCAAGGTCTCCAGCCTTTCGGGCGTGACCTCACCTATCACGCGGATGGCGAGACCTGGGCCGGGGAACGGATGCCGCCAGATGATCTCGTCGGGCAGCCCCAACTCCTCCCCCACCGCGCGCACTTCGTCCTTGAACAGAAAGCGCACGGGCTCGACCAGTTGGAGCTTCAGCGTCTCGGGCAGCCCGCCGACATTGTGATGGGTCTTTATGCGGGCGGCCTGGCGCGTGCCGCTCTCGATCACGTCGGGGTAGAGGGTCCCCTGTGCAAGCAAGTCTACGTCCCCGAGCTTCCTCGCCTCCTCCTCCAGGACGTTTGCGTACTCGTCCCCGATAATCCGCCGCTTCTCTTCAGGGTCTACCACGCTGCTGAGCCGGCTCAAGAACCGTTCCTGGGCCCGAACGTGGACAAGGTTCACGTGGAAGTTCTCCCCGAATGTCTCCACAACCTGATGCGCTTCGTTCTTCCGCAGGAACCCGTGATCCATGAAGATACAGGTAAGCTGATCGCTGACGGCTCGGTGCACCAGCCCTGCCGTCACCGCCGAGTCCACCCCTCCGCTCAGCGCACAGACGACCTTCCCAGAGCCCACTTGCTCCCGAATCGCTTGCACCGAGGTCGCCACCACAGACTCCGTTGTCCAGGTTTCGTGGCACCCGCATTGCTTGTATAGGAATTCTCGGAAGATCTCCACACCCCAGGGAGTGTGCACGACTTCCGGATGGAACTGGACGCCGAAGAGCCGGCGCTCCCGGTTCGACATCGCGGCCAGCGCGCTCGACGTCCGCGCCGTCTCGACGAACCCGGGCGGCACACGGTCGACGCGGTCGCCGTGGCTCATCCAGGCAATGAGTCGGGGGTTGAGCCCTTCGAAGAGGTCCTCGTGGTCGAGCACGGACAGCTCGGTCTTCCCGTACTCTCGCTGCGCCCCGCCGCGGACCTCTCCGCCGAGTAGCTTGGCCATAAGCTGCATGCCGTAGCAGATGCCGAGTATGGGAATCCCGGCATCGAACAGCGCCGGATCGCACAGCGGAGCACCGTCTTCGTACACGCTGCCCGGTCCGCCCGAGAACACGATTCCCTTGGGTTCGCGCGCGAGTATCTGCTCTGTCGGGATGTCGTGGGGCACGATCTCGCAGTACACGTGGCACTCACGGATCCGCCGGGCAATCAGCTGCCCGTACTGAGCGCCGAAATCGACAACGAGGACGAGCTCCTCTGGCTTGGCCGCAGTCTGTGCGCTCATGCGCTGCCCCCAGCCGGCCCCCTACCGCGTCCCGCCGACGCCCTGGACACGCTGGACAGCCTTTCCCTCGGTGGACAGAGCCGGAGCAACGACGATCTCTGTCTTTTGCATGTCGAGGAGCGTTCGCGCTCCGCAGGAGGCCATCGACAGGCGCAGCGCGCCGAACAGGTTCATGGTTCCGTCATCTCGCGTCGCCGGTCCCAGCAGTACCTGTTTCATCGGGCCGGCAACGCCGACATGTATTCTCGTTCCTCGGGGGAGATCGGCCGCGGAAGTAGACATTCCCCAGTGATAGCCTCTTCCGGGCGCCTCCTCAGCCGCGGCCAGTGGCGACCCGATCATCACGGCGTCGGCTCCGGCCGCGATGGCCTTCGCTATATCGCCGCCGACCCGCATTCCCCCGTCGAGTATGACAGGGACGCGCCTTCCCGCCTCGCGCAGGTGATCGTCCCTCGCTGCCGCGCAGTCGGCGGCTGCCGTGACCTGGGGAACGCCGATTCCGAGCACGCGGCGTGTCGTGCAGGCGGCACCGGGGCCGACGCCGACAAGAATGCCATCGGCTCCCGCTCGCATCAGGTCGAGCGCGGCCTGATAGCTGACACAGTTGCCGACGAAAACCGGCGCCTGGACCGCATCGGCCAGCCGCCGGAAGTCCAGGGGGTCATAGCGGGAAGAAACGTGTCGAGCAGTAGTGACAGTGGATAGCACAAACAGGGCATCGATCTTGCCCGGCCCGATCACCTCTGCCGTATGCTGAGCCGTGATGGGGGTGGGCGATACGGCCGCCTTGGCACCCCTGTCTCTGAGTTCGGAGACGCGTCGCACAATGAGGTCGTCCTTCAGTGGCTCGCGGTAGGCCTCTCGGAGGACGGCGATTGCGTCATCCGTCGGGGCGGCTGCGATACGTTCGAGAACCGGGGCAGGATCGTCGTATCGGCACTGGAGGCCCTCGAGATGAAGGACCGCGAGGCCTCCGAGTTTGCTGAGAACCGCGGCCGAGTTCACATCGACCACTGCGTCCATTGCGGACGCCAGGACGGGCAGTTCCAGACGAATGCCCGCCAGATCGCAGCTCAAGTCCACAGATTCGGGATCGAGAGTGACACTGCCGGGCACGAGGGCGACGTCGTCGAACCCATACGTCTGGCGAGCCGTTCGACCGCGACCGATTTCCACCACTCGCGTCGTCTCCTCCTAGCTGGGTGGCGGCCCCTGGGGTCCAGGCATGACAGCCGGCTGCCTCGACAGTCGTGACGGCGATTCCCGCGCGCTTGATCGGGAAAGGCTACAGGTGTCGTACCAACGTACCGTGGGTTCGCGCCCTGTCGCCGGAGAGCCGAGGCGGGGGCCTCAAGCGCGATCGGGACCGCGCACGGAGGCAGCATGTGACCTGGTCCTGGGCCGCCTCTCCCGGATAATTGACGGATTGTAGCAGCATCAATGCTTGTTGTCAAACCAAGTCTCGGTTCGGATCCGGTGTGCTGCTGCGCCGTGCCATCTTAGGCAGCAGCATGTGGCGGGGCCTTGGCGCGGTTGCCCCCTTGCTTGTTGAACTACCGCGGCTCTGGGTATATCATCATCGCGAGGCAGCAGCGAAAGACCAAAGGTGTTGCTGGAAGATGCGGGTGCCCCGGCGGGCCCAACAGGACGACCCCTGCGACGGATGTCACGAGTGCGGCCTTCGCTGCACCGCTGGCATCCAGATGACTCGGCAGGAGTTCGAGCAGATCGTGAGCTACCTGCGGACTCAGGACGCCAGGCAAGTGAGCCGTGTCCTCGAGCAGGAGAAGCGCGTCGTCTGGTTCGAGGATATTGAGACCGAGCAATGCCTCTTCTACGATGTCACGAGGCAACGCTGCATAGTCTATCCTGCGCGTCCCCTCATCTGTCGTCTGTTCGGTCGGGTCGAGTGGCTGCCCTGCCCGATGGGGAGACCCCTGGCGATGTTGAATGACGGACTTGGTGTGATTCAGGCTTACGCTGCCGAAAAGCGAGCCACGTTTGCTGAGTGGTGTGTGGAGGAAGGGCTCTTTGACTTCAGCCAGATAGCCACCGAGGACGTGTAGCACTGCCCGCGCTACCAGGGCGGAACTCCTTGCCGCAGACCGGACAAGGGCCCTGCGGGACCGTCCACCAGCCGTTTGTCCAGACCCCACAATCGAATTGGAGCCCTTCCGCGGCCAGCTCTGCGGGACAGGCGCCGTAGATCTGGTGGAATCCCTCGAACGTCTGACAGCCATCGCTGGTCCGGCCGCACTCCGAACACCGGAACCTCGGGGACATGAGCGTGCCGCGCGAAAACTGATAGCCCTCGAAGTCGACGGCCGATCGGCAATTGATGCAGGTGCCCCCGTCGAGGCGCGTGAAGTTTATCCTGAGGAACTGTCGTCCCTGGTTTACTCCCCGAAGTTCGTCGCGGTAATCGGTGGGTAGCTGGACCAGCTTCGGCAGTGGCACTCCGACCGACTCTAGGTTCTCGTGCAGCCGGGGCACGAGGGCCGTAATGCTGGACGCAAGACGAGACTGGCTCACTGGCCCGGCGGCCCCCGGCAGTAGTGCCGAAGCCATCACCAGGATGGCGGCGAAGAAGACTCCGAAGGCCGCGCCGAATCCTGCTCCCCCAGCCCGGCTGATGCGCTTGCCAAGCTCAAAGCGTGCGGAAAGAGCCGAGAATCCCCAACTGGCACCGGCCACTGTCAAGACGGAAACGAAGATGAACCCGAGAGCGTCTGGCGTCGCGCCAGAGGCGCCGGCCAGCCATCGGATCGGAGACGCTGCAAGTGGATAAGAGATTGCTCCCAGAACGAGGCCGAAAAGCAACGAGATGATGTCACCTGCCGAGCTAATCAGGCCGCGCCGCGCCCCCGAAAGCGCGGAAGCACCCACGGCGACAAGGATCAGGAAGTCGACCTGGTTCATCCGATTCGTTCGCAGTGCGGTTGAAGGCTACGGTAGCGGCCGCTGGCAGGCCATGAGGTCCACGCGTATCGGCATGACCACTTCGGAGCGCAGCCGGCCCTCGCTCTTCCTCAAACATGTGAGGGTCTGCTCCGGCCCCCGGCCGATGGGTATGACCATACGGCCTCCGTCCTTGAGCTGCTCGACAAGCGCCTCGGGAACGGCGTCTGCGGCACACAGCACGAGTATCGCGTCGAAAGGCCCGTGCTTACTCCATCCCTGGCACGCCTTGCTGTTGCGCCACTTGACCGATGAGTAGCCGAGAGCCCGGAGACGTGTTTCGGCCAATCGAAGAACGTCGCGGCGCAGGTCGATGGCGTAGACTTGGGTGGTGATCTCACACAGCACAGCCGTGCAGTATCCGCAGCCCGTGCCGACTTGCAGCACCTTCCGCCCCGGCTTGGCATCAAGCATCTGCGTCGCCAGCGCGATCACGTGCGGCCGACAAAGCGCCTGTCCGCCGACGACCGGGATCTTCACCTCTTCATAAGCACGTTTTCGATCGCCTGGCGCAACGAATAGGTGCCGGGGCACTCTGTGCATGGCGGCAAGCACATACTGGTTGCTGATTCCGTTCTTCCGGAGCCTTTCCACCATGTCGGCGCGCTCTGCCGCATAGCCCGGCGGGCCAGCGTGTGCCACACCGAGCTGGCAGAAACCCACGGCAATCGCCAGAACGACAGACCAGCAGCCTTTGTCAGACGCCAACTGCGTTCGCCCCTTTTCGCAGCGCACCCTCTGACTCGGCGCGCAGCCAACTGACCAGCCTAAACTTATCCACCTCGACCTAGATTTCCTGCGGACCCTCCCTGGAAGGAGGGGGCTGGATTGTGCCAGAATCACACCTCGAGTGTGCTTTCTCCCCAGTGACGGAAGAGGAGGCCTGGCCGATGTCGGATTTCGTAGTGGTGGGGGGAGGTGTCGCTGCCACCCGAGCCGCGGAGGTCATTCGCG
This sequence comes from uncultured bacterium, assembly GCA_964559435.1. Lineage (GTDB taxonomy): Bacteria > Armatimonadota > Hebobacteria > Hebobacterales > Hebobacteraceae > Hebobacterum. The sequence goes on along the minus strand of CAZLHI010000007.1, from coordinate 81,040 downwards.
AACTGCGCGGCGGTGACACGATCTCCCTGGTGGCCGAGGAGGAGCGGCCGTTCTACACGCGGCCCCTGTTGGCCGATTTCGTCGCAGGCCGGATCGAAGAGAAGCAACTCTGGCGAGACTTCGAGTCGCGTGCGCAGTCAGCCGACATTCGCCTCTTGATCGGCAGGAAGGCAGCCGCCATCGAACGAGCCAACCGCGCGCTCGTTCTCGACAACGGCACGACGCTCGAGTACGACAAGCTTCTTGTGGCAACGGGCGTTAAGCCTCGGTTGCCTGAAATACCGGGAATCGAGCTCGATCACGTGACGCCGTTTGCCTCTTACGCCGACGCGCTCCGCCTTCGGAAGTGGATCGAGGAAGCAGAGACCGCGGTCGTCGTGGGACGGGGGCTTCAAGGCGTTGAGCTGACTCGCGCGCTCAAGCTGAGTGGCCTGTCGGTGACGATGCTCGTGCCGGATGAAAGCCCATGGTTCCCACAGCTCTTTCAGCTCAAGGGGGAGCTTGTGGAGCGCGAACTCGAGCAGCGCGGCATCCAGGTCATCGCGCTGGATAGACCGGCCGAGCTTGTGGGTGCGGACGGACGCGTGGCGGCGGTCAAGACGCACGAAGGCCGCGAGCCGCCGGCGGACATTGTCGGTTTCGCCCTGGACCAGCGTGCCAGCGTCGACTTCCTGGTCGGATCGGGGATCTCGCTGGCAGATGGCGTGGTGGTCGACACGCGGCTACAGAGCACGGATGAGAGCGTGTTCGCGGCGGGGGACGCTGCGCAGATCGAGCACGAAGGCAAGCGGCGGCCGATCGGCTACGGCTGGCTGCGGGCGATGGCGCAGGGAGAGGCCGCCGGCCGGAACATGGCGGGAGAGGAAGCGGTCGTCGAGGTCGGCGACGAATCAGAGGCACAGTCTCTCTACGGCATGAGCCTGCTCGCGCGCTGGGAATAGGGAGTCTGGAGCTCGGCTCGACAAGCCGAGGCGGGCGAATCCTGTCCGCCTGGCAAACGTGCTCACCCTCCCCTCGCCCGCCTCGGGCTGGCTCAGGCCGCCGAGGCCCTGGGGCACGCTGCAATCGGAAGGAGAATCAAGCTGGAGGCATCGGCGCGGTTCAAGATAGTGTCGAAGCGTAACATGGCGCCAGGCATAACGCGGTTCGAGATGGAGGTGCCGCGAGTGGCGCGACGGGCTCGGCCCGGGCAGTTCGTCATCGTGCGTGTGGACGAGCAAGGCGAACGCGTTCCCCTCACCATTGCCGAGAGGAACCCCGACAAGGGCACGATAGCGATCGTGTTCCAGGCGGTGGGCGTTTCAACTCGCCAGATGGCGACGATGGAGGTCGGTGATTCGTTGGCGGATGTTCTCGGACCGCTTGGGCAGCCCACCGAGATACGTCGCCATGGGCGGGTAGTATGCGTGGCGGGCGGGCTCGGGATCGCCTTCATATTCCCGGAGATCACTGGCTTCGCGGAGGCCGGCAATGAGATCGTGGCCATCCTCGGGGCCCGCAGCGAAGACCTCCTGTTCTACCTGGAGGAGATCCGACAGCTCACCTCCGAGGTCCACATCGCCACCGATGACGGATCGCTGGGCCATCACGGCTTCGTGACAGATGTGCTGCGCGAACTCCTGGGCCGCGGCGAGCACTACGACTACTGCATTGCCACCGGCCCCATCCCGATGATGAAGGCTACCGTGGACCTGACCAAGGATCACGACATTCCCACACTCGTAAGCCTCGATCCCATCATGGTGGACGGGACCGGCATGTGCGGAGCCTGCCGGGTGACCGTTGGCGGCGAGGTGAAGTTCGCCTGTGTTGACGGTCCGGACTTCGATGGCCACCAGGTTGACTTCGAGGAGCTTGCCAAGCGGAAGCAGGCCTTTGCGGAAGAGGAAGAGATCTGTCGGCTCCACGTAGAGGCCGACCGGCTCGACCAACAGCGTGCCCAGAACGAATCTTAGGATAGAGCGAGCAAGAGGCTGGAAGTGACCGACGAAACTGTCGCCCGCAAGAAGAGATCCCGACCAGCCCCGCGGACTCCCCTCCCCCGTCGCCGCCCCCGGGAAAGGAGGCAGGACTTCCAGGAGGTCGCCCTCGGCTTCGACGCTGAGTCGGCTCTTGCAGAGGCGGAACGGTGCCTCGACTGCAAGCGGCCCAGTTGTGTCCCTGGCTGCCCGGTCGGCATCGATATCCCTGGCTTCATCGTCGCCGTGCGGGAAGGGCGCATGGAGGATGCGGTCCGCATTCTCAAGGAGCGCAACAACCTGCCGGGCATCTGCGGGCGCGTCTGTCCGCAGGAGACACAGTGCGAAGAGGCATGTGTCCTCGGCAAGAAGTGCGAGCCCGTGGCCATCGGAGCCCTGGAGCGCTTCGTCGCCGACTGGGAACGGGACAACATGGGCTTTCGCCTCAGACGGGAGCCGGACGCGGCCGCGCCCAAAGTGGCCGTCGTTGGGTCAGGGCCGGCCGGGCTGACGGCGGCGGGAGACCTCGCGCGTCACGGATATCGTGTAACAGTATTCGAGTCACTCCACGCGCCGGGCGGAGTACTCCGATACGGCATCCCCGAGTTCAGGCTCCCTCGCGACATTCTCGACAGAGAGATCGACTACGTGAAGAGCCTGGGCGTCGAGATCGAGACCGATGTGCTGGTGGGGAAGACGGTAACGCTTGACGAGCTGATGAACGAAGAGGGATATGACGCCCTCTTCATCTCCACCGGGGCCGGGCTGCCCTGGTTCCTGCATATCCCCGGCGAGAACCTGGCAGGGGTCTACTCGGCCAACGAGTTCCTCACCCGCGTCAATCTGATGCGGGCGCACAGATTTCCGGAGTACCGCACGCCCGTCCGCGTGGGCAAGAAGACGGTCGTCATAGGCGGCGGGAACACCGCCATGGATGCCGCGCGCAGCGCGCTCCGGCTGGGTTCGGAGGTGACGATTCTCTATCGCCGCACACGGGCGGAGCTTCCAGCTCGAGCGGAAGAGGTGGAGAACGCGCTCGAGGAGGGAGTGAAGCTCGAGGAGCTCACCATCCCGCTCGAGATGCTTGGCGACGAGCAAGGGCATGTGTGTGCGATCACGTGCCAGCGCGCCGAACTCGGCGCGCCAGATGAAAGCGGCCGTCGACGGCCGGTGGCTGTGCCGGGCAGCGAGTTCGAAGTGGGGGCGGATACGGTCATCATCGCGGTCAGCACCTCGCCGAACCCTCTCCTACCGCGAAGTGAGCCGAAGCTGAAGGCCGGCGAGGACGGCCGGCTCGTGGTGGACGAGCAGACCGGCGAGACGACAATGCCGGGCGTCTACGCCGGCGGCGACATCGCCAACGATGCCGGCACGGTTATTGCAGCGATGGGCGACGCGAAACGGGCGGCGCGGGCGATCCACGAGTATCTCCAAGGGAAGCGCGCAGGCGCCGAGGCGGCAGAAGAGCGGCCATCCTAGCCGGCTCCTCCCCTGCCCCATGCTCCCGGCTGAGCGCTCATCCTCAACCCGAGGCATCAGCCAGCTTCCCGAACAAATCCCGGAAGATGGGATCGCGGTGGACATAGGTGGCGGTACGGATGGGGGGGCGGGAGTGGTCCACACTCCAGGTGAGCTGATCGGTGAGGATGGGGCTGGGGATGAGTTCGGTCGGCACCCACTCGGGATTGAGGCACCAACCGATGCAGGCGATATCCCAGATGACCTTCGACCAGGCGAAGTGGTCGTCGCTGTACTCCTTGAATATCCCCGCGAGGTAGTCGCCGATGGGGCCCCTGCCTTCGACGTGGCGCTCGATCTCGGGGACGGTGGTGAGGAGGTGAGAGGCGACTCCAGCACACGGAATGTACACGAGGGGCACGCCGGAGTCGAAGATGAGGCGCGAGGCGTGGAGGTCCTGGCGGAGGTTGAACTCGTCGGCGGTGGGCCAGTGCGTGGGCTGCCCGCCGAGCCAGACCACGACGGTGTGCTCGGCGATCCTCGGCTGGAGGAGAAGGGCCGAGGCGACGTTGGTGATAGCGCCGATGGCGACGACGTAGAGGGGGTCGGGGCCGGACATCGCCTTCTCGATCAGGTCCGCGGCAGCGGCGCTCTCGACCGCGGTGTCAGCGCCAGGCAGGTAGCTCGGCGATCCGCGATGGACAAGGCCTTCCGGAGAGATGTCGAGTCGTTCCAACAGGCGCAGGATCTCCTCGTAGCTCTTCTGCATGCCGTCGCCGGGGCCGGAGGAGCGGTCATTGTGGAAGGGCGCCGCGTAGATGGCCTCGACGTCGAGCCTACCCCGCGAGAGCAGAGAGTAGACGACCGCGAACTGGTCGTCGATCTCATTGTGCGTGTCGGTATCGAGAACCATGCGGAGGCGGCCGGACGGTGGCTGAAGGTGCTCGAGGCGACGCGGTGGTGCGAGCGCAGGGAATGCCATGATGGACTTGCTCCTCGCTTCAGGGATGGAGGCGCAGTATACGCGCCTAGACTGCGTTTCTTCGGTCCGTCCTGCAGTTCCTGTTTGCTGCAGAGCGACTACGTCGGGCCTCTCCCGCGGCGATAGGAGGAGTAGCGGGCACGAGGGCGAAGGGACTAGGAGGTCGAGCCTTCCGGGGTGGTTAAGCTAGGTGAGGGCGAAGGTTCGACACACCGTAGTCCGGTGGTTTTTCTCCGAGCCGCGGGCGGGGTCGCAATCCCCGCCTGTGACGCGTGTGGCCGAAGCCAGAGCTTGAGGAGCGACCGTATGATAGAGATTCGAATCCATGGGCGAGGCGGGCAGGGGTCTGTCACGGCAGCGGAGCTGCTGGCGGTGGCCGCCTTCGATGATGGGAGAGAGGCCCAGGCCTTCCCCGCGTTCGGGGTCGAGCGCCGGGGCGCGCCGGTTCAGGCCTTCTGTCGCATAAGCGATAAGCCAATCAGGCGCAGGAGCCAGATCTACTCGCCCGACTACGTCATCGTTCAGGACCCCACCCTACTCGATACAGTGGACGTACTCGCTGGAATCAAGCCCGATGGAACTGTTCTCATCAACAGTGAGCGAAAGGCTTCGGAGTTGGACCTTGACACGAAGGCGAGGGTGGTGACGTTCCCGGCGACGCAGATAGCGCTCGAGGAACTAGGACGCCCGATTATGAACACCGCGATCATGGGGGCCTTCTCGGGGATATCGGGGGCCATCAGCTTCGACGCCATCGAACGAAGCATCCGCCATCGCTTCCGGGATGAACTCGGAGACAAGAACGTGAGCGCGGCGAAGCGCGCTTATGACCTGGTGAGGGAGCAGAAGCAATGACGGTCAGTACGAAGAGAAAGCGCAGGAAGCCTCCGCTTGGCATCGTCACGCGGCCAGGCTCTTCGCTGCGGAACAAGACCGGCCCCTGGGGGATTCTGCGGCCGGTGTTCGACTGGGAGAAGTGCACCGGCTGCAACACCTGTGAGACGATCTGTCCTGAGGGCTGCATTCGGCACCTCGAGAAGAAGCAGTACGAGGCCGACTTCGAATACTGCAAAGGGTGTGGCATGTGTGCGGCGGCCTGCGCGTTCGATGCGATCACGATGGAAGAGGAGCACCGCTGATGAGGAAGATGATCGAAGGCTCGCAGGCCGTTGCCGAAGCTGTGGGACTCTGTCGCCCCGGCGTGATCTCCGCCTATCCGATTACGCCGCAGACCCACATCGTCGAGGAGCTGTCTCAGATGGTGGCCGACGGGGAGATTCACGCGGAGTACGTCAGGGTCGAGAGCGAGCACTCCGCAGCATCGGTATGCCTGGGCGCTGTCGCGGCCGGCACCCGCGCCTACTCGGCGACGACCTCTCAGGGCCTTATGTTGATGGCCGAAGTGCTGTACAACATCGCGGGCATGCGGCTGCCACTCGTCATCACAGGCGTCAACAGGTCCCTCTCGGCTCCGTTGAGCATTTGGAACGACCAGCAGGATACGCTCGCGGTCCGCGACTCGGGGTGGCTGCAGCTCTACGCCGAGAACAGCCAGGAAGTGCTCGATATGCACATCCAGGCCTACAAGATATCCGAGGACGATAGAGTCCTGCTGCCGGTGATGGTCTGCATGGACGGCTTCGTGCTGACCCACACCTACGAGACCGTCGACGTGCCGACCCAGGAAGAGGTGGACGCCTTCCTCCCTCCCTACGACCCGCTCTACAAGCTCGACCCGGGCGACCCCTATACCCTGGGCGCGTTCGCCGGCCCCGAGCTGTATCAAGAGATGCGATTCGAGCTCCAGCGTGACGCCCTCGCCTCCAAGGACGTCGTCAAGGAGATCGCCAAGGACTTTCAGGCGGCCTTCGGCCGTTGGATGGGCGATGTTGTCGAGGAGTACCGATGCGACGACGCGGAGACCATCTATGTCGCGATGGGAACAGTCGTGGGGACTCTGAAGGACTGGGTGGATATGAAGCGGGACAACGGAGACAATCTCGGCGTCCTTAAGCTGCGCTGCTTCCGCCCCTTCCCGCTCGAGGAGCTGCGCGAGTCCCTCTCCAAAGCGAAGCGAGTGGTCGTGGTGGAGAAGGCGGTGAACGTCGGCGCATACGGGATTCTACCGGCCGAGATTCGGGCGGCCCTGTACCGTCAGCCGAACCAGCCCTCGGTCCATGCCGCGGTTACCGGGCTCGGGGGGCGCGACATCACCTTCGAGACCTTCGATGAGATGGAAGAGCGGTCGCAAGCCGGCGAGATGGACTTCTTCGCTGGGCTGCGCAAGGAACTGTTGGAGGCCAGCTAGCATGTCGAAGACCGACTTCACCTATGAGATAACGCGGGGTTTCCTGCCCGGTCACAGGGCCTGTGCTGGGTGCGGCCAGGCGTCCGCTGTGCGGCTCGTCATGGAGGTCGCCGGGTCGCAGGTTGTTGCGGCAAACGCGACGGGCTGTCTGGAGGTCTTCAGCACCCCGCACCCGGAGTCCGCATGGGGCGTTCCCTGGGTTCACTCGTTGTTCGAGAACACTCCCGCCGTCGCGGCCGGGATCGAGGCCGCCCTGAAGCACCAGGGCAAGCTGGACGACATCCGCGTGCTCGCGTTCGGGGGAGACGGCGCGACACTCGACATCGGCTTCGGGTCGCTGTCGGGGATGCTCGAGCGCGGCCACGATGTGCTGTACTGCTGCATGGACAACGAAGCCTATATGAACACCGGCGTGCAGCGCTCCGGCTCGACGCCGTTTGCCGCCGCCACGACCACCAGCCCTGCCGGGCGCAAATCGTTCGGCGAGGACCGCCCCAAGAAAGACCTCCCGGCTATTGCCGCGGCCCACGGCATCCCGTATGTTGCGACCGCTTCCATTTCGATCTTCGCGGACATGCGGCGTAAGGTGAAGAAAGCCTTGGGCGTTCGCGGACCGAAGTACCTCCAGGTGCATGTCCCCTGCCCGCCCGGCTGGGGCTACGACGAGAAGCTCAGCATCGAGATAGGCAGGTTGGCCGTCGAGTGTGGGCTCTATCCGCTGGTCGAGTGGGAGAACGGCGAAGTCACGCGAGTCCGGAAGATCGAGCCCATACCGGTCGAGGAGTACCTGAGGCCGCAGCGGCGGTTCCGACACCTGTTTCGATCAGAGGAAGGCAAGGCTCAGATCGCCAAGATCCAAGAGCTGGCCGACGCGAGCATAAAGAAGTACGGGCTGGTCGACTGAGTCAGGACCAAGCAGATTTTCTCAGAGCGCGGCCCGGCTGGTGGGCCGCGCTCCGTGCTCAGGAGAGGAAACGGTGGCGCAGAAGGTGGACGTGGTGACACTGGGCGAGGCGATGGTTCGGCTCTCACCTCCTTCTTTCCAGCGCCTGGAGCAGACAACAAGTCTGGATGTGCGTGTTGGTGGAGCGGAGCTCAATGTCGCCGTCGGCGCGGCCCGCCTGGGGATGAGGACGGCGTGGCTGTCGAAGCTGCCCGAAGACGCGCTCGGGCGGCTCGTCGCCAACAAGGCTCGTGAGCACGGAGTCGACGTCTCTCACATCATCTGGACGAGCGGCGAACGCATGGGCCTCTATTTCGTCGAGTTCGGGGCCCAGCCTCGGCCCTCTTCGGTCCTCTATGACCGAGCGGACTCGGCCATCAGCCACATGACGCCCGACGACTTCGACTGGCCGCTTATCTTCTCCGATGCCCGTCTCTTTCACGTGTCCGGCATCACGCCCGCCCTTAGTCAGTCGTGCGCCGCGGCGTCGCTGAAGGCTGTAGAGGCGGCGCACGAAGCCGGCTGTCTGGTCAGCGTCGATGTCAACTATCGCGCGAAGTTGTGGAGCGAGGCCGAGGCGAATCGCGTGATGACGCAGTTGATGGAACACACGGACATTCTGATTACCACCGAAGAAGACACCAAGCGGGTGTTGGGCATAGAAGCGTCCGACTACCGCGATGTTGCGCGTGAACTGCAGGGCGGATTCGACCTCAAGGCCGTGGCAGTGACACTACGGGAAACGATCAGCGTATGGCGGAACCGTTGGTCGGCCTTCGCGTTGGTCGGCGAGCAAGTCTATGAGGGGCCGACCTACGAGGTAGAGGTCGTTGACAGGCTCGGCGCGGGCGACTCCTTCACCGCAGGATTCTTGTGGGGCTATCTGCAGGACGATATTGACAAGGGCGTAGCCTACGGGACCGCCTTCTCCGCCCTGAAGCACTCGGTGCCCGGCGACTTCCACTGGGGTACCGTGGAGGAAGTGCAAGCCTTGGTCAAGGGACAGGGTCTACGCATCCAGCGGTAAGACACTGTAGGTCCGCCAGGACCCTAGTTGGGTCAAAGGGCGGAGGACAACGCCCAACCGGGGTCCAATAGAAGGAGGGGCCGGCGGACTACAGCTTGTCAGCGCCTACCGCCCGAGGGTTCCGCATGATCTCGTTCGGTTCCGACGTGTGTGGCGATTGGCCGCGTGCGACGACTAAGGAATGGCTGGAGACGAACGGCCTCGGCGGGTATGCTTCCTCGACGATATCGGGCGCGAACACCCGGCGGTACCACGGTCTTTTGATCGCCGCACTGAGGCCGCCGACTCACCGGACCCTCCTCCTCTCCAAGGTCGAAGAGACGCTGGCACTGGCGGACACCGAGTACGACTTGTCCTGCAATCAGTACGCCGGGGCAATCTACCCCCAGGGATACCGCTACCTACGCGAGTTTCGGTCGGCCCCGTTTCCGACGTTTCTCTACGAGATAGAGGGAAGCACGCCCACCCGTCTCGAGAAGCTGGTGGCCATGTGCCGCGGTCTGAACGCGGTGATTGTGCGGTATCGGCTGATTCGAGGTGCCGGAACCGTGAGCCTGATTGTGCGACCGCTCGTCAACTGCCGCGACCACCACTATCTGATGCGCGAGAACGGCGAATTCGATACGTCCGCCAGGATGTCCGGGGCGAGGGACTTAGTTAGCATGCAGCCCTACCCCGGCGTGCCGCCCCTCCACATCCACCTCCAAAGCGCGTACTTCGAGCCGTGGGGCTGTTGGTACCACAACTTCGAATATGCCCAGGAGGCCGCCCGTGGTCTTGATTTCCAGGAAGACCAATACAGCCCGGGCTACTTCGTATGCCAGCTGGAGGCCGACGAGACGCGCTTCCTCGTCGCGTCGGTGGATTCGCTGGGAGCATTCGACCCTGGCGACGCGCTTGATCGGGAACGCTGCAGGCGCGGTTCGCTGAGCGCTCGGCGGTCGCACGCTCCCGTGCAGGTGCGCGAGCTTGCTGCCGCGGCCGACACGTTCCTGGTGTCACGCTCATCCAATTCCGACCAGGGCAAGTCGCGAGGCGTGATCGCTGGCTACCACTGGTTCGAGGAGTGGGGGCGGGATGCGATGATCAGTCTGCCAGGCCTCACCCTCGTCACTGGACGCCACGATGTGGCCTGCGAGGTCCTCGCCGCCTATGCTGAGCATCGCCGCGACGGACTCATCCCCAACCGCATCCCCGATGCCGGCGGGCGTCCGGACTACAATACCGTCGACGCGACTCTCTGGATGTTCTGGACGGTCCAGAAGTACCTCGACTACAGTGGTGACGAAGGGTTTGTCGGGAAGTTCCTGCCGATCTTAGTCGATGTCATTGACTGGTATGTGCGCGGCACCCGTTACGGTATCGGAGTTGACTCGGACGGCTTGCTGAGGGCGGGCGAGGCCGGCACCCAATTAACGTGGATGGACGCCAAGGTCGGCGACTGGGTCGTCACCCCGCGGCACGGCAAGCCCGTGGAGATCAATGCGCTGTGGCACAACGCGCTTAAGTTTGTTGAGGAGTTGGGCGCGGATCATGCTGGTCCGTCTGCCGAGGAGGTGGCTCAGCAGTTCCTCCGCCGGTTCTGGAATCCAGAGTGTAAGTACCTGAACGATGTCGTGGACGGGGACACGCCGGCTGACTCCTCGCTACGCCCGAATCAGATTCTGGCGGTCAGCCTCCCCTACCCCAGTGTCGAGGGCGAACGTGCGCGGTCGGTGGTCGAGGCCATCCAGCGCGACCTGCTGACTCCCTATGGGCTTCGCACATTGTCGCCCCACGATCCAAGGTATCGCGGCCGCTACCGGGGAGATCAATGCGAGCGTGATGGCGCCTACCATCAAGGGACCGTCTGGCCCTGGCTGCTCGGCCCGTTCATCACAGGGTACGTCCGTACGGCGGAGGACAAGGGGGCCGCGCGCGCGAGGGCGCGCGGCTGGCTGGGGGCTTTTGAGGAGCACATGCACGATGCCGGGCTGGGTCAGGTCTCGGAGATCTTTGACGGGGAGGAGCCGCATCAGCCCCGCGGATGCATCGCGCAGGCCTGGAGCGTGGCTGAGCTGCTGCGCGCCGCGGTAGAGGATCTCGGTCTGGGACCCGGTCGCGCATGAAGGAGATTGTGACATGCCCAGGGACCTCCCAATCGGCAATGGGACGCTCCTGATCAATTTCGATCGTGACTACCAGGTGCGGGACATATACTATCCGCACCTCGGCCGCGAGAATCACTCGGACGGCCGGCCCTTCCGAGTGGGCGTCTGGTGCGACGGCCAGTTCTCGTGGCTCGGGCCTGATTGGCAGATCACGAGGCGGTACCGTGAGGAATCACTCGTGACTGACGTCCGAGCTCGCAACGAGGCCCTCGGCATCGAACTTGCCTTTGAGGATGCAGTCGATTTCCACGAGCCGATCTTCGTTCGTCACGTGCGGGTCCGGAACTTGCGAGAGGAAGACCGCGAAGCTCGCGTGTTCTTCTACCACGACTTCTGCGTGTCTGGGGTCCAAACGGGCGACACGGCCTACTATGACCCGGAGCTCAAGGCTGTGGTGCACTACAAGGGTGATCGCTGGTTCGCGGTTCACACGTGCAGCGACGCCATGTGCGGAGTCGAGCAGTGGGCCTGCGGGCGCAAGGGCCCGCATCTTGCCGGCACATGGAGGGATGCCGAGGATGGATGGCTGTCCGGGAACCCGATCGACCACGGCGCGGCCGATTCCGCAATCGGCATCACTGTTCGTCTGGCGTCCCGCGGCGAAGGCAACTTCTTCTATTGGCTGCTGGCCGGCTCGGAGCACGCGCAGCTCGAGCAGCTGAATTCCGTCATCCACGACAAGGGCCCGCACGAGCTCTTGCGCCGGACCCATAACTACTGGAGGCTGTGGGTCAACAAAGAAGGGCGCGACTTTCACGATCTGCCGCGCCCCGTCGTTGATCTCTTCAAGCGAAGTCTGCTCGTGATGCGTACCCACCGCGATAGCGGCGGCGCGTTCATCGCCGCGAGCGATTGGGACATCCGCACATTCGCGGATGATACCTACTGCTATATGTGGCCGCGCGACGGGGCCATTGCAGCCTACGCCATGGCGCGCGCCGGCTACTCCCATGTGGCGAGGAGCTTCTTCGAGTTCTGCACCGAGGTCATAGAGCCGGGAGGGTACTTCCTGCACAAGTACAACTCCGACGGAACGCTGGCCAGCTCGTGGCAGCCATGGGTCCAGGAGGGCCGACCTCACCTTCCGATCCAAGAAGATGGCACCGGGCTCGTCGTCTGGGCGCTGTGGGAACACTTCTCGCTCTACCACGACATAGAGTTCATCAAGCCGTTCTACAGACCAGTTATCATTCGTGCGGCGGAGTTCATGATACGCTTCCGGAATGACGAAAGCGGCCTTCCGCTCCCCTCCCACGACTTGTGGGAGGAGCGACTCGGCGTGCACACCTACACAGTGGCCGCGGTCTGTGCAGGCCTCAATGCGGCGGCGAATTTCGCCGAAGCCTTTGGCGAGACCGAGCATGCGGACCGCTACCGGGCGGCCGCCGACAGGATGAGGGAGGCACTGACGGGTCACCTCTTCAATAGGGACCTCAACAGGTTCGCACGCTGCGCCACAACAGACGAGGATGGAGCCAGCTACCGGTTGGACATGACGCCCGACTCGAGCATATACGGCGCACTGCTCCTGGGTGCATGCGAGTGCAATGATCCAGAGATGATCTCAACGGCGGACGCACTCAGGGAGGAGCTGTGGGTCAAGACCGACGTCGGCGGGCTCGCGCGTTATGCCGGAGACTACTATCACCAGGTCGAGGGTGACTTCGGCCGGGTGCCGGGGAACCCCTGGTTCATCTCCACGCTATGGTACGCCCAGTATCTAATACTGCGCGCGTCGGACCCGGAGGAGCTCCGATCCACCGCGCTCCCGATCATCGAGTGGGTGGCCGGTCACGCGATGCCGTCGGGCGTGCTCGCCGAGCAGGTCCACCCCTACACGAACGAGCCGCTGTCAGTCTCACCGCTTACGTGGAGCCATGCCAGCGTCGTGATAACAGTGCTGGACTACCTCGAGCGGATGCAAGAGCTTGCGGCGAATTGATAACTCGCCGTAGAGGGGAGGCACATGGAGACCGTAGGCATTGCTACGCGATCGCGTACAGAGGCAGTCGACATCACGCGGCAGATACAAGACATCGTCTCGAAGTCGACGACGAAGAGCGGAGTCGCAGTTGTCTGTAGCGCACACACCACGGCCGGCGTCAGCATTAACGAGAACGCCGACCCCGACGTGATGTCCGATATCATGGATACGCTGGGACGCCTCGTTCCCCGCACGGGGCCGTACGCGCACGCGGAGGGCAACTCGGACGCGCATGTGAAAAGCAGCCTGGTAGGGCACTCCGTGACGGTTCCGGTAGAGGATGGCAGGCTGGTGCTGGGGACCTGGCAGGGCGTCTACTTCTGCGAGTTCGACGGGCCCCGACGGCGCCGAGTCCTGGTGCAGCTACTGCCATCCGGGTAAGGGGCCCCCGAGCCCTGCGCGAAAACGAGACAAACGCAGGTGGCCCCCAGCATAAACGATGCATCGCTGTGGCATACTCTTAGTGGATGAGCAGAGGACGAGCAGGGCGCTTGGCAAGCCCCAAAAGGGGTCTTTGATGCCGATCGAAGGGGCCGCTCGTATCGAAGGAAAACGCACCCTCGCTTTCCTGGCGATGTGCGCCGTTATTGCTGCGCTCGTCGCGCCTGTCAGGCCGGGCGTGGTCCTCGGTGAGTCTATGGCGCCGAGCTTTCACAGCGGCCAGGTATTCCTGAAGACGTCGGTGGCAGACCCAGAGGCCCTGCGGCCCGGCGATGTTGTGCTGCTGGCCGTAAACGGAGAGGTCTTCCTGAAGCGGGTCTATGCGCTGCCCGGCGAGACGGTGTGGACATTTGAGTCCGCGAGTCCCGGACGAGTCCTGCGGCGTATCGTCCCACCGGTTGAGGTGGCCGCGCTGCGCGCTGTCACTGCACGGGTCGGTGGCGACATCCAGCTCGATCGGATGACCGTGCCGGAGCAGCATGTGTTCGTGCTTGGGGACTCGCCCTCGAACTCATATGACAGCCGGCACTTCGGCCCGGTTCCGTGGGAGGCCATAGAAGGCCGCGTCATAGTCTCCCGGCTATTCCGGCTCTGGGGCCCGAACCCGGACATTGCTCCTGTGGCAAGGGCGGGCGAGACCACCTGCCAGAACAGTGGTTAGCCGGGGGCGGTAGCTCAGATACCGCTGTGCACAGGCGGCCGGGCGCGTTGGAGCTACTCGGCCCGCTCGAGACAGAGCCACCACTGGGGATGAAGCGAATCCACGGGTACCTCGCGCAGCTCCACCGCGGAATCCGCTATCCAACGCCGTGCCAGCTGGATGTACTCGGCGTAGACTTCCATCGGCTGACCTGTCACCAGGTCCGCATCGACGATCCTGTGGTGGAGCACGATCCTGCCGGATGAGGCCAGGACGCCTCGGCAGTCCGCCAGCACGTCCACAAAGAAGGGCGCAGCCACCTCCTCCAAGTCCCCGGACCGCCAGTAGGCCCTTAGTGCGCGAGGTCGAGGTGAGTACTCACCTGGCTCCTCTTCGTCCGGCCCCAGGTCCTCGTGTCGCGCCACCGGCTCCAAGACAATGTCGTCCATTGCGTGCTCGAAGACGATCAAGTCAAGGCTGTCAGCCGCAAGGCTTGTCCGGAGTTGCTCCAGGGCCACGCGCTCGGCAGGAACGGTGTAACGCTCTCCCACGCCCGTCCGCTCAGCGCCGATGTCCACCACGACGATTCGTGCTCGAGGCCTGACGCTTCTGATGACATCGGCGAGGTCCTTGGAACCGTGGGGCGCTGCCGCCAGCACCCTCGGCGCGCGGGGGAGGCCGAGTAGCTGTAGGACAGGGCGCCAGTCAGCAGCAAGTGTCATTGGCATGGGCCGCGGTGCTTCCACGCATCTCATGCACAACGAGAGTACCCACAGGCGCGGCACACCACACAGCCCTCTGAGAGTTCTAGTATGGTTCCGCAGTCAGGACATTCGGGGTTGTAGCCCACGCTGGCGATGTCATTGTCAGATGCCCTCTCGACTGCGGACGTCGCCAAGCTCTCTCGGCCGTTTCCGTGCCCATTGGAGGCCAGGTATCTCTCAATCGCCTTGCCGACTGCGTCCGCGCAAGAAAGGGTGACCGAACCGCGATCCCACGAGGGCATAGGACATCGGATCCCCTTGAGCTCGTCCACGATCGACTTGGGATCGACTCCCGACCTCAGGACCAGGGAGATCATGCGCGCGGTGGCCTCGGACTGCGACGCTGTGCAGCCGCCGGACTTGCCAATGGTCGTGAAGACCTCGCACAATCCCTGCTCGTCCTCATTGACGGTAACATATAGGTTGCCGCAGCCGGTCTTGATCTTCTCTGTGCTGCCCTCGGTGACAGTAGGGCGCGGGCGAGGCATTATCGTCGCTGCCTTGGCGATCACGGGAGCCGCGGCCTCCACCTTCGCCGGGGTCGCCGTGCCCGTCGTGAGCACCTGCGCGTCGCGCGAGCCGTCTCTGTAGACCGTCACGCCCTTGCAGCCCAGCTCATAGGCCAGCATGTAGACGCGCCGAATGTCGTCCGCTGTTGCTTCGTTGCGGAAGTTCACCGTCTTCGATACCGCGTTGTCCGTGTGCTTCTGGAACTCCGCTTGCATCCGAATGTGCCACTCGGGCGAGATGTCGTAGGCCGTGACGAACAGCCGTCGAACATCGGCCGGCACTCCCTCCACGTCCGCCAGCGACTTGTGCTCGCCGACCTCCTTCATCAACTGCTCGGAATAGAAGCCCCGGTCGCGCGCAGTCGCCTCGAAGAGCGGGTGAACCTCCAGCAGCTCCTGGCCGTCCAGAATGCGGCGCGTGTACACCACTGCGAACAGAGGCTCGATTCCCGAGGAGCAGCTGGCGATGATGGAAAGCGTGCCCGTCGGCGCGATAGTCGTCACGGTCGCATTGCGAAGACGGCGCCCGCTTTGCGCGAATATGCTATCGTCGAAGTTTGGAAAGACGCCGCGCTCGTGCGCGATTTCCGCCGAGGCCTCCTGGCCCCGGTCGTGGATGAACTGCATCACCTGCCCGGCTGTCTCCAGCCCCCGCTCGGAATCATAGGCGATGCCGAGCTGAATGAGCATATCGGCGAAGCCCATGACGCCCAGCCCGATCTTTCGGTTTCCGCGGGCCATCTCGCCGATCTTGTCCAGGGGGTACTCGTTCACATCTATCACATCATCGAGGAAGCGGACGGTTGTCCGTACCGCTTTCCCGAGTCGGGGGAAGTCTATCTCGGGGGGATCCCCCGGCTTGACGAAGTGCGAGAGGTTTATCGAGCCAAGATTGCACGCCTCGTAGGGGAGCAGGGGCTGCTCGCCACAGGGATTCGTCGATTCTATCTCGCCGAGCGCTGGCGTCGGGTTGGATGCGTTGAGCCGGTCGAGGAAGACAATGCCGGGCTCGCCTGTCGCCCAAGACCCCTCCACGATGAGGTCGAACACCTCTCGGGCGCGTCGGCGCTGGACGACTTTCTCCGTGCGCGGATTAACGAGATCATACTCCGTGTCGTCGCGCACGGCCTGCATGAACTCTTCCGTCAGTCCGACGGAGATATTGAAGTTGGTCAGCGCGGTTGTATCTCGCTTAGCGGTGATGAACTCGACTATATCGGGATGGTCCACGCGGAGTATAGCCATGTTGGCGCCGCGCCGCGTTCCTCCCTGTTTGACAGCCTCTGTTGCGGCGTTGAATACCCTCATGAAAGATACCGGGCCGGAGGCAATGCCGCCCGTCGTGCGAACGATGTCCCCCTTCGGCCTCAGCCGCGAGAAGGAGAAGCCGGTCCCGCCCCCCGATTGATGAATGAGTGCCGTATCTTTGATCGTCTCGAAGATGGATTCCATGGAGTCTTCGACAGGCAGTACAAAGCAGGCCGATAGCTGCTGCAGCTCTCTGCCCGCGTTCATGAGCGTCGGCGAGTTCGGCAGGAAATCCAACTGCGCCATTGATTGGTAGAACTCTCGCGCCTCGGTGTCAGTGTCCGCTGCGGGATCGTACCGCGCGCTGGCGAAGGCCACGTCCCGCGCGACGCGCCAGAACATCTCCCAGGGCTCCTCGACGGGGACACCCTCTTCGTTCTTGCGCAAGTAGCGCTTCCGCAGAACAGTCAGGGCATTGTCGGTGAACTGCGGCAGCGGAACATCATCTGGCAAGCTGGCCACTAGCTCGGCTCCTCACAAAGTTATGATCAGTCCTGCGAGTCGAAGAGCGTTATCTGCTGAGGGTCGTCCTCCCGTGTGGGCGCTGAGGCATTCCGCACAAGCGATTCGACCTCCTTCACAAATGAATCCGTGTCTCGGAACTCTTTGTATACCGACGCGAAGCGCACATAGGCGACCGCGTCCAGCTCCCTCAGCGCGTCCATCACCCACGCGCCGATCTCGCTCGTCGGCACCTCTTCTGAGAGTTGATCCTTCACTCGGCGTTCGATTGCGTCGGCCGCCTCCTCAACGGCCTCTCGGCTTATGGGGCGCTTCTCGCACGCTTTGCCGATCCCGGCTAGTATTTTCTCGCGGTCGAAAGGCTCCCGACGCCCGTCTTTCTTGACTGCGTAGACGCGCACTTCGGTAGGCCGCTCGTAGGTAGTGAATCTCCGGCCGCACTCCGGGCACTCGCGTCGGCGCCTGACCACCGCGTCATCATCGCTGGTCCTTGAGTCCAGGACCCGGCTGTCCCGGTGCTGACAGAATGGACACCTCACTGCGAACAACCCCGCTATATGGTAGAAGCGGTGGTATATACCATACTAGATGTAGTATGTCAAGAGCCGCCAGCTTTACCGCGGACATGTTTGGATAATAGCACACATGTGTTTGCATGTCAACAGGAGGTCTGGGTAGCTCAGCGCCTGAACTCTAGCGTGCCAGGGCGGGAGGGACACCGCCAACTTCTCCGCGGAAGCCCCACAAATGAGCTTCCCGGAGACGGACAGTCACGAGCAAGCCGACGAGCCCGTGATGGCCGGGAAAGACGACCTGCTTGTTTCCCCGGGTGCGCCCGGCCAGCAGTCCCTCGCCGCGCTGAGCCGGGCCGTCCACGAGTATCTCGGCCTCCTCCCCTATCTCCCGCTGATTGCGCGCCACTGTGATGCGATTCTGGAGGTCAATGAGTCGGGCCAGACGTTCCAGGCGAGTCCTGCGCGGGACTTGGTCTTCCCGCTCGGCCGCCGCGGTGCCAGGGCGCGGCGAGTAGGCGAACGTGAAAGCGGAGTCGAATTGCATCCGTTCGTACAGACGAAGGCTGTCCTGGAACTCCTGCTCTGTCTCCCCAGGGGAACCCACCATGATGTCAGTCGTGATGGCGATGCCAGCAACCCGCGATCGAAGACCGTCCACGACCCCGAGGTAGTGCTCCGTCGTATATCCTCGGTTCATCTCCCGAAGCAGCCGATCCGTCCCCGACTGGATGGGCAGATGGATGTGCTCACAGACCCGGGGCAGCTCTGCCATCGCCTCCACAAGTTCATCGCTCACATCTCGTGGGTGGCAGGTTGTGAAACGGATGCGCCAGAGCCCCTCGATACTGTTGAGGCGAGAGAGCAGACCATCGAATGTCAGTGGTCTGGCAAGGTCTCGGCCATATGCCAGCACATTCTGCCCGAGGAGGGTCACTTCTCGCGTGCCGCGTCTCACGAGCGATCCGACTTCCCGCTCGATCTCGCTTGGGATGCGGCTCGTTTCGTCACCCCGTACGTAGGGCACAACGCAGTATGTGCAGAAGTTCGAGCAGCCTCGTATGATGGGTACGAAGGCCCGCAGGCGCGCAGCGACGATCGCATCAATCTCGGGACATCTCGCCTTCGAGGGATCTTCGCCCAGTCCCAGTTCGACTATCGGCCTGTCTCCGCCGAGGGCGCGATCGGCCAGCTCTGCAATGCGGTGAAACCAGCGAGTACCGATCACGATGTCAACGTGAGGAGCACGGGCCAGTATGTCATCGCTTGCTCGCTGGGCCATGCAACCTGATACTGCTAGGAGGGCACCCGGCCTCGATCGCTTCCAGCGGCGCAGGTCGCCCAGCAAGCTGTAGACTTTGTGCTCGGGCCGCTGCCGCACCGAGCAGGTGTTCAGAACAATCAGGTCGGCCTCCTCGCGGGCGGCTGCTTGCTTCCACCCGGCCCGTTCGAGAATCGCTGCCATGAGGCCGGAATCGGCCTCGTTCATCTGGCAGCCATAAGTGAGGATCTTGTACTTCATGGAGGAGGGCGGCATGTGATGTTGTGCCCTGCAGAATGGCCGATGCTGATCGGCATCGGCTACCACGCGTGATGACCAGGGGTCCCTGACTTGAAGATTCGCTCGACACGCCCCATGGCCTTCCCCTGCTCGTCCACGACCTCTACCCAGAGGCGGTGCTTGTGTCCCTCGAAAGCGGAGAAATCCAAGGAGAGTTCTGCGGGCAGTTCGCCGGCGACCGCTGCTGGGGTCGGCTGGTCGTCGAAGCGTATGGAGACCACCCAGTCGTCTGGCAGGGGCTTGTCTGATGTGATGACCACGGACTGCTTTCCCTCCCATCGGCGCGGCAGCTGCACCGAGACACACAGCTCCCCGGCGGCGAAGTGAAGTACTGGGCGCGGTTGGTGGCCGCCGCGCCAATCGAGGCCTCCGGGTGGCCGCAATCGTGCGCCGGTCGTGGGCTCCTTTGCAAGGTAGACGCAGAGGACGTTCGTGAGCGGCCTGCTCGGACGCGCGATCATCTGCCGGCGAAACCACATCGCCACCGAGCTACCGCCGTCCAGGTTGAACGCATAGAGCGCTCCCAGCTCTCGCATTGCCACCGCGAGCCTGGACAGGGATGCCCCTCGCGTGGTCGCCACCAGGAGAAGGTGATTCTCGCCGGTCACCCCGATCGCCGTGCGTGGGGCCGCGCGCGCGAACACGCTCGGGTCCCCGAACCCCTCGCCACCGGGAAGCGGCTTCGCAAAACCCTCCCATACTAACAGCGGTCCGCCACCAATGGCCGCCCGATACCCCGACCAATCCACGTGCCGGCTCTTGGGCACTCGCACGAAGTCGACGCCGTCCTCGCTAAAGGCGACGGCCGTCCCGATACCCCCGAAGTTCGCTAGCTTAGCGTCAATCAGTATGTCCGCGATCGGCCGCAGGCTTTTCTTGTCGAAAAAGGTCCCGTTGATGGCTGCTGCCGGTCGCAGGCGGCGAACGAAGCTCGAGAATGGCTCGCTGCGACCGATGCCTTCGGCGGCGATTGCCGGCGAAACGACGAGGCGCCGGTCGTTGAGGTCGGCGTCGATGACGTGCAGCTCGACACCTGCCACGGTGCGGCGTGCGTACGCGAAGGGCTGGGCGGCCCTGCCGACGCCAGGCCAGAGCGCGGACAACAGCAATATGGCTGCTAGTGGGACCTTAGGCCTCAGTCCAGAATGTCCTCCCGCTTCCAGCCGAAGGGCTCTGCAAAGCAGTCCCCAGCCATCTGTCCGGAAGGGACCGCTTCGTCGCGCTCCATGCACCAAACTTGGTCCTGGGCTATCGTCCGCCCGGGCGGCGGAAAGATCGCTGCACGGGCGCAGCTAGCGCAGGTCGGTACGTACTCCAGGTCGGCCGTGGTATTTGGCTCCCCCTGCAGTTCTCCCCCACACTGATAGCAGTAGTCGCGCTTGACGGAGTTCTGCGTCCTGCAGTGTGGGCAATCCATCATCTCCATGCCGAACGCTCCTCTTCTTCGGCATAGCCTGTCGCGAGATGTACCTCGAACGCGAGCTCCCGCTTGCGCGATTATACCATATGGCTCGGCACGTGCGCTAGCGAGGGCGTGGCGCCTGATCGTCTCCGGCGGTTGCTGGACGGCCCGCAATGAGACAAGCGCCCGATGTGGTATAGGCCAGTGACAATAGCTTCCGCGCCGGTCGGCGCGGCCAGGAGAGCCTGCTATGGCGCGATGTGCCCTACTACTTCTGCTGAGCGCGTTCGTCCTGCTCGTCGCGGCGACTGTGGCTCGGGCCCAGGAGGCGGTGGACCTCTCCTTCAAGTTCGCGCCTGGCGACGTGATGGAGTACGACATCACGATGTCGGGCTCAGGCGGCCTGAGAGCGCCGGACGGCGAATTCGCCGCAATGGGGCTGCGGGGGAATCTCCGCCTCAAGGTGACCGTGGCAGAGGTGCTGCCCGACGGGAACGCGCGCCTTCACCTTCTGATGCCAAGCGCTGACATCCGGGCCACGGTAGGCCCCCAGCGCGCCAGATTGGCCTATTCGAATGGTCGGGTCCGCTGGTATGCCGACGGCAGGGAGCAAGCGCCGCCGGATGCGGACATGAGCCAGGTGCTCGTCCTCGGCGTACCACTGGAAGTTGTGGTCTCTCCCAAGGGTCAGATCCTGGATGTTGTCTTGTCCGAAATCCTGAATCTGGCAGGGATGGAGCAGATCGCACCTGGCTTCGGGAAGCCGCAGCTCCGGAATCTCGGGGAGCCGCTCTTCCCTGAGGAGCCCGTGAAGGTGGGGAACACGTGGCGAAGGTCAATACAGATCAGCCCATTCGGACCGGCCATGCCCGTGACGGTCACGACCTCCCGGACCCTGGACTCTTACGCAGACCAAGGCGGGGTAGGCCTGGCGAAGATAAGCGGATACGGGGAGGCTCGCCTCCGCGCGAGCCCGATGAACGTCGGACCGCCCGAGTCAACGGTCACCGTCGCCGTCCCCGACATGAGAGAGACGATCACGTCGACGGAGTTCTTCAATCCTCTCGAGGGCCGTCTGGTGCGCGCCGACTACAACGTCTCCCTAGTCACCCGCATCGCATTCTCAGGGGGAGCCGAGGGCCAGCAGGAGGCCGGGTTGGAGGCACGCCTCCACGCCACTATTCAAGCGCGGTAGCACCGGGCTTCGGCGCTGTCCCCCCGATTAAGCCCGGTCAGTCGGGCAGCGCTCGCGCGCGACTTCGAGCACCGTGGCCACGACCTGTTCTATGGTCATGCCGGCTGTGTCCACGTGAACTGCATGCGACGCGGCCCGTAGGGGGGAATCCGACCGCGTGGAGTCCTGCTTATCCCGCGCCTCGATCTCAGCCTGAACCTGCTGCAGGTCGGCACTGACCCCTTGAGCTCGGAGCTCGTGCCATCGGCGCTCCGCACGCTCCTCAGCCGGCGCCGTGAGGAAGATCTTTACCTCGGCTTCCGGCAGCACCACCGTCTGAATATCCCTCCCCTCCATCACGACCCCGCCCTCCCTGGCCATCTCCTTCTGCAGGGCCACCATACGGCGCCGGACCCGCGGGATGGCCGATAGCCTCGAGGCCAGCTTTCCGATCTGTGGGGAGCGAATCTCGTCCGTCACGTCCTGGCCATCCACGAGCACCTGGTTGAGCCCATCAGGCCGCGGCCGCAGCTGGATGTCCAGCTCCCCGAGGAAATCGTCGAATCGGGCGCGATCGTCCGGCGAGATGCCGTGACGGCGTGCCGCCCAGGCGAGCCCGCGGTACGTCGCCCCGGAGTCCACGTATGTGAAGCCGAGCTCACGTGCCACCAGCCTGGCGATGGTGCTCTTGCCTGCCGCCACGGGACCGTCAATGGCCACGCACGGCTGCCGCCTTCTGCTCGGCCGGTAGACCTCCTTCGGCTCGAAGACACGCTCCCCCACGATCTCGAGGCGATCGCCGACCAGCTTGCGATAGAAGCAGGAGCGATAGCCTTCGTGGCAGGCCGCGCCGCCGATCTGCTCGATCTTCATCACCAGCGCGTCGCCGTCGCAGTCCACCAGGACCTCCTTGACGAGCTGGTAGTTGCCGGATGTCTCCCCCTTCATCATCACCCGACCGTGGGAGCGCCGGAAGAGATAAGCCTTGCCTGTCTCGAGCGTCTTCTCGAGCGCCCCGCGATTCATGTACCCGAGGACCAGCACCTCGCCGGTCTCGTGGTCCTGGAAGATGACCGAGATAAGCCCGCGCTCGTCCCATTTCAGAGCGTCGAGGTCCACTGCCCCTCCTAATTCACCGTCACCATGATCCCGACGCCCGTGAACCATCCGACGATGATCCACAGAACCGCGCCGAGGATATCACCCAAGATGACTCCCATGAAGAGAGGTCGGAACTGGACGTACCCGCGAAGACCAGTATAGCGGATGACCAGCAGCTTGAACAACCATCCCAGAAAGAGCGAGAACCAGAGGTTGACGCTGGCCCAGGAACTCGCCATCGCGAACCCCAGCGGATGAATCGGCCACCAGACGAAGTTGATGCGCAGCCAGGCGAGGAGTGTGACCAGGGCCGCTCCGGCGGCCATGGCGAAGTAGGCCGTGTTGGGCGGAGGCGCCGGGTTGTCGAGCTGCCCGCCGAGCATATTGAAAAACCGCCTCGGGTGGAATGCAAGGACGTCCCACCCGGTGATCTGGGAGGCGCCGCGGTGGTAGACAGTCCACAAGAAGGCGGCGACGCTCACGACGAAGGAGACAGCGAGGGCCGCCCCAATCGTCTTTGCGATCCCCCGTGGCGAGACGTTGACCTGGTCGGACAGCTTGAAGGCGTTCAGGGCCGAGGGCAGGAGGAACTCGCGCAGGTCGAACGTCAGTGCGCAGTCCACGAACGACAGCGGCGTCAAGTTCCGAGCACCGACGGCCGCCGGTCCCCCAACGAGGAGTAGATAGGCGGTTGGTCGGAAGCTGTAGTGCACCATGAGCATCCCGGCCTCCGCGACGATGCGAGCGAGGACCAGGCACATCGCGACAAAGGCGATGAGGAACCCAAGCAAGTGTGCAACGGTCATGCCAGATGAACGCAGCCACAGCGCCATGACGGCCAGGCTGAGCAGCAATCCGAAGACGGCCGCGCGGTAGCCGAGCGGCTCGCCCGAATCGTCGATGTCCGGAGCGCGAGAGAATGCTTTCCGGAAGGCGTCCGCTATGCTCCCGCGCAGCAACCAGCCGAGGACGACAGCGAGGGCGATGACCGCCCCCATCTGCTCCCATCCCTCCACCTGTCCGATGATGCCGGACCACCCGTTCCCCTCATGGCCCAACAGCCGCATCGTGACTGCCTGCGCCTTGGTGAACAGCACCGCCGCCCAGAATCCCGCCGCCACCTCGAGAGAGAGTAGGTAGGCGAACCCGATGGCCGACGGGAAGATGCCGAGGTAAAGGGGAATCATCCCGTTCCAGGGCCGGTCCGTCAGCTGCGAGTTGAAATCCCAGAAGGTCGGGACGGACGGAACCGCGGGGAAGTGCTGGTGGAGGCCGTTAATTGAGTGCAGCAGGAATACCGCTCCGGCGCCGACCCAGACCAGGCGATTGCTGAAGAAGGGGACTGACTCGCCCCGGCCGTCGCTGCGCAGGACCTCCACCGGAAATTGGACGAGCGGGAAGGCGAGCCGCTCGCGGTCTGCCCACTGCTTCCGCACAAGCGCCGCGAGGCACACCATCATGAGCCACACGGCGCCGACGAAGAGGCTCCAGCGCGACAGCGGGAGCGCCCAGGCGTGCCACGGAACCCCCATCCCGTCAGGCAATCCCTCCCAGAACGCCTTCACCGCGAAATCGTCACTCACCCACGTCCATGTCGGGATGTGGTCCCAGAACAGCACCTCCCAACGGTTGCCCGCGCTCGCGTAGTAGTAGGGAACGCAGAGGACCGTAATGAGGTACCGAAGCAGTCCCGACGAGGGGATCCCCGAAGTGACCATGATGATGATGTAGATCACGGCCACCTCCCGCGTTCGCAGCAAAGCGCGGCCCCGCCTCTTCAGCGCGATGACGTTCAGGAGCCCGAGCAGCAGCAGAACAGCGACCGCGCCCACCGGGAAGTGATTCCCGGCGATGTACGTGTTGACGATGACGTAGTCGTTGTAGGGCGTGATGGCGCAGAGCGCGCAGGCGAGCAGTAGCCCAATGATCACGCTGCGCGCGGTGATGCCGCCGCGCGACTGCCTCAAGCCCCCTCCTCCTCTCTGGGCGCGCCCGTAACCTTGCTAGGCTGCCAGCCGCGTCGGCCTCACAGGAAGGCCGCGCTCGGCAAGGTGCTCCTTGATCTCGGCGATTGGCTGAGCCGAGTAGTGTGCAATGCTGGCGACCAGCGCGGCCTCGCAGCGCCCCTCCGTTAGGGCCTGGTAGAGGTGCTCTGGTTTGCCGGCGCCGCCGGAGGCGATGACCGGGATGCTCACGGCGTCCGCGACGGCGCGGCAGAGGGGAATATCGTAGCCGGCCATGGTGCCGTCTGCATCCATGCTGTTGAGCACGATCTCGCCGGCGCCCAGCTCCTCGCCCCGCTGTGCCCACTCGACCGCGTCCACACCTGTGGCAACTCGGCCACCGTTGATGTAGCACAGCCACTTAGGCTTGTCAGGCGGCGTATCTGTCTTACGTTTGGCGTCGATGGAGAGAATCACGCACTGGCTCCCGAAGCGCTCGGCCGCCTCCGATATCAGCTCCGGTCGCTTCAATGCCGCGGTGTTGATCGAAACCTTGTCGGCCCCGGTCTTCAGCACCGCCCGGAAGTCGTCCACGGCCCGGATGCCGCCGCCGACGGTGAAAGGGATGAACACCTCTTCTGCAGTGCGGGCCGCGACGTCGAGCATGATATCGCGCGCCTCATGGGAGGCCGTGATGTCATAGAACGTGAGTTCGTCGACGCCCTCGGCGTCGTAGCGTCGGGCAAGCTCGACGGGATCGCCCGCGTCTCGCGGGTCGAGGAACTTGATGCATTTCACGACACGGCCGCGGTCCACGTCGAGACAGCATATGATTCGCTTCGCTAGCATGCAGCTTCCAAGGCTTCCTTCAGATTGAGCGCGCCTGTATACAGCGCGCGCCCGACGATGGCTCCCGCGGCTCCCGCCTCCCGGGCAGCGCGCAGATCATCAACGGTTGTGATGCCCCCGGAGGCGATGACGGAGGCGTCGACAGACTCGACCATCTCTCTCACTGCCGGGATGTTCGTGCCCTTGAGCATGCCGTCGCTCTGAATGTCGGTGAAGACGATCCATCGGAAACCGAGGGAGCCGAGCTTCTCCGCTAGGTCGAGCGCGCGGACCTTGGTCGTGTCGAGCCAGCCGCGGACGGCGACAAGGCCGTCGCGGGCGTCGATGCCGGCCGCCACTGCCTCGCCGAACTCGGCGACGAAGCTGGCGGCCCGGTCAAGATCGAGCGCGGCCGTGCCGATGATCACGCGGTCCACGCCTGTGTCGAAGGCCCGGCGGGCGGTGGCGACATCCCGCATGCCACCGCCGAGCTGGACGGGGATGGAGATGGCATCGCAGATGCCTCGGACAGCATCAAGGTTGCGAGGAGAACCTTCCCTCGCTCCGTCGAGGTCAACGACGTGGAGGCGGGGTGCTCCCAGCGACTCCCATCGGCGCGCCATCGCGGGTGGATCATCGCCGAAGACGGTTTCGCGGTCGTAGTCGCCCTGGACCAGGTTGACACAGCGGCCGGCACGGAGGTCAATTACTGGGATGACCTCCATCACGACGTCCCAGCCACGAGACCGACGAAGTTCGTCAGCATCTGCAGGCCCACATCCCCGCTCTTCTCGGGATGGAACTGCGACGCGAACACTCGTCCCCGCGACACGGCCGAGGTGAACTCCATCCCATGGTCGGTGACGATGGCAGTCCAGTCGGCATCATCGGGAACGCAGTAGTAGGAGTGCACGAAGTACGCCATCGCGTCTGCCGGCAGGTTCCCAACCACGGGATGCGGTTTGGTCACCTTCAGGCTATTCCATCCCATATGTGGCACCTTCAGGCCCGGCTCGTCCCCGTGCTGCTCGTACTGCGGCCCGCGGAACCGCACGACGCGGCCCGGCACGATGTCCAGCCCCCGCACCGGTCCGAACTCCTCGCTCTCCGTGAACAGCAGCTGTAGCCCCAAGCATATCCCGAGAAACGGTCGATCCGCGCCCACCCACTCCTTCACGAGTTGGTCGAACCCAGCCTCCGACAGCCGCTCCATCGCCTGGCCGAACGCGCCCACTCCTGGTAGCACGAGCCCCTTTGCGCCCGCGGCCGCTTCGGGCGAGTCGATGACCCGGGCCTCCGCACCCACGCGCTGAAGTGCCTTCTCCACGCTTCGCAGGTTCCCCATCCCATAGTCGATTATCGCGATCTCTGCTCTTATCACTTCCGCCAGCGCGCCTTCGCCTCCGCGTAGGCATCCCCGCCGAAGCAGTCGTTGATGACGATGGCGGGGAAGTCCTTTATCTCCAGACGGCGTATAGCCTCCGCCCCCAGGTCCTCGTACGCTACCATTTGGACCGTACGGATCTGTCGTGCAAGGAGCGCTCCCGCCCCGCCTAGCCCTCCGAAGTAGACCGCCTTGTGCTTCTTGAGCGCCTCCCGGATCTCCTCGGAGCGCGGGCCTTTTCCGATCATCCCCTTCAGGCCACGCTCGAGCAGGCCCGGCGTGTACCGGTCCATGCGGCTTGCGCTGGTCGGACCGGCCGCGCCGATCACACGCCCGGGAGGCGCCGGAGTTGGGCCGACATAGTAGATGACCTGTCCGCGAAGATTGAATGGCAGCTCCTCCCCTCTCTCGATCGCCTCGGCCATACGCCGGTGGGCTGCGTCGCGTGCGGTGTAGACCACGCCCGTGATGAGAACCGGCTGGCCTGCGCGCAGACCCAGCACGTCCTTGTCGGTCAGCGGCGTCGTCAGGCTGACCGGCGTTTCGCTCGGCTCGGGAACGGACACCAGCCTACTCCCACGTGTACTCAGCGCGCCTGGCCGCGTGGCACTGGAGGTTGACTGCAACCGGCATGCTTGCGATGTGAGATGGCGCCGTCTCGACCTTCACCGCCAGCGCGGTGACGCGACCCCCGACGCCCATCGGCCCGATGCCGGTGCTGTTGATGAGGTCGAGCAGCTCGGCCTCCAGCTTCGCGGCGGCCGGATCGGCGCTGGAATCGGTGAGCGATCGCAGCAAAGCCTTCTTCGCGATTAGAGCGCACTGCTCGAAGCTCCCGCCAAGGCCGAGTCCGACGACGACCGGCGGGCAGGCGCTTGCCCCCGCCCGCTCGACTGTCTCCCTCACGAAGCTCTTGACGCCCTCCACGCCGTCGCCCGGCGCCATCATCTTGAGGCGGCTCATGTTCTCCGAGCCAGCCCCCTTGGCGGCCACCGTGATCTTCAGCTTGCTCCCCGGCACGACCTCGGTGTGGATGACGGGTGGCGTGTTGTCGCCGGTGTTGCAGCGGTTGAGGGGGCTCTGGACCACCGACTTGCGCAGGTAGCCCTTCTCGTATCCCTGGCGCACGCCCTCCGCGATGGCCTCGCGCAGATGTGCCCCGCTCACCCTCACCTCTTCCCCCAGCTCGACGAAGACAACCGCCAGGCCGGTGTCCTGGCACATCGGGATCGCTTCATCGGCGGCCAGGCGGGCGTTCTCGAGCAGCCGAGAGAGCACTTCCCGGCCGAGCCTCGATTCCTCCCGCTCGCGGGCAGCCTCAATCGCGGCCACGACATCGGGAGGAAGCACCGTACAGGCTCGAATGCAGAGCTCAGCGACCTTGGCCGTGATCTCCGCCGCAGGCACTTCCTTCACACGCGCGCCTCTCCCCTACCCCACCGGTTCATTATAGCACGAGGTGTCAAGGCGATGCCTCGGCAACGCCAATCACGGAAACTAGCACTAGGTTAGTGACAGGTACGCCTCCTACTCAACCTTCTCGTAGAGAAACGTCCCCGCCGGGATCGGCCCGCCGGCGTGGTTGAACAGGATTCCCTCGCGGACCCATTCGTAGCTGCCCTCAATCTTGTCGTCACCTCGCCGCGGCATGCGCTGGAGAATCCTGATGGAGATCCTCCGCTCCTCGGTGGAGATGATCCATTCCATTTCCAACGGCCGGCTTTCCCTCCCCTGGCCGTGGTCCCAGTAGCTTACGGCGCCGGTGCCGTCGGCCCGGAAGAGGAAGCCGCGGGACTCGGGCCCTTCGCTGACAAGCCGCCACGTCCCGATGAGCCGGTTCCGCTGAGGTGTGGGGGCGAGCTGGTAGAACACATAGACACCCGCTCCCACCAGGACAAGAAGCAGGAATATGATTCCCGATCGTGTCATGTCCGGAGCTGTTTGCGGCCTTGGGGTTGATTCGCCATACGTGTGCTCGCCCGTCCGCTACTCCCGCTTCTCGCCCTCACCGTAGGCGTCGATCATGATCGGCCCACTCTCTTCGCCCGACCCCTTCGGCCAGAGCTGTCCCTTCCACGAGCAGCCCGACTTCAGCAGGATGGTGTCGCCGGGAGCGAAGGTCGTGGCGTTGACCTTGTCCAGAGTGCGCCAGGCCGACTGCGGACTCAGGCCATCTCTGGCGTCGTCACCTTGCTCCCCGTCGACGTGATACGCGGCCGCCAGGGCCGCCGACGCCGCGAGCCCTAGCACCAGCGCCACGACGAATTGGACTGCCACGTGCACGCTCTCCCTCCCTCCTGTGCGCCTCCGCCTCTTCTTCTGCGCGTCGCCTCTCATCTTCCTCCCAGTCGGCCGCTCGCTCTGCGGCCTGCTGCCTCGCGTGGTCGGGATCGCAGACAAAGGGGATGTCGTACGGACCGTCCTCCCACGACATGCCGGCTCGCGGATCGAAAGGCACGCCCTTGTCGTCGGCAATGTTGGGGCCGACGCTCCAGACGACGAAACCGGCGCCTTCCCTGCGGTAGTGATACGGCTTGTTGCTGAAGGGGTCGCTCGGCAGCTCCCAGCCATCCGCCTCCAGCTCTGACAGCCACTCCGGATATGTGCCGTGCTCGGCTCGATAGGCCTTCGCCGCCAGCGCGATCTGCACCGCCCCTATCTGTGCTGATGCTCTCTCCATCGACCAGGACGCACGCGCAAACACCGGCGTGATCATTGATGTGAGGACATGTCCCGCGGGGTGTTCGTAGTCTAGCCGCTGCACTTCATCTCTCGATTGAGGCCAAGGCAAGTCGATTGCTTCGATGTTCGCGCTCAGGTGTCGTATGAACGCCGCCTCATCCCTATTGAACAGCGGCCGGCCCACGGTCGGGTAGAGGAGCAAGGCCGCCCTCCCTAGCGCGAACGGCGAGCCGGGCGGCTGGTCGGAGAAGGCCTCCATCACACCAGCCCCACCCGCGCGGACCTCTTCGAAGAACTGGATACCGGACGCGCGTTCGCCCATCAGGGCGCGCCGCATCGGTGTCGTCCGATCGACCGAGTTCAACTGATCGAAGAGCTGCCGACAGGCAGCGCGACTTGGCTGTCCGAGGGACAGCGATTCCTCGAGCGCCATGGTCCCCATTCCCTGTATGGCGTATCCAACGAGAGGCCCGATGAGAATAGGATCGGCCATGGCATGTTCGGCGATCCCGAATATCGCCCCAGACGACCGTAAGGCCCCCTCGTAGTCGCCCTCCGCAGTGAGGACCATGGAGTTCAGTGTCAGCAGCCTGGCGAAGGTTCGCATCTCACCGAAATGAGGAAAGGTGAGGTTGTACGCTGGCGCGTTGTAGTCGATCGGCCACGCGCAGTGCGGCGTCTCCGCGGCCTCGATCAGCAGGCGGATGCTCGTGCTCTGCTGGTCGATGACTTCTCTGCCGAAGTCGACGTCTGCCCGGCCGTGATCGAAGTCGAAGTCCCCCCATGTCAGGAAGTCGAAGGCCGTCTGGTAGATCAGGGCGGCGTTCTTCTCCCCCGGGGGCACTTCAGGGACGAGTTCCGCCAGCGTCAGGGGCTCGCCTCGGTCGCGGATCGCGTTGAGCTCCGCTTCGAGTTCCCTTCCGGTCCGCGCGGTCATCACCGCCCACAGGATGACCAGCAGCGCGAGAACGATGAGCCAGAACCGGCAGGACCACTTGAAGACTCGCCACAACCACCGCGCGAATCTCCGCGCTCTGGGAACTCGCTCTTTGGGCACCTGTGTCATTGTCGCCCTCCGGCCGGGTTAGACGCGCCGGGACGGGCATAGGTTCTCCGCCGGGCATTAACCGACATCAGCCTGTTCCTTTGCCGCGGATCGCTCAGGCAGTGACTTCTTCGGAGCAGAGAACAGGTTGACCTGCCCAATGCCGTGTGCTATATTGGCGCCGAGATGGAAGCCGCAGTGGGCATTCTGAAGTACCTCATGAGCCGGCACCATGCCGTCGGCCTCGTCGCGCGTACGCCTGTCGGTCGGCCCATCTGAACGTCATAAGTCGGATAGCACGCAACTCGGCCACAGGCACGAGCGAAGGCCTGTGGTCGATGCACTTCGGGGGACACTGATGCCCGACAAAGCTGACTACTCGCAGATCGCTGAAGTCTACGACGAAGTACGGGGCAGCGACCTGCCCCACGTCGCCTGGTGGCAGGCGAAAATCGCTGCCGAGGGCGGACTCGGCCCCGGGAAGAGGCTGATAGACCTGGGCTGCGGCACGGGCCGCTGGACGATCCCTCTGGTGCGGCGAACGGGGTGCGAGGCCGTGGGTGTGGACAGCTCCCCGGAGATGCTCCAGAAGGCGCGTGAGAAGGACTCGGAAGGTGGCGTGCAATGGGTGGAGGGCGATGTCGAGCGCCTAGGATTCGAGCCCGGCAGCTTCGACTGCGCGCTCATGGTGCTGATGATGCACCACCTCAAGGACCATCTCGCCAGCTTCCGCGGCGTCTACAGGATCCTGCGGCCGGGCGGCGCGTTCCTGATCCGTCAGGGGACCGTGGAGCAGATCCTGAGCGACCCGCTGCATCGCTTCTTCCCGGAGGCCGTGACGCTTGACCGGAAGCGGACGCCGTTTCGGCGTGAAATCGAGTGGTGGCTGGCGGAGGCCGGATTCGATCCAGTGCGCGCGGATACCTTCACGCAGCACACGTATGCAACCAACATGCGCATGCTGGAGGAGTTCCAGAAGCGCGTGTGCTCGGCGCTGAGGATGATCGATGAAGACGCGTACAAAGCGGGAATGGCGCGGCTGACGGAACACCTGCGGCGACGTATCGACGATTCATCGGTGCGCGATTCGCTGTTCACGCTCTTCGTTGCGAGGAAGCCGGATGACCGCTGAGTCACAGAGCATGGAGGAGCTGGCGAGGAACATCAAGGGCCTCGCGGGCGCGAGCACGGCCGACCTCGTGGGCATCGCGTCGGGCTCCGAGTTCCCAGCACAGGAGTTGGGAGAGCTTGGGGAAGCGTTCGGGCAGGTGAACTCGGTCGTTGTGTTCGCTCAACGCATTGTCGATCCGATCCAACGGGTCGGCTTCCACACAGGATCGGCCTACCGCGAATCGCGTGTCGCCGGGTCCTTTGCGGACGCGATGCTGCGGGATGCCTGTTGGCGTGTCGTGCACATGCTGGAGGCGTCCGGGTGGGAGGCAGCCATCGCGCGGAACATGCGATACGGCGACTCGGACCCGCGGCACAAGATCTCCTACAAGAAGGCTGCCGTGCTGGCCGGTTTCGGAGGGATCGGCAGAAACCAACTCCTCATTCACCCTGAATGGGGGCCGTGGTTGATGCTGCGGACGGTGATCACAGATGCACCCTTGCCTGTTGATGCGCCGATTTCATCCTCGCCGTGCGACGGCTGTAGCCGCTGCATCAACGCCTGCCCGTCGGGCGCGTTATCTGAGAGCGGCATAGACCGCGAGGTATGTGGCAGTGCGGTTGGCTACCGGAGCACATCCAACACCGCCGTGGTGCGGCTATCTCCCCATGGCCAAATCAACTGTGAGGAGTGCCTGCGGGCCTGCCCCATCGGGACGGCTCCACCGCGGCTCGCGCTCGCGAGGACGGAACCATGAGCTACCGCGCGGTTGTGTTCGATCTGTTCTACACGCTGCTCTACGACGAGGGCACCGGCACGCGCGAGAAAGCCATCGAGGTGGCGAAGGCAGCGGGCATCGCCGAAGAGGATTGGCTTCGCAATTGGCGGGCCACAAGTGGCCTGGCGGTGCGTGGCGGGCTGCCGACACTGTCGGCTCGCGTGCGGAAGGCACTCGAAGGAGCGGGAGTTGACGACCCTGCGCAGCAGTTAGTCGACAACCTATCGTCACTGCTCCTCGCGCGGCAGACGCTGTTTCTTTACCCAGATACCCGCGGCACGCTGGCCGAGGTCCGCAGGCGAGGCTACCTGACCCTGCTCACCAGCAATCTGTATTCGAACGAGGTCGCTTGGCTCCGAGAGCTTGAGCTTCACGAGAGCTTCGACGCCGTCGTGCTCTCATGCGAGGTCGGGCTGATGAAGCCCGACCCACGGATCTACCTGATGGCGGCAGAGCTTCTGGGCCTATCGCCCGAGGAATGTGTGTTCGTTGATGACATGCCGGCGTACGTCGCTGGTGCGCAGAAGGTGGGGATGACCGGGGTGCGGATCAACCGGTTCGGGTCGGAGGAGCCGTACGCGGAACACGAGGACCCAGGCGTCGAACCCGACCTGAGGATCGGAGTATTGGATGAGCTGCTCGAGTGGCTGCCAGACCGAGCGGGAGCGTGAGGCGGTGAGGGTACGGGCGGTGCTGTTCGATCTGGGCTATACGCTGCTTGACTATCCGGTAGGTATGCCGTGGCGAGAATTCCTGCGGCATCGGCTGGCGGAGATGTGTGACACCGTCTGCTCTCTGGCCCGTGTTCGGCCTATGGATCCACGTGAGTTCGCGACTAGGATGGGCGAAGTCATCGGTGGCAAGGAGGCAAGAGCGTTGGAGCACGGCGGACGCTCGTGGCACTTCACTGACCGGCTGCGGAAGGGGCTGACGGCAGTCGACGCGACGTACTCAGACGCCGTCATCGAGAGGATCACCAACGAGTTCCTCGATCCAGTTCGGTCGCGTGTCCGATCCTATCCCGAGACCGTTCAGGTGCTGGAGGCACTGCGCGCGGCCGGGGTGGCCCAGGCGATCATCTCGAACTCCCCTTGGGATGCGCCGGGGAGGCTGACGCGCGAAGATATGGAGCGGTCCGGCATTGCTGACTACTTCAATGTCGCCGTCATTTCTGGCGATGTGCCGTGGCGGAAGCCAAACCCGGAGTTTATGTGGGCTGCGGCGCGGGAGCTGGAGGTTGGGCCGGTGGACTGCCTGGTGGTAGGTGACTCGCTCCGCGCAGACATCGGAGGCGCCCGGGCTGCCGGCATGAGGAGTGTGTGGGTGAACCGGGAGCAGCAAGAGGCCCCTGCCGGTTCCCCGACGCCGGACTACACTCTCTCCAGTCTGGACGAGATGCTAGCAGGCCCGCTGGGACTCTGAGCAGCCAGGTCCAAAGAGGCGAGACCGGCGGCCGGGCGGCCGCCGGTCTCAAACGCCTCCCTCCCGTGTCTTACGAGGTGGACTAGGCTGGCTCCTGGATCTCGGGAAGATCCTTGAGCGCGGCCTCGATCTTCTCCTGAGGATACTCGTAGTCCACCAGTTCGTTGGCCAGGTATCTCTCGTAGGCGCCGAGGTCGAAGAATCCGTGGCCGCTGTAGGCGATGAGGATGCACTTCTCCTCACCCGTCTGCTTGCACTTGAGGGCCTCGTCGATGCCGGCGCGAATGCAGTGGGCTGTCTCCGGGGCGGGAAGGAATCCCTCCGTTCGCGCAAACGTCAGGGCGGCCTCGAACGTGGTCAGCTGATGGAAGGCCCGGGTTTCGATCACCTTCTGGTTGACAAGGAGGCAGAGCTGCGGCGCGTCGCCATGGTAGCGGAGCCCGCCGGCGTGGATGGGCGCCGGCACGAAGGTATGGCCGAGTGTGTACATCTTCACCAGGGGAGTTAGCTGCGCGGTATCGCCGAAGTCGTACTTGTATAGCCCGCGAGTTAGGGTTGGACACGACTCCGGCTCGCAGGCAATGATATCGATCTCTCTGCCGTCGAGCTTGTCCTTCACGAACGGGAAACAGACTCCCGCGAAGTTCGATCCGCCGCCGACGCATCCGACGATGACATCCGGTTCCTCGTCGACGAGCTTGAGTTGGGCCTTGGCCTCTTGCCCAACGATGGTTTGATGAAGCAGCACGTGATTCAGAACGCTTCCGAGGGAGTACTTCGTGTCATCGTGAGTTGCCGCGTCCTCGACGGCTTCAGAGATCGAGATGCCCAGGCTGCCCGGGGAGTCGGGGTCTTTCTCGAGGATCGACTGGCCAGCTTTGGTGAGATTAGAGGGGGAAGCGTGGACCGTAGAGCCCCAGGTCTCCATGAGGACTCGGCGATAGGGCTTCTGCTCGTAGCTGACCTTCACCATGTAGACGGTGCACTCCAGCCCGAACAGGCAGCAGCCGAAGGACAGAGCGCTGCCCCACTGTCCCGCGCCGGTTTCGGTGGCGATGCGCTTCACGCCCTCCTGCTTGTTGTAATAGGCCTGCGCAACAGCGGTGTTGGGCTTGTGGCTTCCCGGCGGGCTGAAGCTCTCGTTCTTGTAGTAGATTCGGGCGGGAGTTCCCAGGTGCTTCTCCAGTCTGTGCGCGCGGTAAAGGGGGCTTGGCCGCCAGAGCTTGTAGAGCCGCATCACCTCCTCCGGGATCTCGATGTACGGGTCCATGCTGACTTCTTGCTTGATCAGCTCCATCGGGAAAATCGGAGCCAGGTCCTCGGGCCCCAGAGGCTTGCCTGTGCCTGGATGGATGGGGGGTGCCAGCGGCGCCGGCAAATCGGGATTGATGTTATACCAGCGCTGCGGCATCTCGCTCTCTCTCAGGAGAATCTTCGTCTCTTCGCTCGGCATGGCAGACCGTCCTCCTCTGGCGCTGCGGCCCTTTGGCGGCCGTCAGGGCGCCGCTACTCGCTTGGCGAATGGCGGCATTCTTGGTTTCCTCGCAGACCTGGCACCTCCTTCCGTTTCGCCTGGCGAGTCGCTGATTTCCCGCATTTGTGCGCATGCAGACCGAGAACGCCTGGCTGTCGGGCAGCGGTTCTGGTGATCTCACTACCCGACACTGCCTGCGCCAACAGGATTCCGAGCCGCCTAGCCGAAAGGTAGACTGAGGCAAATACTCCGTTACTCAGTGAGATTCGCAAGATGACCCATACGCAAGATGAGGAACCCTTACTGCCGCCGTGGGTAGCCGCGGTGGCGAAGATCATCGGGCCGCTGGCGGTGGCGGCACTGATCTACTGGCTGCTCGCATCCGTGTTCGACATCCCCGGAAAGATACTCGTGCCCGTGCTGGGTGCACTGGGTCTGGCGGTAGCTGTCTACTTCGGGGGCCGCTACTACAAGCCATTCTACTACGACAAGTCAACCGGCAGATGCACGGCTCGGCAAGCCAAGCAAAGGATGGCCTGCCGCCACTACTTCCCCGGGGCGCGGCTGGGCGGCGGATGTGGCAGGCAGAGAGAGGACGGTCGCTGTCGGTATGTCCACAGGTAGGGACCGCCTACCCGCCGGGCGAGCAGAGCGGTTGCGGCCGGGGCCCGCTCGAGGGACCGGTCGGCCTCCGTTTTCCTGACGTGATGTTGCTCAGTGCGGGTCCAGAACGCAGCAGCCGATCTTTCCCTATCCCGACTCCCCCGTGTCCGGGTGACCCTCCCCCTTTTGCATGAAGTGTGCCGGCGAGTCACCCGTCTCGCCCTCGAAGGCCGGCCGATGACTCTCGGTCTGGGCGCACCGCACCTTTTCGCCGACCACGTCATTCAGGAACGATAGCGCCTCCAAGCCATCTGCGTCCATGAGGACTTCCTGGAGTCGGAGCAAGTCTTCTGCGCCCAAGGTGATCACCGTCTTGACTGCCTTGAAAGCCATGTTTTCGACCTCCCGTCCGAGCACCTATGCGGATTTGCAGGACGCGTCTGTCTTAGGAACGAAGCACGCACATGATTCGATGACCAGTGGAGGCATCCTGTGATCAAAGGAATCGAACATGTTGCGATTACGGCCAGCGACATCGAGCTCATCAAGCGCCCTGGCTGACCGGCATGTGGCGCCGACTGCCCTCCGGGGGGGCGATGGCTCGCCGGCGGCAGGGCAGGATGGGCTACTCGCTTAGCGAATGAGTCCGTTGTCTGAGAAACCAGGAGGTGCTCAGTGATAACGGGGATTGCCCACCTGGCGGTCGTGGCCTCCGACATCGAGCGAGCGGTCGAGTTCTACACCGATACGCTCGGCTTTCGCGAGACCCTTCGGCTCCACACGGATCATAGCGGGACGATTGTCTTCGTATCTCTCAACGGTACGCAGCTAGAGCTCTTCGGCGGTGGAAGACCGCGGGAGCCCGGCGAAGACGAGGGGAAGGTCGGCTATCCGCACATCGCGCTTGCTGTTGATGACGTGGACGCCGAGTACGCTCGGCTGAAGACCCAGGGCGTCGAATTTGACATGCCCCCGACGGACGCGGAGTCCGGAATCCGTCTGGCTTTCTTTCGGGACCCGGACGGGAACCGAATAGAGATCATCACG
Source organism: uncultured bacterium (assembly GCA_964559435.1). Classification (GTDB taxonomy): domain Bacteria; phylum Armatimonadota; class Hebobacteria; order Hebobacterales; family Hebobacteraceae; genus Hebobacterum. The sequence continues at coordinate 44,039 of CAZLHI010000007.1, read as the reverse complement.
TTTCCTGGATAGCGTTAGAGCGGCGCAATGAAGGTTGTTACTTTCCGTGTTGATGACTACGAGGTCGTTGGCTTGCTGGAAGGAGGATCTATCTTCGACTTCACTCGCGCCTACGGCCTCTATTGCCTTGCGAATGATCTGTCAGGCGGGCCGGACGGCTGCTCCGTGCTGGGAATGCTGCGGGCGGGGATGTTCACTGTGGAGACCTTCGCCTCGGTGCGTGCCTTTGTGAAAGAGCATCAGCTCAGCAAGGAGAGGAGCGTCGAGGACTGCCGGCTACTGGCGCCGCTGCCGCGGCCTCCCCGGATCATCGCTTTGGGGTTGAACTACGCCGCCCACGCGGCCGAGACAGGGAAAGAGGCCCCAAAGGAGCCCATCTTCTTCGTGAAGGCGTCGACCGCTGTGGTCGGCCCGGACGAGCCGGTTGTCTGCCCGAAGGGAGTCGGCCGAGTCGATCACGAGGTCGAGCTGGCGGCGATCATTGGAAAGGGCGGCAGGAACATCTCCCGCCGCAAGGCGGCCGAGCACATCGCAGGCTACACTGTGTTGAACGACGTGACGGCCCGCGACATGCAGTCGCGCGACATGGCCGCCTCCCGCCCCTGGTTCCTCAGCAAGAGCTTCGATACGTTTGCGCCGATGGGGCCGTGTATCACCTTGCCGGATGAGATTGAGGAACCGGCCGAGCTCTGCCTCTCTATGCGGGTCAATGGTGAGGTCCGTCAGAGAAGCAACACGAGGGACCTCATTTTCGACATACCGGAGCTCATATCTCGCCTCAGCCGTTGTCTCACCCTCGAACCCGGCGACATCATATCGACAGGGACTCCCTCCGGCATCTCTGCCATCAAGCCGGGCGATGTCATGGAGGCCGAGGTGGAGAAGATCGGGGTGCTCAGAAACCCTGTGGTCGCTGGGAAGTAGGTATGTCGGCGCCGCTCCTCGCATTCGACATCGGCGGCACCAAGCTGGCCGCTGGCGTGGTCGCTCCTGATGGAGATGTCCTCGCAGAGACGACGGCGCCGACTGGTCGGGACCCAACTCCCCAGCAGGTCATTGACTCCCTATTCGATCTGTCGGAGAGGAGCCTGGCAGATGCAGGTTTGGCAGGAGGACATGTGGCCGCGGCTGGCGTGAGCTTCGGGGGACCGGTCGACTATTTGACCGGGAAGGTCATCACCTGTCATCACCTCTCGGGGTGGGAGGGGGTCCCGCTTCGCGAGATCGTTCGCGAGCGCACGGGGCTTCCGGTCGTCGTTGACAACGATGCGAACGCGGCGGCCCTCGGAGAGACGCTCTTCGGGGCCGCCCGTGGGTGCCAGCACGTGATCTATGTCACAATCAGCACGGGCATCGGGGCGGGCCTCGTGATGAACGGACGCGTCCACCGCGGTGCGAACAGCATGGCAGGTGAGCTGGGACACACGCACTTGGTCCCGTACGGACCGCGGTGCACCTGCGGACGACTTGGCTGCCTGGAGTCCGTGGCGGCCGGCTGGGCGATCGCAAAAGCTGCGCGGGATGCTCTGGCAGGTGGCGCCGATTCGGTGTTGCGGGACATCCCCCGCGCTGATCTCAGCGCTGAGGATGTCTGCCAAATGGCCCCGATTGACGCGGTCGCCCGGCGGATCATGGAGCGGACGGGCGGGTACATTGGGCTGGCGCTGGCAAGGGCGGCAAATCTGGTCAACCCGGAGGCGATCGTCGTGGGAGGTGGCGTCGCGCAGTCCCGAGAGGTGTTGATGGTGCCGCTGCGCGCCAGCTTCGACCGCTACGTGATGCCTGAAGTAGGCGGCGGCCTTCGCGTCCTGCAAAGTGAACTCGGCGCTCGGGCCGGGCTGCTCGGCGCCGTGGCGCTGGCGAAGACAGAGATCTCGGCCTGAGGCCGGAATCACACCTCTACCGAGTCCCAACATGAGCGACTCGTATCTCAATCAGGTCATCTTCGGCGCTGACGACACACAGGGGATCGTCGCCGTGGAGGCCCACGCAGACGATGTAACCGTGTATCGGCGCGATGGCAATGCGGTCGTGGCCGAGCGGCAGGAGTTCAGACCTTGCCTGGTTTCGGAGCGGCAAGTCGATCTCATCGGGGCGGAGTGGAGATCGCTGGCAGGACAGGGCCATGCCTTTCTCGCCGAGTTTTCTCGGTGGTCTGACTTTCTCGACGCTCGGCGGCGGCTCGCGGACCAGCAAGTGGGTCACTTCGCCTTCACAGATCCGGCCCGGCAGTATCTTCTTCGGAGCGGACGCACGCTGTTCAAGGGGATGGCCCTGTCCGACCTTCGCCGGATGCAGGTGGACATCGAGACAGTTGGTCTGTCGCCGACGGAAGCTGACGCCCGCGTGATCCTGGCCGCGGTGGCCGACGAGGGGAGCTGTGAAGTAATCGAGGGAGAGGAATCCCATATCCTGCGTCAACTCTCCAAGGCCGTTCGCCGGCGCGATCCTGACGTGATCGAGGGTCACAACATCTTCGGCTTCGACATCCCTTACCTGGCGGCACGCGGGGAGCGTCACGGCATCACCCTGGACTGGGGCCGGGACGGCTCCAGCGTGCGCTTCGGGCGCCGCCGCCGCTGTGCCATAGGCGGCCGGACCAGGCCCTTCGTGCCCGCTTACGTCCACGGTCGTCATATCATCGACACGATGCTGGCCGTACAGCGTTTCGATGCTCAGTCCGGCGAGCTCGAGAGCTACGGGCTGAAGGAGGTGTCAGCCCAGCTCGGCCTCGCCGAGAAGGACCGGATAGTGGTCGATCAGACGGAAATGGACCGGGAGTGGGCGGCCGATCCAGGCCGCGTGCGGGAGTACGCGCAACAGGATGTGTTGGAGACCCGGCGGCTGGCCGAGCACGTGACGCAGACCGACTTCTACGTGACGCAAATGGTGCCCGAGCCCTACCAGAGCGTGGCTGTCTCCGGGACGGGTGAGAAGATCAACTCCTTGCTGGTCCGCGAGTACCTGCGTCGTGAGATGGCGCTGCCGCAGCCGCAGTCGCCTCGCCCTTTCCCAGGGGGCTATGTCGAAGTACGCCGCGTTGGCGTCATCTCTCCGATCGTCAAAGTGGACGTCGAAAGCCTGTACCCGAGCATCATGCTGACCGAGCGGATCGCTCCTGCGTCGGACACGCTCGGCATCTTCCTGCCGATGCTCTCCGAGCTCACGAAACGAAGACTTGACGCGAAGGCGAGGGCACGCGGCTCGACAGGGCCGGACCGCCTCCGGTGGGAGGGGATTCAATCCTCCTTCAAGGTCCTCATCAATTCCTTCTATGGATATCTGGGCAGCGGCTTCCTCTTCAATGATTTCGAGGCGGCCGAGCGCGTCACGAGGCGAGGTCAGGCGCTGGTCAAGCAGATCGCCGAGGAGATCGAGAAGACCGGGGGCGAGGTGATCGAGATCGATACCGATGGCGTCTACTTCAAGCCTCCGACTGGTGTGCGGGGCGAGGAGGCTGAGCTGGATTATGTGGAGGAGATCGGCGCGAAGCTGCCGAAGGGCATTAACTTACAGCACGAGGGGCGCTACCGCGCCATGGTCTCGCTCAAGCAGAAGAACTACGTGTGCGCGGGGTATGACGGCCGGAAGCTGCTGCGCGGAGCGGCCGTTCGCTCCCGAGCGGACGAGCCCTTCGGGCGAGAGTTCCTGGCCGAAGCCGTGGATCTTCTGCTCGTGGGAGACCTGGGAGAGCTGGGACGCCGCTACCGCGAGCTGGCCGCCGCCATACTGGCAGGAGAGCTGCCCATCGACAAGCTTGCGCGGCGCGAGAGGGTGACGGAGAAGACCTTCTCGAGCCCTGCGAAGCGCCGATCGGCCGCGATCGCAGGCGACACGCCGATTGGCGATTACATCTCTGTCTATCAGAGATCCGACGGCTCGCTGGCTCGGATGGAGGATTACCGAGGAGACGAGGACCGGGGGCATTATGCGGAGAAACTCTACCGGTTCGTTCTGCGCTTGCAGAATGCAATCGGCCCGGAGTTCGATCGCATCTTCCCTCGTCCTTCAGCTCAGACAATGAGGCGGGCGTCGGCCGGTCAGATAGATCTTGGGTTCGATTAGGGCGTACATCTGAATGAGAGAGGAGTATACCAATGGGGCGTGTGCTCATCGTCTACCACTCTCTGGGCGGCAACACGAAGAAGATGGCCGAGGCGGTCGCAGAGGGAGCGCGGAGCGTGACCGGCACAGAGGTCGCGGTCAAGACGGGCCTCGATGCCGGCGCCGACGACCTTCTGGGGTGCGATGCAGTGGCCCTCGGCTCGCCCGACTACTTCGGCTACATGGCAGGCGGCCTGAAGGACTTCCTCGATCGCACCTATTACCCGACCCAGGGGAAGGTCAGCGGCAAGCCGGCAGCCGTTTTCGCCAGCGCCGGCGGCCCCCCCGACAAGGTCCTCGGCGTCCTGCGTCAGGCACTTCAATGGTTCAAGCTCAACCAGGCTGCCGAGCCGGTGGGCTCTTCCGGCGGAGTGTCGGCGGGCGCGCTGGAGGGCTGCAAGCAACTGGGACGCGCGTTGGCAGAGGCCGCCGCGCGGAAGTAGGTAGGCTCTGTCGCTGCCAGCGCTATTGCTATGCCTGGGGAGCAGGCCGCGGTAGGCCGATATGCGCTTCGGATGCTGCGTCGGCCTCGAGCTGATAGATGCGGGGGCTCGGGCCGGCTATGACTTCGTTGAGCTGCCGAGCAGCGTGCTGCTCTCGGAAGAAGGCGAGACACGCTTTCGTCCGGCAGCAGATCGGCTTCGATCGGCTCCGATCAGGGCCGAGACCTGGGAGCTGCGTCTGCCGGCTGACCTCAAGGTGTGCGGCCCTGCCGTCGACTGGCCTCGCGTGAGCCGCTATGTGAACACGGCCTTTCGGCGTATTGCCGCGGTGCGGGGCGCCGTGGTCGGCTTCCCCTGCGGTGAGTGCTGCGATGTCCCCCCGGGCATCTCTGTGGCGGATGCGTTGGGGCAGCTCTGTGATTTCCTGAGGGTGTGCGGTGCGGTGGCCCGCAGCCAGGGGTTGGTCGTAGGCATCGAGGCGCTTCCCGCGAGCAAGCCTCATCTGGTAAACTCGGTTCCCGATGCCATGGCGCTGGCACGCAAAGTCAACATGCCCGAGATCGGAGTGCTTCCCAACTGCGGGCAGATTGCTCGAGCCGGCCATTCACTGCTCGACATCGCGGACGCCGCCGCCTGGCTGGCTCACGTGCATGTGTCTGCGGCCGACCTGCAGGCAGGACTTGATAGTGACGGGCATGTACAGGAGTTGTCTCGCGCGCTGCTGCTGGCCGACTACGGTGGGCGGATCGCCGTGCAGGGCGAGTGGAGCAATCCGAAGGAAGACATGGCGCGGGCGCTGAGGTCGCTGCGGCTGTGCTTCGAGGAATCACGAAAGGACGCGAATGGCTGACCTTGAGATCATCTTCCATCCGTTTCGAGGCATCCGATATCGGACGCCGGAGTCGCACGACCTGTCGGATCTGATTTCGCCGCCGTTCGACGTGATCTCGGATGAGGAGCAGGGGAAGCTTTACGCGCGCTCGCAGCGCAACTTCGTGCGGATCGAGCTGGCGCGGGGCGAGGCCGACTCCCGGCACGGAGAGGCGACGACGACGCTGGCGAGTTGGCTGGAGCGGGGGGTGCTGGCGCGGGAGGAGGGGCCCGCGCTGTATCTGCTGGAGCAGGAATTCTCGGTGGGGGCGCGAAGCTGGAAGCGGCGAGGGGTGTTGGGGCTGGTACGTCTGCCGGAGCCCGGGCGGGACTATGTGCTGGCGCACGAGGGGACGCTCCCGGAGGCGAAGGCGGACCGGCTGCTGCTGATGAGGGCCTGCCGGGCGATGACGAGTCCGTTGATGCTGATGTCGGAGGATTCGGAGGGGGCGCTGCTGGCGCGGCTGGAGGAGCTGGGCGGTGAGCCGGACCAGGTGGCGGCGGACGAGAACGGCGTGGTGAATCGGCTGTGGGTCATTCGGGATGGGAAGATAACGGGACCGATCTCGAAGACCATCGGCCCGGGGCCGCTCTACATCGCGGACGGACATCACCGGTTCGAGACGGCGTGCACGTATCGGGACGATATGCGGGCGACGTATCCGGAGGCCCCGGCCGAGGCGGGGTTCAATCACGCGCTGGCGCTGGTGAACAGCGGTCGCGACGAGGGGTTGAGGATCTTCCCGACGCATCGGCTCATCTGGGGGCTTGACCAGGCAGGGGCGAAGCGGCTGCGAAGCTGTATGGAGCAGTACTTCGAGGTGAAAGAGACGCCGGTGGTGGACCCCGAGGAAACGGTGGATTGGTCCTGGCTCGAGGGTGCGGACCCCGGGCGGCCGGCGTTCGGAGCATATGGTGGAGGGCATCTCTATCAGCTCGTTGGCAAAAACGACGCGGTGCCGGAGAGCGAGCGAGTGGTTGATAGGCTGGACGTGAGCGTGCTCCATCGGCGGATGATCGATCCGACGCTGGCCGGGATCGGCTGTGCGCTAGACTCAAACGGACGTGTCAGCCATGATTCGGAGGCCGCAGGGCCGACGAGGCGCGGGGCGCGGCTCACGTATGCGACTGATGCAGGGCAGGCGATGCGAGCCGTGGATCGGGGGGACTACGATTTCGCGTTCTTCCTCAGGCCGACCCGCGTTTCGGAGGTGATGGCCGCGGCGCGAGCTGGAGAGCGAATGCCCGGGAAGTCGACCTACTTCTACCCCAAGATCCCCGCGGGCCTTGTGTTGAGCGATGCCTCCGAGGAGCCTATCTGAGAGCGCTTCGATGATGGAGAACCTGACCCCGATGCTCGCACAATACCGAGCGATCAAGCGGGAGCACCAGGACGTGATCCTGCTGTTCCGCCTCGGTGATTTCTACGAGATGTTCGGGGACGACGCCAAGCTCGCCGCGGGCGTGCTCGACCTCGTGCTCACATCGCGGGAGGTTGGCAGGGGCCGGCGCATCCCTATGTGCGGTATCCCCTATCATGCTGCCGACCGCTATCTGGCGCGCCTCCTCGCGGCCGGGCATAAGGCCGCCGTTTGCGAGCAGGTCGAGGACGCGAAGAAGTCCAAGGGCTTGGTCAAACGAGAGGTGATCCGTATCCTCACGCCGGGCACCGTCGTGGAGGACCACCTTCTGGAGGAGCGCGCGAACAACTACCTCGCCAGCGTTTCCTCGGCCGAGGGGCGGCTGGGGCTTGCGGCCGCTGACTGCTCAACAGGCGAGATGATCGTCACCGAGTTCGTGGGCGCAGACGCAGCCGACGAACTCACAGACGAACTGTCGCGCCTCAGCCCGGCCGAGCTGCTGCTTCCGGAGAGAGCCGCAAGCGATCCAGATCTCAAACGCCTACTCGAAGGAAACTCCGTTGCAGCAAGCACGTGGGGGCAGGAGGATTTCGTCGCAGACACGCCAGAGGATGTGCTCCGGCGGCACTTCGGCGTGAGCTCGCTTCGCGGATTTGGGTGCGAGGGAATGCCGAGCGCGATCGAGGCCGCTGCCGCCCTTCTCACGTACCTCAAGAGGACGCACAAGTCCGGGCTCGAGCAGATCCGGGACATGCGGAGCTATTCCCGGAGCGAGTTCATGGTGGTGGATGCGACGACTCGTCGCAACCTGGAACTGCTGTCATCCCTCCGAGACGGGTCCCGGCGACACACGCTGCTATGGGTCCTGGACGACACTGTCACGTCGATGGGGGCGCGCCTCCTGCGGCGCTGGATTACCGCTCCTCTACTGCACAAGGAGCGGATAGAGCAGCGCTTGGACGCCGTAGGCGCGCTTTCGGGCGACGATGTGCTCCGGGCACAGATCCGAGACGAACTCAAACAGGTGCGAGACTTGGAGCGTCCGGTCGCTCGGGCCGCAGCCGGGACTGCGACCGGACGCGATCTGGCAGGGCTTCGTGACTCGCTGCGGCGGCTGCCGAGACTCGCAGAGCTGCTTGCGCGCTCGGGCTGCGAGGCGCTGGCCGGGCTCGTCGTCGATTTCGATCCTGTGTCCGACCTGTGCGAGCTGCTGGGCCGCGCCATCGAGGACAGCCCGCCCGCTACAATCCGCGAGGGAGGTGTGATCCGGCCTGAGTACTCCGCTGAGCTGGATGAGCTGAGAGAGGCGCGCGCGAAGGGGAAGGAATGGATTGCCGGCCTCCAGGAGCGGGCCCGGAAGGAGACGGGCATCAAGTCCCTCAAGGTCGGGTTCAATCAGGTCTTCGGCTACTATATCGAGGTCACCCGACCGAACTTGCACCTGGTGCCAGAGCACTATCAGCGTCGCCAGACAATGCGCAACGCGGAGCGGTTCATAACGCCGGAGCTGAAGGAGTACGAGTCCAAAGTGCTCGGCGCCGAGGAGCGGATACTAACACTGGAGCAAGATCTGTTCGCCGACCTGCAATCTAAGGTGGCCGCCGAGGCCGCTCGCATCCAGCGCGCAAGCCACGTGGTTGCCCAGGCGGATGTGTCGGCGAGCTTTGCCGAAGTGGCGACCAGGAATCGATATGTTCGCCCCGAGATAGCCACCGGCGATCAAATCAGGGTTCGCGCCGGACGGCATCCCGTGGTAGAGCTGGCGCTACAGGACGAGAGGTTCGTCCCGAATGACGCGGGGCTCGATTGCTCCGAGCAACAGATTCTCATAATCACCGGCCCAAACATGGCCGGGAAATCGACGTACCTCCGCCAGGTCGCGCTGATCACACTGATGGCCCAAATGGGCAGCTTTGTCCCGGCCGAATCCGCGAGGATCGGCCTGGTCGATCGCATCTTCAGTCGCGTGGGCGCCTCCGATGACCTGGCGACTGGCCAGAGCACCTTCATGGTGGAGATGACCGAGACGGCGAACATCCTGCGCCACGCGACAAACCGGAGTCTGATAATCTTGGATGAGATCGGCCGCGGCACGAGCACGTTCGATGGCATGAGCCTCGCCTGGGCCGTCGCGGAGCACATCCACAATAGCCCGCGTCTGGGCTCGAAGACGCTTTTTGCCACACACTATCATCATCTCAATGAGTTGGCCGACTTACTGCCTCGTGTCAAGAACTACCGCGTCGGAGTGAAGGAAAGGGGAGATCAGATTGTGTTCCTGCGGCAGATAGTGCCAGGCGGGACTGACCGAAGCTATGGGATACAGGTGGCGAGGCTGGCGGGCCTCCCGTCAGACGTGATTGAGCGGGCGAAACAGGTCCTGTGGTCTCTCGAACAGCAAGATGACCTGCCTGGCCGGGCCGGCGACACCGCTCCCGCGCCCAGTGAGGATCGCCAGCCGCCTTCGCCGAGCCAGCTTGCGCTGTTCGCAGGCGGACCGGACCCGATCGCCGAAGAGATACGGCGGCTCGACCTCAACCGCATCACACCGCTCGACGCCCTCCACAAGCTGGCGGACCTCCAGCAGCGGGTCCAGAGGAGGTCAGAGCAGGACACACCCCCGGCGAGCGAAGAGGAGGAATGACAGATGTCGCAGTCTCAGAAGCTCGCGCGCGCCGTCGAGGACGCTCTCGCAAAGGACGAGCGGACCGCCGCTCTGTCTTCGGTCCATGTGAAGACCGTCGGGGCGGCTGTATTCCTCGACGGCGAGGTGGAAACGAGAGAGCTCAGTGGGATTGTGGAAGAGGTCACGAAGAAGGTGGAGGGAGTCGGTATGGTGCGGAACCGCCTTCAAATCAACCCGCAGGCCGGCGCGGGCGGCTGGCGGGAGCCGCACCATCACGAGGAGTAGCGGCGGGGGCCGCGAGGGACGCTTTCCTCTCCGCTGCGGGAGCGGCGCGGTTTGTGGGACTGCTGGGAATGCGCTCGTAGAGCGTTAGACGGGCCAGCAGAGGAGCCAATTCGGGGTGCGGCGCAGTGAACCGCTGCGCTTCTCGGTATTGGCGGAAGAATAGATCCCTGTCCGCTGGCGTTTCGAAGAGCTTCCCCCCCTTGAAGTGGTGGTTGTCTTCGACCTCAAATGACCGCAGCAGGATGTAGTCCGGCCTTAGCTCCGTCGTAATGCGCTTGAACACAATCCCATTTGACCCACTATTCGCATTGTACTCGATCACGCTGGGAGTCACGAGGCCGGCCGTGTCTATGACGCGACGGTCGGAGTAGTACCCCTGATAGCCGATGGCCTCCATGGCCACGGACGCGTCCCTTGGCGTGTGCTCGCGCAGCCAGAGCCCCACTGCTCGCCGCAGGCCGAACTCGTTCTCCTGGAACGACCGCGTGTGTCGCGCTCTCCGCGGCAGTGTGCGCACCTCGCCCGCGAGGCTCGGGAACGTCACAACTGCCAGGCAGGCCAAGACGACTGCTCTGATTCTTCCTCTTCTCTCTCCCATCCTTGCCCACAGCACTGCCTGGCCCACTCCAAGGCCCATGAGGAACACGGAGCACAGTAGCATCGGCGCGAGATACCACTGGAACATGGGGGCCCTCCCAACATACATCACGACGGCATAGATGACGGGGAAGACCGGCAGCAGCAGAAGCTCGCGCCTCCGCGCGCGAGATACGGCGATCACGCCGAGCACAAGGAGTGCAATTGAGATTACCATCACCCAACGATCCATCTCGATGGTAATGCCGGACAGGTAGAAGCGCGACAGGCGGCTGAAGTGAACGGGGTCCATCAGGAGCCCTTCTCTGCCAGGCCGGATGACCGCCTTTGCTATCATGCTGTTCGGCACTGGGCTCCCGAAGTAGAGCCAGCAGAACAGGACCCACGGCGCGACGACGGCGCCGAAGGCAACAGCCCGCTTGAGCGGCCTGCGGTAGCCGGATAGCAGCGTTACAACGATGACGAGGCCGCCCCATATCAGCCCGTCGACGCGGCACAGTGCGAGGAAGGCAATCGTGACGGATGCTGGCACGGCCCGGCGGTCGGCCAGGAAGTAGAGGCTCAGCGCCATGAGGAACAGCAGCAGAGGTGTCTCCATCCCGCCTAATGAGGTGCGCATGACGAGCGGGTGGAGGTAAAAGAGAAGGAGGCCGGTGGCTGCGCCGACACGTGTCCCGCCGAGTCTCCTCACGGCCAGGAAGCTGACGACCCCCGCGGCGATCCCGAAGATGGGCATCACGACTGACGCGACCGGTGGTATGCGGTCCGGCCCGAAGGTGATGCCAAGGCCGGCGAGGAGAAGCGTTTGCAGGGGGCTCGTCGTGCCCAGCACGCGCTCGCCCACGTTGTAGACGAAGCCGTTGCCCTGGGTGATGTGCCGGGCGTAGCGAAAGGTGATATAGGCATCCTCAAGAGAGATCCGCGTGCTCAGAGCGAACCACAGCCACACCCCGCACCCGATAGACGCGAGGGCGGCAACGATCACGTTGTCGCTCCGACTGATGCAGGCTCCTCCGGTGTCCGGGGGCCGCTCCGATTGGGTCATCACGCGATTGCCCCTCCGGCCCCGGCGGCCGCGAGCGATCCCCACCTCGTGAGCAGGCCGCAAGACTTTCCCGCTCCACCTTTGGTGCTACGATCTCGGCCCCAGCTCGACGATCGTCGCGCCGGAATCCCCTTCCCCGGCATCGGCCAGGCGGAAAGAGCGCACGAGGGGGTGGTCCTTCAGTCGCTCGTGCACGGCGGCTCTGACGGCGCCCGTTCCCCTGCCGTGGACGATGCGCACCCGCTCATGTCGCGCCAGGGCCGCCCGGTCCAGATACCGCTCCAACTCGTAGAGGGCCGCTTCGACCCGAAGGCCCCGCAGGTGGAGCTCGGTCGGTGCGGGCGCGGCGGACACGCTGACGCCATCGGGCCGCGCACGGCTGATGGTCACGGTCGGCTCTTGGACGAGCGCAAGGTCAGACACCGGCACCGAGAGCCGCAGCAAGCCGACCTGCACCTTCACCTGGCCGTTCTCGTCTGGAGGGTCCAGCACACTTCCACGCTGCCGCACGCTCCTCACAAGTACCGCGTCTCCGCGCACCAGGTGCCCGACAGGCTCGGGTTCGCGTTCAGGTTCGGTGGGGGCTTCCGTTTCGGTCGCCTCTGCAGTGGCCTCCGCTGCCTCATCGGATATGTCGGCCAGCTCTTGCCGCGCCGCCCGGACCACGTCGGTGGGCTCCGGAGCAGCGTACTGGGCGATTTGGGCCGCCTCGCGCTCTATAGCCTGCTTCGCCTCCCGTGCCTCCTGGACCGACTGTCGCAGGAGGTTCAGCAGTTCCTCGGTTCTCTGCTTCGCCCGGCTGACGATTCGGCGCGCCTCCTGGCGCGCCTCCAGCAGCATCTCGCGTCGCTTGGACTTGAGATCGCTGAGAAGCTTCTCGTAGTCCGCCTTCGTCGCCTCCAGCTCCCGCCGCGCTCGGGCGGCGTCCCGCCGCTCTTGCGCCAGATCACGCTGGTCCCGCTCTGCCCGCTGGATCACCTCGTGAAGCTCGACCTGGGCCTCCCCCATCATCTCGGCTGCCTGGCGCAGGAGACCGGGCGACAAGCCAAGCCGAGCAGCTATGGCGAACGCGTTGCTGCTTCCCGGGGTCCCGATTCGCACCTCGAAGGTCGGCTCCAGGGTGGCTGGATCGAATTCGACGCTGGCGTTCTCGACCTCTGGTTGGGTGTACGCGAACGTCTTCAGCTCGCCGTAGTGGGTCGTTGCAAGCACGCGAGACCCGCGGCCGAGCAGCTCAATCAGGATCGCCTTCGCCAGCGCCGATCCCTCGGCCGGATCGGTGCCCGCGCCGATCTCATCGAGCAAGACCAGGGAGTTCCCGTCGGCGTTGCTCAACACGTTGACGATTTGCGTCATGTGCGAGGAGAAAGTAGACAGGCTCTGCTGGATGCTCTGCTCGTCTCCGATGTCGGCGAAGATCCTGCTGAATACCGCAATGCGACTTCCCTGGGCCGCCGGAAGGTGAAGCCCTGACTGCGCCATGAGCGTCAGCAGCCCAACAGTCTTCAGGCTCACCGTCTTGCCGCCCGTGTTCGGCCCCGTCAAGACAAGGGCCTTGAACTCCTCCCCCACCCCGATGCTCACTGGCACGACGCGGCCCTCGAGGAGCGGGTGGCGCGCGTCGATGAGATCGACTTCCCCCTTCGCATCGATCTCAGGCTCGACGGCCTCCATGTTCTCCGCCAGCCCAGCCCGTGCAAATATGAGGTCGAGCTGCGACAGCGTCTCCACCGTGGAGAGGATCTCCTCGCTCTGCGCTCCTGCCATGCCGCTCAGCCGCGCAAGGATCCGCCTGACCTCGCGCTCCTCGGCCGAGCGCGCCTCCCTGACCTCGTTGTTGATCTCCACGACCGCAAACGGCTCCATGAAGACGGTGGCGCCGCTGGCCGAAGAATCGTGTACGATGCCGCGGAACTCCCCCTTGAACTCGCTGCGTATCGGTATGCAGTAGCGGCCGTTTCGTACGGTGACGATGGGCTCCTGGATCATGCGAGCGAATTGGCCGGAATGGACTATCGCGTTGAGCCGTTGCTCGCTGCTGTTCTGGAGTCGACGGATCTTGGCGCGTATGGCCCGGAGGTTGTCGGTGGCCGAGTCCAGTACCTCGCCGCGGTTGTCGATGCTGGCCTCGATGGCGTGCTCGATGTCTTCGAAAACGCCCAGCCCTTCCGCGCACGCTCGTATGAGCGGGGCCTCCAGTTCTCCCTGCAGCAGGAACCCACGCATGCGCCGCGAAGCGTAGACCGTATCGGCGATCTCGAGCAGGTCTCCCGCTGAGAGCATCCCGCCGCGAGAGGCGTTGAGGACTTGTGCGCGTATGTCGTGTACGCCGCCGAGAGGCGCGCGGCCGGCCGCCGCCAGCACCGCGCGAGCCTGCGTCGTCTCGGCCAGCAAGCGGCCCACTTCGGAGAAGTCGCTGGTCGGTTCGAGCCGTTCCGCCAGCCTCTTGGCGAGCGAAGACGCCGCGCAGTCGCGGAGGCGCTTTCGTACGGCGTCGTACTCGAGGACTCGAAGAGTTCGCGCATCCATCGCAGTGCCAGTCGTCCGTCTGTGACAGTGTAGCACACCCGAGGCGAGGAGCAGAAGGGGGAAAGGCCGAGCGGCTCCGCGCGCAGAAACGGCCGGCGCGCGCAGGCCGGGCCGCCCCAGAGAGGCTGCTGCCGAAGCCTAAGGTGGGAGGTGCTTGTCGAAGCGAACGCCCGTCTGGCGATAGCCGAGGGCGCAATAGAATCGGTGGGCGTCTTCGGTGCGGTGGGAGGCAGTGGTGACGCGGATGTACGAAGCGCCCTGGGAACGGAGCCAATCCTCGGCGTATTCGACAAGCCGTCTTCCGACGCCTTGTCGCTGGTATGGCGGCGCAACGGCCATCCCCGAGATGATTCCGGTCTTGGCTGGGCGTCCCGGCGACAGAGCGGTGTTCATGGCGGCGAAGCCGACGACCGCACCAGCGACCTCGGCCACGAGGAACTGGTGGCCAGCAGTCTCGGCGAAGGAGCGTATCTTCATGCGCACTTCACCACAGGAGAGCGGGTGTCCCCACGTCTCAGAGAGTGCCGCGACGGCTTCTGCGTCGCGTTCTTCCGCGGGCCGGATGAGGAGACCTTCCGTCATCCCGGCGATTCCTGCAACGCCTTCGTGACCTGCTCGGCTGCCCGGCGGGTGCCGTCTTCGACAGACACCTCCCCCATCCACATCAGGTCAAGCTGCTCCTGTATGAAGTGGCTCACCCGATCCCACTCCGGTATGTTCGGCGCCTGGCGGGCGTACTCGAGGGCCTCGACGAAGACTCGGCGGTCGTACTCGGCCTGCTGCTGGAGGTAGGGCCCATTGGCTACGGACTGCCGCGAGGGCTGCTTCTCCAACTCGCGCGCCATGCGCTCTTGCGCCTCCGGCCCGAGGAGAAACTTGAAGAGCTCCCATGCCTCCTCGGGATGCTTGGTCCCGGCCGCTATCGCGTAGTTCTCCATCCCGAGAAGAGTCGCATGCTGCCTCTTCTTCGGGAGGGGCGCGATGTTCCAGCGCAGCGCCTTGGCCTCCTTCATCTGCTGGATGTCCCAGGCACCAGTCTGGAACATGGCCACCTGGCCGTTGACAAACATCGCGATGTTCTGCCGTCTCTCGGCCATCGTCGTCGGGGGACAGACGTGCCATTTGTGCCGCAGGTCTACCAGAAACTGCAGTGCTTCCTGCGATTCCGGGCTGTCCAGAAGACAACGGCTGCCCTCGGCATCCAGAATCTCGCCGCCGCTGGCCCAGACCCAGGGATAGATTCGTGCCCCCCAGAAGTCTATCACCGTGCCGAGGCGCCTGCGCTCTGGGTCCGGGTGCTCCACCGTGAGCTTCCGGGCCGCAGCGATGTAGTCGTCCCAGGTCCAGGTCCGATCCGGGTAGTCCAGTCCCGCTGAATCGAAGAGATCCTCGTTGTAGAAGAGCACGTAGACCGATGTGTAGCGCGGGAGCGAATAGAGCTTGCCTTGGTAGCGGCACAGCTCGACGAGCTGGGGGTAGAAGTCGGGGAGGTCGAAGGTTTCGTCTCTCTCGATCACAGGGTCCAGGTCCAACAGGGCGCCCTTCGCCGCTAGTGGGATGAAGTAGGCTCCGTGGATCGACATCACGTCCGGCGGGTTGGCCGCGGCCACCATCTGCTGGAGCTTGTCCATCGCGCGGTCCCCCGGTTCGTTGACGATCTCGACGCGGATATTCGGGTGCTCCGCCTCGAACTGGGCACAAAGCTCCTGGTTGACGACGAGCTCCCCCGGCCGGGTCCAGGTGAAGAGCGTGATCTGCACGATCCCACGGTCGGGCTGCCCGCCGCCGCACCCGGAGATGGCAAGACCAACGGCGAGCGCGAGGATGATGCGGGCGCGCATTCGCTCAATCCTTCTCTTCATAGCCCGGCCCTGGCGGGCAGGCTTCGTCGCCAGGCACGACCTCTTCTCGCAGCGGTCGGAACCCACAGGTCCGAAACTCCTCGTCACAGTATCCCATGGCGAGAGGATGGCACTTGACCACCATGTACTTGCCGATGAGAGGGAATCTGTCCTCGACCGCTCGACGACAGAGGTGCAGCATCTTGCGAATCTCCCACTGGGCCCTCGAACACATCCGGACATGGGCTACGTGCAGCAAGTTCCGAAGATTGGTGGTCCATATCAGGTTCGTCTTGCCGGCGTTGGGGATGATGTACCGCGCGTCCTCCTGCGCCTGCTCTCCCTTCTTCCCCTGGCCTTTCAGCCGATCCACTGTCTCCCGGTAGTAGGTGACGGCTCCGGCCACCGCCTCCTCGAAGCGGCCCTCATCGTCTGCTAGTGAGTCGGGCTTGACGAAGTAGTTGGGATCGCCGACGTCAACGTAGCGCTGCGACTGCTGGTTATACGATGAGATGCGATGGCGCACCAGTTGATGCGAGCAAGCTCGGCTGATGCCCTCGATCCCGAAAGTGAAACCGACGTGCTCGAGAGTGGAGCCGTGCCCCTGCCGAACGAGCTCCTCGAAGAGCCGCGTGCGGAGCTTTTCGTTTCCCGCGCGCTCCCAGGCCTCCTCCGGACTGCCCCTCTGATAGCACAGCAGGGCGGCCGCGACTGTGACGCGCTCGGGCTCCGGCGTGTGTATGAGCAGCGTAACCTTCACGTTCTCCCTCCATGCGAGCTGAGACGATTTCGACAGCGCCTTTCCCTTCGCATCTCATGCTTCTCCGGCTGGCTCGCAGCGAATCCGTACAACAGGTCGCTCCTCAACCGAGAACGTCGCGCCCGCCACCGCCTCCGCGACCTCCATCGCCGAGCGGATGTGGTCTGTCAGGCTCCCTGTCGTTAGCTCGGACGGGCCGCCGGCCATTGCCATCCATACTATCATCTGATCTGCCAGATGACACTCTACTGCCCACTCTCCCCTCAGCTCGGCCAAAAGGGCGTCTGCCGCCTCCGTGCCAACATCTTCCGCTCGCTTCCCTCGGCGGCCCAGCGCGCTGCCCCCGAACCGCCGGCCGGCCTCGCTCTCGGCCCAGAGGAATATCCCACAGCCCTGACTCGGACCTCGCTCAACCACCTCCAGGGCTGCGTCGGCCCTTTCGTGGCCGGCCGCTCGCAGCCTCCCAAGCGCCGAGCTCCTCATTCTTTCGGCGATGTGTGCCGGCAGCCCCTGGCTGTAAGATTTGCCCCGGATTGTGACGCCTTCACCTCGCTCGGTCCAGGACAGTGGCCGAACCGGCGACGCGGGAGACACACTTACCGCTACCTCTCCGCCCCCTTTGGGATAGAAGCCCCGGCGGAGCAACTGCGCTGTCACGCTCACGCCCAAGGCTGTCACGGCAGGGACGAAGACCTGCTGGAAGTGGTCGAAGGGCGGCGCAAAAGGGACATCGGTGCCGCCGACCAAGGTCAGGTCTGATGAGCCTTCCGCGGTCGCGAGCGCTGGCAGCAGTGACTGGAGGACGAGCATAACGCTCCCCGCCGTGCCAACGTCCAGCCGCCAGCCCTGCTTGGCTTCTCTTGCTCCCGGCCAGAACTCGATCTCCCTGGCGCCCAGCTCCGCGCCCGTGAGGCGCGCGCCGCTCGCCTCCGCTACTGCGCGTACCGCGGTCAGGTGCTGCGGCCGCAGTCCCGGCTTGGGCCTGGCGCCCCGGATGTTCTCCACGCGAACCGGCCGCCCTGCCACGGCCGACAGCGCGACGGCGTTTCGGAGGATCTGCCCCCCGCCACGGGCGCCATCGATCGCTATGAGTTCGCCCACTGTCCTCGCCCGTTAGTCGAGCTGTGCCAAGATACCCTTGGCCTGCGCTACGGCCTCCACCAGCGCCGAGATGCCGCGATCCAGATCCGCCTCGGAGATGGTCAGTGCAGGCTCTACGCGTATCACCTCCGGGTTGTTCAGAGTATAGGCAGCTATGACTCTGCGTTGTGCCAGACCCGCGATGACCAAACCAGCCACGTCAGCGTCCCTGAACTGCACGCCGATGAGCAGGCCGCGGCCGCGCACGTCGGCGACAACATCACCGTGGGCGGCTTGAAGCTCGCGGAGCCGGTTGACGGCGTGATCGCCAAGCTGTGCGGCACGCGCCGGGAGGTCGTCCCGACGAATCGCTTCAATAGCTGCAAGGCCCGCCGCGCAGGCCAAGGGATTCCCCCCGAGCGTGGATGAGTGGAGAAGCGGATTCTCCTCCAGGGAGGTCCATATCGCCGGAGTGCTGGAAAAGGCGCCGAGCGGCATGACCCCACCGCCGAGAGCCTTCGCCATGCACATGATGTCGGGCACAACGCCGGCGTGCTCGCAGGCGAACATGGCGCCAGTCCGGCCGAATCCCGTCTGGACCTCGTCGGCGATCAGGAGGGCCCCTGCGCGGTCACAGATCTCCCGGGCAGCGGGGAGGTAGTCATCCGGCGGGACGATCACTCCGCCTTCGCCCTGGATGGGCTCGATCACTACCGCGGCCGTGCTGTCGCCGACCGCATCGGCGAGTGCGTCGCTGTCACCGAAGGGGACGTGGGTGACCTCGGGGACGAGGGGAGCGAAGGGCTGCCTGTACACCTCTCGTCCCGACACGCTCAAGGCCCCCAGCGTTTTGCCGTGGAAGCCTCCCTCTGTCGCCACAACGCCGGGCCGGCCCGTGTATAGCCTGGCCAGCTTGAGGGCGCCTTCTACGGCTTCGGTGCCGCTGTTGCAGAAGAATGATTTCGCCAGATCGCCGGGGAGAACGGATGCCAATGCGGCAGATAGGTCGGCGACCGGCTTGCTGAAGAGAACGCGGGACGAGAGAGGCATGCGGTCGAGCTGATCTCTGACCGCCGCGAGGACGGCCGAAGGACGGTGACCCAGCGCCAAGGTTCCGAAGCCCGCGAGCAGGTCGAGATACTCGCGGCCCTCGGTGTCCCAGATCGTGGACCCCTCGGCCTTCCATTCGACGGCCTCGAAGCCCATGAACTTGAAGAGCGAGGCAAGGCCGGCGTTGACATGGCGCCGGTAGCGCTCGACGACTTCGCCGGTGTCGGCGCCGGGCGCGTTGTCCGGGCTACTCACTCACCCCCTCCTCCGCGGCGAGTGACTCCTGGAAGAGCACATCTCGCCCAAGGGCCAGGTCGAGTCGAGCGATGGCTATTGCCAGGTCGAAGGCAGCGCGGTTGAGGCGCGTGCGGGCGTCCGCCAGGTCGGTCTCGGCGATGAGAAGCTCAACGCTGGTCCCGACCCCCTCCTGGTACCGAATGGTCGCGATGCGGTAGGCTTCCTCCTGCTGCGTGACCTCCTTCCCAGCGGCCTGTACCTGGGCACGGGCGGCGGCCACGGCGAGATCGGCGGAGCGCACGTCGAGCTCGATCTGCTGGCGGAGGCTGTGTACAGCGTCTTCAGCCTGTCGCATGCGGGCCTCTGCTTCGCGGACTTCGCCCTCGACCTGCCCGCCGTTGAAGAGGCTCCAGCCGATGCTCAGGGAGACGAACCCGCTGTCCTGAGAGACGACGATGTCGGTTCCGGGACTGCCAATGATCTCCCCGTCGACGACGACGTCTTCACGTAGCGTGTAGCCAACGTTGGCGGCGATGGTCGGGTAGCGGCCGGCCCTCGCGACAGCGACGCGAGCGCGCTCGGCAGCGACCAGGGCCTCAGCGGCAAGCAGGTCAGGCCGTTCCACGAGCGCCTCCGCTCGCAGCGACTCAGGCGACGCTTCGCGGGCGGCGACAGGTCTCGGTGTGGAGAGCTCCGTCCCCGCGGGAATCGGCACGCCGATGGCGGTACTCAGACTGGCCCAGGCGGTATCGCGCAGGGCCTCTGCCGAGATGATGCCCTGCTCCGTCCGCGCGACGCGTGCCTCGGCCGAGAGGACGTCGAACTCGGGTGCCACCCCCGCCTCATACCGCAGCCGAGCGACCCGCAGCGATTCCTCGGCGAGCTCGAGAGTCTGCCTCTGCACGCGAACCTGCCACTCTGCGGACAGCACCGTGTAGTAAAGGCTGCGGACAGCGAAGGCGATCTCCTGCTGGGTGCGCCGGTAGGCACCCTCCGATCCTCGCAACAGGTCTCTGGCCGCTCTCACCCCCGCGCGGAGACGGCCGCCGGCGTAGAGGGGCTGGGAGAAGCCGACAGTCGTCTCCCACGCCGGCTCCGAGCTCTGGAAAGAGAACTCCGGAAGATCCACGGGCGTGACGCGATTCGCCTCCACAGTGACACGGGGCATCAGCCTGGAGATGGCCTGAATCACCTGAGCGTCGGTCGCCATGACTCCCTGGGCGGAAGCGGCCACGTCTGGGTTGTATTGGATGGCTAGCTGTATGGCCTTTTCTAGAGAGAGCGTGGGCGGGACGACATCAGTCACTCCTTCCGGCCCCCCGCCTGTCAGCTCAGGGCCTGTATACTTCACGGCTATCAGGGGCGCCTCAGGCGTTGGGAGCTCCTGGGCCGCGAAGGAGCTGTTGCCAAGCACGGCAATACCTGTGGACAAGACCAGAACGACAACCAGTTGCACGCGCATTGTGAATCCTCTCTATATGCTGTCCCGCCGCCTCGGAGCGCTCCACCCGCGGGCGCTCACCCACCGATGCAAACGCTAGGCCTTTCTGCGGGCCCGCGCCCCTTCCTCCCGATGGGGATACCTCTGGTAGGACGCGCGGCCGTTGCCGCCGAAGGACCGTGACGTGTCTGAGATCTCCGGAATCCGACTTGGGGACTCGGTCCAGATGCGTAAGCCTCACGCATGTGGGGCGAACGAATGGACGGTCGTCCGCACCGGCATCGACATACGCATTCAGTGTCGTCGCTGCGGGCGGACTGTCCTGATGCCGCGCCCCCAGTTCCTCAGAGCGGCGAGGCGCGTCGCCCGACCGGCACCTCGCGAGCCCGGCGACACCTAGCGAGCCGCCAGTCGCTTTCGCGTGTAAGGCACCAGGCCGCCGGCCGTGATTATCTCCTGGAGAAAAGGCGGGAACGGCTCCGCCTCATAGCTTCGGCCCTGTGTCAGGTTGTCGATGCGGCCTGTGGCAAGATCCACCGCGAGTTCGTCGCCGTTCTTGATGTCGGCGGCCGCCTTCGGACAAGCCAGAGCTGGCAGCCCTGTGTTGATCGCGTTGCGGAAGAAGATCCGAGCGAAGCTCATCGCGATGACGGCCCCTACACCGGCGGCCTTGATCGCCACAGGCGCATGCTCGCGAGAGCTTCCACAGCCGAAGTTCTCTCCCCCGACGATCACATCTCCCGGCTCGACTTCGGCCACGAATCCCGGGTCGATGTCTTCCATGCAGTGGCGAGCGAGCTCGGCAGGTTCCGAGGTAGTCAGGTAGCGCGCCGGTATGATCACGTCGGTGTTGACGTTGTCCCCGTAAACGTGAGCTCGACCGCGGGTCTTGCTCATCAGAGCTCCTCTGGGCTGCCGATGCGTCCCAGCACAGCCGAGGCCGCCGCCACGGCCGGCCCGGCAAGATACACCTCGCTCTCCTGGTGTCCCATGCGGCCGACGAAGTTCCGGTTGGTGGTGGCGACGGCCCGCTCCCCCT
The DNA here is from genome assembly GCA_964559435.1 of uncultured bacterium. Taxonomy (GTDB): domain Bacteria; phylum Armatimonadota; class Hebobacteria; order Hebobacterales; family Hebobacteraceae; genus Hebobacterum. Next base: position 22,731 of record CAZLHI010000007.1, on the reverse strand, counting down.
GCGCCAGGACGCCCATGTGCATGCCCAAGCATGGGCCGCAGGTTGGCGTGCTCAGCGCGGCGCCAGCCTCGATGAAGACCTCCCCAAGGCCTTCCTTGATCACCTGGAGATGCACTCGCTGCGTGGCCGGGATGACGATCAGGCGGACGTTCGGGCGCACCCTTCGGCCCTGGAGGACCTGTGCGGCCTCCCTGAGGTCCTCGATTCGGCCGTTCGTGCAGGAACCGATCACCGCCTGATCGATGGTGACATCGCTGAGATCCCGTACCGGCCTGGCCTTCTCCGGCAACGGCGGCGCGGCCACCTGAAGGTCGATGTCGGTGCAGTCGATCTCCAGCGTCTGCGAGTAGGCTGCGTCCGGGTCGCTGAAGTGCGCAGTGTAGGAGCGCTCCGTGACGGAGCGGATGTATTCCTCGGTCACAGCGTCCGGCGCGATGATGCCGTTCTTCGCCCCCGCCTCAATGGCCATGTTGCACATCGTGAGTCGGCCTGACACCCCGAGAGTCTCGATGGCCTCGCCGCAGAACTCCAGCGCCTGATAGCGTGCGCCGGCCACCCCAATCTTGCCGATCGTGTACAGGATGAGGTCTTTCCCGCCCACCCAGGGCTTGCGCTTGCCGCGATACGCGAGCTTGATCGACTCGGGGACGCGCAGCCAGCACTCTCCCGTCGCCATGGCCGCCGCCAGGTCGGTGCTGCCGACACCTGTCGCGAAGGCTCCCAGCGCCCCGTACGTACAGGTATGTGAATCTGCGCCGATGATGCACTCGCCTGGTGCGACGAGGCCTTCCTCCGGCAAGAGGGCGTGCTCGATTCCGCCGCGCCCGGCATCGTAAAACCGCTCGATCCCCTGCTCGCGGGAGAAATCGCGCATCACTCGGCATTGCTCGGCCGCCTTGATGTCCTTGTTGGGTGTCGCGTGGTCGGCGACAAGCACGACCCGGGCGGCCTCCGCCAGCTGACCCGCGCCGATGTTTCGAAACTTCTCTATGGCCAGAGGGGCCGTGACGTCGTTGCCAAGCATGAGGTCAACGCGGGCCATGACGAACTGGCCCGGACGCACCTCAGCTTCCCCGGAATGGACCGCGAGTATCTTCTCAGTGATCGTCTGGCCCACTCCCTTCAAGCCTTCCGCTTGGCCTTCTTCGGTCTCTTCTTGCTCTTGCGGCGCGTCGGCCCACCCTCGCTCCGAAAGACCGCTTTATTCAGCGCCTGCAGATAGGCTTTTGCAGAGGCCTCGATGATATCCATACTCGACCCGCGACCCGTGTGCACCGTGCTGGCCCTGTCGCTGATCCGCACGGTCACCTCCCCGAGAGCGTCGGTGCCACCGGTTACCGAGCTGACCGTATAGTCGACCAGCTTGTGTGGTAGCTTGATGATGTCGTTGATCGCCTTGTAGACGGAGTCAACGCTGCCCACTCCGCTGGCCACCGACTGGAACACCTCACCATTGCGCCGTAGCCTCACCGTGGCCGTCGGGATAGTGGTGCCGCCGCTGACTACGTGTAGGTAGTCCAATGCATAGATCTCCTGGGTGAGCCGCAGCTCGTCGGCGACCAGAGATTCCAGCTCGCCGTCTGTCACCTCCTTGCGCTGATCGGCCAGCGCAAGAAAGCGCTGATATGTCTTCTCAAGCTCATCCAGAGACAGCTCGTAGCCCAGCTCGGACAAGCGGTGCCTGACCGCCTTGCGGCCGGACCGACTGGTGAGCACGATCTCGCTCTTCTCGCGACCGATCTTCTGCGGGCGCACGATCTCGAAGCTGGAGCGGCGCTCCAGCAGCTTAATGACCCCATCCACGTGGACACCGGAGGAGTGTGCAAAAGCGTTCTCACCAACGATCGCCTTGTTGGGCTGCACCGGGATTCCGGTGACGTCGCGAACGAGGCGGCTCGTCCGGTAGATCTCTTTGAGGTCGATGCCGGTGCAGAGCCTCCGCTTCAGCTCCCGGCGGGTGTCGAGTATGACGACGATCTCCTCCAGTGATGCGTTGCCCGCGCGTTCGCCCAGGCCGTTGATCGTGCACTCAACCTGAGTGGCGCCACTGAGCACGCCGGCGAGCGAGTTCGCGGTCGCGAGCCCGAGATCGTCGTGGCAGTGCACGCTGATGACGGCCTTGTCGATGTTCGGCACCGACTCGCGCAGACGCCGGATCAGGTCGCCGAACTCGGAGGGAACAGAGTATCCGAGTGTGTCCGGTATGTTGACGATCGAGGCGCCGGCTTCTATGGCCGCCTCGACGATCTCGCACAGGAAGTCGAATTCCGTGCGCGTGGCGTCCATGGGCGAGAACTCGACCTCGTCGATCTGTGACCGCGCCCGCTCGACGGAGGACACGGCCATCTGAAGCACTTCCTGCTTGCTTTTTCCAAGGATGCCTTCGCGGTGCTGTGGCGACGTGCTGAGGAAAGCGTGCAGCCGCACCTTCTTCCCCTCCTTCAGCGCCTCGGCCGTGCGATCGATGCCTTCCAGACGACAGAGGCTCAGGCCGCAGATGGTCGGCCCCCTCACCTCGGACGCGATCCGCTGCACCGCCTCGAAGTCGCCGGGCGACGAATAGGGGAAGCCGGCCTCTATGACATCGACCCCGAGGCGAGCGAGCTGGCGCGCGACCTTGAGCTTCTCTTCGCCCGTCATTGCTGCGCCCGGGCACTGCTCAGCGTCGCGAAGCGTCGTGTCGAAGATCATGATCTGCGTCTTCTTGCTTCGGGATCTCTTGGCGGCAGGCATCTCGCCATGCCTCCTTTCCACTGGGTGCGGATCTACTCGCTCAGCCAGGACATCATCTTGCGCAGCTGAGGCCCGACTATCTCGATCGGATGTTGAGCCTCCAGGTCTCGCAGGCGACTGAAGACCGGACGGTTCGCCCTGTTCTCGAGGATCCACTCCCGCGCGAACTCGCCAGTCTGGACCTCCTCGAGGATATCCTCCATCGCGTCGCGCACCTCCGGGCCGATGACCCGGGGCCCACGCGTCATGTCGCCGTACTCCGCGGTGTCGCTCACGCGGCGGCGCATGCCGTTGATGCCGTGCGCCTGAATGAGGTCGACTATCAGCTTTAGCTCGTGCAACACCTCGTAATAGGCGCACTCGGGCTGATAGCCGGCCTCAACCAGTGTCTCGAAACCGGCCTTGATGAGTTCGGTGACGCCCCCGCACAGGACGGCCTGCTCCCCGAACAGGTCCGTCTCCGTCTCCTCGGCGAAGGTGGTCTCCAGCACGCCGGCGCGCGTTGCTCCGAGCGCCTTCGCGTAGGCGAGGGCGATGTCCTTGGCCTCCCCGCTGGCGTCTTGAGAGACCGCCACCAGAGACGGAACTCCGCGGCCCCGCTCGAACTCGGCGCGCACGAGCGCGCCAGGACCTTTGGGCGCGACCATGAACACGTCCACATTCTTCGGCGGGACTATCTGGTTGTAGTGGATGTTGAACCCGTGGGCGAACATCAGCGCGTTACCGCGCTTCAAGTTGGCCTCGATCGCATCGCGGTAGACGACGGGCTGCACGTGGTCTGGAGTGAGAACAGCAATTACCTCCCCCTGCGCGGCGGCCTCTGCCGAGGACAGTGGAGCGAACCCGTCGGCCTTCGCATTCTTCCATCCCGGGGTTCCCTCCAGGTCCGCGACAACCACATTGACGCCGCTGTCTCTGAGGCACAGGGCATGAGGTCTCCCCTGAATGCCGTACCCGATGATTGCGACCGTCTTGCTCTTGATCGCCGATATCTTGGCATCTCGATCGCGATAGACTTTTGCCATCGTCTTCCTCTCCTTAACCCCCTCGTTCTCGGTCGAGGCCGTTTGGCCACTGCGTCGCCGCTGCCGCCGAGCTAATCCCAGCCCGAGTCCGACGACGATTCCTATGCCCACGAACAGCGCTAGGTTTATCAACAGACCTCGTACGCTGTCGAGGCCGTAGATGCCGACGACGCCATTGTACATCTTCCAGAGCGCCCAGACGCCCGGCCCGGGCAAGCCGCAGAGGAAGCCGACCAGGAGGCCGAGACCGACTCTGCGCCGGCGCGCGCCGATCAATGCACCGACGGCCGCGCCGGTAAGGGGCAGAGCGATCGACAGGATCGCGATCGCCCGGCCTGCCTGCTCGACTGTGACCAGCTCCTCCACTCGATAGGCCTCGACCTAAGCTGTTTGCCCGCCGCGGGACAGCACAATTCGGCCGGTGCGCATCATCTCGCGAATCCCGTACTTCTGCACGAGCGTGATGAGAGCATCGATCTTCTCGGCGCTGCCTGTCACCTCTATGGTGAACGTATGCTCCGACACATCGACGATGTTGGCGCGGAAGATGTTCACCGTCTGCATGATCTCGCCGCGCACCGCGGGTTCTGCGACTACCTTGATCAGCGCAAGCTCGCGCGTGACCACAGCTTCGTCCTGATGGTCCAGGACCTTGATAACGTCCATCAGCTTGTAGAGCTGCTTTGAGATCTGCTCCAGGACCGCGTCCGGGCCCTCCACCACAATCGTCATGCGGGACAGGTCCGGGTCCTGCGTCGTGCTGACTGCCAGACTATCGATGTTGAAGCCGCGCCGGGCGAACAGCCCCGCCGTGCGGGCAAGCACACCCGGCCGGTTGTTCACTAGAACGGAGATAGTATGTTTCATCTTCGCTCTCCCCTCGCCTCAGTCCACCAGCATGTCATCGACTGTGCCGCCGGCCGGGACCATTGGCATCACGTTCTCATCCCGTGCTATGAAGAAGTCGATGAGGCACGGACAGTCCTTCAGCGCCATCGCCTTCTGGATGGCAGGAGCTACCTCGGACTCCTCGGTCACACGTATGCCGACCGCACCGTAGGCCTCCGCCAACTTCGCCAGGTCTGGCGTGCCAACCCGAATGTCGGTGTGGGAGAGCCGGTTCTTGAAGAACAGCGTCTGCCACTGCCGGACCATGCCGAGATAGCCGTTGTTGAGCACGGCCACCTTCACCGGAATCTTGTTCGCCACGGCCGTCGCCATCTCTTGGATGTTCATCTGAATGCTGCCGTCTCCGGCGATGTCCCATACGACGTCGCTCGGCCGAGCGACCTGCGCGCCGATGGCCGCGGGCAACCCGTAACCCATCGTGCCCAGGCCGCCCGAGCTGATGAACTGCCGGGTCCGCTTGCACGGGTACCACTGGGCCGCCCACATCTGGTTCTGGCCCACCTCGGTCACTATGATGGCATTGCCCTTGGTTGCCTTGTGAATCTGTTGGATGACGAACTGGGGCTTCAGACCATCGCCCTTCCAACCCATTGGGTACTCCTGCTTCCATTCGTCGATCCGCTTCCGCCAGTCCGGGTGCTTCGCACGCGACACCCGCTTGTTCAGCTCGGCCAGAACCAGCTTCACATCCCCGACGATCGGGAGGAGCGGCACGACGTTCTTGCCGATCTCGGCAGGGTCGATGTCTATGTGGATGAACTTGGCGTTCCGTGCAAACATGTCCAGCTTGCCGGTGACCCGGTCGTCGAACCGCGTTCCCACGGCGATGATCACGTCCGCCTCGTGGAGCGCGTAGTTCGAGTAGGCCGTGCCGTGCATGCCAGGCATGCCGAGGTAGAGATGGTGGTCTTCCGGGAACCCGCCCTTTCCCATCAGGGTCATGGTAACTGGCGCGTCGATGCGCTCGGCCAGCGCTACGAGTTCCGTCTGGGCCTCGGAGCTATTCACGCCGCCGCCGCCGTAGATGAGTGGGCGCTGCGCAGAGTCGATGAGTTCGCCGGCTCTCTTTATCATCATGGTGTGCCCGGTCAACGTCGGCCGATAACCGGGGAGGTCGACGGCCTCCGGGGAGTGGAAATCGATCTGGGCCTGCTGCATGTCGCGCGGGAAGTCGATCAACACTGGGCCGGGCCTTCCGGTGCGTGCGATATGAAAGGCCTCTTTGATGACGCGCGGGATATCCTCCGGCCGCGTGATGAGGTAGTTGTGCTTCGTTATCGGCAGGGTGATGCCGGTGATGTCAGCTTCCTGGAAGGAGTCCTTGCCAATGGCGAAGGTGGGAACCTGACCAGTGATGGCGACGATCGGCACCGAGTCCATGTGGGCGGTGGCGATGCCCGTCACGAGGTTCGTGGCACCCGGGCCAGAGGTCGCCATGCATAGGCCCACTTTGCCGGAGGCGCGCGCGTACCCGTCGGCGGCATGGGCCGCGCCCTGCTCGTGCCGAACCAAGATGTGTCGGATGTCCTCAGTTTCGTAGAGCACATCGTATATGGGGAGCAAGGCCCCTCCGGGATATCCGAAGATCACCTCGACGCCCTCCCGCCTCAGCCCCTCCATCAGTGCCTGCGCTCCGCTCATCTTCTCAGCCTTCGTGGCCGTCTTCCGGACCGAGCAGGCCGGTCGTGGTCTGGCCTTCTTCTTTGCCTTCGTCGATCGTTGCTTACTCACTTTCTCGCCTCCGCTTCCATCACGGCCCCTCGAGCGGCCGACGAGACCTGCTGGGCGTAACGGGCGAGATAGCCCGTCGGGACCTTCGGAGGCAGCGGCCTCCAGCTGCTCCGCCTCCTCGCAAGCTCCTGCTCCGACACCCTGAGTTCGATCTTGCGCTGATCCACGTCTATGGATATCTCGTCGCCTTCCTGGACCAGGCCGATGGTCCCGCCCACTGCCGCTTCTGGCGCGACATGGCCGACTGACAGTCCTATTGTAGCGCCGGAGAATCTGCCGTCCGTAATGAGGGCAACAGACTCGTTCAGTCCGGCCGCGTATATCTGCGAAGTTGGGTACAGCATTTCTCGCATCCCAGGCCCTCCGCGAGGGCCTTCGTATTGGATTACCACGACCTCGCCCGACGTTATCTGCCCACCCACGATGGCCTCCGTCGCGTCTTCCTCTCGGGTGAAGACCCGCGCCCGGCCCGTGAACTGTCTCATGCTTGCCGCAACGGCGGAGGACTTGACCACAGACCCCTCGGGGGCCAGATTACCCTTCAGAATCGCGATGCCGCCTTCTTCGTGGTAGGGATTGTCGAGCGGCCGTATCACGTCCGGATCAAGCACCCTTGCAGCGGCTGCAAGCTGCCGAGCCGAGACGCCGCTGACCGTGGGCGAGTCCTCGATCGCTTCGGCCAGCACATGCATGACAGCCGCGACCCCTCCGGCCCTGTCCAGGTCCTCCATTGCGTACTCGGCCCCAGGGCCGGGCAGTATGTCCGTAATGTGTGGGGTCTCGCGAGATATCTCGTCGAACCAGTCAATCGGGAAATCTGTCCCGGCCTCGTGGGCAATCGCTGGCAGGTGCAGCACCGTGTTGCTCGATCCTCCGAGCGCGTTGTCGACGCGTATGGCGTTCCTGAACGCGGCGTGGGTCATGATCTGCCGCGGCCGAACGTCCTCCTTGACGAGATCCAGAATGCGGGCCCCGCTGGCATAGGCGAGGCGGCGCTTCTCCGCCGAGACGGCGAGCGCCGTGCCGCAGCCTGGGAGAGACATCCCCAGCGCCTCGCCGAGACAGGCCATCGTATTCGCCGTATAGAGGCCCTGGCAGGAGCCGATTCCCGGGCACGCGGCCTGCTCGAGCATCTCAAGCTGCCAGTCGTCCAGCATCCCGGACTTGCGCCAGCTCGCCCCGTAGTAGCCATCGCCGTACACGGCATGGCCAGTCGCAAGCCGCTGCGCGGCCTTCGCCACGTCGGGTTTGCCTGCCTCTTTCAAGCGCCCAGCAACCGCGAGCAACTCTTCCGAGATGCGGCCGCACTGGCCGGCCAGCATCGGCCCAGCCGTGACCACTATGGCGGGGATGTTTACACGAGCCGCTGCCATCAACATGCCGGGCGTGATCTTGTCACAATTGGTGAGCAGAACAACGCCGTCGAACTGGTGTGCCTCGAGCATCGACTCCACCGAGTCCGCGATCAACTCCCGTGAGGGAAGCGAGTAATGCATGCCACGGTGGCCCATCGCTAGTCCGTCACATATTCCCGGTACTCCGAAGAAGAAGGCGACGCCGCCGGCGGCGAAGATGCCGCGCTCGATGTGGCGCTCCAGGTCGCGCATGCCCGCGTGGCCCGGGACGACGTCGTTCCAGCTCGTAACCACGCCTATGAACGGTCGGTCGAACGTGCTTCGGTGCAGTCCCGACCCGTACAGCAGAGCCCGATGGGGCGCCCTTTCAGGCCCCTTCTTGATGACATCGCTCCTCATCGCTGCTCCTCTTCTCGGGTAGGAACGCCTAGGTGACGCAGCTCCAGACCGGCCTCGCGGCGGCGAGAAGTCGCGCCTTACCCTGCACACTGGCGAACAGGCGAGCTACGAAAAAACCTCTCGTCCCATTGGGACGAGAGGTAGTCTTCTCTCGCGGTACCACCCAAATTGGACGTGCCGTGCGGCCCTGTAGCCCACAGCCGCGTCCCACTCGAACGCGCGATAACGGGCGACTCCCGGCTCCGGCCTACTGGATGCGTTCGGCCGGGCAGCTCCGGGGCGAGGTTCGGCGGCTCCACCGGCACCGGCTCTCAGCTCGTCACCGGCTCTCTGGCGGCCTGGGCTTCCGCCTACTGCTCCCCTTCAAGGCCTCTCGCGTATGGATTTCCGCGCATTATATCAGAGCGCCACCCGCGACGTCAACCCTGTTCACCCGGTGTCAGTATGCACCCAGCGCCTGTGGGCAGCGGGAGAGCGGACACACTGTGGCAAGGCGCCGCCGCGAATGAGAGCCTCGGAAGGGCGTGAAGGTTGCTGCTGGCCTCCCTCAAAGGCATCCTCACAGGGGCTCCTTTCCAGACGGTGCTTGGGCGACCCTCAGAACCTCGATGCCGCAACGGCGTGACCTCCGTGCGTTGCCCACGAAGCGCTCACAGGTGTGCAGGGGTCTGCTGCTTTCTGTCAAAGGCCAAAGCGTGAAAGGGTGTGCCAGTGCGTAGACGTTCTGAGATGACCGCCGCACACTGCAGCGCGGCGCTCGCACAGGCCGCGACGGACCTCATCCCGACTCCAGCGGAAAACGTCATTGGCTGTCCCGCGGGGGCGGCCGTCGTTGCCGAACCCGCTGCCGTTCGCACCGGGCGCAGAGAGCCGTCTTTGGTCTAAGTATGACCGTTCGCGACCTGCGAGACACGGTCAGGCGTGGTCCCTCGCTCAGGCCCGGCGACACCGCGGCGAAGGCTGTTCGCCTCATGCGGGCGAAGGATGTCCCGGCTCTCCCCGTGGCGGAGGGCGCGGCGATAGTAGGGGTCACCAGGGAGGGCGATGTCCTCGAGCTTGCCGCGGGAGCGTCCGACGCCCGCCGAGCTCTGCGCACAACCACGGTTTCGCAGATCATGCGCCCTGTAGGCGTGGTTGCATCTGAGGCCCAACCGCTCAGGGAGCTCGCTCTGGTGTTGCGACAACTCGGGGCTGACAGTGTCCCGATGGTGGATGAGAGTGGGCGGTACCGCGGCATCCTGTTGACCAGGGATATTCTGGCGGCCCTGGCCGGCGAGCCCATCGTGCCTCCGGTTGCCGGGCTGGCGACCCCCAGAGGGGTCTACCTGACGACAGGCGCCCTTCGCGCCGGGGCCAGCGATTTCGCGCTGGCCGCCACCGGCGGGGCACTCATGGCGCTGGACCTGATTGCCGCGGCAATCGTCTTTGGCTTTGGTTGGTTGTTCGCGCATTTCTTGTCAGCTCCTGATGAGGCGGCCGCCGGCCCGCCCGCCGTAGTCGGCATCGCCGCGGTGGCGGCTTTCTACGGGCTGCGCGTGCTGATCTTCCTTCTGCTGCTGCGACTCTCCCCGCTCACCGGCATACATGGCGCAGAGCATATGGTGGTTCGAGCCATCGAGGAAGGAGAGGACTTAACGCCGGAGAAAGTCAGACAGATGCCGCGGGTGCACCCTCGGTGCGGGACGAACCTGTTGGCGCTGCTGATCCTGCTCGTGATCGCACAGCAGTTCCTGTCGCGTCTGGGTGGAGTAGACGAGGCCACTCGGATATTCGCTTTGTTCGTACTGGTGATGGTCGTGTTGTTGACCTGGAAGAGGCTAGGGGCCGGACTCCAGCGCTGGGTGACCACCAAGCGGCCCTCCGACCGCCAGCTTGCGGCGGCCATCGAGGTGGGGGACGACCTGTTGGGCAAGGCTCGGGCACACCCGAGCGCCGCCACCGGTTTGCCTCGCCGGATCTGGAACAGCGGATTCATCCAGGTTCTGACCGGGTTCTTTCTTCTCGCTCTGCTGGCCGAATACGCCCCCGCTTTGGTTGCGCAACTCTGGAGCGTGGCAGTGCCATAGTCGAATCGGACCAGACATGGCTAGAGACTACATAATCAGGGCTCTGGGCGAGGCCTTGTCGAAGGCGAAGTCGGCGGGCGACCTGCCGGCGGATGTGGCGCCGAGGGTCGAGCTCCAGGTGCCGCGCGACCCCCGCCACGGCGACATCGCGACCAGTGTCGCGCTGGGGCTTGCCAGCGACCTCGGGAAGGCCGCTCGCCAGATCGCAGATACGTTGCTCGCGCACCTGGAGCTGCCCGCGGATGTCGTCGCGAAGGTCGAGGTGGCCGGTCCCGGCTTCATCAATTTCACTTTTTCGCCTGTATATCTGCGCGGCATCGTCGGTCAGATACTCGAGGAGGGGGATGACTACGGGCGGTCCGACACAGGCGCTGGCAAGAGCATCTTGCTCGAATTCGTCAGCGCAAACCCGACGGGGCCGGTTGCCGTGGTGCAGGGCCGCGCCGCTGCCATCGGGGACACACTTGCCAAGCTCTTCGAGCGTGCCGGTTGGAGAGTTTCGCGCGAGTACTACGTCAACGACGCTTTGAACAGCACTCAGGTGCAGCGCTTCGCGGAGACGCTAGAGGCCCGATACCTCCAGCAACTCGGACAAGATGCGACGGTTCCCGAAGACGGCTACCAGGGGGATTATGTTGTGGCCATGGCTCAGGAACTCGTCGGGGCCGAGGGGGAGGCGTATCTCGACATGTCTCATGCCCAGCGTCTCTCGGCCCTGTACGACTACTCCTTGCGGAAGATCGTCGAGGGCCACCAGCGCGACATGCGTGCGTTCGGCGTCGAGTTTGATACCTGGTTCTTCGAGAGCTCCCTCTACGCGGGGCATGAGGTGGACGCAGCCGTAGAGGGGCTGAAGGCGAAGGGGTATACGTACGAGCGGGACGGGGCCCTCTGGCTGAAAGCGACCGAACTTGGCGACGAGCAAGATCAGGTCCTCGTCCGCCAGGACGGCCGCCCTTCCTATCTCGCGGCCGACGTCGCCTATCACAAGAACAAGTTCGACCGCGGCTTCGACCGCCTGATCGACATCTGGGGGCCAGACCATCACGGCCACGTCGCTCGGACCAAAGCCGGCGTGCGGGCCCTCGGCTACGACCCATCTCGCTTCGAGATTCTCATCCACCAGATCGTCCGCCTCTTCCGCGGCTCTGAGATGGTCCGCATGTCCAAGCGCGCGGGCGACATCGTGCCGCTGTCGAGCTTGCTCGAAGACGTGGGCGCCGACGCCGCCCGCTTCTTCTTTCTCATGCAGTCCTTGGAGAGCCACCTCGACTTCGATCTCGAACTGGCGAAGAAGGAGGCACAGGAGAACCCGGTCTACTACGTGCAGTACGCCCATGCTCGCATATGCAGCATCATCCGCGAGGCCCGGGACCGCGGCATTTCCATCCCGGAGCCGGCCTCTGTCAAGCTCGACCTCATTGAGCACCCGGACGAGTTCTCTCTCATCCGTAAGCTCGCCGAGCTTCCCGATGAGATCGCCGACGCGGCCGAGCGCTACGAGCCCCACCGGATGACACGGTACGCGCGGGAGGTCGCGGCCGCCTTCCACGTCTTCTACACGAACTGCCGTGTGCTCGGCGACGACTCCGATCTGACAGCGGCTCGGCTGGCGCTGGTGTGTGCGACGCAAGTCGTTTTGCGCACCGTGCTGGACATAATCGGCGTTTCGGGCCCTGAGAAGATGTAGGCTTCGCCGCTCTCTCGTTCGAATGCGACCGCTGCCATCCTGTCTTCGGGCCGGCGAGCGCTCGTCAATTACAGAATGCAGGCTGAGCCGCAACAACCTACGGACCAGGTGAGCGCGCCCGCTAGGCCCGCCTACGGCCGCGGACCTCCCGACATGGTGGCCCGGGTCGACGCGGCGTGGCCCTCCAGGATGCCGCGCAGGGAGATCGCAGGCCTGCCGCCGGCCGCGTTCCACTCGCTCCCCGCCGCGCCGCGCAAATCCCCTCTCGCCATGGCCGCCGCCCGCCTGGACCGCACCCTCCCCGGCTGGCCCGAGCGCGCCGCCTCCGCAGTGGTCAGCACTATCGGGCGACCCCTCTCAAGGGAATGCCGTCGGCTCTGTGCTCTCCTTGCCCACCGCCCTCTCAGACACCCAGAGCCCCTGGTGCGCGCGGCCGGCTCTGCGGGCGACCCCGACGCGCGCCTCTGGTTGCTGTGTGCGCTTGCGGGCACAGATACGCTCGCCGTCCGCTCCTTCTGGATCCAAGATTTGAGGACCCGCGCTCAGGCTGAGCCAGACGCGCCGGATCAGGCACTATGGTTCGCCTTCTTGCACGCACTCCTGAGTCGGTGGTTGACTTACATAGAGTTCAGGGAGTGCTTGGTCGGGGCCCGGATCTTGCGCGCTGCCGATCGCAAAGGCGATTACCGGTCTGCGCTGTCGCGCCTCGGTCTAGACACGGACCCGCAGTTCGAAAAATGGTACCGTCAGGTCGTGTATGAAGCCGCCCACCAGCCCGATGTCTCTTTGGGCTTCCGCACCGTCGGCTGGATCCGAGACTTCCCGGGAGAGGACTACCTGTGGGACGCGCTGGCAGCGCTGGCAAGCAAGCCTGACCAGTGGTGGCCGCTGTATGTCGTGCGATGGGCTTCAGGAGTTAATACCGGTGATGAGCGGATCCTGACTCGCCTTGCCGAGGGGAGTCCCGCTGTTCTCTGTCTGCTTTCGCTCCTTCGCTCCGATCTGTGCGGGGCGGTGGCGCGGGTCTTGGGCTCTCCCCACCATGAAGCTGCCATCGAGTGGCTCAAGACGAACTCCGCCCGCCTGCCGCTCGACCTGAGACTGATTGAAGGGAAGATCAGACCATGGGCTGAGCAGATGGGTCCGGCCATGACGGTTGCCGCAGGAGCATTGTGCTCACTGGATCCCCCGGCCGACTATGCCGACCGGGGCAACCCGGCGATGTGCCGCCGTTCGTTCCTCCGCGAACACCTGCTGCCCGAGTTTGACCGAGTGATGGACAATCTCTACTGCCTGCATGCCTTGTGTGGCGAGCACTTCGATGCAATCTGTGCCCAGGCGCGCAAGGGCCGTCCGGCCGCTATACGGTCCCTCTGCTTGTGTTCAGACAAGGCCGCAGAGAGCGCGCCAATACTCTTTCGGTTGTGTCGGGAGGGAAGCGGCCTTACCGCCCGTGCCGCTCGGGAATCCCTCGAGGTGCTCAGGTCGCGCGTGAAGTCGAGCAGCCTTCCGGATCTTGAGAAGCGGTTGGACTTGGCTTCTGCCTGGGCGGATGCAGGCTTGGAGGGGAGGCCTGCCCGTGTCTGGTGGGACATAGGTGGCTATCGCCTCAAGCTGTCGGTTGCGGCCGGTCGTGTGTCCGTCCAGGCTTTTTCCGGGCGCCAGCGCCTGGATAGCATTCCACGGGCGGTGCGCGAGGCTCCGCAATACTCCGAGATCAAGCAGGCGCGCGCCGATCTCGCCAAGAGCTATCGCTATTTCCGGCGGCGGTTCGAGACTGGAATGGTGGAGGGTGTGCCGTACTCGGCGCAAGACTTCTCTACTCTACTGTCAAACCCGGTAGTGCGCTCTCTGGTGTCTCGTCTGATCCTGCTGGTCGATGGCGAGCCCTTCCTCTGGACGCCGCCGGATCCCTTGACGGAAACAGCTTGTCTGGGAGAGATCGCAGACGCGCGAGAAATCCGCATAGCCCACCCGCTCGACCTTGCCCGGGACGGTGACCTCTCACGATGGCAGGAGCGCATCATTGATTCGCACATTTCGCAGCCCTTCAAGCAAGCGTTCCGGGAGTGCTATGTGCTGGGGGAGCGCGAGCGGAAGGCGGACTGCTGTGCACGCTTTGCGGGGCATCCGCTGATCGCGCGGCGGGCCTTCGCCCTACTCAAGTCCCGAGGCTATTCTCCGCGGCGAGGCGACGCGGCCAAAGACTGGCCCGACTCGGGCGTCGTTGCGCACATCCGCTGGGCGCAAGTCGATGAGAGGGCCGGCCGCCTGCTTGCCTTGGCTGAGACGGCGCAGACAGTGACGAGCGGACTGGTGTGGTTCAGCCGCAACGATGGTTCTCCCGTGTCCCTGGGGCAGATCGACCCGGTTGTCGTCAGCGAGACCTTGCGTGATGCCGACCTGCTCGTGTCTCGCGCCGCGGCCGGTGAGCCCGGATACACCTCAGAGGAGACACTTCAGCTGCGTGCGACCTTGGTCCGGCATCTCGCGCGCGCCCTCAGGCTTACCACGATCTACGTCGCCGCGGATTCGCGCCATGCGCTCGTGGAGGGGAAGCGAGCGATGTATCGGATACATCTCGGGAGCGGCTCTGTGTTTCTCGAGAACACGCGCCGGCACCTCGACGCCGGGGCGATCGGTAGTGGGCCACTTCGAGACTTGGTCGCCGAGAGCATGGATCGCATCACTGCACGCATCCTCGGCGTGATCGGTGCCCTGGTGAGCGATGACCGCATCAGGGATTCCGATTTCCTCAGGCAACTCACTGATCAGTGAGACCGGTGCCGTGCGCCGGTCGTCGCAGACAGGCCGGCCAAGCTGCGGCGCCGGCTTTCGGGAGTCCCGGCCCACACTGATAGCCTGCCGTCCAATCTTCTGTGCTATAATCCGCTGACAATGAGAGACCCGAAAGAGCGACTGATTGTCGCCCTCGACTACCCCGACCTATCCGCCGCGCTGGCCGTGGCCCGTCGTCTGGCCGACTCGGCAGGCATGTTCAAGGTGGGCTTGGAGCTGTTTAACGCGGCCGGCCCTGCAGCCATCGAGTCTATTCGCAAGCTCGGGCCTTCTGTGTTCTATGACTCGAAGCTCTACGACATCCCGAACACCGTGGCCGGTGCCGCTGCGGCAATCGCTCGTATGGGCGTGTCGATGTTCAACATCCACGCTCTCGGTGGCACGAACATGATGGCGGCAGCCCGGACGGCCGCGGTCGGCGCTGCTGCCGAGGCGGGGCTCCCGCCTCCGTCGGTGATCGCCGTGACTATCGTCACCAGCCTCGGCAATACCGAGGTCAGGGGGGAGCTGGGTCTGCCGGAGGACGCGAGTGGGGCGGCCGTCCGTCTGGCGACCCTGGCCAGGGAGGCCGGGCTCGACGGGGTGGTGGCGTCGGTACGTGAGGTGGCGGAGATAAAGCGCGCCTGTGGAAAGAAGTTCTTGACCGTGACGCCAGGAATTCGCCCTGCTTGGGCCGCGAAAGCCGATCAGAGCCGCGTGGCCACGCCGACAGAAGCCATCCAGGCTGGGAGCGACTACCTGGTAGTCGGGCGCCCGATAACGCAGTCGGGCGATCCAGCTCGCTCCGTTTACGAGATACTGCGCGAGATTGAGGCTGCGGCCGCGTGAGCTTTGGTGCCCAGAACGTCACACGGGTCGCCAGGTGACAGGCGATGGACAGCGAAGTCGATCTGCTGGTCGGGAGCGCAATCGACAGCTTGGTGAAGCTGGAGATACTGCTGTTCTTCCACGCGCGGCCAGGCAGTGTTGAGAAGCCAGCCGATATTGCGCAGCGGCTGCGGCGCCGCGAGGACGAAGTGGCCGGGGCGCTGGAGCTGCTTTCTGAGGCAGGGCTCATCGAGCGATTCTCACTGGGAAGTGGGCGGCACGTCGTATACGGACCATCTGATGACAGGCACGTTCAGGAAGTCATTGGCGCCCTCCATGAGCGCTATCATCGCGACCCGGGCACCCGGGCAAACCTGGTGCGCCGCGCGCTCGCAGGAACCAAGGCAGAGCGGTCGCCGGGCTAGGTCAGTTGGGCAAGTCCGCCCATTCCCTCGTGGGCGCCGGGCGTGAGAGGCGACACGAACGAGTTCCACGCCGGCGAAGAGGCGCCCGGGCCCCGGGCCGAGTACGTCGAGCAGGACGACCGCATCCTCCTCACAAACCCCTTCCTGCAGCTCGTCCTCGCGAAAACCAACGGAACCATACTTTCGCTGCGCCAGCGCGAGACCGAAGTCGAGCTGATCAATCTGGCGGAGGCACGCGATGAGGGGTTCCTCTGGCAGATCGAGATCAGCAGCGAGGATGGAGAGACGCACACCGTCACAAGCCGAGACTGCCCTGAGTTCAGCTACAGCTTTGGGCGCCACCGGCACGAGGACCGAGTCCGCCTTTGGCTTCAGTGGCGCGGCCTTCTCAGAGGCGCTGAGCCGGCCGCCTCTGCGCTGACAGCACAGATCAGCCTGCCAAATGACTCTCCATTCGTCCTCTTCGACCACGAGGTCGAACTCCCCGCGGGCTACTCTGTCGGCGGGCTTGCCTTCCCATGCCTGTGTTCTGTGGGATCCAGCGATCCGCTCTCTGATGACGGCCTCTTCCTGCCGCTATCTGGGGGGGTTTACCTGCCTAGCCCGCGCGCGCAGGCCCGGGCCAACCGGCCCCAGGTCTGGAGCGTTGAGTACCCGGGTTCTGCCTCTCTCCAGCTCTTCGGCTACTGCGGTGGCGACCGAACCACACTGTGGCTGGCAGCGCGGGATGCGGAAGGGGCAGCCAAATCGCTGGCCGTCTCGCCCATGCCCTCGTCTGGCCGGCTGCGCCTTTGGATCGCGCAACAGCCGAGGTTGCAGCCGGACGGACACTGGTCCTCCGCCTATTCGGCTGCCGTGGGCCTGGCCACAGGCGACTGGTTTGAGGCCGCCACAGAGTACCGTTGCTGGGCCGCTCGGCAGCCCTGGAGCTCACGGGGCAGGGGTGGAGAGCGAAGAATGCCAGCCCTCACCAGCGCGTATGGCCTTTGGGCCTCCTACTGGGGCGGCGCGCGGCGCTGCCCGGCCGCCGCCCGTGAGCTCCAGAGGCTAGTCAACCTCCCCGTCAAGCTCGATTGGCGATGCTGGCACGCCTGCGCGCGAGACGGTGCCTACCCGGACTACTTGCCGCCCCGGGATGGCGAGGAGGCACACACAGCCGCCGAAAGGCAACTCACCGACTTAGGTGTGCTCGACCAACTCAACGCGAGCGCCTTCCTCGCGAGTCGCGAATCGACTGCCTGGCAGGAGGAGGAAGCTGCGGCATTCGTCCTTCGCCGCCGGGAGGATGAGGGCCCCAGCACCCGCGACAGGCACACACCCGTGGCTCTAGAGACGATGTGCCCGGGGACCAAGTACTGGCGGGAGAAGATCGCAGCGATAGCCCGATCGGTCACCGAGCGGGGCGCAGACGGTCTCCTCCTTGAGGACTTGGTGCGAGCTGCCGGGCCGTGCGAAGAGCCCAACCACGAGCACGGCCCGCCATGTCCGACCCAGTGGACGGAAAACGTCCGCTCTCTTATCACCGCTGTCAGGGCGTCGATGGGCGCGCGTCGACAGCTTGCGACTGATGGTCTCGGCGAGCAGTACCTTGACCTGGTCGACGCCTTCTTCACGAACCACGCGGCCGCTGAGAGAGAGGACCTGGTCCCGGGAGAATTCGGCCATGGCTGGGTACCGATTCCTCTCTTTGCCGCGGTCTATCATGACTACGCCACGACTGTCGGCTGCGGGGTCTCGTTGGTCAACCAGAGGCCGCACGACCCGCTGTGGCCTGCGCCGGTTGTCGGCGAGATGCGCGAGCCGGCCCGGCTCATGGGGCGCGACTACCAGATGCAGTTCTGCCTGGAGGTGGCTCGCTCGGTTGTATGGGGGTACCAGCCACTTCTCGAAGGCTTTGCTCTACAGCATGCCCGCACTGATGGCAACCGACACAAGCTCGCGTTTCTTGCCGCCGCGCTGCGGGCACAGGCCTGGGGCATAGGTGCCCTCCTTCCTCAATCGCGGTTCATGGGGGTCCTGGCCATCGAGTGCCCGGTGCTTGAAGTGGATCTGCTCGTGAACCCGCCGAACGGGGCAGCTTCAGACCGTCGCGTGTTCCGGCGCGCTGTCCCGTGCGTCCTTGGGTCTGCCTGGCGGGTCCCCGGCGGTGGGCTCGCGCTCATCCTCGTGAACATACATACTCAATCGGTCGACTTCACTGCAGGGCTTCGCTCCAGTCGCTTGAGCCTGCCGCTTCCGCTGCGCCTCATAGGCCGCACCTTCTCCGAAGATGGAGATGTCCTGGCAGCCAGCCTCCGCGCAGCCGGCAGCGAGATCGGAGGGCGCCTCCCCCATCGAGCGATCATCCTCGTCTCCGTTCGCTGATCGGCTTCGCAGCAACTGTCGGCTCCGGATTGAGGATTCGTGTTGTGCCCGGCCGAGGTATCTGGCTTCTAACCGGCCGTTGTGAGCTTGGAATCGGAGGGTCGATTACCATGCCAACGAGCAAGACGCAGCAGGTCAGATCTGCCGTCGAGAAAGCTGTCCGCGAGGTGAGAGTCACCGACGTGCACACCCACATCTACCCGCCCTGCTTCGGAGACTTGCTTCTGTGGGGCATCGACGACCTCGTGACATATCACTATCTCGTCGCCGAGACCTTCCGATCGGTGGAACTTCCCTATGATGCCTATTGGCGGCTGCCGACGGCCGAGAAGGCAGAACTCATCTGGAAGACGCTTTTCGAGCAGAACTCGCCGGTGGCCGAATCCTGCCGCGGCGTGCTTACGGTGCTGAGCAAGCTTGGTCTCGACGTTGCCTCCCGAGACTTATCCGCCTATCGCAAGTACTTCGCGCAGCTGACGCCCGAGGCCTACGCGGACACTGTTTTCGGGCTGGCCGGCGTCCAGGACGTCGTCATGACCAACGACCCGTTTGATGATGCCGAGCGTAGCGTCTGGCTTGCTTCTTACCAACCGCACCCCCGGTTCAAGGCGGCCTTGCGCCTTGACCCCTTGCTGAATGGCTGGGACGAGAACTGGCAGCGTCTTCGGTCCTGGGGCTACTCTGTCGAGAGAGAGCTATCTCCCCAGACTGTCAGAGAAGTTCACCGCTTTCTCGCGGAATGGATCGAGCGCATGGAGGCCGTCTACCTCGCTGTCTCGCTGCCCCCGACGTTCACGATGCTGGAGGAATCGGAGCGAGTGCAGCTTGTCAAGGAGTGCGTCCTCCCGGTCTGCGCGGAGTTCGATCGGCCGTTCGCTATGATGATTGGCGTCAAGAAGCTCGTGAACCCCGGACTTCGGCTGGCCGGCGATTCGGTGGGGAAGGCCTCCGTCGAGAGCGTCGAGCGCCTGTGCGCGGAGCACCCTCAGAACAAGTTCCTGGTGACCATGCTGTCGCGCGAAAACCAACACGAGCTCTGTGTGGCGGCGCGCAAGTTCAGGAATCTCCTCCTATTCGGGTGCTGGTGGTTCCTCAACAACCCCAGCCTGGTGGAAGAGATCACGCGAATGCGAATTGAGCTCCTGGGTCTAAGCTTTGTTCCGCAGCACTCTGACGCGCGGGTCCTCGACCAGCTGATCTACAAGTGGGAGCACTCACGCCGCGTGATCGCGGACGTGCTCTGCGAGAAGTACCTGGGCGTCATGGCAGCCGGCTGGGAGCCCACCGAAGCCGAGATTCAACGAGACGTCGAGAAGCTCTTTGGCGGCAATTTCTGGGACTTCCTTCGGAAGAAGCTATGAACTACAGCCTGATTGTGCCGCAAAGTCGAGGGCGCCCTCGACGCCCGGAGCGTGGCCAGCAGGCGCTCCAGCTTGTGCCGGCTAGCGTCTCTTTTCCTCCTCCCGGCTCACGGGTGGCGGCCCGCCTGTTGGTACTGGCGCAGCCACTGAATATGCGGGCGCCGGCTCGGGCGCAGGCTCAATCGGTCGCGTGAACCAGTGCCACACGGCCCCGAGCATCGCCAGTAGGAAAAGGGCAATCAGAACAAGGGGCCGTAGATGGGACTTCACAGGGCGCTGCCACCCCGTCACCCGCCAGTACCCAAAGGCCTTCAAGACACGGCGATCGAAGTCGTGGCTGACCTCAACGAGGTTGGACGCCTCCCTGAGCCTGGCCGATATACCTCCAAGCGCCGCCAGCTCTGCCTGGCAGTGCGGGCAGGTCTTGAGGTGGGCCTCCAGACGGGCCGCTCGTGCGGCTGGCAACTCGCCGTCGAGATAAGACGACAACTGCTCTTCGTACAGCCTGCAAGTCACGTTTGTTCCTCTCCACCCCCGGAGAGCTTATGCCAGATCTGCCTGAACGCCATGCGCGCCTTGCTCAGGCGCGATCTCACTGTCCCCATCGGCAGCCTCAAAGCCTCCGCAATCTCAGAATAGCTCAACCCCTCCTGATCTCTCAACAGCAGGATGGCCCGCAGCTCCGGAGCCATTGCAGCCAGGACCTGCCGAGTCACCAGCGCCTCCGTAACTTGCCGAGACGGACTGTCGCTCGCCGTCGGCTCCCGTATCGCGTCCAGAGGCACCGTCGCCTTCCTTCGCCGCCGACTTCCCAAACAGAGGTTCGTCACGATTCGATAGAGCCACGTCGAGAACGAGGCCTGCCCGCGAAAGCGCGGTATCGCTTGGAAGACTCTGACAAACGCCTCCTGTGCCACGTCCTCCGCATCCTCCAGGTCACCCAGCATCTGGTAGGCAAGCGTTATCGCCGGCCTTCGGTACCGCGACAGCAGTTCCTGGAACGCGCCGGGCACGCGCTGCGCGCAGGCGGCTACCAGGCTTGCATCATCCGCCGTCGCCAGGCGCCCGTCCGCCGATAGATTGGCGGGCCGGACGGCTTCCTCCGTCTCGCCCTTCCAGCTATTAGATGACGAACCGGCCAAGAAAGTTCTCTCGCTCGTCAGTTTCTGGTACATTCTAGCACGGAGTAGGCGCAAATGCTATCCCCGCCGAAGTGACTAGAGGCCCGTTCCGTGCGTGGGCCTCCACCTGACTTCGCAGGCAGCAGGAGGCCGCGCCCAAGGCCTTGCACAGATCTGAGTGGCCCGGGCAAGCTGTGGGTCGCTCGCCTGGTCTGGGAAGCGCCCGAATGAAGATCTCTGTCATAGTCCCTGTCTACAACGAGCGTGAGACGATCGCCGAGACTATCCGCCGCGTTCGCGCCTCTCCTGTCGATAAGGAGATAATCGTCGTTGACGACGCCAGCACCGATAGGACGCCAGCTGTCGTCGAGCCGCTTGCCGGGCCGGATCTGAAGCTGATTCGGCAGCCTAGCAACCGGGGGAAGGGAGCGGCCATCCGACGGGCTCTGGAAGAGGCGACCGGCGAAGTCATCCTCATTCAAGATGCCGACCTCGAATACGACCCGGCTGATTACCCGAAACTCATCGGCCCGATCGAGTCCGGCCAGGCCGATGTCGTGTACGGCACGCGCGCGCCGGAATTCAGAGGCATGCGGCTTCCCCATCGTGTCTTCAACTGGCTGGCCGCGCGTCTGGCGAACCTGCTCTACCGCGCGGGCATAACGGATGAGGCGACGTGCTACAAGGCGTTCCGCACAGACATACTCAAGTCGATCCCCCTCAGGTGCGAGCGGTTTGAGTTCTGCCCGGAGGTGACCGCTAAGGTCCGCAGGCGCGGCCTCCGCATCCACGAGGTCCCGATATCCTATGAGGCGCGATCAATCGGGGCCGGGAAGAAGATACGCTGGTGGGACGGGGTGGAGGCCCTCTGGACGCTCGTGAAGTACCGCTTCACGGACTGACGCGAAGGCGGCAGAGGCGCGCTGCGGCTCGCCCATTCTTGCTCGCACCGAGCTTCGCACACCAAGTTCGCTCAGCGGTTCGCCTTCCAGTCGGCCAGCATACCGTTGAGTCTATCGGGAAGGCGCTTGGGCTCCCGCGGGACGGGACAGATTCGCACACAGTCTCCCCGGACGGGCGAATCCGGCCTGCCGTCCCTTCTTCGTCTGCACAGCGTCGGGTCGGTCTTGGCCGGGGTATCGATGAAGACGACATCCCTGTCTATTCTCTCAGTGGAGCGGTAGTCTCGGAGCGCTGGGTCGTCCCGCATAGTGATGCAGTCCACGATGCAGGCTTTCTGGCAAAGGCCGCACTCATCCCGGAGGCAGATCGGCTCGCTCATAAGCGGGTCGGGCGTGAGGTCGGCGTCGGTGACAATGGAATTAAACCGCTGCCTCGGGCCAAACTGCGGCGTCAGTACGATGTTGTTGTAGCCGAACTCCCCCAGCCCGGCTCTGGTGGCGGCGTGTCGATGCGAGAATGGGCCGAACGTGAACCTGAACGGGGAGGGTTTCTCGGCACCCGGCCGGGCCGCCCCCTCCCAGATCTCTACATCGGTCATGCCTTCGACATGGGGATGGAGGCCGGTCGTCGGAAAGATCATTGCCTCGTAGCCGAGGCTCATCAGGTGCTGGCCGACAATCTGAGCGATGAACTCAAGCATGTAGTCCTGCACGAGGTGCCCTACTTCCCCATAGAAGGCCTCGAAGTAGGGGTGCCTCACATGCTCGGGGATCATCTCCAGCTCGCGCGTGGCCAGCACTGCGGGAGCGTCCATAACGGGGTTCATGAGGGGCTGCGCAATCGAGATGACGGACCTCGCCTCCGGCAAGAAGTCCCTCGGGTGGTGACCGTCGGGCACGGCGTCGTACAGCGGCGGCATCGGATCAAAGCGCCCAACCGGTGCAACCCCGACCAAGACTGCTCCGTGTCGCTTCGCCAGCTCCTTCACCGCGGCGGTCAACTCGCGAGCTCCGTTGTTCTCTGTCATCTGTTCTCCTCTGCAT
>CAZLHI010000006.1:8211-124087 GCA_964559435.1 uncultured bacterium | reverse complement strand
AGCATTCTGGCCTGTTCCCAGAGCTATCACTATAAGGCAAGAGATTCTTTAGTGGATACGCTCACGTGTGTTTCTTACACGGCGACGGAACCGCCGGTCCTTGTCGGGGACCCATGAGTCCGCCGTGACGGCATTCTGGCGAGCGGATGAGTTTCTGGACAGGACGGGGCCGTCTGCTAAGCGCTGGGGCGGGCCAGTTGCGGACGGCGGGTATGGTTCGTCACAAGAATGGCTGGAGCAGTTGGCTTGGCTTGCCGGTCGTGTACCAGAGCTCGAGACGCTCCTTCGCTCTGGTCGCTGCGACGTAAAGGAGGTTGACAGCGTCCTTGAGGCGTTCGGGATTACAGAGCGCGGAGGGGTGCGGGAAGACACCCTCAGACAGGTTCAGCACGTAGACATGGTCGAACTCGCGGCCCTTCGCCTTGTGCATCGTCATGACCTGTACTCTCTGTGGCGGCGGGCCGGTGTCCAGGAGGGCCGCCTGCAGCCTACTCTTCGCGATGACCTTGCGAAACCCCTCGAGATCTAGGCTGCCCGCACCTTGAGAGAGGAAGGTGCAGAGGGACCGCGTCAGATCATCGCGCTCATCTGCCAGTCTCGAAGAAAGGTCGGAGCCTAGCTTCTTGTCTTGCTTGGCCATCTGCTCAAGCGTGATGAAGGCGTTCTGGAGCAGGGCGTCGAGATCACTGTGCTTCGTTTCCAGATAAGAGGATACAAGACGCCAAAGACGCGGCGCGAGCACTCTGCAAGCTCCACTGAAGGGCTTCGGCCGACCCGGACGCACTTCCGCTTCCCCCGGATTGCACTGGAGCAACAGGTCAGCGCAGTCAGCGTCGGGATTCCCGCACATACATGATAGGGCTGAGCCGAAGCGATGGAGCGCAGCCAGCGAGCGCGTGAGGTGGACCTCGGCCAATGCTAGCGCGGCGTCGGCGGCCGCGGGCGAGCAGTCCTGCTCGGTGATCTTCTCGTGGTAGATGACTCGAGTCTTCTTTGTCTCTCTGAAGAGACATGCGGAGATCGTCCTAACGTCCTCGTTCCTAGGTGCAAGAACGGCAACCGATTTGGCGCGGGCCTGCGTGATCGACCACTTAATGGCGTAGGCTTGGAGGGGAAGCGTGGGTTTGTCCTTGATGACTACGGAGGACTTGCGATTGGCCAGTGCGCCGCTGTCCGAATGGGCGGCCGCAAGCGATGCTACTGCTTGCGCGAATCGCTCGATGTCCGGGTGCATCCGGTAGTTCTGAGTGAGCGCCAATTCAGTGGGGCTTCGAGAGGAGCTGAGGTCGTCCAGCCGGTGATGTGAGGCCCCGAAGCTGGCGAAGATGAGTTGATGCAGATCGGCGAACGCGATGAGGGAGTTTCCCTCAGACAGGAGTTGCAGTATCGCCCACTGCTCAGCATTGGTGTCCTGGAACTCATCGGCGATGACCACGGGATATGCCATTCGGAACGCCTGTCTCAGACGCTCGCTGCTCGACAGCAGGTCGTGAGCGTAGTAAGCGAAGTCGTCGAAGTGGATTCTGCCGGTCTCCCCGGGCCAGGACTCCTTGGCTTCGGCGATTTGGGATGCGATAGCGCCAAGCCCAGCGACACCGGAGACGCCCTCTTCGATGGCCGGCGGGGCGTGGCCAGATTGAGTTAGCGCCGCGGCCCAGTTCTCGAGAGCTCGTCTACTCCGGCCAGAGCAGTCGACCCCGATCTCTCTGAGAAGCTGGCGGCAGAGCCGGAGTCTCTGAGGGCCCCACAGTATGTCGAGACTGCGGGGCAATCCGGCGTACCGCCCGTATGCCTTGATGACCCGAAAGAAGAAGGAATGGTATGTCGCCATCTCGATGCGGGCCCGGTGGTCGAGACAGAGGTGCTGTCGGGCACCTCGAGCAACCTGTGCCACGGCGCTGCGCGAGAACGATAGGAAAAGCACCTTCTGCCAGGGGCGTAGCACCGCGGAGTCAATGATACGCTGAGCTTTCCAGATGGCGACTAGCGTCTTGCCCCGGCCGGGCGGCGCAGTGACGAGAATATTGGGGGCCTGACAGTCGATAACGTCCTGTTGCGACGGATCCGGCTCAGCCGTCGAGTTGGAGTTGGACATGCTTGGCCTCCGGGAGCCACGCTGAGGTGCAGAAGCGGCTGGCATGCCACTTCTGCAGATGCTCTAGGATCCGTCGAAGGGCAGGCGGCACTGTCTCCGGCTGGAACGCGCCCGCCCAAGCGGAGGCGCGCAAGGCCGACTTGTCTGTCGCGAAGAAGGCCTCCTTCATCGCCTTCCTGACGACTGTCTTGCCGAAGCCAGGATCGTCCTCAAGGTGCTGAAGGTGAGGGGCTAAGTCGCCGAGAGACTGGTCAGTGCCGAGACGGCACTGGAGAGCTTGCCCGAGATCGGGGTTCCGGCCCCATATGCGCCCGACGGCCCACTCATGAAGGGTCTTCCCTTCGGGCGCATCAATTACGTGCATGCTCTTCACGCACTCGACCAGTTGTGCAATCGTGGTCTGGTAGCACACTAGCCCCTCTAGGTCGGAGAAGCAGTCTGGGGGATCAAAGCGACTGTCCGGAGCAGGCATAGCTATGGTTGTATGACAAGCTGCCTTGATGGCATCAATCTGAGTTTCGTCCTCGCCCTTCCGGTCGACAAGGGCGCCCACGGGGATGCCCAGGCCTTCCCGAAGGGCATCTGCCAGGTTCACGTTACCGCTTATCCCGCCGACATCGATGATGGAGAGCACCATGCGATCCAGTCCTGCGGCGGGGTGTTCCGCGGCGCATACCCTGGAGAACTCAGAGAGGGCAGCGCGATCCGTGGGACCTTCTACAAGCAACACGGCCTCGGAGAAGTATGCGTCGGCGAGCACGCCGGGGGCATGGCGAGCTATCTGCTTGTGGAAAGCTGTTGCCTTGCCCCCAAGGGATGGCATTCGCTTGATCTGCACTGCGCCACGGTCCCTCCGCACAAGGGCCAGGGCTTCGAGCTTGAAGCTTTGGGCCACGGTCGGCGAATGCGTGCTGACAATGAGCTGGGTAGCAGCATCCTGGAGAGCACCCAGCAGGTAGCGTTGGGCATGGGGATGCAGGGAGAGCTCGGGCTCCTCGACCGCGACAATGAGGGTGGGAGCATCATGCTTCTGCTTCGCCCTCCGTGCAAGGAGGAGCAGTCCAGAGAGAACCATAGCGTTTCGGATGCCCGATCCCTGCTTGCTGACGGGAGAGCGCTCCTCGCAGAGGGCGGTGCAAACGAAGAGCTCAAGCGTGTGCAGGATGCCCCTCTCACTGAGGTCGGAGACCTCGAATGCTAGGCGGTCGTGGAAGGAATCGGTACTGGCGAGCGGCACTACCGCGTCTGTGTCCTTGGCGAGGCGTTCCATGAGCGCCGCGAATTCAGTGTTCTGCAGGAGTAGGTGTGCAATGTTGCGAGCCTGGGCCACCATGTCTGCGCTTTGAGCGGCCAGGTTCACGTCCTGCTGCCTTAGGAGGCGGCTCAGGACTGAATATGGGGCAAAGCCGTAGGCCCGCTCCACCTGGCGGTCGGCACGGAGCATTTGCAGGCCGAAGGCCTCCTTGTCGCGAGTGGTGACGTGATTGTCCCGGTCGTCTTGATCTTCCCATTTCCGGTAGTATGTGCGGAAGTGGTATTCGCAGCTCGCCTCGTCATAGGTGCACTCGAACCTCACTCTGAGGAAGAGGTCCTCCTCGTCAAGTACACAGGGGGCCTCTGCCTCAAGACGAACCGCGTCAGCGCTGGCCCCCGGCTCCAGATGGTCGGCAAAGCGAGCTGTCTCGCCACCATCCTCGGCGAGTTCGCCGAAGGCCACATCTATGATGATGGGCTTTGTGCGGTCCCGGTTGTGGAAGTCGTACTCCGAGAATGAGTCCGGGTAGAGGCGAATCGACGGGCTTAGAGCCAGTTCGAGAGCGGCAAGGATGGTGCTCTTGCCGGAGTTGTTCTGGCCGACGAGTGCGTTCTGCTGTCGCGGCTCCCACGTCAACTCGTCGATGCAGCGGAAGTTCTCGATATGGATGCGAGCTATGCGCATTTCCCCCTCCAGAGGAATGACGGTCCCTCGCAACACGCTCGTGAGGCAGTATAGCACAGGTTGCCTGCTTCCGCGGCTGGCGTGGCGCGGCACCCACCCGCGCGGGGGTGAATAGGAAGTGAGAGGTGGTTTCCGCCCCCCTGTGGTGGTCACTTCGGCGTAGAACCACTTCGAGAGCCATTCCCGGTCTACTGGCGGTGCTTGCAGAGCAGATCGGATCGACGAGGACCGAACCGGCTGAAACGGTCTCTGGTGTCAAGGGGGGCATCTCGCGTACGCTCTGTCGGCCGCGACCTTGAGTCGGCCGTCAGCACAAGTGGAACGGTCTCACCACTGACAGACCCCTCACCGTGCGACTGGGAAGCTCGGCTTCGCGACCCCAGACACGGGGTGCCGCGGGATACTCCACCCCGACCAGACCCGATCTGCCGAAGGTAGCCCGACGTTGCCCCCATTTGGCCGCCACAATCGGCTTGACATCCTTCCGGAACAGAGCGTGAATGAC
The DNA here is from genome assembly GCA_964559435.1 of uncultured bacterium. GTDB lineage: Bacteria > Armatimonadota > Hebobacteria > Hebobacterales > Hebobacteraceae > Hebobacterum. Next base: position 119,548 of record CAZLHI010000006.1, on the reverse strand, counting down.
CACCTGACGGATGCGATCTGGACAGCACGTCAGGAGGTCTTCTTGCGATGGTGATGGCTAGACGTAGGCCCCGAGGAGCCGCTTCTCCAGGCGCGCGAAGCTCGGCAATGGAGCTCCGTCGCGAGGCCCCGGAGGCTCTGACCTGGGAGGCGGCGATTCGCCTCTTCGTGGAGGGGTGGGCTGCGGATCATCCGGGGATCAGGCCAGGGACACTGGAGCACTACCGCGAGCAGGTGGTCAACCGCATCGCTGCGTTCGCAGAGCAACGAGGGATCGCCAGCGTGCAGGACTTCAGCCAGCACGACCTGCGCGCGTTCGTGGTGTGGCTGGACAGCTTCGTGACGGCACACGGCAGGCCGCTTACCCCGCGGGGCAAGCAGATGGCGCTGGCGACGGCGAAGCAGTTCTTGGGATGGCTGTACCAGGAACGGCTGCTTGCTGAAGACATCGGCGCGCACGTCGCCACGTATCGGCTGGACACGGACCCGGAGCCGAGGGCCACACCGAGCGAGGACCTGCAGAGAGTTCTCTCCTCGGTGAACCTGAGCCGCCCGACCGGCATCCGCAACATGGCGATGATCCACCTGATGGCATTCTGTGGCTTGCGGGTAGCGGAACTCGTGGGACTCAACGCCAGCGACCTGGATCTGGAGGAGGGCCGGGTTCGGGTGAAGGCAGCGACCAGCAAGGTCCGGCGCGCCAGGTACGTGGACTTGCCGCTCACGCTCTCCGACGGTAGAGAGGTGGTCAAGCCAGAGGTAGCCGAGCTGATGGCGTCGTGGCTGAGGTTGCGATCACGCGCCTGCCCCCACCTCGGTGAAGGAGACGCTCTGTTCGTGAGGCTCGGCCCAAACCAGTTCGCATACGGGACGAGCGAGACAGGGCACACCGCGGCCGAGGCCAGGCCGCCGGGAGAGCGTGTGACCACGGATGCCGTGCGCACAATCCTGAAGCGAGCCGCTGCCGAGGCAGGGGTGGACCCACATCTGGTCACGCCCCACCGGCTGCGCCACTACTTCGGGCTCACGTCTGCGATGGCCGGGGTTCCCACCACGGCGCTGATGCGGGCCCTGGGCCACCGCACTCCGCTTATGACGGCCCGCTACTCCGAATTCGCCGATGCCGAGCGGAGGTGGGCGTTCGCAAGGGCCGACATCACGAAGGGGGTGAGTCTGCCGACGACCAGTTCTGTCGCATCTCCACGCTGAGGGAATCCGAACACGACGTCGCCCTCCCGGCGGCGCTCGCGCACGAATGGCAGGCAGCAAGCTCCTTGCCTTACGAACCAGGGATCATGGACCTCAGTTTTGACTCGCTCTTGCCATGGGGGTAGACTACGGAGTGATATCGACTGTGGCGGACCTCGGGGACACATACTATGGATGAACGATTGCACAGAGAGCTGTTACAGAATACAGAACGCCTCCGGACGTTACTTGAGCCATGCTCTACTGAAGCCGTTGTCGAAACGTGCGCTATCCGTCTCCTCACCTCAAGCATGTCATTCGATGAGCATTCGGCGCTGTCCGCTCCTTTCTGCCAAGTGTTCTTCCTCTTAGGTCTGATGCTGACTACCCCCGAACCTGCAAGGCCCCGCGATTTTGGAGAAGACGAATGGGATCAGTCGGTTGATCTGCTAGATACCATCGTGAATGCTTATGCGTCGATGTTCTGGCCGACTCCTGATGAGTTGCCCGATCTAACAGACGCGTGGTTTGAGACGAGAGAGGTCGCGATGCGAGCCTTCCTTCACCATATGGGGGCAACTCTTCGTGCATCGGCCGAGCAGGTGGCTGAACGGATCCGCACATACATCGCGCCTTTCGACGAAGAACTCCGACAGACTTGCGGACTCACGGCCTCAGAGGCACTTGAGGTCACGGACTGGATCGCACAAACATTTCAGTTATCAGCAGATCAACTGTCAGAGGTGGCGGCCGAGGAACTCCGGATCAGACTGCTGCTACGTGATCGGGCGCAGAGGGAAGGATGGGATCTCAACAGGCTCAGGAAGGAAACGCAGAATGGAACGTATCCACTCCATGCTAAGAGGTTGATAGACGGGCTGAGATCCTTCCTCAGGATATCGCGGGCAGCTATCCAAGATCAATTCGGCGAACGGATTGCTCTTTCCTATTGGAAGCAGTTCGCTTGTCATCGAGGCGAAGTGCAGGATTTCAGGTATCTTACCGAGCGCAATGTAGCAGACGAGAAGCCATTATTCGAAGTGGCCAAAGAAGTCGCCTTATGTGTGTCGGTTAATGCACTCTACGAGGCCATACTCAAAGTCGGTGAAGACCGGCTAAGCAGTGGCGAGAAGCGGGAGTTGTTCTTCAGGAAGCGTGATAGAGCGTTGGAGAAAGAAACGGAAGAGAAGATGCGCGTTCTCTTCGGCCGTAGCGCGGACTTCTTTGCTCATGCATTTGAGACCGAAACTGGCGACTTTGAGCACGATCTCATTATCCGCTGGGACAGGCGGCTCTTCGTGATTGAAGCGAAAGCCATGCCGCCTGCGGAGCCTTTTCGCGATCCCGACAAGGCATTCACAAGACTGAAGAGAGCATTTCAGAGTGATAGAGGCATACAGAAAGCCTATGAACAGGCGGATCGAGTTCGGGGCAACTGGGCTGCTGGGAACCCCGTAGACTTTTACAACGCTCACGGGAACCAGCTGGCTCACATCGAGCCGAGTGATGTCGACGCGGTGTACTGTGTGTGCGTTACTAGGGACGACTTCGGGCCTTTAGCGGTCGATCTGTCGCTTCTGTTGAAGAAAGACGAGCTCGCGCCCTATCCTTGGGCAATCAACATTCTCGATCTAGGGAACCTCGTCGATGCATGGGGCTACTTCGGCTGGGGACCGGAGAAGCTCTGTGAGTACCTGGACGATCGAGTCCGGCTCAATGGGCGAGTCCTGGTCTCTGATGAGCTAGACCTAGTTGGCTACTTCATACAGCATGGCGGGCTCTCGACGCTTCTGCAGGCAACCTGCGACCGCGCAATCATCGATCCTACATACTCAGCCGTGATTGACAAGATATACCTCGCAAGACATGGCGGAGAACCGGTTGAGTATGCCCCAACTGAGCCGATCATGCGTGATCTCCGAGAAGCGATGGCAGATCTCGGCACAGACAGCGACGGGAGAAAGCCTGCCCCGAGGGCACCCCCGAAGCAAGGGAGAAACGACCCCTGTGCGTGTGGGTCAGGGCGGAAGTACAAGAAGTGCTGTGGGAGGCGTGCGTAGACTCCACTGTCCGAAGAGGGCGGGAGACGAGTCGTCTGCCCTAGCCTCTGTGAAGGCGGGATAGGGCTGCCAAAGGCAACTTTCCGCTCCTGTCTGGGCCTCTCGCGCTGTTGCTGCTGCTGACACTGCGCCCAGGAGATGCTAGAATCATCCCGGTTCCAGCCTGCCGGAGGCGACCGACTGACTTCCCATCAGCAGTCCTACTGGCAGAATGTAGGGGGAGAGGGCGCGCGAGACGCAGACTGATACCTCGGCCCACAATGATGTAGGGGGCCGTTTTCGTGGAATCGGACATTGAGCCGGCGTAGCTCAGTTGGTAGAGCGGCTGATTTGTAATCAGTTGGTCGCGGGTTCGAATCCTGCCGCCGGCTCCACTCTTCATCATTCGCCTGCGGCGGATGAGAAGAGTGACCCCGAGCGAAGTCGAGGGGCCAGGACATGACCGACGACCGCTCATGGCATTTATACATGGTGCGCTGTTCTGACGGGTCTCTCTACACCGGCATTGCCCACGATCCCGAGGAGCGGGTCCGCGTCCATAATCAGGGACAGGGGGCAGACTACACCGCTCGACGTCGCCCGGTAGTGCTGGTCTACTCAGAGCGATATGCAAGCAAGTCTGCCGCCCGCCGACGTGAGCTTCAGGTCAAAGCTTGGCGGGCGGGGAAGAAGGAGCATCTTGTCCGCGGGCTTCCCTCGGCAAGCTCGGGACAAGCGAATCCTGCCGCCGGCTCCAGATGATTTGGACGCGGTGCGGCCGCGGCGTCACGGAGATCATGCCCCGAAGGAAGGGCCTGCCCCCTGAATCCAGGCGGCGCGCGGCACCGCCGCCAGAGACACCGGTCCCACTATCCCGCTCCACGCTGGGGGCGTCGGTGGGGGTCTTTCTGTTCCTCTTCCTGGTCTACCACGCGACGCTCATCCGCACGGTGATCAATCAGGACAGCGGCGAGCTGGTCGCCGCGGCCCACGTGCTGGGGATCGCGCACCCCACGGGCTATCCGCTCTGGGTGCTGCTGGGTCGCGTGTTCGACTTCCTTCCGGTGGGTGGGACGAGTGCCTATCGGGTGGCTCTGCTGTCCGCCGTGGCGTCGGCGGCGGCCGCCGCCATTGTGACCGCGCTAGCGATTCGGCTGGCGCGGAACGTCGCGGCGGGGGCGCTGGCCGGTGTGGCATTCGGTCTGTGGTTCCCGGTGTGGAGCCAGGCCGTGCGGGCGGAGGTGTATGGGCTGACGGCGCTGCTCGCGGCGCTCGCCATCGCTGCGGTGGTTCGATGGGACGCGGATGGGTCGCCCCGCGCGCTGGCATGGCTCGCGCTCGCGGTCGGCTTCGTGTCGATGCACCATCGGACGGCGATGCTCGCGGTGGCTCCGGCCCTCTTCGTCGCAGTCTTACTGACAAAGCCGAGGCAGACGCGGTGGTACTTGGCGGCCGCGGGACTCTTCCTTGCGCCCTTTGCCTTCTACCTGTATCTGCCCATTCGCGCGGCCGCCCGGCCGCCGGTCAACTGGACCGACCCCGTGACATGGGACCGCTTCCGGGACCACGTGCTGGCGAGCCAGTACACGGGGTACGCGTTCTCTCACACCTTCGGGCAGATGGGGGACCTCTTCGAGCGGCTGCTCCCGGAGCTGCTGGTACCCAACGGGGCGTGGGCAACGCTGCTCGCCCTCATCGCGGTGCCGTTCGCGGCCTGGGGCTGGCGGCAGTGGTTCCGGCGACGGCCGACGATCGCGAGCTCCCTGCTGGCGGGGGCGGCGCTGGTGGTGTACTGGGTGCTGCAGTGGGGCGAGACAACTGACCTGAAGGTCTTCTTCGGGCCGGCCGGAGGGATACTCGCGCTCTGCGGCGCAGTGGGAATGGCGGCGGCCGGCAAGCACTTGGCCTCGCGAGCGGCGGCAATGGCGGCAGGCCTGGCGGTGTGTGCCGTGCTGCTTGTGGGCAACTGGGGGCGCTCTGATCTGAGCAATCTCTGGCAGCACCGCGACCGCTGGGTCGCGATGCTGTCATCGCTGGAGCCGGACGCCATCTTCATCTCCGACAACGATGTGCCGAGCTTCGCGACGATGTACCTGCAGACTGTGGAAGAGATGCGGCCGGACGTCACGCTCATTCGGGTCGTGCCACTGCAGACGGACTGGTACGTCGGCACGCTGGAAGACGAGACGCTCTGGGAGGCAACGCGCGCCGCCTGGGCGGAGACAGAGACAGCGCTCGCCTGGCTTGCGGCGGCCGACATGAGCCGGTACAAGTGGGACCGGACGGCGGTCTTCGCCTACCTCCTGGCCCAGCGGCTGGATGGCCGGCGGCCCGTGTACGCGCTGCATGGGTCGAGGACCATAGAGCTGGCGGGACCTCCGTACTTCGTAGGGATTGGCGAGGATCTTGTGGCCCTTCGCGCCGCGCGCCCCGGGCCGGTGCGCGCCGAAGGGGGGGAGCCAGCGGCCGAGTTCCCAGGCGGGATTGCGTTGGTCGAATTCGAGTTGGCACGGAGGGAGGTCGGCACCGGCGAGTTAGCTGAGTTCCGCAGCCGCTGGCGAGTGCCCACACGACTGCCGGGGCCGGCGCAGTTCGCGGTGCGGCTGGTGCCGCGGGAGGTGGAGGCGGAGCGCTTCACCGAGGAGCTGACGCCGAACGGCCGCTTTGCTCAGGCCTTCCCGCTGCTGGCGAGCCAGTGGGACCTCGCGCCCCTGCCGGAAGGGCAGGAGTTCGAGCAGCGAGGCACGCTCATCGTGCCGACGAACTGCCCGCCCGGGCCGTGCGCGGTGGAGGTCGGCATCGGGCCCCTGTACAGCCCGGAGAACGTCGGCTGGACGGCCGTCGGCGAGATTGAGGTCCGAACACTTCCGGCGCCGACGAACAAGCCGTAGTTGGAACGGGTCTCCGTTCATCTTGACGCTGGGGAGGGGGCATGCTAGTATCGTCTGGTCGCGAGCGGGGCTCGCGGCTGTTGTTGTCTCGGAGGGGTGCCCGAGCTGGACAAAGGGAGCAGACTGTAAATCTGCCGGCGAAGCCTACGGAGGTTCGAATCCTCCCCCCTCCACCAGGCATGGTATAGACGTACGGCGCAAACGGAAGCCCACATAGCTCAGGTGGCAGAGCGTATCCTTGGTAAGGATAAGGTCCCCGGTTCGAATCCGGGTGTGGGCTCCAGAGATGGCAGAGGCGGGAGCAGCAGCCCCCGCCTTCTGTGACCTATCGACTCCGCCTAGGCGCTACGCCTCGTACACCACCTGCCCAACAACCATCGTCTTGACGACGTCAAGGTCGTCGTCGAGGATGACGATGTCGGCGTCCTTACCGGGCTCGAGCAGACCCTTACGATCGGCGACGCCGATGGAGCGCGCTGGTGTGAGGGTCGCCATCTGGATCGCCTCCGGCAGCGAGGCGATGGTGAATTCGACGATATTTCGCACCGCCTGGTCGAGAGTGAGCGCGCTCCCTGCGAGCGTGCCGTCGGGAAGTCGCACCGCTCCTTCTTTCACCACGACCTTCTGGCCGCCCAGCTCGTACTCTCCGTCTGGCATACCGGCTCCGCTGATGGCGTCGGTGATGGCCACGGCCCTGTCGGGGCCCTTCAGGCGGACGATCATATCGACGACTGCCGGGTGGAGGTGGATTCCGTCGGCGATGAACTCGGCGTAGATCTCGTCGAGCAGGAGCACGCCGCCGACCGTGCCGGGCTTGCGATGGTGCAGCCCCTCCATCTGGTTGAAAGTGTGGGTGGCGTGGTTGAGGCCATGCTGCACGGCCTCGGCGAGTTCCTCGTAAGTGGCCGATGAGTGGCCGACGACGACGGCCGCGCCCTGGGCCCGGGCGAATGCGATGAGGTCCCTGTTCTCCTCGATCTCAGGCGCGAGTGTCATCAGCTTTATGTTGCCCAGAGAGAAGAGCTCCTTGTAGTCGATGCCGGCCGCGTGGGTGATGTGCTGCTCCGGTTGCGCGCCCTTCTTCTTCGCGTCGATGCAGGGCCCTTCGAGGTGGACGCCGAGGGGCTGCGCTGCGCCCTCGATCGGGTTCTCCATGCAGTGCTGCACGGCCCGCACGGAAGCCATGATGTTCTCGGTTGGCTGAGTCAGGGTCGTGGGGCAAAACGAGGTGACGCCGCGGGTGGCGAAGAACTTGGCCATTCCCTCCATGGCGTCCCGCGTGGCATCCATCGTATCGTGGCCGGCGCTCCCGTGCACATGGACGTCGAGATAGCCCGGCGCAACGATATGTCCTCTGGCATCTATCGTTTCGTCGATGTCGCCGCGTGCAAGGCCGGGGCCCACCGCGAAGATCTTGCCGTCTTCGATGATTACGTCAGCCTGCTCGAACACCTCAGCCGGGGTTATGACACTTCCCCCCTCCACTGCCTTACGCATGGACCTCTCCTGAAGGCGAGCTTGTGGTGGCGGAGTAGGGGCCCTTCGCTGACGCCCGCTCGCAGTCCTGCCGGGCAACTGGCACGAGGCGTGCGGCACGTCCAGCTCTGGCGCGGGAGTTGGCTAATCCAGCTTCTGCAGCCTCAGCACAACGGTGTCCTGCGGGGGCACCACCAGGTTGACTGCTGGCCCTGAGGCAGCCCGCGCCACGGTCAGAGATTCTCCAGAGAGGGCATTCGCGGCCTCGACGCGAGCTCCGGCGCCCCAGCCCAGGCCGGCGCACTCGGCGGTCAGCGTCACCGTCCGGGTCTGCTCCGTCGGGTTCCGAAGGGCGTAGTACACGTCGCCGGAGGCGCCCGGCCCGTAACGCTCGACCCAGACCCCTGGGTCATCGACAGTCGCCCAGGGCACGGGCTGCCAACCGGCTCGGCCCATGGCTCGCATCAGCGGCATGTATCTGCGATAGAGCGGCCGGACTCGCTCGATAGCCGCGGGGTCTCGCGCGAAGATGCCCGGATAGACATTGTAGAAAAGGAGGAGGCGCAAGCGCGACTCGGCTTCCTCCGGCGAGAGGTCGAGCATTCCCGTGTTGCCGAAACTCACGCTCTTCTGGAACGCGATACACCGGTCGTGGCTGAGATTCTCGTCCGAAGCGAACTCCGGACCGAAGTTCTCACCGGCCCCGATCATGTCGAGATAGGGGGCCGCGTACGCGCAGTATTCGGGCCCGGAGTTGGCCATCGTGATGAAGCCCTTCTCGCGGATGAACTCCATGTACTCGGCCATCGCAGACAAGCCCGAGATGATCGGCGTGCCGGTGGCGTAGCTGAAGGTCAGCGGGAAGCGGGCGAACTGGAAGTGCTCGGCCCGGTGGTTCTCGTGCGCGATGTCGGACCAGTCGCCGGTCGAGTCGAAGTACACGCCATCCACCGTGGCCCGGCCGCGCAGGCAACGAGCGACGTCCTCGAGCGTTTCGTAGCGATAGGAGAGCAGGCCGCGGTTCATGCCGCCGAGGCGGTGGCTCCAGATGCCGGGCAGAGGCGAGGTGTTCATCTCAATGAAGGTCCCCCCGCCATAGGTGCGGACTGCGTTGATTTGGTACTTGCCGTTCGCTCCGACGGTAACAGAGTTGAGGAACGCCCGCACTGACTCGTTCCTGGGAGCGGGCCAGTAGTCGCCCTCGTCCATGACATCTCCCGGCAGATCCGCGTCGGCCAGGATCCGCGGGAAGTAGTGGATCAGCGGCTGGGCGAGGGTGACATCGCGCTCCTTGCTCACGCGGATGCGCCACATCCATGGCTCGCTGTAGGAGCAGGTGTAGAGGCCCTGCTCGTTGTTCGCCTTCGTCCGCTCGGGTTCGGCGAAGTGCAGTTCGGCATATTGCAGGCCGAAGTCGGCGAGGTCCTCAACCTGCTCGGTGGGCCCGATCCACCAGCCCCCGTGCGTGGCCTGACTGGCGAAGTGCTCCGGGTAGCGTTTGTAGTATCGCTCGAGCGCCGCCCGCCAGCCCCAGCGCGGATCGAAAAGCGCAATGTCGAACGAGACTGCTACGCTCTGCAGCGGCTCCCAGCTGCGGACCGCCAGCCCGAGATCGAACTCCACGCAGAGGAACCCGTGGCGGTCGTAGTAGAGCCGGTTCATGGTGGTCGGAATGAGCGGCACCATCAGCCCAACACCATGGTCCGGCCCAGATACAGCGGCGAGAGGGAACTTCGAGACCTGGCGGAACTGTCTTCGCCCTATGACATGGTAACCCGAGTAATCACGGCCTTCCTCGATGGGCCGCTCCCGCCGAAGAGAATCGCTCCATCTCCATCCGACAGCGCGCAGCGGAAGCCGGAAGCCCAGGGTCAAGGCCTGCGGATGCCGGAGAACCCACCGAGTCGGCGCAGAAAGCGTGGCATGTACCCTGATGGACTCCTCGCGCAGTTCGCACTCAGCATCCAGGGACACTTCTGTCCCGGGCATGGTGCCTGCGAAAAGCGGCCTTGCGCCACCGGTCCACTCGCCCTCCAGTGGGAGCTCTGGCATCGCCCGCACCTGGTGGGCCGACAGGCCGCCGATCCAGAAGCGCCCGAGCCCGCGGGGATGGTGAAGCATGAACGACATCCGCTCAGCACCCTCGACGGCCGGGATGGCTATGGTTTCCTGGCGCCAGTCGTAGGTGCCGTGGAGAAGCTCGACGTTCTGCTGGGGGGCGACCCACTCGCCATCGGGCCCGAACTGCCGGACGTGGATGATCGGCGGGAAGTCGCCGCCGAGGCGCTCTCCGCGGTGGGCAAAGCGCAGCACGTAGATCGCGCGGGGCTCGACGTCGTCGACGAAGAGATTGAGCTCTCCGGAGTCTGTGAGTTCCTCGTCGGGGAGCCTGATCGCCGGAGTTGGCCTCCCGCGCCACGTCACCTGGGGGTCTATCGAGAACCCGGCGGGAAGGGTCTCGCCGAGATCCGCCAGACTCCCGGGGCGGAGGATGTTCGGGCCGGTGTCGGCTCGGTAAGGCCGAACGTAGAAGCCCCCCGGCCGGTTGCTCGGAAGGTTGGCCCCGTCAACGGTCAGACCTGCAAGCTGCTTTCCTTCGAACCGAAGCTTCAGGTCGCCGGCAACGCCTGCCTGTGAAGTCAGTGCCGTCGCAAGCGCGGCCAGGGCGAGAGCGAGTGCCGTGCGCCGACGCGTCTTTGCCCCATGGGGGTGTCTCATATCTCTCCCCTCGAAGCGGGGATTGCGCCGGGGGCCGGCGCAATCCTGCAGGGTGGCGGCCTGAACTTGTTTGCGTGTCCGGCGTCCGCCGCTGCTACCTTTTCTCATCCAGCGGACCGACCCCGGAGTAGATCGCGAACCCGCCGTCCACTGCTATCGTTATCCCATGCAGGAAGCTGCCCGCATCGGAGATGAGGAGCACGATCGGCCCGAGCAGCTCTTCAGGATCGCCGAATCGCCCCAGGGGGGTATTGGCGATGATCGAGCGGCCGCGGGGAGTGAGCGTCTTGTCGTCTTCTTCGAACAGCAAGCGATGGTTCTGCGTCGTGTCGAGGAAGCCCGGCGCGATCTCGTTGACGCGGATGTCCGCCTCCGGGTAATCGACCTCGACCTGCACGGCCAGCCACTGCGTGAAATTGGTCACGGCAGCTTTCGCGTTGGAGTAGCCCGGTACATTCGTGAGCGGCGCGAAGGAACACATCGAGGAGGTGTTGACGATGATGCCCTTGCCCTGCTTCGCGAAGTGCTTGCAGAAGATCTGCGTCGGCAGGAACGTCCCCTTGTAGTTGAGGGCGAAGACCTTGTCCACCTCCTCCAGAGACAGATCTGTGAACACGCCGTCGCGTGGTACGCTCGCGCCCGGGCGGTTCCCACCTGCACCGTTGATGAGAACATCGACGCGGCCGAAGGACTTGATGATCGTATCGAGCGCGGCGGCTATGCTATCGGTGTCAAGCACATCGCACGCCACTCCGATCGCCTCGCCTCCCTCCGCCTTGATCTCGTCTGCCACCTTCTGCGCCTTGTCGCCGAGCAGATCGAGAAGCGCGACCTTTGCCCCCCGCGCGGCCAGCCCCCGGGCGATGGCGCCGTAGATCACCCCGGCCGCACCGGTAATGGCGACGACCTTACCGGAAATGCTGAACAGCGCGTCTTGCTTCTGGTCCATGTCGTGGTTCCTTACGCGTGACGGCACGCGCTCAGGCCGGCGAATAAGGCTTGAAGTTCGCCCTGAAGTCGGCCAGGGATTCGCGGATCGTGTCCAGATCGCCCGGCTTCTTGCGCTTTCCGACCAGCGCGAGAGGGCTGGACATGCCGAGCACGGGTGTCCAGCCGCGCTTGCTGATATGTTCCTGGTACTGCGGACCAGTTTCGTAGTTGACGCCGCCGGTCGGCATGAGCATACGCCCCTTGTGTCGGTCGCGAACATACGGGGCCAGCAGCGCTCCAATGCCGCTCGGGCCGTGTACTCCCGCAGGGAACACCTTGATGCAGTCTGGCTCCAAGCCATCATCGCGCTCGATGAAGTACTGGAGCTCGGTCGGGGAGAGGATCGCGGGCGCGGAGAAGACGTCGGCCTCCCGGGTGATGCGCACGAACTCCTTGCCTTCGCCATACCCACCCATCACGTTGGCCGGAGCGACAACCATGTCGAAGCCCATTTCGATGGCCGCCTCGAGCTCCTTCGGATTGATGACACTGCCGACGCCGAGCACGAAGGGCTTCGCGGCGGGCGCTTCAGCGCGCTGCTTCGTGAGCCCCTGCATCGCCTCTTCGATGAGAGCGGCGTCGATACGGAAGGTACATTCGGCGACATAACCGGCCTGATAGACCTCCCACATGGTTGTGACCAGGTCCTCGGCCTTCTTCACGTGGTCGCGGTTCATCACCACAACGACTTCGGATGAACGAAGGGCCTTGTCGACACGGGCGCGATCTCTTACATATTGAGCCATCTATCAACTACCTCCAGTCATTCAGCCGTCGCAACGGATGGAAAACTAGCGCAGAGCGCTCACGCCGCCTCCCTTCAGCGCTCGCTGGACTTCCTTCTCGACCTCCTTCTGTGTCACCATGGTCGTGTCGCCCGGCGTCTCCTGCACCAGGATGCCGTGCGCGGCGCCCCACTGCACGGCCGTCGCAGCGTCATGGCCTTTCATCAGCGCGGCCGCGACACCGGACATAAAGGAATCTCCCCCGCCCGTGCGGTCGGCAATCTCGATGTTCTCTCGGGTCACGGCGAGGTGCATCTTGTCTTCGGCCACCTCGTACAGCACCGCGCCCCAGTGAATCCTGTCCGCGCTGATCGCGGACCGGAGCTGAGTCCCGATCAGCTTGAGGTTCGAGTAGTCCTTCGCGACCTGACGGAGCATCTCCTGATAGGCGGCAAGCCAGACCTCGAATTCCTCCTTCGGGTCCACCTTCTTCGTCTCGTAGCCGAGCGCATCGAAGAAGTCTCCCTGGTTGCCGACCAGGAAGTCAGAGTGCGGCACGATGCGGCGGTTGATCTCCCGCGCCCGCTCCTTGTCCGGCTCCACCTTCGCGCGGTAGTTCAGGTCGAAGGACCGGAAGACTCCGTGCTCACCGGCCTTCTGCATTGCCTCGAGGGCCAGCTCGGACGAAGTCGGGGAGATGAGCGTGTAGATTCCCCCGGTATGGAACCACCGAACTCCTTCCTCGAAGACCGCATCCCAGTCCACGTCTCCCGGCTTCAGTTCGCGGATGGGGGTATGCGCGCGGTAGTACTCGGTAACCGAGGGCAGAACGCCTTTGCCGCTCCAGGTGAAGTTAATCCCGTTGTGCAGCGTGCCCTTGGCATCGGTCGAGAACTTGCCCTTGCCGCCGGTGTCGAACCAGATGATATGAGACGTATCGACTCCGGCCTCACGGAGCTGGTTCTCTATGTTCCGTCCGATGCCGTCGTCCACGAGCGCGGTGACGACCGCGGTCTTCAGGCCAAAGCAAGCACTCAGTCCTTCTGCGACATTCGTCTCGCCGCCGCCGTGCCAGATCCGGGCGAACCGGGCGCGGCGTGTAGGCACGTCGCCCGGGTCGATTCGCATCATGACTTCGCCGAGGGCAACGGCGTCGAAGCCGTCTCCCGCTGGCTTGATGCCGAGATCGCTCATGGCCTCCTCCTCCAAGAAGCGCAAGCAGCTCTGCGCTGGTCACACTTCTGCCATGGGAAAGGATTGTCCTCCAGTTCGGCTACGCGGAGAGCCCGTGAGGGGCCTCACAAGGGGACTGCGGAGGATGCCGGTCGGGGGACGGGAAAACCGGAGCGGCGACGGGGGGAGCGGCGGGCCGCGGCGTCGAAGACTTCGGTGGGAGATAAGGTGTCCTCTGGGGGACGCCAGGTGCCAAGAGGGCGCCCGGCGTGTCAGCCTTTTCGCAGCCCTGGGCGCGCTCTCTCCTGTGCTTATGGGAGGAGTACCCAGCAGACATGGCCAGCCGCGATGATGACCCGCGGCTATCGCTGACGGTAGCCGGCGTCACTTTCAAGAACCCGTTCTTCCTGGCATCCGGGCCGACCACCCATTCCGCCGACCAGCTCGAGCGGGGGTGTGAGCTTGGCTGGTCGGGGGCGTCGATCAAGCTCACCTTCGATCCCGCTCCCTACATCAACAGAGAGCCGCGCTACGCCTACTTCGACCCGGCCGGGCTGTTCGCGTTCACCGCTGAGAAGCGAATAGACCTTGGCCAGGCGGTGGCCCTGGTGGAGGAGTCGCGCCGCCGGGTGTCCGACGACTTCGTGATAATGGCGAACTACTCGTACGTCGGCGACAAGGGTGTCGAAGGATGGGTCGACATGGCGCGCGCCTTCGAGCAGGCGGGATGCGACGTGCTCGAAGTCAACATGGGCTGCCCGAACATGTCGTTCAACATCGCCCTGACCGGCGAAGCACACGAGGGCGGCCCTGAGAGTGGGGCCTCGATGGGGATGCAGCCCGAGCTCGTGGGCGAGGTGGTAGAAGCAACCGTCAGGGCCGTGTCCATCCCTGTCTTCGTGAAGCTGACGCCGGAGGGTGGCCGGCTGGGCGAGGTCTCCCAGGCCTGCTACAAGGCGGGCGCAGTCGCCGTGGGGTCGAACGCGAACCGCCTCGCCTTTGCGCCGGTGGACATGTGGAATCCAAAACAGTCTGTCATCCACCTGCAGGAACAGGTCTCGCTCACATGCATGTCGGGCCCGTGGTGCAAGCCGCTGGCACTGCGCGACATCTTCGAGATCCGGAAGCGCAACGGGCCGGGCGTCCGCGCCACGGCCACCGGCGGATGCGAGACCTGGCAGGACGCGGTGGAGATGGCCTTCTTCGGGGCCGATCTGGTCGGGGTGTGCACGGCCGTGCTGGTGCACGGCTACGAGATCGTGAAGGATCTGAAAGAGGGCGTCCTCCGCTACCTGGACCAAATGAACTTCGACAGGTGGGAGGACATGCGCGACCTGCTGGTCAACGAGGTCACGTCAGCTGAGAGGCTCACGCTCTACCCCGGGCACGCGCGCATCAAGGACACCGGCCTGGCTGCGCCCTGCAAGTTCGCTTGCCCGAACCAGGTGCCTGCCCAGGGATACGTGCGCAAGGTGGCCGAGAGGAACTTCCGGGAGGCCTATCGCCTGATCACCTCACGGGACCCTCTGCAATCCGTGTGCGGGTACGTTTGCGCGCATCCCTGCGAGGCGGCCTGCACCCGCGGCGACATGGATGATCCTATTCGGATTCGAGACATCAAGCGATTCGTGCTGGAGCACGCCGAGAAGCAGGATTGGAAGCCCGAGGTCGATAGGCTTCCCTCTTCAGGCAAGAAGGTGGCCGTCGTGGGGGCCGGTCCGGCCGGGATCGCCTGTGCCTGGGACCTGGCCCGGGCGGGCCACGCCGTCACTGTGTTCGAGGCCGCGCCGAAGGCCGGCGGCATGCTGCGCTACGGCATCCCCGCCTTTCGGCTGCCCGAGGCGATCCTGGACAAGGAGATCACGGCCCTTGAGCGGCTCGGCGTGAGGATAGAGTGCAGCAAGCGCCTCGGCGCGGATTTCGCGCTGTCGGACCTGAGGTCACAGGGCTTCGATGCCATCTTCCTGGGCCTCGGCGCGCAGGCGGGCGGGCGGCTCGACGTGCCCGGCGAGGACGCGGAAGGTGTCGTGTCCGCCGTTGACTTCCTGCGCGCCGTTCGCAGAGAGGGGACAGCTCCGGTCGGCAAGCGTGTGGCCGTTGTCGGTGGAGGCTATACGGCGGTCGATGCGGCGCGGACCGCGATCCGGCTGGGGGCTGACGAGGTGTTCCTCTGCTATCGCAGGACCAGAGAGGAGATGCCGGCAATCCCGGAGGAGGTCTGGGAGGCGGAGGAAGAGGGGGCGCGCGTCATGTATCTCGTCGGCCCGATCGAAGTCGTGACCGAGGGCAATCGAGTCAAAGGCCTGCAGATGATCGTGCAGACGCTGGGAGAACGGGATGCTTCAGGAAGACGGCGGCCGGACGCGGTCTCCGAGGCGGAGTTCGATCTGCCGTGCGATATGATAGTCAACGCCGTCGGCCAGGTCGTTTCCGGGGAGGTCGAAGGCCTGCCTGTCGCGCCAAATGGCACACTGGCCTGCGACCCCGAGACGGGCGAGACCGCAGCAAAGGGCGTCTTCGTGGGAGGCGACGCGGCGACCGGGACCGACAGCGTGATTGCGGCCGTGGCCTCGGGGCGCCGAGCGGCCGTATCGATCGATCGATTCCTGTCGGGAGAGAACGCATTCCTGACCCACGATCCGGTGCCGACAGAGGTCTCCCGCGATCAAGTGCTGGCCCGCGAGCGCGGTGCACCGCGTGAGTTGAGGGTGCCGGTGTCGATGCGGCCCGCTGGTGAGCGCAAGCGCGACTTCGAGCTGTGCACCTCGACCATGACGGAGGAAGAGGCTGTCCAAGAGGCGGGGCGCTGCCTGAGCTGCGGCTGTGGTGCCGGATGCGGCTTGTGTGCCCGCATATGCTCGAACTTCGCCGTGAATGCCGAGACGGCGGACGGCTTCGCCATGGACGAAGAGAAGTGTGTGGCATGCGGATTGTGCTTCCGCCGCTGCCCCAATCAGAACATTGAGATGGTGCGGCTGAAGGGCACCGTCTGACGTCTTGGGTGGGCCGAGGAGAGTGAGGTACATGAAGGTCCTCATAACCGCTACTTCCTTCAGCGAGGTGACCAAGGAGCCGGAGGAGCGGCTCGTAGGGGCCGGTTACGAGATAGCTCACAATCCCTACGGGCGGCCCATGACGGCGGAGGAGCTGGCGCCGCTGTTGGAGGGCGTCGACGGCTGCGCCGCCGGTGTCGATGACTTCTCGGCTGCAGCCTTCGCGCGGGCAGACCGGCTCAAAGTGGTCGCTCGTCACGGCGCCGGCATCGACCAGGTAGACATCGCCGAATGTACGAGGCGCGGCATAGTTGTTGCGAATCTCCCGGGCGCGAATGCAGAGGCCGTGGCCGACATGACGCTGGCCCTCATGCTCGCCGTCGCTCGACACATCCCCGAAGGTGATCGGACAACGAAGGCCGGGCAATGGGTCAACACCTACGGCGTCGATCTGTTCCGGGCGACAGTCGGGATACTCGGGCTGGGGCGGATCGGCAAGGGCGTGGCGCGACGGTGCCGCGGGTTCGATGCTCGCGTCCTCGCATATGACCCCTACTTCGACCAGGCCTTTGCGGCCGAGCATGGCGTAGAGCGCGCCGACTCGCTCGAGCAAGTCATGAAGGAGGCGGACTTCGTCTGCCTCCACATGCCGGTGACCGACGAAACGCGGCGCATCATCGATGGAGAGAAGATCGGGCTCATGAAGAGGACCGCCATCCTGGTGAACACGGCGCGGGGCGCGCTTGTGGACGAGGATGCCCTCGCAGACGCGCTGGAGGAGGGCCGCATCTTCGGCGCTGGCCTGGATGTCTACGCTACTGAGCCGCCCACCGACAGCCGGTTGCTCAAGTGCGAGCGGACGGTCACCATGCCGCACGTGTCGTCCAATACCCCCGGCGCACTGCTCGCCATGGGAAACGGGGTCGTCGACGCCATCATGGCCGTGTTCAATGGGGAGCGGCCGCAGTATGTCGTGAATCCCGAGGTCTACGAGAGGTAGGTCTCGATGGCGCGCCGGCATCGGCCGCGCTGGAGATGAGTTCCGAGGAGGAGCCTGCGGTATGGCGCCAATTCGCGTTGGCCTTGTTGGCTGCGGATTCTCCGCCAATCTTCACATCGAGGGATACAAGAAGCTCCCGCCTGAGCAGTGCCAGGTGATGGCTGTCTGCGGTGTGCCCCAGGAGATGGCGGAGGAATTCGCTCAGGACCACGGGATCCCGGCTGCCTTCGGCAGCATGGAGGAGCTGCTGGATAGAGTAGACGTCGACGCCGTCGATCTTGCGGTCCCCAACCATCTCCACGCGCCCTTCATCATCGCTGCGGCCGAGGCCGGCAAGCATTGCCTTTGCGAGAAGCCGCTGACTGGCTACTTCGGCGGACCCGAGACGAAGGATGACGAGCTGATTGGGAAGACGGTGCCCAAGAGTCAGATGCTCGAAGAGGCGAAGCGCGAAGTCAACCGCGTGATGCAGGCCGTAGAGAGCTCCGGCATGAAGTTCGGATACGCCGAGAACTGGCTCTACGCACCTTCCTACGTGAAGCTGTGGAGCCTGGCGAAGGCCGCCGGCGGCACGATTCTGCGCATCGAGGCCGAGGAATCGCATTCCGGCTCGCACGCCGAGTACGCGAAGCGATGGAAGTCCTCCGGCGGGGGGTCTCTCATGGTGAAGGGCTCGCATCCGCTGGGCGCGGCCCTGCAGCTCAAGTGGTGGGAGGGAGAAGAGAAGCACGGCGAGCCAATCAGGGCGGCCTCGGTGGTCTGCGAGGTCGGCAACCTGACCTGGATCGATGCCTTCAAGAAAGAGCGCACGCACTACGTCCGCACGGGTTGGCAGGACGTCGAGGACTGGGGGATCATCGTCGTCAAGTTCGAGGACGGGTCGGTGGCGGAGGTGAAGGCTGGGGACACGACCCTGGGCGGCGTCCATAACTACTTGGAAGCCTACCTGTCCAACGCACGCTTGCGTGCCAACATCAACCCCAATGACTCTTGTGTCGCCTATGCGCCCGAGGGCACGATCTTCGACCCAGAGTACATCAGCGAGAAGATAGAGACGAAGGGCGGCTGGACCTTCCCATCCCCGGACGAAGACTGGCATCAAGGCTACCCGCAGGAGGTGGCCGACTTCGTGGCTGCGATCAGAGAGGACAGGCAGCCCGTATCGGGTGCAACGCTCGCGCGAGAG
Organism: uncultured bacterium; assembly: GCA_964559435.1. Taxonomy (GTDB): domain Bacteria; phylum Armatimonadota; class Hebobacteria; order Hebobacterales; family Hebobacteraceae; genus Hebobacterum. The sequence goes on along the minus strand of CAZLHI010000006.1, from coordinate 101,170 downwards.
GTCACTTTGGTTCTCTACGCGGCCTATGTGAGCGCGGAGGAGGGGCGGCGCGTTGACCTGGCGCCCATTCTTGCGTGACGCTGAAGGGCGCTCGACGGGTTCGGAGGTTCTCTGATGGCGAAGGTGAGAATTGGCCTGGTGGGGTACGGGAACGCTGCGCAATTCCACATGCGGGCATGGCGCCAGCTCGGTGCGGAGGTCGCCGAGGTGGCCGCGGTCTGCGGACGCTGCGCGGAGCGCGCCGGCGCCTTCGCGCACGAGTACAGGATTCCGAAGCACTTCAGCACTATGGGAGACATGCTCGCCGCGGTGGAGGTGGACGCCGTAGACCTCGCGGTCCCGAATCACGTTCACTCCGCGCTTTCGATCGAGGCGGCGAAGGCCGGCAAGCATATCATCTGTGAGAAGCACCTGACCGGTTACTTCGGCGAGCCGGATACGCCTGATGATGAGCTGATCGGCAGGACGGTACCCAAGCGAGATATGCTTGAGCGCGTCAAACAGGAATGTGATGCCATCGGCCGGGCCCTCGAGAAGGCAGGCGTGAAGTTCTGCTACGCAGAGAACTGGGTGTATGCGCCTGCCTTTGTGAAGCTGCGCCGCCTGGCCGACGCGGCGGGCGGCACCATCATGCGAATCCAGGCGGAGGAGTCGCACTCCGGCTCTCCGTCCGTCTACGCGAAGCAATGGCGGACGGCGGGGGGCGGGTCGCTCGTGCTGAAGGGCTCGCATCCTCTCGGTGCCGTTCTGCAGCTGAAGCAGTGGGAAGGGCAGAAGAAGTTCGGGCGGCCGATTCGCCCGGCCTCGGTGATGTGTGAGGTCGGGAACCTGACGTGGATTGAGTCCGTCAAGCAGGAGAAGAAGCATCATATCAAGATGGATTGGAAGGACGTCGAAGACTGGGGCCTCATGGTGCTGAAATTCGACGACGCATCTGTTGCCGAGATCGCCGCCGGCGATACAACCCTTGGCGGCGTCCACAACTACCTCGAAGCCTATCTATCGAACGCCCGCATCCGCGCCAACATCAACCCTAACAACGCATGCGTCGCCTACGCGCCTGCGCCCGAGATCTTCGGCGACGAGTACATCACGGAGAAGATCGAAACCAAGGGCGGATGGACCTTCCCGTCGCCCGAGGAAGACTGGAACCAGGGCTACCCGCAGGAGATGGCGGATTTCGCCGCCGCCATCGCCGAGGATCGGGAGCCAACGTCGGGCTTCATGCTGGCCAGGGACGTCACTCTCGTCCTATACGCCGCCTACGTCGCGGCGGAGGAGGGGCGACGCGTCGAGCTGAAGCCGATCCTGCAATGAGGGGGCGCGGCGGGCAGAAGGACCACCGGCCGGTGAGTTGGCCCTAAGAGGAGTCTCGTTTTCGCCGGCAGAAGAGGCGGAAGCGTGAGCATCTCCGGCGAACGGATACCTCTCCGCGAGATACGACGGTCGGGACGGCAGCTCTGGATCCTGCTGGCCACGCTCCTCGCCCTGATGAGCGGCGCCGTCTTCTTCTACCTCTTTGTTGAGAGCGAGCTCAGCGGTACCCCGTGGTCGGTCGTGGACGGCGTGTATATGGCCGTCTTGACGCTCACGACCATTGGCTTCAGGGAAGTTCACCCTCTCAGCCAAACCGGCCGCCTCTTCACGACGGCCTTCGCCATCACTGGAGTTGCGCTGGTGGCTCTCGCTGTGCGCACCGCCGCCACGCTTCTCCTCGGTCAGCAACTAAGCGCTGAGGTGCAGCGCAGAAGGAGGCTGCGGGCCTTGAGAGAGATGCGGGATCACTACATCGTCTGCGGATACGGGCGAATGGGGCAGGAGACCGCCCATCAGCTCCGCCGCCGCGGCCTGCCAGTGGTCGTCATCGAGCAGGACCCAGAAGCGATTGAGCAGCTCCAGGAGATGGAAGTGCCGTGTGTTGAGGGGAATGCCACCCAGGACGAGCATCTCGACGCGGCGGGAGTGGAGCGCGCACGGTGCCTGATCGCGGCCGTCGCCACCGATGAGGACAACCTCTTCATTGTGATGAGCGCTCGTGTTCTCAACCCAACTCTGTACATCGTTGCCAGGGCGAGCCGGGCGGAGACGGTCAACAAGCTCAGGCGCGCCGGAGCGAATAGCGTGCACTCGCCGTATGTGGGGGGCGGCCGCGACCTAGCCTACGCCGCAGTTGAGCCGGGAGTCGTTCACTTCATCGAGCAGGTCCTTCACCAGGAAGCCTTCGATGTCGACTTCCGTTCAGTGTCGGTCCCCGACGACTCGCCCGTATTGGGGAAGCCAATGCTTGGCTCTGGCGTGATGCAGGAGGGCGGCGCGATGATCTTGGCCGTGCTCTCCAAGGACAGAGAACTGCGGACGAACCCGCGACCGAACACGACCGTCAATCAGGGTGACACATTGATCGCCATGGGGACGCGGGAGCAGATCAATCGTCTGGAGCAGGCTGTGCGGGGGTAGTCGCAGGGCCGACCGGCTCACCGCTTCCAGGGGGGCGTTTCGGGCAGGATTGCCTCGAACTCCTCCACCAGCTTCTCCTCGTAGGCGCCCGCGTAAGAGCCTGAGAAGAACCTGTCCAGAGCCTCCTCGTAGAATCGCTGCCAGGACTCCTCTTCGGCCCCCGGATTTATCGGGTAGAACAGGAGGGTGTTGGCGCGGGCGGCCTTCAGGTCCCCGGGAGCGTCCCCAATCATGAGGGCCTGGTCCTTTGGGTACTTGCCGGCCGCGGCCAGTTCGAGGTGCTCCTTCTTGCTGCCCATCTCCTGGCCTGCGATGACGCAGCAGTGCTTGGCGATGTCGTGCTCTTCCCACTCCCGCTGAAGGGCCTCGCCCGGCGTGGCCGAGACAACCACGGCATCGGCCTGCCGGCAGAGCTTCTCGAGCGACTCGCACAGAAATGGGAACGGCGGGATGCCATGTACCATGTCGGCTATGGCGGCGTTGACGGCCTCGCTCCACAGCAGTGCCCGCTTCAGCACCGGGTCCCCGGTCTTCTCGACCGCGGCCTTCAGCGCCGGGTTCCCGAGCCTGGTTTCGGATTCCGCCCACTGGCGCAGGGATGGCACCTCCGGCATCTTCACTCCGCGCCGCTGCACCTCCGGCCGATCGGCCAAGAGGTCAAACACCATCAGCAGGGCCGGGAACCGGTTGATCCCCCGCCACTTCGAGTAGAGGTTGACGAACTCACCTGCTTCTCGGGCATACTTCGAGACAGGCTGCAGGCCCCAGTGCTTGATGATGTTGGGGATGAAGCACTCCTTGTGCTTGATCTCCATCGTGTCGAAGGCGCAGCCATCGGAGTCGATGCCGACGAAGAACTCATGCTGCGGTTCGAAGCCCTTCAGCGGAGCCTGCGGGTCAGCGGCTGTCATACGGGACTCCTCCATTCAACGTATTGCGGCTCTCACATCATCCGCCCCTGGCAAACGGACGGACGTGACGCTCGATGTGGGCGCGAACTCTATCGTAGTGGATTTCCTCGTGCTCCTCCAGCGCGCGCATCAGTCGGTCTTTGAAGCGGGGGCCGCCTCCCTCCTGCGCGGTGAGGACTGACCCGAAGGTGACATGCAGCGCCTCTCGCGCATCAAACTGGTCGAGGACAGCCGACAGGTCGCAATCACTCAGGCTTTCGGGGAGCGGAGCTTTGCTCACATCGGCCGATACATGGTAGGAGGCACGATCCTCTGGATATCGCTCGATGGCGAAGGCGAGTATCTCCCGGAACAGCGCTGAGTCGATTGCGGCGATGGCCCGCAGGGCCTCGAGGTAGCTCGTGCCGGCCGTCTTCAGGTGGACCAGGTCGCCAGCCAGGCGAGCGGCGATGGGGTAGATCGAGAACTTGTCGCTGCCCGAGTGGATGCTGATCTTGTAGGGTCCGAAGTGCTTGGCGACGGCCACGTGCGCAGCAAAGCTCCTCTCGAAAGCAGCGAGGTCGCCGATGTAGTCCACTCCCTTCTCGAACTCGCCCACGAACCTTGGCGCGAGGCTCACCCATTCGACTCCAAGCCTTCTCAGCTCGCCGGCCACAAAGACATGCTCCTCAATCGATGTCGGTGTGGCCGTCTCATCCACCGACATCTCCAACTCGAAGGGGCGGTCTCCCATCTTTGCCTTCAGGTGTCGATACATCCCTGCAGTGTGCGCAAGCGCGCGGCCGTATTTCACGGCCGCGCGGAACAACGTCTCTTCATCGAGCGTGACGACCGAGTCGTCGGGAAGCCGGACGCTCTTGCCGATACAGCGAGCGCACTCGTCCACCATCGTTGTTTCGAGCTGCTCCCACGGCAGCGCCTCGAACTTCTTCCTCAGAGCAACGCTGTCGTATGTTTCGGCTTCGTTGTCCACATGCTCTCCGGGGTCGATTGTGAACATCGTGAATCCGGCCGCAATGGTGGCGTCGATGTCATCTGTGGTCTTGAGATGGTCGGCATCCGCGCCAAACGCCTCGCGCCACCCCTCCTGGAACACCCCGAAGGTTGCGCTGTCCATCACCTGCTCGGGCGTGCGGCCGGTGCGAGTCATCTCGCGGATCGACTGCTGCGCAAAGAACGGCTGGACACCGGCGCCGCGGACGGCGCGGACGTGTGCCGGGGTGGCCAGGCCGAGCCGATCGCCGGCCCCGAAGGATGGCTGGACGCCGATGAGCTGCGGCCGCGTGAACGAGAAGTGCTTCCGCAGGCCCTCGGCATTCGTATGATCGAGATAGCCGGCCTGGCCGGCGAGCTTTACGCCCTCGATCTCCGCTGACATCCGCTCCCCGCAGAAGTCCGAGACGAGATCCGGCCGCGAGCCCTTCTCCCAGAGGAGGCAGAGCCGCTTCTCCGTGCCGCGGCGCGCGAGGAAGGCGACGACCCGTCCCGCCGCCGTGATTGACTGCGGGTAAGGCCGCCAGCCGGTGGCCTCCTCCATCCGCGCCGCGAGCGGCCCGGCCTTCGCATCGGGAAGTGGGGGAGTCATTTCGCGGGTTTCGAGAAGAACAGAGAGCATTTCCGTGCACCTGCACGATCTACGAGTTCGCGGCCTTCCCCGCCAGTGCTGACGGGGCGTTCTTGAGTCGGTAGAGAATCTCCCCCGCCTTGGGCACGTACAGCACGCCTTCGTCTTCGCGGTCGGCGTAGTCCTGCGGATCAATCGTCGCCGGGTCCATGTACCCGAGATTGATGCGGTCGCAGACCTCCTTCGGAATCTGCGTGGCGAGGACGACGTTCACGCGCGGCCTCTCGATCCCGTTCTCGTAGCTGCCGATGCCCTTGACGTGGGTGGAGTGGGCGAGTACTCCCCAGGGATGGTGCTTGAACTTGTGCCATTGCTTGAGGAAGTAGTCCCGCGCGTGGTAGCCGACCTCCTCGATTATGTGGCCGTGGGTGACGGAGATGTCCTTGACGTGGGGGGCATAGATGATGAGCGTGCCGCCGTCGGCCACCACCGGCTCCAGCTTGTACATGCACTTGCCCGCGGTCCAGATATCGTCGTACATCTCCGGCGCCTGTGAGAGCACCGTGTGGAACGGCCGGTCCTTGTAGACGATGTGAAGCTTCTGCGAGAGATCGGCCGCCTCGGACCACGAATCCTCCGGCCTCCCGAAGTAAAGCCCGGCGAGGTCCTTGCCCTTCACGACCAGGGAGAGCGCGAGTTTGGGCGTCTCGACCATGGCGGCCGCGCGATCCACCACCTTGCGCACGGGAGTCCACTTGTTGCCGTTGATCACCGGGTTGGTGATAACCGCGCCGAGCCAATGGAAGAAGTCGATGATGTGCTGGCCCGCGATGCCTGGGAAGAGGTACTTGTTCCCGCCCGAGAAGCCGACCACCTCATGCGGGAACACCGGCCCGACGATCAGCAGCAGGTCGTAGTCGAAGACGAGCCGATTGACCGTAATCGGGACCGCCATCTCGAAGAGGCCGCCCGTGATCTCGCCGATGTCGCCCGCGCTCAGAGAGCCGATCTCCACGAGCGCGTCCGGGTCCTTCCACTGGTGGTTGAGGAACCGCGTGTTGGCGAATGTGGTCTGGCGCTCCTCGGGTGTGATCTCCGCACGCCGGAGGATCATCTCGTCCGGCATTGGCGGGTGGGTGCCGAGGGCGATGAGGCAGTCGAGCTGATCCGCCTCCGGCGACCAGGCCTCGTGAATCAGGCGGAAGAGCTTGCCGATGGGCGCAGTGCGAGTATGGTCGGGGATGATGAGCAGCACTCGCCGGCCGCCGACATCCACCTGCCCGAGCGCGTCGAGGACCGTCGAGCGGACCTCTTCATCGGTGAGGAGACGGTTGTCAAAGCCTATGCCTGTTGTCTCCATTGTCCTTCTTTGTAGGGCCGGCATTCCCATGCCCGCCGCTGTTGCCGTTCTGTCGGGCGCGCTGGTCTCTGCCAGCGCGCCGCGCCGCCTTGTGACAGGAACGACCCCCTGTCCTTGTATGTTGGTGAGGCCTGTTGTTGAAGCAAGAGAAGCAGGAGACGTTGGGCGAGGGACCGGGAGGCGATGGCATTGAGTTTGCTCTTCATGAAGTCGGGAAAGTCGTTCATGACCGCTAACCTCCTCTTACCCGCCGGCAACCGACGAACAAAGGCCGGCGGGCATAGGAATGCCCGCCCTACAGGACGACCCTACTTCGTCCACTCCGTGTGGAAGGTGCCTTCTTTGTCAACTCGCTGGTAGGTGTGCGCGCCGAAGTAGTCGCGCTGTGCCTGGATCAAGTTCGCTGGAAGCCTCCCCCGCCGATACGCGTCGAAGTACGACAGCGCGGAGCTGAAGGCCGGGATCGGGTAGCCCAGGTCGGTGGCCGTAGCGACGACGTAGCGCCATTTCTCCTGCGAGCCCTCCAACACATCCTTGAAGAATGGATCGAGCATCAGGTTCGCCAGCCCGGGATCGCGTTCGTAGGCCGCGGTGATGTGGTGGAGGAAGCGGGCCCGGATGATGCAGCCGCCCCGCCAGATCTTGGCGATCTCGCCGAACTTCAGGTCCCAGCCATACTCCTTGCCCGCCTCTCGCATCAGGGCGAATCCCTGGGCATAGGAGCAGACCTTGGACGCGTACAGGGCCTGCCGAAGGGCCTCGATGAACTCGTCCCTGTCTCCCTCATACCTCCCGCTGGGCCCGTTGAGGACCTCGCATGCGGCGACCCGTTCCTCCTTGACCGCCGACATGCAGCGTGCGAACACCGCCTCCGCAATGGTTGGTGCGGCCATGCCCAGATCGAGCGCGCTCTGGGAGGTCCATTTGCCGGTGCCTTTCTGGCCGGCCTTGTCCAGGATCATCTCCACGAGGGGTTGACCCGTCTCTTCATCTTTGCGGGCGAAGATGTCACGGGTGATCTCGATCAAGTAGGAGTCGAGGTCGCCTTCGTTCCATCGCGCGAACACATCGTGCAGCTCCTTCGCAGACAGGCCGAGGGCGCTCGACATGATGTAGTAGGCCTCGCCGATGAGCTGCATGTCGCCGTACTCGATGCCGTTGTGGACCATCTTCACGTAGTGGCCGGCGCCGTCGGGGCCGATGTAGGTGCAGCATGGCTCGCCCTCCACCTGCGCCGCGATCTTCGTCAGAATGGGTTCGACCAGCGCGTAGGCTTCCGGCTGGCCGCCGGGCATGATGCTCGGGCCGTGAAGAGCTCCCTCCTCGCCGCCGGAGACGCCCGTGCCGATGTAGAGGATGCCCTTCTCTGCCAGCATCCTGTTGCGCCGGATGGTGTCCTGGAAGAATGAGTTGCCGCCGTCGATGACGACGTCGCCCTTGTCGAGATGGGGAACGAGTTGGCCCATAAAGTCATCGACGGGCTGTCCCGCCTTGACCATCAGCATGATCTTGCGCGGGTGAGCGAGGGCGGCGACGAAGTCCTCGAGCTTCTCCGGGCCGACGAAGTTCTTTCCTTTGGCACGCTCCGCCATGAACTCCTCGGTCCGGGCCGTGGTGCGGTTGTAGACGGCAATTGAGAAGCCCTTGCTCTCCACATTGAGGGCCAGGTTCTGGCCCATGACTGCAAGTCCGATGAGTCCGAAATCCTGCGTGCCCATGATTGCGCTCCCGGTGAACAACCTTGCCCGGCCTGGTCTCGACACGAACCGACACGGCCGGGCTCCCATAGGCTATTGGACTTGCACTCCCAGCCCTCCTGCAAGCAGTCTCCCGCTGTCGGTGCAGGCTCCAAACACGTATTCTGTGTATGCGGGGAATACGCGTTCGGGGGGATCTCACGCGGGCCGCTGCAGGCATCCCATCCCGGTGAGAGGCATCAGTTCGCGTCCGACGAACACGAACCCAGTGTAAGAGCGCGCTTGCAGCGGCGGCAGTGTGTGACTCGCCGGCGGCGCGGGGAGCGGCGAGCTGGAGACCTGCGCGCACAAGGAGTCGGAGCTGCACGAGCTGGAGGTCAAGCTCGACAGCTTCGACGCTGACACGCGATCGAAAGCTCTGCGTGCCTTACAGGCTGAGGTGCGCCGGGACCGCGTTACGCTGCCCGAGCCAGGCTCAGCCGTCAACCTCCACTGCCACACCTTCTTCTCCTACAACACCTATGGCTACTCCCCGACGAAGATTGCCTGGCTGGGGCGCAAGTTGGGCTGGGCGGCGGCCGGCATTGCAGACTTCGATGTCTTGGATGGGGTGGAGGAGTTCCTGTCGGCGAGTGCGGCGCTGAACCTGAAAGCCTCTGCCGGCATGGAGACCAGAGTCTACGTCCCCGAGTTCGCCGACTTCGTCATCAACTCGCCTGGGGAGCCCGGGATCTCCTATCACATGGGAGTCGGCTTCCCGACCTCGGAACTCGAGCCATGTTCGCGCGATTTCGTCGCTCGCCTGCGCGGCCTGTCGGAGGACAGAAACCGCGGCCTCGTCGAGCGGGTCAACCGCTATCTCTCGCCCGTGACGCTGGACTACGATAGAGACGTCCTGCCCCTCACGCCCAGCGGAAACGCGACGGAGCGGCATATCTGCCTGGCCTATGCCCGTAAGGCCTCTTCTCTCCTGCAAGATCGTGAGAGGCTGAGCCGGTTCTGGGCGGAGAAGCTTGGGACAGAGGCCGACGCCCTCGACCTACCCGAAGGCCCCGACCTGCAATCGCTCATAAGGCTGAAGACGATGAAGCACGGCGGGGTCGGCTACGTACAGCCTGACACCGGCTCGTTTCCGAGACTAGAGGAGACGAACCGCTGGATCCTCGACGCCGGCGGCATTCCCGTCCAGACCTGGCTGGATGGGACCTCCGAGGGAGAGCAGCGGATGCGGGAGTTGCTCGAAGTCGGAATGAGCACAGGAGTCGCAGCCATCAACGTCATCCCCGACAGAACGTACGGAACGGGCGCTGGCGACGAGAAGCCCGCAAACCTCCGGCGGGTGCTCGGTCTCGCGGCCGAGCTGAGCCTGCTCGTTGTCGTGGGGACGGAGATGAATTCCCCCGGCCAGCGGCTAGCGGACGACTTCGAATCTCCGGAGCTGCGGGACTTCGTGCCCCTGTTTCTCGAAAGCGCGTATGCCATCTATGCCCACTCGGTACTCCAGCGGAGGGCGAAGCTTGGCTACGGCAGCGATTGGGCAGGGCAGCGGTTCCCGTACTTGGCATCCCGGAAGCAGTTCTTCCGGAGGGTAGGCAGCCGGCTGGCGCCGAGACTGGAGCATCTGCTTGACGGCCTGCCTCAGGACCCCTCGCCGGCGGATGTCATAGCACGCGTTGAGGAGGATTCGTCGTGAGCCGTCCCCGCGAGCGTGTGCCCTGATGGACACCTTGCCCCGCGTCCAGCGTGCCGTGGAACTGGTAGGCCCCGGCGAGCTTCGGGTGAACGCCGAGAAGCCCGTGCACCCGCCCGGACCTCACCAGGTGCTCTGCCGCGTGGAGGCGGTCGGCCTCTGCTTCTCCGACCTGAAGCTGGTGAAGCAGTTCGCGGATCATCCCCGCAAGTCTGCAGTGATTGCCGGGATCGATAGGCAGGTGTTGGAGGGGATTCCCAGCTACGTTCCGGGGGAGCGGCCCACGGTCCCGGGTCACGAGGCGGCCGTGCGGATTGCCGCCGTTGGGAACGAAGTGACATCCTTCCAGCCCGGCGATCGCTACCTTGTGCAGACTGACTACAGGTGGCTTCCTACTACGGACGCGAACGCCGCCTTCGGCTACAACTTCGAGGGGGCCCTTCAGGAGTATGTGCTGATGGACGAGCGGGTCATCACTTCCCCCGAAAAGGAGAGCATGCTCATCCCCGCCTCGGAGCCGCTCTCGGCAGCCGCGGTCGCTCTCGTCGAACCGTGGGCATGTGTCGAGGCCTCCTATGCGGTGAGGGAGCGCCGGGCGCTGAAGGCCGGCGGCAAGATGCTCATCGTGGCCGATACCGAGCCGCCGGTGGACCCACTCGTGCGCTTGATCTCAAGCGCTGACGAACCGCCTGAGATGGCCTGGGCGGGGGCGATGCCTCTGCCTCCTGCTCTGCGCGGCCGGGCCATCGTCGTCGCGCAGACGTTGCAGCTAGCAACAGGCGCCTACGACGATGTGATCTACTTCGGGCACGGCCCCGACAGCGTCGGGCACCTCTTCCCGTTGCTCGCGCCACACGGCATTCTCAACATCGTGCTGTGCAGCGGGAGATTCCCGCGCCCGGTGCCCGTGGCCGTAGGTCGGGTGCACTACGGCGGCATCCGCCTCGTTGGCACCACCGGCTTCGATCCGGCCGCATCGATGGCAACAGTCCCCCACACCGGCGAGATCCGCGAGGGCGCGCGGGTTCACGTTGTCGGCGCCGGAGGACCGATGGGCACGATGCATGCAGTTAGAGCTCTGTCGCTTGGAACAGCGGGCCTCGAGGTCGTCGCCAGTGACATCGACCGCGACCGGCTGGGGAGTCTCACCCGAATCGCTGCTCCGCTGGCCGCCGCCAACGGGCATTCCTTCCGCGCCTACAATGTTAATAAGGAGAGGCCGACGGGTGCTTTCGACCATATAGCGCTCATGGTGCCGGGCCCGGGCCTCGTGGCAGGCGCCGTGGAACAGGCGGGGAATCGCGCGGTGATAAACGTGTTTGCCGGAATCCCCGCCGATGTGAACGCGGACCTCGACCTCAACGCCTACATCGAGAAAGGCTGCTACCTCATCGGCACGAGCGGGTCGGCGCTGGAGGACATGAAGATTGTGCTCGCGAAAGCGGAAGAGGGCGCTCTCGACACGAACCTATCGGTGGCTGCGGTTGGGGGACTGGAGGCCGCCATCCCTGGGATACAGGCCATAGAGGAGCGGAAGGTCGGAGGGAAGGTGGTGATCTATCCATCCTGCCGCGGCCTCGGCCTCACGACCCTTGACGAGATGGAATCGGAGCTGCCCCAAGCGGCCGCGCTGCTGCACGACGGTGTCTGGAGCCACGAAGCCGAAAGGGCGGTACTGGAGAGACATGGCGCGTAGCGAGACGAGAAACAGGAAGAGCGAGTCAGATCACATGCTCGCCGACCTGCTCCGCATATGCAAGTCGCTCGGCAAGGAACTCTCGTTGTCCGCCAGGCGGCACGCTCTGGTATCGGTGAAGAGTATTGCTGGCAATGCGATGGTGATGACCCAGCCGGGATGCGATTTGCTCGAGGTCGGGGACGACCGCGGGTGGGTACACGTGGGCCTGCTGTCGGCAGCGCGTGCGAGCCCGACCTCCAGCGACAGCCGCGCGCAGACCCCTGCTGACTGGCCGGCACATGCCTTGCTGGGCCGCTGTGCCGCCCAGATCTGTCCGCCCGCGGTAGCGGCCTACGTCTGCTCCAAGGGCGGCGAAGCATCCCTGAGTCGGGTATTCGGCGCGGAGAGGCGCCCGCCGGTATGGGTGTCGTATGCCGATCCTGGCGACCAGCTTGCGCGCCGCATCGAGCGTGTCATCGCATGGCACCAAGCTGCCCACGGCTGGAAGCCGACAGCTGTCTTTCTGGAGAAGCGGGGGTTGCTCGTGTCGGCCGACACGCCGAGACGCCTTACCTCCTCGATTCGCGCTCTGGTCGCAGCGTGTGAGGTGGGGTTGCCGAGGCCAGGCACGGCGTCGCTGTCGGCTTCTCGTGCCGCCGTGGCGGAGGCCAAGCTCGCGATCCGGAGTGGCGTGTTCTACGCCAGCGGGCGCCGCGCTCTCGTCGAGCACTGGGCCAGTCCGACGGTGACCTGTTATCTGAGGCGCAGAGACGCCAAGGAGCTGACCCGCCCGCCCGCGGTGAGCGAGATCGAGCTGATGTACGCAGGCGCCGGCCCCGTGTGGCTCGACAAGGCAAATGGGAAGTCGATAGAGGGGAAGCTGAGACGCGCCAAGGAGCGGGGCGAGAGGCCCGCGAAGTGGTTCCTGGTCAAAGGGCTTGGGTTGTTCGTCGCCAGCGAGGGGACCGACCTCGGAGCGGCTCGCGACGCAGCGGAGGCATCTCTTTTGACGCGGGCCCACGCCGCGGACCTCGGCGCGATCAACTCGCTCACCCAACGGCAGCGCAGCCTCCTGGCGGCGGCACAGCCCCAACCATCGGTCAGCGCCCCGGCCGAACTGGCCGGCCGCATTGCGGTGGTCACCGGGGCCGGGAGCGGCCTCGGGCGGAGCATCGCCATCGGCCTGGCCCAGGCCGGCGCCGCGGTGGCTCTGGTGGACCTGGACTTGCCGTTGGCGTGGAAGAGCGAGGAGCTTATCGAACAGCGAGTGCCAGACGCGGTGGCCAGCGCCATCCGGTGCGATGTGACCGATGAGCGAGACGTCGGGCTGGCTTACGAGGCCGTGCTTGACCTCTGGGGCGGCCTCGACATCCTCGTCAATGCCGCCGGCGTAGCTCCCTCCTATCCTCTTGTGGCGCTGCCGCCCGAGAAGTGGCGGAGGGCTCTGGAGGTCAACTTGACCGGCTACTTCCTGCTAGCTCAGGGCGCGGCCCGTATCATGGTCAAGCAGAGAATGGGCGGCAGCATCATCAACCTCAGTTCCAAGTCCGGCCTCGATGCCAGCAAGGACAACACGGCCTACAACGCTACCAAGGCGGGCGAAATTCACATGGCCCGCGGCTGGGCGCTGGAGCTCGGGGATCACGGGATCAGGGTCAACTCGGTGGCGCCGGGGAACGTGTTCGAAGGGTCAAAGATCTGGAATCCCGAGTACATGAGGTCGTGCGCCAAGAAGTACGGCATCAAACCAGAAGAGGTCATTCCCTACTACGTCGGCAAGACCGCGCTGAAGCGAGATATCAAGGGCTCAGATGTGGCCGACGCAATCGTCTTCCTTTGCTCGGATAGGGCCCGTACGATCACCGGTCAGACACTGGTCGTCGACAGCGGCCAGGTCATGGTTCGCTAGGATGTAATGGTCCGCTAGGATGTATAGGATGTAAAGGAAGCAGCGTCACCTGTTATTGGCTCCCCTGCCTCTCGGGCGTCGCGCGGTCCTGTGACCTCCTCCGTTTCTGCCAAGCGCCCACATGACCGGGGAGAGTCGGCGTCCCACTTGCGCGGTGATGCCGAACATATGTCTCTGCGAACCAACGTCGTAGGGGCGGGATGCAGTAGAGAAGAAGCAGTCAAGGAGTACGAGGACGTTCGCTGAGCATGGCTGAGGGCAAACTGATTGTTACCCGGGAGAGGATCGCACACGATCTCTCGGTTATCGGACTGCGGAGGGGGGATGTCGTCTTCTTTCACAGCTCGCTGAAGAGTTTCGGATGGGTGGAAGGCGGGCCTGACGCAGTGATCGACGCGTTCGTCGATGTTGTGGGAGCGGACGGGCTGGTCGTGGTCCCGACACTGACGTTCACGTTCGCAAAGCACGCGCGCGCCCACGCCTTCGACCCGAGGGAAACGCCCTCACGCGTTGGTGCCATCACGGACCGGCTGTGGCGGAGGCCGGGGGCGCACAGGAGTGCCCACCCGACCCACTGCATCGCGGCCATCGGGGAGCGGGCAGCCGAGCTTGTGCGCGGGCACGAGAACACCTCGACGTTCGGCAAGGACGGCCCCTATGGGCGCTACGTGGCCTGGGGAGCGAAGATCCTCTTCCTCGGGGTCAGCCATCGCTACAACACCACGCTGCACGCAGTCGAGGATTGGCTCGACATGCCCTACCTCCAGCTGGAGCAGGCGCTGGTGAAGGGGCCGGATGGCAAGCCTCTTGTCGTCGACGTAACCAAGTCGCCTGGTGGCGACCGGGACTTTTACTCTGAAGACTCAAAGGTGCAGCGGCTCCTCCAGCAGAGCGGCATCATCACACGGGGGAAGGTCGGCGCCGCTGACAGCTTCTGGATGCCTTCGCAGGAGATGGTTGATGTGGTGGTGAAGGGCATCTACGAGGAGCCGACTCTGCTGCTGTGCGACGATGAAGGCTGCGCCTTCTGCCCGAAGTACCGGCAGCCGACCATCGACCACATCAGAAACAATCGGCCCCAGATCTGAGTCCGGGAGATAGTTTCTGATGTCCGTTCTCGACCTTTTCCGGCTCGATGGCCGTATCGCGTTCGTGACGGGCGGCAATCGCGGCCTCGGCCGCGCGATTGCGGAGGGGCTCGCGGAGGCGGGTGCTTCCGTCGCCGTGACCAGCCGCGACGCACAGCGCGCCCAAGCCGCTGCCGCCGAGATAGAGAAGGAAACGGGAGCGAAATCCCTCGGCCTTTCCCTCGATGTGCGCAATGGTGCTCAAGTCGAAGCAGCAGTCCAGCGAGTGCTCGCCGGCCTCGGCGGACTCCACATTCTTGTCAACAACGCAGGCATCAACATCCGCGAGAATATCGTGGACCTCAAGGACGAAAGCTGGGAGGCCGTCATCGAGACGAACCTTGCGGGCGCAATGAGGTGCAGCCGGGCGGCGGCGGGCCACATGAAGCAGCAGGGCTGGGGCCGGATCATCAACATCGCCTCCATTCTCAGCTTCGTCGGCATACCGGAGCGCGCCGCCTATGCCTCGTCAAAGGCCGGACTTGTGGGGATGACGCGGGCGATGGCGCTGGACCTCGCGCCCCACGGCGTGACAGTCAACGCGATCTGCCCGGGCGTCTTCAAGACGGAGATCAATCGGCCGATTCTGGACGACCCGGACTACCTCGCTCGGTTCCTACAGCAGGTCCCACTCGGCCAGCTCGGCGAACCGGCCCAGCTCAAGGGCGCCGCGGTGTTCCTCGCCTCCGAGGCGAGCTCATATATCACAGGCGCGGCGCTGATGGTGGATGGCGGGTGGACGGTCAGGTAGACGGGTGCCAGCCACTACTGCTGGTACAACTTCTCGATCTGTCGCCTCGCCCGCGCCAGGGATTCCTCTGCAGAGATGTCCTCGTCCAGGTATTTCTGGAACTCGATTCCGACGATGTCGCGGACACGGTTCCATCTCAGCGGGTCGGGCACGCAGTACCCGAGTTCGAGTGTCGGCCGCAGGGATACCATCCACTCGGGCACGCGGTAGGATGGATCGACCAGCGCCCGTAGCTCCGCTATCTCGGGCGGAACCGGCTCCGGGTCGTAGCCGGGGGTGTGGTGATCGTAGATGTGCTTGATCGTCGACATCTTGCCGGCCTTCGCGATCCCCGGCTGCAGGTCGAAGCAGATCGCTTCGAGGAGGACGTGAGCGGCTTCCCGGGGGACTGGCGACGCCTTCGGTATCACGCCAATGTAGTGCGCGATGAGGGAGCCGACCTTCCTGCTGCCGGGACACGGTCCGATTCCTATGTGCTTCTCGCCATCCTCCATCCCCTTGATCGCCCAGAAGCCGCGGGACTGCCAGTTCGGGAAGAGCACGGCGATCTTGGCGCGGAAGTCGTCGGCGGCCTGATAGGGCGTAAGGGCCCCGGCGGGCATCAGGCCCTCTTCGTACCAACGCTTCAGCGTTTCGAAGGTCGCCACCGCCTCGGGGCTTGACACATCGAGCCGGCCGTTCGCGTCCTCGATAGTCCCGGCGATGGTCCGGAGAAGCGGCACGTAGGCGTTCTGGGTGAAGAAGTTCATGGAGAGGTCGAAAGTCATGCCATACTGCTGCGCGGCCGGGTCGCGAAGCTCGCGGCATATCTGCTCGAACTCCTCCCACGTGTTGGGCAGGTCGTCCTCGGAAAGGCCTCTCTCCTCCAGTACGTCCTTCCTGTAGTTCAACGCATTGATCTCGCCCATGAAGGGAAGGCCGTAGAGGTGCTCCTCACCTGTCCGCGGGTCTTCGAGCCGGCAATTCACCAGATACCCCGGGAGGAACTCATCCAGCAGGCCGGCCTCGAGCTCGGGCGCGAGGTGCTCCTCCAGTGACTCCAGGAACCCGCCCTCCACGTTCTGCACGATCGACATGCTGTGGACGAGGAGCAGCAAGTCGAAGGGCGTGGTGTTCGCGCGCCAGGGGAGCATCAACGTGATCTCGTTCCCCTCCGGCATCGTCCGTAGGTCGATATCGATGTTCGGGTGGCGCTCCTCGAAGGCCTCGATGGCGCGCTCGAGGTCTTTGTCGGGGTCCTGGAACTCGGAGTACTGCCACGAAGCCACGAGGACACGGACCTTTGTGACTCTGCCCTGACGCGGATTGTAGATGTTGAGCCGCCGCTCGGCGACGAAACCGAGTGCGGCCAGGCTTACCAGTCCCAGCGCGATCCACTTCTGCATCGACTATCCCTTGACTGCCCCGGCTGTGAGGCCGCGCATGAAGGTCCTCTGGAGCAGCAAGAACAGGATGATCACCGGCAAGAATGACAGCATGACGGAGGAGAACAGCACGCCGTAGTCCCAGTGCTGCCACTGGCCTTGGAGCAGTTGAATTCCGACCGTCAGCGTCCGCGCCTCGTCCGTCCAGTTGTTCATGGTGAGAGCGAAGATGAACTCGTTCCACGCGTTTAGGAACACCAGCGTTCCGGCCGCGGCCAGGCCGCTTGCCCCCATCGGCACCATGATCTGCCAGAAGCTCTCCCACCAGCTGCACCCGTCCACGCGTGCGGCGTCGAGCATCTCCTGGGGTACAGACGCGAAGACTCCCCGCATGATGAAGATCGTCAGCGCCAGGTTGAAAGCGGTGTAGCTCAGCGTCAGACCGGTGAGCGTGTTGAGCAGTTTGTAGGCGCTGAGGAGTTCGTACTGGCCGATCAGCCCAACTTCTCCCGGCACCATGATCGTGCCGAGGAATACCAAGAAGATCACTTGATCGCCCTTGAATCGGAACCGCGAGAGCGCATAGGCGGCCAGGCTGCCGGCGAACAGCGTAAGGATGACGGTGCCGAACGAGACGAGGATGCTGTTGCGGTAGTAGAAGCCGAACCCCACCATGCGCTCGAACATCTTGAGGTAGTTCTCGAGCGTGTAGTGTTGCGGGAAGAAGGTCAGGTGCTTGCTGTACAGCTCGTCGTGGGGCTTCAGTGAGGAGAAGATGATCCATATGAAGGGCAGCACGCTCATCACGCTGACGACGGCCAGCACGAGGTAGAGAGAAGCGCCATTGGCCCAGCGTCTCGTCTTGTCGGCCGTCATCACCGCCGCTCCCTCGTCAGTCGAAACGCGACGAGCGTCACCAGGAATATGAAGGCGGCCAGCGACCATGCGATCGCCGACGCGTAGCCGAATCGGAAGCGCCCGTAGGAGAAGGCTACGTTGTACAGGTAGAGCACCACCGACAGAGTAGAGTCTCCTGGCCCGCCCTGCGTCATGATGAACATCTGACCAAAGACTTTGAGAGCGCCAATAGCGGCGAGCAGCCCGACCAGGAAGATGGTCGGCTTGAGCAGCGGAAGCGTTATCGTCGTGAACGCCTTGAAGCCCGTCGCGCCGTCCACCCGGGCCGCCTCCGCGATCTCGGTGGGTATCCGCTGGAGGCCCACCAGATACAGCAGCATGTTGAAGCCCAGGCCGTGCCACACGGCCATCATCACGATGGCTGGCATGGCCAGTGACCGGTCGGAGAGCCATGTGTAGCCGGCCTCGCTTCCCAGAAGCTTCCTCAGAAGGGTATTGGCGACACCGTATTCCGGATGATAGATCCACATCCAGATGATCGACACGACGGCCACCGAAACGACGATGGGGATGAAGTTCAGGGTGCGGAACAGCGTGGAGAGCCTGCCGGCCCGCTCAACGAGCACCGCCAGGACCAGCGGCAGCACGATAGCAGCGGGGACATACATCGTCGTGAACCGGATAGTGTTCCAGAACGCTCCGCCCGGCGAGTTCACCGTCAGCCAGAGCACGACGAATGGATAGAAGGCTATCTCCCACATAGACAGGGGCGCTTCCGGCCGCACCATCCCGGGCCAGCCCATGATCCTCTCGTCGCTCAGAATCTCCTGGTAGTTCCCAAGCCCCAGCCAATGCATCTCCTCGGGGCGGAGGAACTCGTATTGGAAGAAGCTCAGATAGAGCGATCGCAGGATGGGATAGAGGGCGAACATGCCGAAGACGATGATCGCCGGCATGACGAAAGCGTAGGGGTTATCGAGACCTCTCCATGCGTGTCGCCCGGAGATTCTCTGCTCCTCAACCGCGCTCATGCTTTGTCCCCCTCAGACCATTCCCGCCGGCGCGCAGCGCGGACCCTTACGCCAGACGGTCGCTGAATGACTTCGCCGTTTCTGCCGGCGGAATGCCGTCCTCGCTCCAGCCGCGCTTCTGGTAATAGAGGTCCAGCAGTTCTTCGTATTGCTCTCTATCCACGACTCTCCCCGCGTACTGTCCGCCTTCGATCGGCCGGTCGAACATGCGAGGAGCGGGGTAGTCGTCCTTTCGGCTGATGCCGCGGGAGACGCTGATAAGGCGGGTGAGATCGTAGACCGCACGCGACCTCTCGAGCAGGTCGTCCAGTGTATGCGGTATGCCCGTCACGGCGCTGTAGTACTCGGCATACCGCCGCTCATCGAATCCCAGCTCTATCCACGGTAGCCGGCAGACGCCGAGCATGTCGAAGAGCGGCCGGATCGTCTGGTGGTACATGACGATGTTCACTCGGTCGTCGTCGGTCCACTTGGCCCCCAACTCGAGCTCCTTGCCCACTGTCCAGGCACGAGCGTGGTGTGCCCCGATGTCGGAGGTGCCGTAGGCCAGCCCCATTGAGATCGTCGCTCGGGCGTCGTAGGCCGACTGCTCCATCCCCTTTGTCTGGACCAGGATGGGTTCGAGCTGAGGCCACTTCGCGAGGACGGCCTTGGAGCCTCCGGCCAGCACATCGCCGACTCCATCTCGGTTCGCTATCTTCCCCAGAAGGTTTGTTATCTGCTGGGAGTTCCCCCATTCGAGCTTCATGCCGTCAACGTCGCTGGCAGGCAACAGCCCGGTGTCCACGGCCTCGATCATCGTTCCAACGAGGACGCCGGCCGAGATGGTGTCGATGCCAAGCTCGTCGCAAAGCTGGTTGCCCTTGAGGATGGCTGAGAAGTCGGACACACCGAGGTTGGAGCCCAGCGTGCATGCGCTCTCGTACTCCGGGCCCTCCGTGATGGTGCCCTTGTACTTCCCGTTCTTCACCAGGCAGATGTTGCCGCACGACATCGGACATCCAAAGCAGGCCGTGTCCCCGATCTTGAACTCCCGCTCCATCTTGAAGCCGTCTATCTGATCGGCGTGCTCGAAGACGTTCTGCTGGAAGTTTCGCGTGGGCAGGCCCCCGGCCGTGTTCAGGTAGTCCACGACTGACATCAGGCCCTGCTGCTGCCAGAACTCGAACAGGGGATGATCTGCCAGCTCCTTCAGCGATCGATCTGTAAGGAGCCGCAGGCCCGCAACGTCGGCCACCGGCAGGTCCTCGCCGCCACGCACTGCGATGGCCTTGATGTTTTTCGATCCAAGCACCGCGCCCATACCGCAGCGGCCCGAGTTGCGGCTCCAGTCACAGTTGATGGTGGCGAATCGGACGAGATTCTCGCCTGCCGGGCCGATCGCAGCGACGCGGACCTCTTCGCTCTGAAGAGCGTCCTTTACCGCGCGCTCAGTGTCCAATGCCCCCTTGCCAGCCAACTGGGGAGCGGGCACGATCTCGACTTCGTCCTCGTCGATCCACAGGCAACTGAGCTTCTGGGCGCGGCCCGTGAGGACAAGGGCATCGTAGCCGGTCTGGCGGAGCTCCGCGCCGAAGTTGCCGCCCATGTTGCTGTCGCCGTAGATGCCCGTCAGCGGCGCAAGGGCGACAATGTGCGTCTTGGCCGCACCTGGCAAGTAGAGGCCGGTCAGTGGTCCAGGTGCAATGGTCAGGATGTTCTCTGGCCCGAGGGGGTCCTTGATCTTCGACAGATGGTCAAAGAGGATCTTAGCCCCGAAGCCGCGGCCTCCGATGTACTTCAGCGCGAAACCGTCGCTGAACGGTACGATCCGGCTTTCGCCGGCGCTGAGGTCAACCCACAGGATCCGGTGGTGATATCCGCCCTGCAGCTGCGGCTTACTCGTTTTGCTCGCGGCCGATTTCCGCGTAGCGGAGCTTCTTCCGCTCGCCTTTCTCGACATACTCAACCTCTTTCATGTGGGCGTAGCGTAGCACCGCAGCGACTCGGCTGGCTTCTCCCAACTCGTGCTCCGGCACGTACTGAAGAGCGCCCTTCGGGCATTGCTCAGCGCACTGCGGATGGCCGCCGCAGAGGTCGCACTTGAACGGCACTGGAATATCGTCGTGGACGAAGATCGCGCCGAACGGACACGAGATCACACACTGGCGGCAAGAGACGCATTTCTCGGCGTCGATCTTCACCACTCCGTCGTCTACAGTTATGGCATCGGTGGGGCAGTTCTCCCTGCACTTGGGCTGCGCGCACTGCCGACACACGACCGGCATCCGGATGACGGGGTGCGGATAGAGCGCTACCACGCGGATCGCAGACTTCTTGGGGTTGCTGACGCCGAAATGCTGGAGCGCGCAGGCCGACTCGCACAGCCGACAGCCCGAGCACCGCTCGGGCACAACGCTCAGTCTCTTAGGCACGGCTGTCTCCTGCCACGAGTAGCTCTCGGCCGGGGAAACACCCGGTTACGATCGCACCCACCACCCTCCTCCGAAGTGGTTCTGCCCTCGCGGGACAATGTCCTTGCAGGCGCGGGCCTGGCAGGCAGCACTTCATGTGGCTGCTGCCGACGGGGGGCGGCCAGCCGTCCGTCTCCCCCAAGGC
Organism: uncultured bacterium; assembly: GCA_964559435.1. Classification (GTDB taxonomy): domain Bacteria; phylum Armatimonadota; class Hebobacteria; order Hebobacterales; family Hebobacteraceae; genus Hebobacterum. The sequence goes on along the minus strand of CAZLHI010000006.1, from coordinate 80,175 downwards.
GTGGCCGCCAGCATGCAGGGAAGGCTTCGCACTCGTGGAACGCCATGCCTGGACTTGGGAGGTCGCCTGACTGACCAGGTCTGGAGGAGGGTTGATGCAGTTCTGGCTGTCCAGCTCATTGTCGAGGCATTACCCGGCAACTCGCCCTCGTCGGCGCCAGAGCCTGAGAATCCACGCGGGCCGCGGGGAGCGGGTCTCCTTCCAGTGTGTGTTCCGGACGGGCGACGAAGCGGCCGAGGTGACGGCCCATGCCGAGAGTGACGCGCTCGACGTCCAGGTCAGGCGCGTCGGGTACGTCCCTGTGCCGCACTTCAACGCTGATACGCCGCTCGAGGAAAGGGATGGAGTCGGATACATACCCGGCTACGTCCCCGATCCACTCTTCCCAGAGGCCAGCATTCAGGCCGGACCGCACGAGACCAACGCATTCTGGATCACCGTTCGTGTCTCAAAGGACACGACGCCGGGCCTCCACCGGGTGGCGCTCACGCTGAGCCCCAAGGACGGGGAACCGTCGACCATGGCCGCCACTGTGCGAGTACACAGGGCGATCAGCCAGCCGCGGCAAGACTTCCCCGTCACCCATTGGTTCTATGCCGACGCGCTGTGCGACTGGTACAAGGTCGAGCCGTTCGAGGCAGACTTCTGGCCTATCGCCGAGAAGTATCTGGCTGACCTTGCCGCGCATTATCTCGACGTCTCTCACACCCCTCTCTTCACGCCCCCGACAGACGGCGTCAAGCGGCCGAATCAACTGCTCGCCGTGCGCCGCCACGGCGAGCAGTACATATTCGACTGGTCGCTCGTTCGCCAGTGGGTTGCAGTGGCAAGAAAGCAAGGCCTGAAGTTCTTCGAGTGGCCCCACCTGCTCACCCAGTGGGGCGCCAAGAACGCGATTCGCATCTATGAAGGGCACGGGGCGGGCGAGAAGCTGCTGTGGGACCCCGACACGCTCGGGGTCTCGCCGACTTACCACCACTTCCTCAGCCAGTTCCTGCCCGAGTTCAAGCGCTTCCTGGATGCGGAGGGACTGACGGATGTGAGCTTCTTCCATCTCTCCGATGAGCCGCATGGCCAGGAGGCTCTCCAGAACTACCGGGCTGCTCGGCAGATGCTTCGCGAGCTGGCGCCTTGGATGAAGGTCATGGATGCTCTCTCCGACATCACGTTCGCCCGCGAGGGCCTCACCGACATCCCGATTCCGCTGATCGCGCGAGCGCCAGAGTTCGCCCGCGAGGGCTACCCTGCCTGGGTCTACTTCTGTCCCAGCCCACGGGGAAGATACGCGCAGCGCGTGCTTGACACGCCGCTGGTGAAGACGCGCATGCTAGGCTGGCTCTTCTACCGGCTGAAAGCGCGCGGCTTCCTCCACTGGGGCTATAACTACTGGTACCGCAGCCAGACCCGCGAGCTCATCGACCCCTACCTGGTGCTCGACGCCGGCTGGTGGCCGCAGTGGCCGTACGGTGACCCGTTCATGGTCTACCCCGGCGCCGCCGAGCCCGTGGACTGTCTCCGTTGGGAGGTGTTCGCAGAGGGACTCCAGGACTACGCGCTGCTGCAGACAGCCGGCGTCGAGCCAGAGGATGAGCTATTGTCGGACATCGAAGACTACGCTGAGTTCCCGCGGGAGGAGTCCTGGCTTCGCGATCGCCGAAGGCGACTGCTGGCTGTCCTCGACAACGGGTCATAGGCAACGGCGCCGCCCGGGGGCCGCGCGACGATTTGAGGAGAGAAGATGCCCTATCCGAACCTGAAGCCCGCGCCGGACTTCGGCCGATTCCGGAAGATGTTGGCGCGGGAAACCCCGGACCGCGTGCCGTTCATTGAGCTTTTCCTTGATGAAGAGGTCATGGTCGCCGTCCGCGAGGCGCCGCTGGCGCGCGAGCCGGCGCAGCGATGGCAGGAGATCGCGGAGCTCTTCCTGCGCCTGGGATACGACTATGTCCCCGCCGCCGTCGATCTGGCCTTCCCCTACCAAAGCCTGAGCGCGGCCGATACCGCGGCCCTGCCGCGAGCCCAGCGCACGTGGGTGGATGAGCGCCATGGGGCGATTGAGAACTGGTCGGACTTCCAGAGATATCCCTGGCCCGAGCCGGGCGAGCAGACCTACGCGCCGCTGGACCATGCGGCCCGTGCCCTGCCGGAAGGGATGAAGCTCATCCCTCACGGCCCGGGTGGCGTGCTGGAGAACGTCATGTGGCTCATGGGATACGAGCCGATGAGCTACGCGATGGCCGATCAGCCCGACCTGGTGGCGGCGATGTTCGAACGCGTGGGCACGATCTTGGTGAGGGTCTTCGACTCGATCGCAAGCCACGACGCCGTCGGGGCCGTGTTCCTCGGCGACGACATGGGATTCAAGACACAGCCGATGATCTCCCCGGAGGCGCTGCGCAGGTATGTGTTCCCGTGCCAGCGCAAGATCGCGGAGGCCGTGCACGCACACGCCAAGCCATTGCTCCTTCATGCCTGTGGCAATCTCGAATCCGTCATGGAGGACCTGATAGACAACGTCGGCATCGATGCGAAGCACAGCTTCGAGGATGTGATCTTGCCCGTTGCAGAAGCAAAGAAGAAGTGGGGCAACCGCATCGCCATCCTCGGCGGAATGGACATGGACTTCCTCACGCGCGCTGATCCGGGCGACGTGCGAATCAAGACGCGAGAAGTGCTGGAAGCGTGTATGCCGGGCGGCGGCTACGCCCTGGGCAGCGGTAACACCGTGGCCAACTACGTGCCCGTGCAGAACTACCTCGCCATGCTTGAAGAGGGCTGGCGCTCCGGCGTCTACGGATAGCGGCCGCTCGTGGTAGAGGATAAGGGCGTGATTACCAGGATAAAGCTTGCGCACTCGGCGGTCGGCCTTCCGTTTGCCCTCGTGTCGGCGCTCGCCGCAGCCTCCGAGTGGCCGCGCACATGGGTCTTGACGGTGGCTGTCGTGGCATCGACCGCCGCGGCAGCTCTGTCCATCGCCCTCTCCGCCATTCGCGGACGCCTGCATGCCTGGGCGCACTGGGCGTCAGGGCTTTGCCTGGCCCCTGTCCCCATCGCCACCTGGGTCGCGACTTGGAGGCGTCTTGACCTGGCGCCGCTCCTGCTCGCCGGGGCGCTCGCGTTCTGGGTGGCCGGCTTCGACATCATCTGCTCATGTGAGGGCATTCAGGCTGATCGCCAGCGCGGCGCCTTCACCCTGCCGGCCCGCTGGGGCGCGAGGAAGTCGCTCCTGGTCGCAGCGCTCAATCACCTGGTCGCGGCATGGCTCCTCGCGTTGTTCGGGTGGACCGGACCCGTGGGATGGCTGTTCCTGGTGGGAGTTATTGTGATCTCCTTCGGTCTCTTCCTGTTCCACCGCACGCTGCGACCGGAGCGCTTGGCAGGAGCAGCGTCGAACGCGGCTGTGATGAGCCTTGTGCTGAGTCTCGTCCTGCTGGGATTCGCCGCCGCCGATGTCTTGGTCATCGGAAAGCGCGTGCTTATCTAGTGAATGGATGGGCTTGTATCGGCTCCTGCCCGCGGCCGGCATCCTCTCAGAGGTGGCGGGACCCGATGACCGGCAGCGGAATTGCTGCGGCGATAGGACTCTGGGCCGTCCCGAAGGTAGTAGTGTATGCGCCGTCTCATCGCCTCTCCCCAGGGGCGAAGAGGCATGCGATCCGGAGCGATGGTTCGCCGCCGGACGCCGGAGGATGATTACGGAGACGTGGGATGGTACCGCAAGACACATTTGCGCTGATCGCAGGCACCGGCGCGCTCGACCTCGTGCGGGAGAATCAACACAGCTTCAAGCGGCTCGGCCCCGTGACTACCCCCTTTGGCCTCTCGTCTCCGCTGTATCGGGCGCGCCTTGGGGATGCGCACTTCCTCTTCCTGCCGCGCCACGGCGAGCCCGGTCAAGAAACTGCCGCCCCTTGGGTCAACTATCGCGCCAACATATACGCCCTGAAGGAGCACGGCGTGTGGCGGATTCTCGCCTGGTCCGGCCCGGCGGCCGTCAACTTGTCGCTTTCGGTGGGTCAGTATCTGCTGCCCCATGACCTCGTCGACGATACCGCGGGTCGCGAGTCGAGCTTCTTCAAGGGAACGGGCCTGGGCGTCATTCGCCAGCATCCGATCTTCTGCGGCGAGATGAGGGCGGCCGCCGAGAGTACACTGCGAATGCAGGGGCTGGACTACCAAGATCACGGCGTCTACGTGTGTACGTCTGGGCCGCGGCAGGAGACCGCGGCAGAGGTCCGCCGCATGCGGTCCTGGGGTGGAGATCTTGCGGGGATGACCCTCGTGCCGGAGGTGTTCCTAGCGCGAGAGCTGGAGATGTGCTACTTGTCCCTCTGCTGTGTGGCTCGGCATGCCGAAGGCATCAAAGAGCGAGAGCAGCGACCTGGTGAACTGCTCGGCGGCGTGCTGGAGCAAGCCGAGAGCGAGGCCCTGGAGGAAGCCCGCGGGCGCCTGCTTGGTATCGCGGCATCGCTTTCTCGGGCACTGCCGGATGAACGTGAGTGCGCCTGCGCCAAGGTCATGGACCGATACCGGGAAGCAGGCCGCATCGACGAAGACTGGCACACGTGGATCGGGAAACCGTGACTTCCCCCAGCGATGATTGGGATTTCGCAGACTCGGGATGTGCGAAACGCACGACGCACACCAGGGGGCTCGCGATCAATGCTTGGCCCGAGGATGCTTCTCCCGGATAGCTCCACGCGACGCCTCTCGAATCACGCCTTCTTCGCAAAGGCCGTCAAGCGGGAGTTCGCGCACGCGTTCTGCTGCCCAGGCTAGTCGCGACCCTCGCCGGCCCGGATTCTCATCATCTCCTCGAAGCGCTTCCGGGCGAGTTGAGGGTTGAGGCGTTCGACCGATTGGGAAAACCATCGGGTGGCCACCTTCGGTTGCCCGGCGTCTATCTCGCACAGGCCCCCGAGGTAAGGCGGCAGGAAGTCCCGACTGAAGCGCTCGCTGGCAATCTGAAGCGGCCTCTTGGCCTCTTCGTAACGCTCTGAATCGAACAAGGCCACGCCCAACGCCAGCGCGATGTCGGGCTCACTGCGTACCTCCTCGGGCAAACGCAGGAGCTGGCCGGCCGCGGCCTCAGGCTTGTGGGCCTCAAGATATGCCAGGCCGAGCGCGGCCGCCGTATCCTCGGGATCGGCGCCGGCCTCCTCCGCTCGGTGTAAGGCCGCGATTGCCTTGTCCCACTCGCGAGTCGAGAATGCCTCCTCCGCCTCCAAGCGCGAGACGCCGGCCTTCCCGCGGAGTCGCGCCAGCGGCCAGAGGAGAATCCTCCGAACCGCGGACGCGAACTGGAGGCCGAATCCGGCCGGCCTCTCATCCCGGCCGCCCTCGTCCGGGGCGAGCTGCTCATCCAGCGACCTTGCCGCCTCTCTGTGCTGCCACAGATAGTGCTCCGCAAAGGTGAGCAGACGGGCCTCCAGGCCCTCGTACCCGAACAACAGATGCGCGTCCAGCAGGGCGGATCCCTCTTCGATGCGTCCTAACGCCAGCAGCGAGAGTCCAAGGTGAGCTTGGACCAGTCGATTCCCCGGGTCGATGCGTGCAGCAGCGGCGAAGGACTTGCGGGCCTCCTCGAGCTGGCCGGCGTCGTACTGAATCTGTCCCAGCGTGAGCATGGGAGCGTGGTTGCTTGGCGCGAGCTCAGCGGCTCGCCTGGCGGAGCGAACGGCTTCCCCCGTTCGTCCTCCGGCTGCGAGCGCTTTGGCGCGCTGAAGGTGCGCGCGGGCATGCCTCGGGGATATGGCGAGCACCGCATCGAAGGCCCTGACGGCCTCGGCTGTCTTCTCAGAGCGCACCAGTCGGGTCCCTTCGAAGTAGTGGCGGTCAGCTCGCCACAGCTCTCGCAGCCGCCGGCCCATGGTGTGCCGTGTTCTGCGCCAACGTTCGCAACTCCCCCCAAGGTGCGATTCCTCGTTCCGACCCGCGGAATGTTCAGTTAGGAGCTGGCGTCCTTGTATGGCATAAGGAGTTCGGGAGTGGAATATGAGCGGACCCGTGCGAGCGCTCCGCGGCGCAGTGCCGCTGCGGCTTCTTCTTTCTTTTCTTGTCTGCTTCGGCGTCACAGCTTGGCCGGGCACGGCGGCCCTCGCCGCCCACACGCTGACAGGCGTCGATGTCCGATCCGATCCGCGCGGAACCATTGTCGCTCTCCACACGGCAGAGGGTGGCGCCCTCGGGATCGCCTCTTTTCTCTTGAAGGACCCTCCCCGCCTCGTCTTCGATCTGCCAGAGACACAGCTCGACCCGGAACTGCTCGAAGTAATCCAGGTGGAGTCACCCGGGCTCGCCCAGATTCGCCTCGGCCAGTTCAGCCTCCAGCCGGACGTAGCGCGCATGGTGGTGGACCTGCCTGAGGACCGGGCCGAACTCACCTGGGAGCTTCTTCCCGGCGAAGAGGAATGCGAATCTCTCCTCTTGCTGCGAGACCGCGCAACCGTAGTGCTCGTTCCCCCCACGGTCACACGCTCAGAGGGAGCCGTGCTGGTTTGCGTAGCGGGGGCGGGGGCCCTGCAGCGCTCGGTGGGCACCTTGGGCGATCCTGCAAGGGTGTACGCAGACGTCGTGGGTGCCATCGTACAGGAGCAGATCGAGCTCGACTGCGACCAGGCGCCCTTGCGTCGCCTGCGCATGGCTCAGCAGGAGCCCGAAGAGGGCCAGCCGATGGCGCGGATTGTGCTCGAGCTGACCCGCGAGGAGGCGCATACTGTGTTCTCCGAGGGCCGGGATCTCGTGATAGCAGTGGCCCCCCGCTCCGGGGGCCTTCCCCTGCCCGCATATGCTGGTTCCGATAGACTGAGGGGAAGGACGATCGTCGTCGACCCCGGGCACGGTGGTGACGACATCGGGGCTCCTGCGGGCTTCGGTCCACCGCCTCGGGGGCCGTACGAGAAAGACATAGTGCTCGACGTGGGCCGTCGGCTGGCCGGTCTCTTGGAGGCGGAAGGCGCGTCGGTCGCGATGACCCGAAAGGACGATACCTACATCTCGTTGCGGGACAGAGCCGCGCTGGCAAACCGGCTGCGGGCGGACGCGCTCATCAGCATCCACTGCAACTCCGGTGACCGGCCGAACACTCTGTCTGGCACCAGCGTGTACTATGACCACCGGCACAGCGCGCGGTTTGCCAAGCTCGTCCAAGAAGAGCTGGTGGCGGAGCTCGGCACAGAAGACAGAGGTGTGCGAAACGCCAACTTCGCAGTGATACGCCGCGCGAGGGGTCCAGGGATTCTGGTCGAGACGGCGTTCATCAACCACAGTGGCGACCGCGAACGGCTCATCCACCCGAACTTCCGGGAGCGGGCGGCCAGGGCGATACTGCGCGGGCTGATTCGTTTTCTCTGCGGGGAGTCCGGCTGAGGGGCTGGCTCAACCGTGAGTGCTCGACGCAGAGAACTCCGAGCATACCGTGCCGGACTGATGCTTCTCGCCGCCGTCATCGCCGTGCTGGGCGCGGCTCTCTGGCGCACCTACCCAGAGTATCGCAGGCTGAAGGAGGAGAAGCCCGTCCGCCCAGCGGCCGCCGAAGAGCCAGACCAGCCAGAAGTAAGCAAGCCAGTTGTTGCGCAGCTCTACTTCGCGCGTGTCGTCAACGGCAAACAGCGTATGGTTGCAATCCCGCGGGAGCTTCCTACCGGCCTTGGTGTGGCGCGCTCCACCCTGGAAGAGCTGCTGCGCGGGGAAGTGCCGCGGGGATGCAATCGGCCCCTTCCCCCGGGGGTCGAAGTGTTTGGTATAAGCCTAACGGACGGCCTAGCGACTGTTGACTTCAGCGAGGAACTGCGGGCCGGCTTCCGCGGCGGCTCCGAGAACGAGCAAGTTACTGTCTACTCAATCGTAAACACACTGACATCTCTGCCCACGATCGAGCGCGTCCAGATTCTCGTTGAGGGATCAACGGTCAGCACGCTCGGGGGCCATCACGACATCAGCGGACCTCTCGTCTTCGACGACGAGCTCGTGGTGCCGCATTCCTAAGGCAGTTCCCTCTCCCCTCTTCATTCCCCGCTCGCCACTCTCATTGAGCTCACGCGGACTGTCGGCAGGATGACCCCTGGCTCTTCCCTGTAGTCGGAAGAGATGGCGTCGATGGCCCCGAGTACCTCCAGGGCCTGCCCTGCGACCATGGTGCTCTGGAGCGGATAGGTCAGCTCCCCCTTCTCGATCTTGAAGCCCGCGTCCACCAGAGCCGATATCTGGCCGGAGGCAGTGTCGGGTGATGGGTGTCCGAGAACGACGTAAATGCCCTCCTCCACTTCGCCAATCAACTCCGCCCCCGTCCTCTCCCCCAGTTTCGGGCGGATGTTAGTAGGGGCAATTCCAACGCGAGTAGCGTGGCCGGTGTTGGGCTCCCCGGACTTGTTGGCGGTGTAGTTACTGTGCAGGTAGGTCCTGAGAAAGCCACGGTCCACAAGTGTCATCTGCTTATGGGGGAAGCCGTCGCCGTCAAATGGGGCCGACGATAGTCCGCCGGGGATCAGAGGATCGTCAACCAGGGTGAGGTGCTCGGAGGCGATTCTGTCGCCCAGCCTCCCGACCAGGAAGGAACGCTTGCGTTGCACGTCCTCCGCGCTGGCCGCCGCGCAGAGCCCGAGGACGAGGCCGCGGCCGGCCAGCGGGCCGAAGACGACGGGAAGCGTAGCAGTCCGGATCGGCCGGCTCTTCAAGTACTTGGCGGCCTCGGCGGCCGCGCGTGCGCCCAGCTCGCCGGGCTCCAGGTCCTTCAAGCAGCGGGCGGCATCCCACTCGTAGAAGGACCCCACGTCGCCGTTGCGCCTGATGACGACCTGCACGGAGACAGAAGCGTGGGTAGCCTGCTCCGACGCTTTGACGCCCAAGGAATTGACCAGCGCCGTCTGTCGCCAGCTCGATTCCGCCCAGCCACTCACAATGGCATCAGACGCGAATGAAAGCGCAGAGTCGATGTTCTGGGTTATCCAGCATGCGACTTCAGGAGCTTCCAGCGAGGCCACCTTTTCATCGTAGAGCCCGGCGACCTCTGGGTAGGGCGCCGGGATAACAAGGGACACGAAATCCGGGTCGGACTCTGCCGCCTTCGCAAGTTCCGCTGCCATCCGGCCGGCTTCTCTGGCTGCGTCTTCCGAAGTCGTCGACGCGCTCCACCATCCAGTGCCGCCCGCCACGAAGGCACGCACCGACACCGAGGCTCGCGTCCGCGCACTGCTCAAGTCGACGGCGTTCTTCTCCACGGAAACCGACAGATCGCGGCCGCGCTCAACGAAGGAGTCCGCGAACTCGGCACCGGCCTTGATGGCGGCCTGGCACGCGATCTCCGCGATCTTCGGCAGGTCGTCGGTGGCCTCCCGGGTCATGCCTGCCCCCCCACCACAATCTCTCGCACCTTCACGTATGGCCCTCCGCCGTTCACCGCCATTCCCTGCCCGTTCTTGCCGCAGTTGCCCGGCATCTCGATCTCGAAGTCCCGACTCACGCCCAACGCGTTGGCCAGCGTCTCCAATACCATCCCCGATATGGACACATCCCGCACCTGCTCCGCGAGCTGACCGTTGCGTATCATGACCCCCTCACCTGCGTGACAGGTGTACTGGCCCTTCTCGCACCATACATAGCCCCACTGTCCCGCGCTGAGGAGGATGCCCAGGTCGATGTCGGCTATCAGGTCCTCCAGCGCCGACTCACCGGCCAGGATCATCGTGTTGCTCATGCGCACTATCGGGCGATGTGCAAACCCGTCCGCGCGGGCAGACCCCGTCGGATCGACGCCCATCTTTCCGGCCGTCTCAAGCGAGTGTAGGAACCCCTTCAGGATTCCGCCTTCGATGATCACCCTGCGGCGTCCGGGCGTCCCCTCCGAGTCGTAGCGGTACGAACCCCATGACCCGGGTATGCCGGAGTCGTCTACCACGTTGATGCATGGAGCCGCTATCTGAGTGCCGAGCTTCCCGTCCAGTATTGACTGACCGGCCAGCACGTGGTCTGCCTCCGCGTTGTGCCCCAGCGCCTCGTGGACCAACAGCCCGGCGATGGAGGGATGGAACACGGCCGGGAACTTGCCTGCCGGCGCAGGCGGTGCCGTCAGCAGCGAGACGGCTCTGTTGGCAGCTCTGACGCTGAAGTCCGCCGCGGGTGTCTTCTCGACGAGTTCGAAGCCGGCCTGGGCGGCGCGGACCTCGCGGCTGCGCTGTCTGACGGACCCATTCTCTGTCGTGACAGCGTGCCAGAGAAACGTGCGCACGGTCTCCGATGAGATCATCGTGCCCCGCGTGTTGCACACCATCTCAAGCTGATGGGCGTCGTTGTATCCGGTCATCAGGTTGGCGGCTCGCTCGCCGGCGGCCTGACCCGAGGCCTCCTCGTATCCGCGAACGGCTGCGACCTTGCGGTCAAAGGACACTGCCCCGGGGTCGATCTCAAAAGAGGTCTTCGTCTGGTCGACCGCGCCCGGTGTGTCGGCGAGGACGACTGGCTCTTCGATCCGGGAGGCTGATACTCTCGCCATGTCGAGCGCGTCATCCAGGGCGGCCAGCCAGTCACACGCCTCGGGAGACTCGGTGCTCGCGAATCCCCAGGCGCCACCGGATAGGATGCGCAGGCCCATGCCCGCGCGCCGCCCCGCGCCCACTCGATCGGCGCGCCCGTCCTGGAGCATCAGGCCGCTGTGAGTCGTGGCGGCATACCGCACCTCGGCGAAGTCGGCCTCTTTCCGAATGGCCTCGTCGCGGACGCGTTCCAGCTGTCTCCTGACCGCGTCTTCTTTCATCCTGGACTCCGGCCGTCTACTACTGCGTTCCTTTGCCTTTTCCCTACCGCGGGGGAAATCGTGTAAGATATCTGCGACGGGACGCGGGCGCCCTGCCCGCGCCACGTGCCGAAGCGATGACAGGAGAGGGCGATGCGTCTTACTGCTGTTGTGATCCTGTCCCTGGCACTTTTGGTGGGTGCCGGATGCGAGAATCCGCTCCAGATCGACCGGGAGACGGAGATCGAGATCGGCCGCCAGGGCGCCGCTGACCTTGAGGCCGAGTACGGCGTCGTTAGAAACGCACAGATGCAGCAAAGGCTCGACTCGATGGGGCCGCGGGTGGCCGCCGTGTCCCAGGAGCCGTCTCTTCCCTGGACGTTCAAGATCCTGAACTCAGATGAGGTGAACGCGGTGGCCCTTCCCGGTGGCTTCATCTACGCCACCAAGGGGATGATGGAGTACGTCAAGAACGACGACCAGCTCGCCGGAGTGCTGGCACACGAGGTCGTGCACGCAGATCATCACCACGCGAAATCGGCCATCGAGAAACAGATGACCCAGGCCCTGCTCGTGGAGCTGATCACGCAGAAGAGTTCGGACTCGATCCGCCAGGCCGCAGCCATCGCCCTCGACCTGGACATGCGTGAGGGATATCGAGAGAAGGAGTACGAAGCCGACAAGTTCGGCACGGAGTATGCATTCCGCGCCGGCTATCGGGCGAACGGGCTTCGTGATCTTCTCGACTACCTGCATGCGAAAGAGGGCGACCCGGCCCGCATCACCTGGCTGCTCCAGAGCCACCCGCCGCTGTCCAAACGCATTGAGCGGCTGGACGAGCACATCCCGACGCTGACGGGGAGGCCCGAGGAGACCACTTGAGCCCCTGTCCGGCCCGCGGGGCCCGCCTCTTTGACGTTCTGAGCGTTCTGACTGCAGTCGAGTGTGACTGACGCCTGCTGCTACCCACGTATCCACCAAAACTGGACGAACTTCGGGCCTCGGTAGGAGGCCGAGTTTCGGCCGTGCCCTCGTCGAGGGCGGCACAGCCCTTCTCGCAGACGGCACAGCGCCGCAGAGCGGGGCTCCACGGCGCCGGATATCCGCCCGGATGTTTGCCGGGTCGGATGCTGCCAACACCACGTTGTGAATGCTCTACAGAGCCGCTACTGCAACGACCCTGTCGCCCTCCTTCAGGCGGATGGCGCGAACGCCCTGTGCGGTGCGGCCCATGCTGCGGAGATCGCTGGCCGCAAACTTAATGGCAGTACCCCCAGCAGTGACCACCATGACGCTCATCTCCATCCCCAGCTTGACGGCTCCCACTACCCGATCTCCGGCCGCAACCCCCATCGCGGTGATCCCGCCCCCGCCGCGGCCCTGCTGACGGAATTCGTCGGCAGAGGTCCGCTTTACCATGCCGTTCGCCGTTACGATCACGACATCCATTTTCGCACGCCTCCTTTTCGGGGACTCTGCCCCCTGTGTTCCGCAGAGAAGCTACCACACGGCTCCAGAACGTTCTAACGCCGATTCTGACGTATTCTGGCCCAGAAGGGCGTTTCTGGAGCCCCTCAGCGTCACAAGGCTCCCGGGCCGGGCGGCCGGCCAGCGACCACCGCCGGAGCGAGATGCGCACCTCCGGGCGGGTATTCCTAGCCATCCAGAACTCTCAGAATGCCTTCAGAAGGCTCTCACAGCGCTTTTCCGGCTATCTCCGCAGGTGCGGTCGATCCCGACGAAGAAGGACTGCTGCACCTACGGGAGCCTCAGGAGCACACCAGATGACTTCCAGGCGTGGAGAGCGGTACGTGGGCCCCTATGAGATCTTGATGTCCCGGCCGATCTACGAAAATCCCTGGATCACGGTCCGGGAGGATGAGGTCAGGCACAGATCGGGCGAGGACGCCAAGTACGGCGTGGTGACCATGAAGCCGGGCGTGACCGTGCTTCCTATGGAGGATGACGGCAGCGTGCACCTGGTCCGGGAATTCAAGTACGCCCTCGGCGAGGAATCGCTGGAGGCAGTCAGCGGGGGCCTCGAATCCGGCGAGACGCCCGAGCAGGCCGGTCTGCGGGAAATCGGTGAAGAGGTGGGCCTGGTCGCCGCCGAGTGGATCGACATGGGCCTGGTCAACCCGTTCACCACCGTCATCCACTCGCCCAACTACATGTTCCTGGCGCGCAAGCTCTCGAAGATGCGGCGCACCCCCGCCGCCGGAGAGCGCATCGAGGGGATCAGGATGCCCTTTGAGGACGGCGTCGAGGCCGTCCTGCGGGGAGAGATCACCCACGGGGCTTCCTGCGTCCTCATCCTCAAGACACAGCAGTTCCTGAATCGCCAGGGGGGACGCTGAGCGGCTCACCCGCCCCCAGCGGTCGCCTCCCCTGTCTCGCAGTAGGGGAGCTCTGCGCGAACGGTGATGCTCTCGGGAAACCTGGCGAGCGTGTCGTGGAGGAGCAGACGCGTCCAGGTGTCCTCAGTCGTGAGCTTGCAGTCCCCGTGATAGCGAATCTCGTATGTGCAGTCACGCCGCTTCAGCGTGAGCGTCACCGGGCAGTCCAAGATGTGGCTCTCCCCACTGGCATCGCTGAGGAGTCGGGCTTGCTCTGGTGACAGGCTATCGCTGTTCAGTCCCGTTTCTGCCAGGCGCTCCCATTGACCATCACTCAGGGATGCGCAGAAGCGCAGATCAGACAGACTTGGCCAGGGCCATCCAAGCGACTCTCGAAGGAACGCATTCCTGACGATGCCTGACGGTTCGGTCGGATCCTCATGGTTCACGAACGGCCCGTACCGGAACTGAACGTCGGTCAGGTTGCCGGCGAGATGGGCGAGTTGACGCGGCATGAGCGGGACCGTGACCTCGACCACCCGCGGCCCGCCCCTGTCGGTTCTGTTCTCCGGTACATAGGGTGCCAGGAAAGCGTCCAGCTCTCCCAGTACGGCCCTCGGCAGCATCGCTGCGCGCCACACGCCGCGATCCGCTGCTCGGAACCGCAGGAAGCTCCCGGCGTCTTCCCACTGCCACAGGGGGACGTTGAGTTCACCGAACCTTAGGATTCCTGTGCTCAGCATGTCGAGGATACCAAGTGCACTCTCCGCGGCATCTGTCGTAGGCCCCTCATGCCACCAGAGTGCGTCAGATGCGATGTTGAACCCGGTTGCTCGCGCCACCGCCTCCTGTACCTGCCAGCAGAAGTGGGACGCGCCCGGCCTCAGCTCGACGCCTGTCACGCGAAGCCGGCGCTCGGCATCAGAGGAGAGTGACCGTGCCGCTTCCTGCTGCGCCCTCTGTCGCTCGCGCAGTCTTCCGGCGGAGGCGTCGCGCTCGGCTGCGAGGAATGCGGCCGCGCGTTCCTCGCTGATCCGCTCTCCCAGGAGCCGGCGCAGTGTCAGCTGTTCTTCCGGTTCGAGATCCCGCCGGTCGCCGACCGCAGCCAGCGTGTACTGCGTGCGCGCTTGGAGATCGGCGCCGACGCGCAGGTCCGCGTGGACCTCTTCGCCAGTGTCCCTCAACTCCAGCCGGACCCAGAAGCGATCTGGATCCGCCACGAGCGTGTCGGGGGTCACACCACATGCGCGCTCGAAATCCTGGAGGTCCTGTTCTTCAACGCTCACATGGCACCAAGACGTGAAATGGCAGCGCCTTGCGCTTCGTATCCTAGGATCTTGCTCTCCTCCGTCAAGCAATGACACAGAGGATTCGTACCGCAGGACGAGTCTCGCCGCGGCCCGCCGCGCCGGTTCGAGTAGGTTCAGGAGCAGCAAGTCGTCGGCGCCCTGATAGAGCCCTATCGCCTCGTCTCGAGGTAGGGCCAGCGCACTCGCGAGCTCATGCAGCTGGGAACTCAGCTGGTCAAGCGCCCGCACGCGTGGCTGAATCCTCTCCTCAGCCTCTCGGCGGAGGCGCGCGGCCGCCCCGTCGGCGATGCTGGTATGCATGAGGTAGTACGTCTGCTGTCCCTCGCTGCCCTCGCAGAAAAAGTTGCAGTCCAGCACCCATGAGAGTTGGACCATAGCGGCCCGCAGGGACGGCGGGTGCTCCTCGTTCAGGAACAGGCTTACCGGAACGCGCTCGTTCTCGTCGCCAGCCGGCGAGAAGGTGAGCTTCACCCCGGTCTGCGATGCGACGGACGAGAACACGTCGGCGAGCAGCATCCCCGCGCCCCAGAAGTGCACCGGCTTGTCAAGGCGCGAGTCGTACTGGCTGCCACCCACCAAGGACTCAGACGGAAGCCAGGGAGTGGGATCGGCCTGGCCGGCGAGACACGACCCAGGCAGGAGAAGCAACAGGCAGAGACCCGGCAGGACAGCTTTCATGCTCGACTCCCTCCAGGCGCGGCGGTCGGGCTCGTTGTTAGACGCCATGACGTGGGAAGAAGTCCCGGCAGCAGTTCTGCCTGCCGACCGCAGGCGGGAGGGCAAGGGCTAAGAGCGTGTCCCGAGCACCTTCTGCGCCAGTTCGGCTCCCTTGGCCAGGGCCTGTTCGTTCACACCCACCAGCCGCGCCATCGCCTTGCCTGCGGAGAGCTTCATCGCCTCAACGACGCTTTCCGGCGATACCACGGGCCGCGCCGCGAGAAACGCCCCGAGCATGACTACGTTGGCGACCCTGGAGTCGCCGAGATCCTCGGCCACTTTGTTCGCTGGCACTTCGATAAGACTGAAGGAATCAAGGCTTGGCGGCGCCTTCACCAGCGAGCTATTCAGCACAAGGAGGCCGTCCGGCTTTGTCCGCGCACTGAACCGTCCCAGCGACGCCGAGTCCATGATCAGCAGCGAATCCGCCAGGGATACCTCGGGGGAGCCGATTCGCTGGGAGGACACAATTACCGTGCAGTGCACCGGCCCACCGCGCATCTCGGGCCCGTAAGAGGGAGCCCAGATCACCTCTCTTCCCTCGGCAAGTGCGGCGGTTGCGAGCAAGTTCCCGGCCAGCACCACACCCTGGCCCCCGAAGCCCGCGATGAGGACCTCGTGGTGGATTGGCCCGGCGCTCACGTGCCGCCTCGGAGCCCTTCAGATACGACAAACTCCCTCAAGGGGTAGTAGGGCACCATGTTCTCTTCGAGCCAGTGCAGGGCGTCCTGGGGCCGCATGCCCCAGCGCGTGGGACAGGTGGAGAGGACTTCAACGAGGGAGAAGCCCAGCGCTTCGAGCTGCGCTCGAAATGCTTTCCGGATCGCCCGCTTCGCCGCCCGTACTCGGCGCGGGTCGGTCACCGTCACCCGCGCCAGGTAGGCCGGCCCGTCGAGGGCCGCCAGTAGCTCGCAGACCCGTATCGGGTTGCCGGCCTCCTTTGGGTCGCGGCCGTAGGGCGTGGTGCTCGTTATCATCCCGGGCAGTGTGGTCGGCGCCATCTGGCCTCCCGTCATCCCGTAGACGGCGTTGTTGATGAAGATGATGCTGATGTTCTCCGCGCGGGCCGCCGCGTGAATCGTCTCCGCGATGCCGATGGACGCGAGGTCGCCGTCGCCTTGGTAAGCGAACGTGAATAGCTCGGGCCGCACCCGCTTCAGCCCGGTTGCGACCGCGGGCGCGCGGCCGTGGGCCGCCTCGATCATGTCACAGGCGAAGTAGTTGTAGGCGAACACCGAGCAGCCGACCGACGCGATGCCCACCGCGCGCCCGGACAGGTCGAACTCGTCCATGACCTCCGCGACGAGCCGGTGGACAATGCCGTGCGTGCACCCCGGGCAGTAGTGCATGCGAACCGGCTCCAGGGCCTGCGGGCGGTCGAAAACGGTTGGCTGCTGCTTCTGGACTGCCATCTCTATGCCTGGCCGCGGTCAGCAAGCTGTGCCAGAGCCTCGACCATCTCCATCGGTGTGATGATCACTCCGCCCGAACGCCCCAGAAGGTGGACGGGGCAGCGCCCTGCGACCGCCAGCCGCACGTCCTCAACAAGCTGTCCGAGGCTCAGTTCCGCCACCAGGATCGCCCGGACCCGATCGGCCAAGGAGGACATCTCGTCTGACGGGAACGGGTAGAGACTGATCGGACGCATGAGACCCACTCGCAGCCCTTCCTTGCGGGCCTCCTCTAGGGCCGTGACGGCGACGCGGGCAGCGGTGCCGTAGGCGACAATGGCGAGTTCCGCGTCCTCCAGGTGCTCCTCTGCGAAGCGGACCTCGTTCTTCGCGGCTTCTTCGTAGCGAGCGTTGATCCGGAGATTCACCTCCTCCAGGTCGGGCTCCTTGATGTACAGCGAGTTGATGATGTTCCTCGGGCGGCCGTTCGCACCATCTGTGGCCCAGGGTTTGCGCGGAAGCTTCGCGGGATCAACGACCTCCTCGGGAATGACCATCGGCTCCATCATCTGCCCGAGGAGGGCGTCCCCGAGGATCAGCACGGGGTTCCGGTAGCGGTCCGCGATGTCGAAGGCCTCTCGAGTGAGGTCGTACAGCTCCTGAACCGACCACGGGGCCAGCACCAGCGTCCGATAATCGCCGTGCCCTCCGCCCTTGACGGATTGGAAATAGTCGGCCTGTGCGGGAGCGATATTGCCAAGCCCTGACCCGCCTCGCATGATGTTGACGATGACACAGGGCAATTCCGACTGGGCGAGATACGAAATGCCTTCCTGCTTGAGGCTGATGCCGGGGCTGGAGGAAGCCGTCATGACCCGGGTACCCGCGGCCGCGGCACCGTAGACCATGTTGATGGCCGCGAGTTCGCTCTCCGCCTGGAGGAACACCCCGCCCACCTCCGGCATGTGCCGCGCGAAGTAGTCTGGTATCTGGTTCTGCGGCGTGATGGGATAGCCGAAGAAGGCTCGGCACCCCGCGTCTATGGCGGCCTGGGCGAGTGCTTCGTTCCCCCTCATCAATATCCGTTTGCCGCGCGGGATTGACATCGCCGGCTCCCGGCCTTCGACGGACCCCCGCCGCTTAGAGGACGACGAGATTGTCTCGGTGGATGGCTTCGTCGAAATCTCTGTGCCCCAGTCGTTTGACGATATCTTTCGACCTACAGCCTTGGATTCTTCTTAAATCCCGAGCGTCGTAGTTCGTCAGGCCGCGAGCAATCTCATGCCGCCCCCCCGTCTCGTCTACGGCCACCGTCACCATGTCGCCGGCCTCGAACTCGCCTTCGGCGTTCACGATCCCGACCGGCAGAAGGCTCTTGCCCTCCTCGACAAGGGCACGCGCTGCGCCTTCGTCCACGATCACTTGTCCCTTGGGCACGGCCGCATAGGCGATCCAGCGCTTCCGCGAGCGCATCTTCGCAAGCTTCGGGACGAATATGGTGCCAATCTCCTCGCCTCGCATGATGCGTCGTATGACATCCGGCTCCCGGCCGTGGGCGATCACCATGATGACGCCAGCGTTCATGGCGATGCCGGCCGATTCGACTTTGGTCCGCATCCCGCCGCGGCCGGCGAGACCAGCAGTGTCGGCCGCCTTTCGCTCCATCTCCGGGGTGATCTCCTCCACCACGGAAATGAGCTTCGCGCTCGGATCGCGGTTGGGATCGCCGTCGAAGTAGCCGGCCACATCGGACAAAGATAACAGCAAGTCCGCATCCAGCTTGGAGGCGACGACGGCGGCGAGTCGGTCGTTCTCTCCGATCTGCACTCCTTGTGCCGAGACCGAATCGTTCTCATTCAGCACCGGCACAACTTCGTACTCTCGCAGGAGTGTTGTAAGAGTATTGCGCAGATGCAGGTAGCGGCGGAAGTCGGAAAGCTCGGCCTGTGTCAGTAGCACTTGGGCAATCTGCTGGTTGACCCGGCCGAAGACCTCCCGGTAGCGCCACATGAGTTCTATCTGGCCCACGGCTGCAGCTGCCTGGCGGGCGGGCAGGTCCATCCGCTGATTCCGAATGCTGAGCTGGTTTCGCCCTGCTCGGATGGCGCCGCTCGTGACGACCACGACCTCTTTGCCGGCCTGCGTCAGCTCAGCGATCTGCTCGGCGAGGTGGGAGAGGTGGCACTCGTCTACGTCGCCTTCCGGGGTCGTCACCACCCGGGACCCGAGCTTCACGATGAGGCGGGACGCCTGACCTAGCTGAGAGCGGGCTGCGACCACTGTCAGGACCTCAGGCGAGATTCTAGCACTTTGTGCGGCGGCTGTCGAACAAGGCCAGCTACAAAAGTCATGAGAAAAGCGGCCATAATGTGGCATTAAGACACTGGACACGCCTCTGCGTGCCCCTGGTCCGCGCTGCGTTCGGGTTTCCCGGACGCAGCGTCTTTTTGTGGGAGGCCCGGACCTCCAGGCTGGCTGGCAGTCCTGCTCTGTAACCATCAGGCCGATGCGGTCGTCTTCACACACGTGCCTGGAACCAGCGGTCGAACCAGTGGTAGGCGCGGCTGCGCATCTCTTCGGTGAGTTCGTGCCCGGCGGCAGAAACGACAAGCTCCAATGCCTGCGGCCGCCCCAGTCGGCGATACAGCATGCCAGCCCGCGCGGCCACTTGCTTCGCGCCCGAGACCGGGAAGCCGCGGTCGTTTTGTCCTGCTAGGATGAGGAAAGGGCGGGGCGCAATCATGGAGACGACTTCCGATAGGTCGCCCCACTTCAGAATCCCGGGAACGTAGAAGCCATAGTTGTGGTACTTTTCCGCCGCCAGGACGGCCGCGTATGTTGTCGTCCCACAGCTTGCGGCCCCTGCAGCAATCCGCGGCTCCAGCGCCATAGAGAACCACGTCTCGGCTGCTCCGAGCGAGTGTCCCATCATCCCGATGCGTTCAGAGTCCACCTCATCGCGGGATGCCAGGTAGTCCACCGCCCTCATCACATCCCAAATCATCTTGCCCTGAAGCGTGAGGCCCTTCAGCAAGAGTTCATGTGCCAGGAACCGCTCGTACTCCGGGCCGGAGAGGCTGGGATGGCTCCGCTCCTCGAAGCCGATTGCGTCGGGGGCGAAGGTGACATAACCGCGGGCGCACAGCTCGGCTGCATATGCCTGCTGCGGGCTGCCGGCCCAGCCGACCACCTCGCTCTTGCCGAGGTGGTACTGCCCGGCGTGCTGGTGGTGGCAGATGACGGCAGGCAGCGGCGGGGTCCGGCGACGCGGAATCAGCATAATGGCGGGTATGACCTCTCCCGGCTCGGCCTCGTAGCTCACCCACTCGATGATGCGTTTCGGCTCCTCCTGCCGCCGCATGACATGCGCGTTGAGAGCTTCCTTTGTGGGTAAGCCGCCCAGCAGGCGTGTCAGTTGCCGGCGCTTGGCCCGCAGCCACCGCTCATGTTCGGCGACAGAAGGGAGGGCGAGCACATCTAAGTTGGCGCTGTCTTTCACCCGCAGTCCTCCGTCAGATCGACTTCTTGGAGTTTTGAGGCGGTCATGCCAAAAGCCTTTGCGACCGCACTGTGAACTATTCTGCCCTGGGCCACATTCACGCCTCTGGCAAGTGCGGCATTGGTCAGCACCGCCTCGGCTATGCCCCTGTCCGCGATCGCCAGAGCCCAGGGCAAAGTCGCGTTCGCGAGCGCGTGGGTCGAACTGCGCGGCACCGCAGCAGGGATATTGGGGACTCCATAATGGGTCACCCCGTGCACGACGTGGGTCGGGTCAGAATGGCTCGTCGCGCGAGTGGTCGCCACGCATCCACCCTGGTCAACTGCGACGTCGACGATCACCGCCCCGCTCTTCATCTGCCGCACCATCTGCCGCGTGACAAGCTCGGGGGCGCGCGCGCCCGGGACCAGGACAGCTCCGATGAATAGGTCGGCATACTTGGCTGCCCGCTCGATGGAATACGCGTTGGCGTAAACTGTCATAACGTTTCCGCCGAGCACGTCATCCAGGTACTTCAGGCGATCGTGGTCTATGTCGAGAATCGTCACGTGGGCGCCCATGCCCAACGCGACCTTAGCGGCGTTCGTGCCGACCACGCCACAGCCCAGTATCACGACGTCCGCTGGCGGGACGCCTGGAACGCCTCCCAGCAGTATCCCCCGGCCGCCGCATTCGGCTTCCAGAAGCCGGGCTCCAACTTGAAGGGACATTTTCCCTGCGATCTCACTCATGGGCACCAGCAGAGGTAGCGCGCCGTCGTCGGTCTGAACCGTCTCATACCCCAAGGCAATGACGCCGCTATCGAGGAGCGCGCGCATCAACGCGCGCGAGGAGGCGAGATGGAGGTAAGTGAAGAGAATCTGCCTCGGACGGAGGAACCCGTACTCCGCAGGCAATGGCTCCTTCACCTTCAGGATCATGTCGGCCCGCGCGTACAGGTCAGGCGCCTGCCGCGCGATCCGAGCCCCGGCCTCTCGAAACTCGCCATCCGGGATTCGACTCCCATCTCCAGCATGGGCTTCCACCAGGACGGCGTGCCCGTGCTCGCAGAAGGCCCGAACCCCGGCCGGATTGGTCGCTACCCGCGCCTCGCCGTCCTTGATCTCCCGCGGGACCCCTATTATCATCGGTACGCCTCCGTCGGCGGTGCGGTGTGGGGTTTCTGCGAACCTGCCGCTCGCCCCTCGATATCGGATGTGTCCGGTTCTTGCCAAGCTTCCCTTGCGCACTTGTGCCGACTTGGCCTATAATGTGCCGCCGAAGGGGTTCACGCGACCGGAAGCCAAGTGGGGTGTCAAAAGCCGGCGGGTGCGCTTGGTAGATTAGAGGCCCATCCGCCGACATGGAATATTGTATTGGCCTGGGCGCCGGTGGCGACCTGGGCATGCCAGATTGACGGCAGCTGTGGTTCGACCACAACAGCTCCTGCGCGGGAGAGGAGGTGAGTGATCGGAGCGCGCGGTCGGACCGAACGGCACATCAAAGGCTGCGACCGACGCACGCGTGGATAGCGCGTTACGAGGCAACACGGCATCTCGAGAGCTAGACACCGCAGGCGCGGTCGCAGCACATTGTTACAGTAACAGTAAGTGAAGGAGGATGAAATGGGTAGAGTAGGGTACGTACTCAGTGCCCTGCTGCTTGCGGTCGCGGTTGGGCCTGCCCTTGCCCAACAGCCGTTCTCAGACGTCCCCGTCAACCATTGGGCTTATGACGCGCTCAATGAGCTTGCCGAGAAGGGCGTTATGGAAGGCTATCCGGATGGGACGTTCCGGGGCAAGCAGTCCCTCACGCGCTACGAGTTTGCGCAGGCAATCGCGCGGATGCTGGACCGCATCGAGCAGTTGGGTGGTGTCGGGGGACCGCCTGGACCTCCGGGGCCGCCAGGGCCAGCGGCCCCAGGCGTGGGCCTGACTCCGGAACAGCAGGCCACGCTCGACAAGCTGGCCAAGGAGTTTGGTCCGGAACTCAGGGCTTTGCGCTCCGACCTCGACAGCCTGACCAGGCGGGTGGAGGATCTGGAGGCAAGGCCGGGGGCTGAACTACCACAGGTGATCGTCAGTGGCGACATCAGCTGGCGTGTTGGGACCTACGGCACCGAGCTCGGGAGCATCGTCGTTGAGGAGGAAAAGACATCGACGGGGTATCCGTGGGCTGGCGGTCTGCTCATCGATGGAGGCGTCCAGTCGGCTTACGGCGGGATCAATGTCCCCGGGCTCGGGTCAATCCCGATCAGCGACGCGCTGAAGGACGCCTACAAGACTGACGACTTCATGACCGTGAAGACGTGGCTCGACTTCGACGCCGCGCTCACCAGGAACATGGACATCAAGGTCTCGCTGATGACTGGTCCGGAGTACAACCAGATCAACAGCCCGGCCGCATATGAGGTCTTCGGATCGCCCATCGGCTTCTCCGGCAATGGTGTGATGGATACGGTCGCCGTTGACCAGGCCTGGGCGAAGTGGCAGACGGACTTTATCACCCCCGCCGAAGTGGTCGTTGGCAAGCAGTACTTCGACAGGGGCGAAGGCCTGCTGGTGGACAACGATCAGGAGTCCATGAAGGCCTTCCGCATCGACTGGATGGCCGGCACGTTTTCGTGGGCCGCCATCTGGGGCATGCTCGATCGGGAGCAGTTCTGGGCGCGGACCGCCGGTATGCCCGGTCTCCCATCACTCGCCGACGCGGTCGGGATGTATGACTCACTCGCCGACGCGGTCGGGATGTATTACCCAGAGACGAGCGGCCAGGACAACTACAATATCTACTCGCTCGACTGGAACCCGCAAGGGGGAAGATGGGACCTCGGCGCCACCTATCTCGATAGCGGCTGGGCTGAGGAGCGAGGCTGGAGTGTAGACGTCACCGGCGAGTTGGGCGCCATCTGCTTCTATGGCGAGTACGCTCAGCTCATCCAATGGCCCAACGGCGAGGACTTCAACGACATCAATGGCGATGGCGTTGAAGATCCCGGCGAGGTGCCGCTAGGCGACTCGGACGCCGCCTGGCTCGCGGGCCTCAAGTGGAGCAGCCCTGGCGTCGAGATCACTGGTGAGTACGGTGAGATCGACGCCGGCTACGCCATCGCCTTCTCGGGCGGTGGATGGAGCGCCTTGAGCCCGCTCTACGGCGCCTTCGGCATGTATGACGACCTCTTCAACCTACCGCTTTCGGCACTGCACCCGAACGCGGAGGTGGATCCACACTACATCAACTGGATCGACCGACCACTGTTCCTCGATCCGACCAACATCGCTCGGGGCTGGTACATCGACGTGACCTTCCCGAAGCTGTTGGATCCCCGCAGCACGCTGAGCGTCGCCTACATGGCCGGCGATGCCTACACCGAGGAGTATCTCGGCTGGCTCGTCGCGGGCGGCTCCAACAGCGGGGTGGCGGCGCCCGAGGAGTGGCGGGACGCCGACCCCGTCTGGCTCGTGAAGCTGAATCGCCAGTTCAACGCCGGCCTCAGCGCGAACCTCGTCTACGGCTATCGCGAGGTGGACAACGTGCTGTCGCCCCAGACAATCCCCATCGCCATGGACGGCGCAACGCCGATCTACGCGGAGGCAGACCCCATTCAGGTGCTCCGCGCCGAGGTCTGCGTGGCCTTCTAGCACGCAGGCTCCTCGGAAGGACTGCTACAGCCCCCTGGTGCCACCACCGGGGGGCTGTGTTTTTGCCGGTTCTAGGGGTTTCAGTAGACCGCCCTCCGCGGTACAATAGTAGGTGACGGACGGGGAGCACTTGCCTGCCGCTGCAGAAGCGGCAGCTGAAGGGAGGCACGCATCATGATGCGGAGAGAGACTCGCACAGTCCGACGTTGGTTCCTGGCCGTGCTCTTGACCTCCGGCCTCGTCTTCCCCGCGCCGGTGCTGGCCGCCGGCCGGGGGGCTGGACGCCGCAGCCGAGCAGAGGACAGGCGCGCCGAAGTGGTCCGCCCTTCACCGGCGCAGCAGACCTCGCCTGCCGCGTCCGAGAACACCCGGTCTTCCGAGACAACGGCCCCACGCGTAGAGCGTCCGGGAGGCCGGATCGTGAAAGCTGAGCCCCTGACGCGGGGCCGTGACAGGGCGAACGCGCCAGCGCCGCTTGGCCGGCGGCTTCGCGCCACGCCTCTGCCTCAAGACCGAGGCTTCACTCCGACTGCTCCGGCCGTGCGAACCCGGGACCCCGGACTCCCTTCCACCCAGCCACGGTTCGACGCCGGTCGGCCGGAGCGGCCCATGCCACAGTCTGATCGCCGCGGGCCGTATCAACTGTATTCGACCCCTGAGGTACAGCGCTCGCCCGAGACTCCAAGGCGCGTGCACACCCCGACTCCCGTCGTCCCTCCCGGACACGGGCGGCGATTGGAGACGGACCGCCCGACGGCTGACGGGGAGCAGCATCGAGTCCAGCCATGGGCCGGTCCCGCTGAAAGCCGGGGGGACAGGCTGGGGAAGAACGACTCGTGGCTCGACCGCGTGAGGACCAATGATCGCACTCGGGATCGAGACCCTCGCGGCCTCGCGGAGCGCACCCCATCGCCGGCTCCGCGGCCGGGCGATCGTGCTTTCCGGGTGCCGAAGGCCAACTTCCGTGGGCCCGAGGCGGAGCGCGATGTTCGAATGGTTCGTCCGGAGGAGCGCGACCGGCTGCAGAACCGACTCAGGGAGCGAATACGCGACGAGAACAGCCGACACCAGCGACCTGAACGCGAGCGCCCATCTCACGACACGGTCGGAAACGTTATCTCCGCCGACACAACCATGATCGTCCGCGACAGGATCAGCCGCATCAGCATAGGGTACGGTCGCATTCGGCGTCATCACGGCATGCCCCACCACCAATACCTGATTGCGCCTCGCAGCCGTGCACACTACTGGCACGGCTATTGGGACGGGTATGCCGACGGCTACTATGCGGGGCGTCACTACTGGCACGGTTCGCATTACGTGATCAGCTTCTACTACGCCTACTACTGGTCCGACCCATACTGGTTCGCCTTCTACTACCCGGGCTACTACCCCGCGATCTACCACTACTGGGGTTGGTGCCCCGGCTGGGTTTACCCGAGCCGTGTGTACTATGTGCCGGTCGAGTACGTCTATGTGCCGGCGACGGCTTACCGCTACTACCCCACCACCTACTATGTAGACGAAGCTGCGGCTCGTCGCACGATTGAGGACATCCGGAGGGCATGGTTCGAGAGCGAGATCTCGACCCTGGCCTACCACCTCACCGACAGGGTGGATATCCGGGTGTACTTCGACGGCGAGTATGAATACAGCACGACTACCGAAGACTACTACGCAATGACCGTGGACGCGATGGCGACCACTCATACGGTGGCGCTGGACTTCGACCGGCCGATCTGGCTGTCCACGCACGAGTTCTTCGTGACCGGCCGCCACGTGTTCTACGACCCGCTGGAGCGCCGCCAGCAGGTCTATGTGTCCTATCGATTCCGCAACCTGGGGGGCGAATGGTTCATCGTGGCGGTCGGGAGTTCCCTCGATCCGATCCGCCACAAGTATCAAGACTTCAGGTACTGAAGCGACCGGCTAGCCCTGCAGTAAGCCGACTCGCTGAGAATACTTGAGCCGCAAGGCCCCGCGCTCCGGCGCGGGGCCTTCCCATTCTCGGCCCAAGAGAGTTCTCAGCGCTGGTTCACTTGAAGCGCTTGCCGTACTGATCGAGCGAGGCGAACTCCGAAAGTGGCTGTCTTGGCCGCGCTTTCGGCTTGTCGGCTGGAATCCCTATCGGCGTAAGGGCAACGACCCTCATGTCTTCGGGAACGCCAAGCAGAGACTTGACGCGCTCCTGGTTAAAGGCCCCGATCCAGCACGTCCCGTAGCCGAGGGCCGTGGCGGCGAGAATCATGTTCTGCATCGCGATGGCGACGTCGACCTTGTACCACTTGTCGTTGACACTCGGCTTGCCCACCCCGGCCACGATGGCGCCAGCCTCCGCCAGCCAACTCTGGCCGGAGCAGGCCTCTCCAAGCTGCCGCCTGAGGTCGGCGCTCGTCACGACCACGAAGTGCCAGGGCTGACGGTTTGCGGCAGAGGGGGCCTGTCGGCCGGCCTCGATGATCGTCTCGAGGTCCTCCTTCTTGATTGCCTTTGGGTGGAACTTGCGGACGCTGCGTCGGTTCATGATGGTCTCTATCGTATCCATCGCCACGGGCGCCTCCCCTTTCTAACGGTGTGGACCTAGTGGTGCCACTCTAGTTTGTCTCCACCTCGCCGAGGACCTCCCGCAGTCGCTCTACCGACAGGGCGCCCTCCCGCAGGACACGTGGCGTCTCAGCGACAAAACTCACGACGGTTGACTCCTTACCAAGAGTCGACGGCCCGCCGTCCAGCACCAGATGTACCAGGCCTTCGAGGTGTTCGAGCGCCTGCGCCGCCGTCGTCGCCGAGGGGTGTTCGCTCCGGTTGGCGCTCGTGCTGGCCAGGGCGACGCCGACATTGCCGGCTACGAGCCGGGGCACCATGTGGGCCGGCAGCCGAAGCCCGACAGTGTCCCGCCTTGCCCTCACCGCCGCCGTCGCTTCGCCTCGGTCTCTGAGCACAACCGTGAGCGGTCCGGGCCAGAAGGCTTGCATGGCCTGGGCCGCGCTTTCGGGAATCTCATCGACGTAGGCGCTCACCTGTGCCATGTCCTGCAGGAGCAGGGCCAGCGGCAGGTCCCTCCGCCGGCCCTTCACGCGGTAGGCGTCGCTCACGGCGCTCGCATTGCGAGGATCACAGACCAGGCCGTACACCGTGTCGGTGGGCAACACCACGAGTCCGCCGTCAGCGATGACATCGGCGGCGCACGACAGAGCGTCTGGGTCTGGCTCCTGCGCGTCGACCACAATCACCTCGGTCTTCAGCCTTCTCACATTCCGTCACCCCCGGCGCCAACCGATGACGACGCGGTCGATTCCCGCATAGTCCCGGATCAGTTCAATGTCGCTCAGACCGCCTCGCTCAAGCAGGTTCGCCACCTCCGGAGCCTGACCTGCGCCCACCTCGAGCGCGGCGAATCCCCCTCTCGACAGATGGTCGATTAGCTGCACGCTGAGACGCCGCACGATCCCCAGCCCGTCGGTGCCGCCGTTGAGAGCAATCCTTGGTTCGAAGTCGCCGATCTCTGGCTGCAGACGATCAATCTCCCCACTCGGTACGTAGGGCAGATTGGCGACGATGAGATCCACCCGGCGGCCCACGGCCTCCAACAGGTCGCCGCGTAGAAGGAGGGTCCGGTCTTCGACGTGATGGAGCCGGAGGTTCTCGCGCGCGAGGATGAGGGCGGCATGGCAGACATCGATCGCGAGCACTCGCAGCCCAGCAACGTTCAACGCCAGTACGACGGCAAGGACGCCGCACCCCGTCCCCACATCAGCAGCGGCACGTAACGCCGTCTGCGGCGCTCGTTCGATGGCGGCCTCGGCGAGGATCTCGGTCTCGGGCCTGGGAACCATCGCGCCGGACGATACGCGGAAGGGAAGCGACAGAAAATCCGCCTCGCCGAGCACGTAGGCGAGCGGCTCCCGGCCGGCACGCCGGGCGGCAAGAGCCTGCACACCGGACGCTTGCTCGGGCGAAAGGCGTTTATCGAAGCGTAGCAGCAGCTCCTCGCTGGTGAGCCCTGTCGCGGCCCTAACGATGACCTCGGCCTCAGCGCGCGCCCGCTCGATGCCTGCTTTCGTCAGCAGTTGTGCAGTCCGCGAGATGATCGTGGCCGCGCTATGCCCCGCTGCTTCCAGGTCCCCCATCGTGCTGTCAATGACTGGCGCGGGCGGCCGACTCGCCCACGCGCTGAACTCGTTCTTGCTCGCTCAGCGCGTCAAGGATCCGTCCCAGGTCGCCGTCGAGGATGGCCGGCAGATTGCGCCAACTTCGCCCGATCCGGTGGTCTGTGACTCGGCTCTGGGGGAAGTTGTACGTGCGAATCTTCTCGCTGCGGTCGCCTGAGCCGATCTGACTGCGTCGATCAGCTGCGATCTCCGCCTCCTGCTCGGCCTTCGCGATGTCGTAGAGGCGAGACCTCAGGAACCGCAGGGCCTTCTCTTTGTTCTGACGTTGGGAGCGCTCATCTTGGCACACCACGACCAGCCCCGTGGGCTTGTGGGTGATCCGGACCGCCGTCTCGTTCTTCTGCATATGCTGGCCGCCGGGTCCGGAGGCGATGAAGGACTTGATCTCAAGGTCGTCGGGATCGATCTCCACCTCCACCTCTTCCACCTCCGGCAGCACGGCGACGGTCGCGGCGGAGGTATGAATGCGCCCGGAAGACTCGGTCACGGGCACGCGCTGGACACGATGCACACCCCGCTCGAACTTCAACCGGCCGTGGACGCGACGGCCTTTCATCGAGAACACGACCTCCTTGTAGCCGCCCACCTCGCCGGGGTTCTGACTCAGCAATTCCACTTTCCAGCCGACCTGCTCCGCGTAGCGCATGTACATGCGCAGCAGATCGCCAGCGAACAGGGCCGCTTCTTCTCCACCGGTGCCGGCTCGAATCTCCATGATCACATCTCGATCGTCGTCGGGATCTCGCGGAGCCAGCTCCTCTTCCAGCAACGACAGCAGCTCCTCTCGCCTCGTCTGCAGCCGCTTCAGCTCCTGCTCCAGGTCGGCGTCGCTCTCCTCCGCCAGCAGCGACCGGGCCTCATCAATATCGGCCTCGACCCGCTCGAGCTGGCGGAAGCTCTCCACCGCTACCTCGATTCGGGCCCGCTGCTTGCCGATCTCGCGCAAACGCGCAGGATCGCTCACCACCTCCGGGAGGCCGAGCTGCTTCCCGAGCTGCTCGTACTGCCGCACCATTCCTTCAAGCTTTCCGCGCACCTCAGCGTTCATGGCAATCTCACGCCTGCGCCTTTGCTCCGTCCAGCTCCAGTGCACCCTCTAGTGCCTTCACCGCCACCTCGACTTGGTCCTCGGTCGGCTGACGCGTCGTGATCCTCTGCAGCCACGTGCCCGGCGCAACCAGTATGCCGAGAAGACGCGACGACTTGTGCTTGCCGGCGAGCTTGATGAGTTCATAGGAGATACCGGCCACAGGGGGCAGCAGGGCTATCCGCCACAGCATCCGAGACCAGAATTCGGGCCAGCCAACGAGGGCGTGTACGATGATGCCCACGAACAGCACCATGAAGATGAAACTAGTTCCGCACCTCTGGTGGACCGTGCCGTGCTTCGAAGTTTCGTCCGGGCCATACCGACCGGTCTCTTCGAATGCATTGATTACTTTGTGTTCGGCGCCGTGGTACTGATACACCCGCCGCATGTCGGGCATGAGAGCCGTCAGAAAGACGAAGATCACGAAGAAGCCGAAGCGGATCGTGCCCTCGATGAGGTTGAGCACCACGAAGTTCAGACGGAGGCGCTCCAGTATTGCGCTTGGAGCCAGCACGAATCCGAAGATCACTATCGCCAGCGCGGCGCCGATCGAAAGCGCATAGTGGAACGGGGAAGGGGCCGCAATGCCCTCTCCTCGCGCGGCGACATCGGCCGAGGCCATCAGCGACCTGTAGCCTACGACAAGCGCGTCCACGAGCGCCGGCGTCCCGCGTATGATCGGCAGACCCAGGAGACGGTGGCGCTTCGTCAAAGGCACCCATTCGCGCTTATCCACCTGGACGCCGCCGTCGGCGAGGCGGAAGGCCGTGGCATACCCCTTGCGGCCACGGACCATAACCCCTTCAATGACGGCCTGCCCGCCGTAGGATAAATGCTCGTTGGCCATCGGGCCTGCCGAACCCTAGCTGGGCTTCCCGGCCTTCTTCCTGCGGGCCTCCTGCTGCTTGCGGAAGCGCTCGTAGCGCTGCTGGAATCGCTCGACTCGCCGCTCTGTGTCGACGAGCTTCTGGCGGCCCGTGAAGAACGGGTGGCAGTTCGAGCAGATCTCGACCCGGATCTCCGGCCGGGTCGCTCGGGTCACGAAGCTGTTCCCGCAGGCGCAACTCACGCGCGCCGGCATATAGTCAGGGTGAATATCCCGTTTCATCTGTCGGCTCCCAACGAGTCATTGCCACCCACCCCAAGATTAGATGATACCCGGCGCGGAGGCCGCTGTCAACGAAGGCGCGGTCACACACCGGACGCCGACCCGGAGAGGGAGTCTTGCTCGGCCTCTGCCAGCCGGTCGTTCTGAGTCGCGGCTGCCGGGAGCAGGGCCACCCCCTTGTAGTGTTCATACAGGCGGACGATGTCCCTCATGGTCTCGGTGGAGAGATGCTCGCCGCGGCGTGCTCCGAAGCCGAACTCAGGATCTCGGCACACGATGGCAAATGCCTGTTCAATGGCTTCTGCCTCTGTGAGCCCCGACTCTGTCTCCTCGCCGTATGGCCGCAGGAAGTAAGAGAGAGGCCGCCCGATGGCGATGGCATACTTCTGGAGGGTCGACTGCTTCACCCAAGTCTGCTTCTCCGCATACGACACCGCGCGCTGGCTCAGCCCTGCCTTCTCGGCGAGCCGGTGCTGGCTGAGCCCAAGGCTCTCCCGTGCTTCCCTGATCCGTCTCCCTACGTTGACCTGCCCCATTTGCTCTTCTCTGTGCTGACCTCAGGCGCAAAGCCCCGCAGCGGTCTCGCTGACAGCATACCACGAATCCTGTGATTGGTCATCGGCCCTCAGTAACATACGTTTCGGATCCAGAGATTGCTTGGACACTTCGATCTGTCTACTTGGGTCTCGCCGGCTAGCTGATACATGTTCGATCCTGGAGGCCACATAGGAATTGTGCCGCCGTTGTCTGTCACCGACGGGAGTGACTGCCAGCGAGATGAATGTAGACGGACGTTTCCGAACGTGTGCCGCTCGCTGAGGGACCGAACCTCCGGCCTGCCAACCAGCAGGGGACGCTGGCAAATCGCTTGACGACCTTGAGAACCAGGCCACCCCAGGGGCGGCCTTTCAAGGGGCTCAAGTGGCGGATAGGCGCACTTCGACCTCGAAGAGTCGGCGCCACGGCAGGAGGACGTCAATCGAGACCTCGGCATTCCCCAGAGTGGCGCTGCCGAGGCTGGAGCGCAGATCACGGGCAAGCGGCGCTATCTCGCTGTTAACGAATTGCTCTAGTTCTGCGTGGTGCTCCCCTAGCCAAAACTGGTCGGCGCCGAGCTCGCGGGCACGCGCCACAGCTTTCTGGCGGACCTCGGATTGGTATAAGTAGTCGTCTACGAGCCGGGCTGCGATGAACTGTCGGGCGGCTTCCGAAGGGCCTTGACAACCTGCCGATTTGGCGGCGGCCGTCATGCAGAGCTGACTCACCGCTGTGCCGAGTGTGTTGGCGGCCGTGTTCCACCCGGCGAGCGCGTTGATCTTCCCGATGAGATCCCGCCTTTGTAGGGCGGCGACGAGCTCCGGGTCGGCTCCGTTGCAGTAGGCGACGTCGGCAATGCCCACGACACGCCCGGCCCCAGCAGCGGCCTCGACTCGTTCGGCCAGGCTCTCCGCCTGCAGGGACAGTGCGGGGGACTGGCCTCTGGGAGGGGCCTGCGTGATGTCCGGTTGCGCGTCGACCGGCGTATGGACGAAGAGAATGGCATCGGCATCGACCGGCGCGGCCACCCGCGCCCCGGCCGCTGCGATGCTGGCCTCAGCGGTCTCCCGCAGGGGCTGGCTCTCAAACGCAGGAAAGACATCGGCTCCGAGGTCGGCGGCGTAGTCCAATGCGATGCCGATGGAATCATCGGCAGCAAGCGTGCAGTGGCGTGCCATCAGAAGCAGACCGACTTCGTCCGCGCCCGGCGTGATGGTGACTTTGTCCCCCACCCGGAATTCCTCGATCTGACCTCTGAGCGCCAGTTGTTCGGGAATATGGATGCCCACAGGAGCGGCGTCCTCCTGCGACAGCACGAGGTAATCGAGCACGCCGTCGGCCACCAGCCTGACGGCGGCGCGGTTGACGGCATGGTTTCGGCGGCGCACTTGGAGGTACTCTCCGAGCACGTCGGGCTCGAGCTTGTCCTCGATCAGCGCCAGCTCGGTCCGGGCATCCTGCTCGCCAAGACGCTCGACTCGATCCAGAAGCTGGGAGTATAATCGAAGCAGCTCGTGGGTCTGGAGGTCGCTCCCGCGGGCCACGGTCTTGCCGAGGCGCGTTATGGTGCTGAACGCGAAGAGCGCCGCGTCCGGTCGGGATTCCCTCAACATGCGAAGCGGCTCGAGCCTTCCGAGGGCCTCCTCGAGCTCGGTGGCAAGCGTACGAGATGCTACCAGGCCCCCAAAGCACAGCATGTCCAAAGAGACCACGAATCCCTCGGCACTGGTCTCACCCAGCCAGTCGGCGATTGACGCACAGTCTCCAGGCTCTGTGAACCAGCCCAAGGCCTCGCGCTGCGGCATAAGAACGTCCCAACCGCCAATGGCTGCAAGCTGCTGGGGAAAGAGCCGGTTGCAGGGCCTATCGTCGAGGGGGATGATGGCGAGGGCAGGAACCGGGATGGCGGTCTCCTCCTCTTCGGGATGGCCTATTGTAGCCGCGACCAGGCTGGTGTCAAGCAACCATCCTCAGGGCTGTAATGCCCGATGGCGGTGCACTCGGCGCGGGGCGATAAGTCTATCAATGCGGCAGGATTCGGACCAGGTTGTTCAAAATCGAGACGGGTGGCCTGCGAAAGGCCGCTAAACGAGACAGAGGTAGGCTTGCGGAGATCGTGTGCTGAGGCTATGTGTGTCCAGCTACGGTGACGAGCAGGCCAGGCAAGTGGATGTCAGTCAGCACGCAGCTACACATTGAGAGGCGAGACGGCTACCATTTGGTTCTGGACCCCTCCGCGCCCAACTGGGCCGCTGCAAACGCCGATGGCGCCTGGATTCTCCGGCAGCTGCACAGCGGTCGCTCCCGGGACGAGGCGACATGGCGGTTTTCCCAGCGCACAGGCGTCAGCCTTCGACGCGCGGTGGAGCTCGTCGAGCCCTTCGTCGACGAAGTCAGCGACCTCGCGGCACCCCCGCCCGAGCCGCCGTACGGCGGCAGGTCTCTCTATCTCGAGACGGATCGGCTGCGGGAGGTCTGGCTTCACGTCAGCGACCGGTGCAATCTTGCCTGCCGGCATTGTCTCGTTTCTTCCGGGCCCGGCGGGCACTCAGGCCTGGACACGGACGGGCTGCGCGGAATCATCCGGCAGTCGTGCGACCTCGGGGCCGACACCTTCTACTTCACCGGCGGCGAGCCCCTGCTGCGGCGCGATCTCCCCGCCCTCCTCCGTGAGGTCAACACTACCTACGGCGCTACCGCGGTCGTGCTGACGAACGGCACCCTCCTTCAGGGCGAGCTGATAGAGAGACTGTCCACCCTACGTCGGGAGCGCCTCTTCTTGCAGGTGAGCCTCGACGGCTCCAGTGCCGCACGCAACGACGCACTCCGATCGGCGGGGAGCTTCGAGGCCACTGTCCGCGGCATTCGTTGTGCTCTTCAGGCCGGTCTTCACGTCACCGTGGCGACGGTGGTGTTGAGAAAGAACCTCGACGACCTGATTCCAATAGCGGACCTGGCGCATGGTCTCGGAGTCGACCACCTCCACTTGATGTGGCAGCATGTGCGCGAGCGGGGGGGACGCCTGCCGCGCGCAGGGATGCGATCCCTCACGTCTGCGGTCACCGATCTCTGGCGGCACGCGCGCGCGATCGGCCTGGTGATCGACAACTTCGAGAACGTCCGTCGGACGTTCAACGGCGATCCCGGCATCAAGTACGATCTGTCCAACGCCTGCTGGGACAGCCTCGCCGTCTACCGGGACGGCCGCGTCTTTCCCTCCGCCTGCCTCGTGGGGATACCCTCGGAGGACGCCGGTTGCCTGCTCGACAGGCCGCTGCGGGAGATTTGGCTCGAATCCGAGCGGCTGGCTCGTCGCCGAGAGCAGAGCGTCATCGACGGGGACGGCTTGGACGGCGATCCATGGATATTCCTTCACGGGGGCGGCGACCCCGAGCAGGCCTACTTCGCCTCCAATGGCAACGGGGATGTGGCTGCGGACCCGTATCTGCCCCTCCACAGGGCCATCGCCTGCAGCGTCATCGACGAAACGGTGGAGGAGCGCCGCAGGCTGATCGGGTCTCCGCCGCCGGGTCCCGTCGTCTACCACCTCATGGGAGACGACGGATACGGCTGTCCGACCGAATCGGGCGTGAAGAACGGGGGAGGCCACAAGGTCGACTTCGTGCACTCCAACTGCGTCCTCATACAGGATGTCATCGCCAAGTCGAGGGCGCAGATACGCGACTACTACAGCGAGGCCGCGCGCGAGCCGAAGACGGAGATATGCCAGCCCATCGCCATCGACCAGCGCCACCTCGCGCATATCCCGGACGAGGTGATCGCCCGCTCCTACGGCTGTGGGAGCCCCGTATTCGCGGCCGCCCCGAGGCCGGGTGAGACGGTGCTCGACCTCGGCTCGGGAGCCGGAATGGAGGCATTCATTGCTTCCCGCCTCGTCGGCCCCAGTGGCATGGTACTGGGGGTCGACATGACTCCGGACATGCTTCGCTTCGCCACCGATGCGCGCCCATCCGTGGCGGAGCGATTGGGCTATGACAACATCTCCTTCCTGCGCGGCCTTCTGGAGCATCTGCCAGTCGAGTCGGACAGTGTCGACGCGGTCATATCGAACTGTGTCATCAACCTCTCGCCGGAGAAGCTGAAGGTCTTCTCCGAAATCACGCGCGTGCTGAAGCCGGGCGGCCGCGTGGTGGTCAGTGACATCGTCAGCCAATCGCCTCTGCCGCCGGAGATCCGCTTCAACCCTCGCCTCAAGGGCGAGTGCATTGCCGGCGCGCTGACCGAGAAGAAGCTGCTCGCCACGCTGGCGAAGCTGGGATTCGTCGGGATCGAGATTCTCCAGAAGAACGCCTGGCGCACGGTGGATGAGGTCAACTTCGATACCCTGACAGTGCGGGCACACAAGCCGAGGACGGGATCGCGAGTCGTCTACGAGTATCCCGGCCCCTTCCGCTCGGTCACACTGGACTCGGGGCAGGAGCTGGTGCGAGGGGTGCCGACGGAAGTCGATTCGGGCCTCATCCAGCCAGTTGATGCCGATGGCCGGATTGGCGGCACAGCTTCCATCTCGGCGACCGTCCTGCAGGCCCACCTCCGGGACTGCATGGTGTGTGGCTCGCCCCTGGTCTACCTCAGCGAAGAGGCCGAGCTGAAGTGCTACTACTGCGGAGCGACGAAGGCCGCCAACGCGCACTGCGAGGCCGGGCACTTCGTCTGTGACGGGTGCCACGCGAGGGATCACGTGGGGTTCATCCGGACCTTCTGTCGCAACACGGAGGAAGTCGATCCCATAGCCATCTTCTCGGAGATGAGGCGCTCCCATCTCTTCCCGCTGCACGGCCCGGAGCATCACGCCCTGGTGCCGGCCGCCTTTCTGACGGCCTACCGGAACCAGTTCGGGGAGCCGCCGCAGGCTCGGGCGGAGGCCGCCGTTCAGCGCGCAGGCAATCTCCCCGGGGGCACGTGCGCCTATTGGGGCGGGTGCGCGGCTGCATTGGGCATCGGCGTCGCCTATGCAGCGATCCTGCGGGCTACCCCCCTCTCGCACGAGGAGCGCGGCACGGTGCAGACAGTCGTCAGCACCATTCTTGGGACGCTGGGGAAGTTCGATACACCGCGCTGCTGCCGCCGCGAGAGCTACCTGGCACTCCGCATGGGCTGTGAGCTTTCCCGCAGCTACCTTCCCCACGCCCTCGACTGCGGCCCCCTCCCGCCCTGCGATCAGATGGCTCTCAATCGCGAGTGCTTGGGCGAGGCCTGTCCGCTGCACCCGGCCGATCGAGATGAGCCGCTGCAGCCCTAGTCGGGCTGGCGCCGCGCCTCCCCCGGCGGATAGATCGACTTCTCGTCGAACCGCGGCCTCTCCGGTCCGGTTAGGCTCCGCCCCAAAGTCGCTGGCGGCTTCGGCCCGCCCTGCTTGATCAACCACCATGGCGGCCATTGGAGGTCGATCTGGCCCAGGTAGTACTTGAGAAGGAGACCCAATGCCACCGCGATGATCGACCATCGCACCAGCGGCCGCCCCCAGCTGTGCATCTTGCTCGCGCTCCAGGCGGCGAGCTCCCAGGCGGCCAGGCCCACCAGCATGGCCGTGCCGAGGTGGGGCAGGTAGCGGTAGTGCTTGAAGGCCGGATTCCAGTAGAGGTTGTAGACCGGCAGGAAGAGGGCGATCTGCCACACGATGCCCAGCGCCAGCAGCCGCCATTGCCGGCGCACCAACACGACCAGCCCGGCCCAGAAGGCCAGTTGCTCGAGAAGGAGCACCGGGAGGTCGCGGGAGAAGAGGATGTGCACCCCCTGCCTGACCCACACGGTGGCGAGCTCGTAGGGGCGGGGCGCGAGAAGCTCTCGGAAGAGCCACACGACGCCCACGGTCAGGGACCGAAGCTGAGGCGCGTTCTGCGCGAGGTACTGATCCATGGGCCAGGCCTTCAGCCGCAGCCATACGTACGGCAGCAGCACCACGGACACCGCGCCGACGGCGAGAAGGCGCTGCGACAGCGTGCGTTTGGTCGGGAACAGCAGGGCGGCCGCGAGCATAACGATAGGCGCTGTCGCGCCGGGTTCCTTTGCCAGTGCAGACAAGACGGCGCAGGCGGCCGCGCCGACAACGTTCGCCCAAGGGCCGCCCGCCAGCCACCGCAGGAAGAAGTAGAGCGCGCTCAGCAGGAGGACCGCGCACAGGAGGTCCTGCCGCCCATTGATCCATATGACCGCCATCCGGCCCGGAGGGAAGACGGCGGCGACGGCCCCGCAGAGGCGTGCCGCCCAGATCGGCGCCCCCGCCAGGACCATCACGGCCGCCAGCAAGAGCGCGGAGGTGAAGTGTAGGAGCACGTTGCCCAGGTGGAAGGTCCACGGCCGGGGCCCCCCGATCAGGTAGTTCGCCAATAGCGAAAGCCGCGTCAGCGGCCGATACTCGAAATGCGTGTAGGCCCAGTACCCTCGCGTGAACCACTTCGCTACGTCTTCCGGCGAGTGATGGAGCGCGGCCTGAGTGATGTGATAGAAGTCATCCGGGTTGGCGAGATCGAGGCCCGCAAACAGCGAGGGAAACCATAGGGCGAAGGTGAACAGCAGGAGCAGGATCGGGTAGGCGCGGCGAGCGCGCTGGGGCTCCGCCAGGAGCAATCTCGTGAAGCCTTCGACTCTCTCGACGATTCCCCGCAGTCGCTCGCGCATTGCGATGCAGTTGCGCACGGCCACATGTCTTCGGCTCGGCCAGCCAGCTCACCTTGGGATCCCCTGCGTCCCAGGACCGACGGTGAGCTACAGCGAATAGCTCACACATGAAAGCCTGGTTCCTCACCGGCCCCCACGCCCTCGAACTCCGCGATATCCCCGAGCCCGAGCCCGGCCCGAACGAGGCCCTCATCCGCGTCCGCGCGGTGGGCATTTGCGGGTCGGACGCTGAGTGCTATGCAGGTAAGCATCCGCTTCCCAACTATCCGCGTCTGCCGGGGCATGAGTTCTCGGGCGAGATCGCCTCGGTCGGGCCGGCCTGGTCGGGGCCTGCTGTGGGAACGCGCGTCGCCGTCGATCCCGCGCTGTCGTGCGGCGAGTGCTACGCGTGTCGGGCGGGCCGACACAACTGCTGTGTGCAGGTGTCGATTGCCGGCGTCCACCGGCCGGGGGCGATGGCCGAATACGCCCTCTGCCGCGCGTCTCAGTTGTACTCGATCCCAGACGATATGACCTTCGAGACCGCCGCGGTCGTCGAGACCCTGAGCATCGGCGCGCAGGCCATCCGGCGCGGGGACACGAAGCGGGGAGACAGAGTTGTCATCCTCGGAGCCGGGCCGGTCGGTCTGTGCAGCCTGATCATGGCTCGGAAGGCAGGGGCGTTGGCCCTCGTCGCCGAGCGGCTTGCCTGGCGACGTGAGCTTGCCGCCGAGCTCGGGGCGGAGACGGTGCTAAACCCGGAAGCGGACTCAGTGGCCGAGGCCGTTCGCGATTTCACGGACGGATACGGCGCCCACGTCGCCATCGACGCCACAGGCGAGATCGACGGAGCGGAAACCGCGCTCGCCGTCGCCGGCGTGGCCGGACGGGTCGTCATAATGACCATTGTGGATGAACCGATGCAGGTGAGGCCCTGGCAACTTGTGCGCCAGGAGCTGACGATATTGGGGTCGCGCCTGTCGCTGGCCGATTTCGGCGAGCTGGTGGCAATGGCGGCTTCGGGCGAAGCGCCGCTGGGGAAGCTGGTGACGCACCGTTACTCCTTCGCTGAGGCGGGCCAGGCCTTCGAGGCGGCCTGCCGCCGGCCGCAGGGACTGGTGAAGGCAGTGGTGTTGCCCCAGGAGTAGAGGGACGTATTCTCTCGACAGAGCGCCTCCGCGCTGGACCTCTGCCACATGAGGAGGACCGGATACGGCGCCCCGCCGTCTGCTCAGCCTGTCTCCCCCTCGCCGAGGCCCGACGTCCGCTCCAGCCGATGACACGCCCTCGCGATCGCTT
The DNA here is from genome assembly GCA_964559435.1 of uncultured bacterium. Classification (GTDB taxonomy): domain Bacteria; phylum Armatimonadota; class Hebobacteria; order Hebobacterales; family Hebobacteraceae; genus Hebobacterum. The sequence continues at coordinate 41,746 of CAZLHI010000006.1, read as the reverse complement.
CGCGAGGAGACACTTGCGGCGTCCATCCAGTGGCCGATCGGAACCGATGGGAGTCCAGCCACAGCCCTGGCCCCACGTCCTCTGTCGGCTCGTGCCGCCATGCGAATCTCGGTCGGTGCTCTCGTATGAGCTCTGCAATCTCCAGCACTGACACCGGCTCCCCCGACCCGACGTTGTATGGCCCTCTCAAGTCCGCAATATGCCGGCAGGCGGCTGCCACCGCCGCGCATGCGTCGCCGATGTCGAGCAGGTCGAGCACCGCCGACCCGTCCCCCCGTACCACAGCCTCCACTCCCGACCGCGCCGCTCCCAGAAACGCTCCCACAACCCCGTCGTACCGCTCCCCCGCGGCCGCCCCGTAGAGCCGCGCGAAGCGGAGCGCAACCCATCCATCTCCGGGCCCGTACACAGCCTCGACAGCCCTTTCACCTGCCAGCTTCGACCGCCCGTACTCGGTGTCCGGCTGCGGCTCTTCGTCCTCCCTCGCGGGCAGCTCATTAGCCGTCCCGTACGCAGATTGACTGGAGGCATAGATGAATGAGCAGTCACGCCTGGCCGCCCTCTCCGCCACCGCGCCCGTCCCGACCGCGTTCACCTCCCACAGTCGCGGCGAGGCGGGATCTCTCACCGCTGCGCAGTGCACCACGCACCCATCTGAGAAGGGCACCTCTACATCTGCAATGTCACCCTCGATGCAGCGGACCTGTGGCAGAGCCGCGACCACTCCGGGCAGCCGAGTCCCCGGCATCGCGAGACACCAGATCTCGGCCGACGGGAATGCCTCTGCCAGCGTCACTGCCACATTCGCGCCGAGAAACCCCGTCGCGCCGGTGATGAGATAGGGCGGCATAGTTCTTCCGTGAGGCTGGCGTTCAGTCACCGCCGCATAGTTCGGGTCCACCACGACCGGCGCCTCCCACGCCGAGCACCCAATTCGCAGGGGACTCGACCCGCGGCACAGAACCACCCTCCCAGAACTGCACAAGGAGTCAACCACCATGGACTGGGGCCTGCAGAACCGGCTGTCGCGGATTATCCAGCCTGAGGACGGGCACACCGTCATGCTGGCCGTCGATCACGGCTACTTCCTTGGGCCGATAAGTAAGCTGGAGCGCCCGCGTGAGGTCATCGAACCGCTGCTCCCCTATACCGATGCGGTGATGCCGACGCGAGGCGTGGTCCGGAACTGCATCGACCCCAACAGCTCGGTGCCCGTTGTGCTCCGCGTCTCCGGCGGCAACAGCGTCATCGGCGAAGACATGTCGCGCGAGGGTATCACGACGGGCATCGAGGAGGCGATTCGCATCAACGCGTCGGCCATGGCGCTTTCGATCTACGTGGGTGCTGCATATGAGCACCAGACGCTGCTCAACTTCGCTCATCTAGTCGATCAGGGTCAGCGCTACGGAATCCCATGCCTCGCCGTGACCGCAGTCGGCAAGGAGCTGGAGAAGCGCGACGCTCGATATCTCGGTCTGGCCTGCCGCATCGCCGCCGAGCTGGGCGCCCATTTCGTCAAGACCTACTACTGCGAGGAATTCGAGAAGGTCGTGAACGGCTGTCCGGTCCCGCTCGTCATCGCCGGCGGGCCGAGGCTGGAGACCGTATACGACGCCTTCCGCATTGCCGCAGACGCGATTGCGAGGGGTGCAATCGGCGTAGACATGGGCCGGAACATCTGGCAGTCAGAGCATCCCGTGGCCGCCATCCGCGCGGTACGCGCAATCGTCCACGAAAACGCCACCGCTAAGGAAGCCGGCCAGCTCTTCGACGACATCAAGGCCGGCAAAGCCTAACTCACTCAGGGACAGTGCTCTCGCCATGCGCGTCGCGATGTACTACCGGAATAGCGACGTCCGCCTCGAAGAGATGCCCATGCCGGAGATCGGCCCCGGCGAGGTGCTCGTCAGGGCGATGGCCTGCGGCATCTGCGGCAGCGATGTCATGGAGTGGTACCGCATCAAGCGCGCACCCGTGGTCCTCGGCCACGAGATGGCCGGCGAGATCGCCGAGGTCGGCGACGACGTGGAGGGCTGGTCGGCCGGGGACCGCGTTTTCGCAAGCCACCACATCCCCTGCAACACCTGCCGCCAGTGCCTGGCAAGGCACCACACGGCCTGCGAGACCCTGCACACCACCAACTACGACCCCGGCGGGTTCGCCGAATACGTCCGCATCCCCGCGCTCAACGTTGACCGCGGGCTCTTCCGCCTCCCCAACGACATGGACTACGACACCGCCACCTTCATCGAGCCCGTGGGCTGTGTCGTGCGCGGGCTCCGGGCGGTGGGCGCGCCGCCGGGCAGCAGCTACCTCGTGCTCGGCAGCGGCATCTCCGGGCTCCTCAACATCGCGGCCGCCCGGGCCTTCGCTGCCGGCCGCGTCTTCGCCACCGATGTGAATCCCAGCCGCCTCGACCTCGCCCGCCGATTCGGCGCGACCGACGCGTTCGACGCCTCCGATGACATCCCGGAGCGCGTCCGCGCCGCGAACGGCAGCCGCCTCGCCGACTGTGTCATCGTCTCCACCGGCGCGGCGGAGGCCGCCGCTCAGGCGCTCACCTGTGTTGCCCCCGGTGGGACCGTGCTCTACTTCGCGGTCCCTGCGGAAGACATCAGCGTCCCCATCAATGACTTCTGGCGCAATGACATCACCATCCGCACCACGTATGGCAACTCGCCGGCCGATGCGGAACAGGCCATCTCGCTGCTCAGTGCCGGGTACATCCCGGCCGAGGCGATGATCACACACCGTCTGCCCCTGGCTGAGACGGAGAAGGGCTTCGGGCTCGTAGCGGAGGGACAGGAGTCGCTGAAGGTTGTCATCCACCCGCAGGAGTGATGGGTCCAGCGGCGGCGAGGCCACAGCTTCCGCCTCGGCCTGGCGCTTGAGGGAGGGCAAGCTGCGGGCCGCCGAGGCGACGGTGATCGTCGAGGAGCCGCTCGAGATCCTTGTGGACGGCGCTCCTTACGCCGTCGTGATGCGGACCCCCGGGGACGACCTTGCCCTCGCCGCCGGCTTCTGTCTGGCGGAGGGGCTTATCGACGGGCCGGCGGATCTCGGATCGATCCAGGCCTGTGACGTAGAGGACGCCAATCGCGTCGCCGTCGTCAGGACCGGGGAGCGAGAGCCTCCCTCGCGGGCCGTGCCACATGCGGTCTCGTCGAGCTGCGGCCTCTGCGGCCGGGAGATGATCGACGACATCGTCACGCGCTTCCCCGCAATCCCCAAGGACTTCAGCACTTCTGTGGCGAAGCTGCTCGCCTTGGCGGTGAAGCTTCAGGACGCTCAGCGCTACTTCAAACCGACAGGCGGAACGCACGCCGCTGCGCTGTTCGACGGGGCCGGAGAGCTGCTCTCGGCGGCCGAGGACGTCGGGCGACACAATGCCCTGGACAAGGCCATCGGCCGGCTGCTGCTCTCGCGCCAACTGGGCGCCGCTCGCGTCGCCGTCTTATCGGGCCGCTGCAGCTTCGAGATGGTGCAGAAGACCGGCCGCGCGGGTATTCCTATAGTGGCCAGCGTTTCGGCGCCAACGGAGCTGGCCATCCGGCTCGCACAGCGCGCCGGAGTAACGCTTGTTGGGTTCGTTCGCCGGGACTCGCTTACGGTGTACGTCGATGGCGGCCGTATCTCCGACATGAAGTAGCACTCGCCGCTCGATGGGTGGTCGTCGTCGGCGTCGCTGACCGTCCGCAGTCTGCTGAGATCTATCCGAAGGATAGTCGGTAGCTCATGGCTGAGAATGCAACTCCGGACAGGCTAGTCTCCCAGAGCCCGTCAGAAGCCGAAGTCGTAGAGGCGCTGGACTCTCTCGTTACTCGCCCCGAGGCTAACCTCATCGGGGCTCTCCAGGAAATCCAAGAGGGATTCGGATACCTTCCTCCATCGGCGCTCGAGCGAATGAGCAAGCGCGCAAAGATTCCTTTGAGTCGAATCTACGGGGTCGTCACCTTCTACGCGCAGTTCTACACCGAGCCCCGCGGCCGGCACACGGTCCTGTGCTGCCGCGGCACCGCCTGCCACGTGAAGGGCGCCGGCCGGGTGCTCGAAGCCGTTCAGCGCGAGCTGGGCGTCGAAGAGGGGGAGAGCACCCCCGACCTGATGTTCTACCTGGAGACCGTGGCCTGCCTGGGGACCTGCTTCCTGGCGCCGGTCATGATGATCGATAACGAGTACTACGGGATGCTCACGCCGCAGAAGGTGGCTGCCATCCTGCAGAACTTCCGGGCCGAGCGGCAATGACACGCCTGGAATCAATCGACGCTCTCGCAAAGCTGCGCGCCGACCTCGCCGGGCAGGAAGGCGGCGGGACGGTCGTCCGCGTCTGCTCGACCGGCTGCCGCGCCCTTGGAGCGCTGGGCGTATGCGAGGCCCTGGAAAGGGAGATCGCACAGCGGGGTATCGGCTCCCAGGCGCGGGTGGTGCGCACCGGCTGCCACGGCCTCTGTGCCGGCGCGGTGGTGGTCGTGGTCGATCCGGCAGGAATCTTCTACCAGGGCGTCGCGGCCGAGGATGCGGCCGAGATCGTTGAGGAGACTGTAATTGGCGGCCGCACTATCGAGAGGCTCTGCTGGCCTCTCGAGGGCAAGGCGGTGCCGCTCAAGGATGATATCCCGTTCTACAAGCACCAGACCCGACTGGTGCTGCGAAACTGCGGCGTGGTCGATCCTGCGAGCCTGGAGGACAGCATCGCGCACGGCGCCTACTCCTCGGCGGCCCAGGTGTTATCGACCATGTCGCCGGAGCAGGTGATCGAGGAGGTGCTCGCATCGGGGCTGAGAGGCCGGGGCGGGGCGGGCTTCCCGACCGGCAGGAAGTGGCAGTTCGCCCGTGCTGCGAAAGGGGAGCCCAAGTACATCGCCTGCAATGCCCACGAGGGAGACCCAGGGTCGTTCATGGACCGGGCTTTGCTGGAGGGGGACCCCCACCTGGTGATCGAGGGAATCATCATCGGTGCCTATGCCATTGGCGCGAGCAAGGGGTTCATGTACATGCACGGGGAGTACCCCATCGCGCTTGAGCACATGCAGATTGCCCTGGGGCATGCGCGCGCGGCGGGGCTGCTTGGAAGTAACATCCTGGGAACAGGCGTCGAGTTCGACATCGAGCTTAGGGTAGGCGCGGGGGCATTCGTGTGCGGGGAGGAAATCGCCCTGATGGCCTCCATAGAGGGCAGACGGGGGATGCCCCGGCCCCGGCCACCCTTCCCCGCCCAGGCGGGGCTGTACGGGAAGCCTACCAACATCAACAATGTCGAGACCTGGGCCAACATCCCCAGGATCATCGAAATGGGTGCCGACAGCTATGCCAGGATCGGTACGGACGGCTCCAACGGTACCAAGATCTTCGCTCTATCCGGCCGCGTCCGCAATACGGGCCTGGTCGAGGTTCCCCTGGGCATCACCCTCCGCCAGATCATCTACGACATCGGTGGCGGCATCCCGGGGGGCCGCAAGTTCAAGGCCGCGCAGATGGGCGGCCCCTGCGGTGGCTGCGTCCCGGCCCGCTATCTCGATCTTCCCGTTGACTATGATCGGGCCAAGCAAGCTGGCGCTATCATAGGCTGTGGCGGCCTGATTGTGTTGGATGAAACCAGCTGCATGGTGGACATCGCGCGCTTCTTGAGCGAGTTCTGTCGGCGTGAGTCCTGTGGCAAGTGCGTCCCCTGTCGGATCGGCACCAAGCGAATGCTGGAAATCCTCACCCGCATCACTCAGGGTGAAGGCGAAGAGGCCGATGTCGAGAGACTCGAACGCCTGGGCCGCATGATCGCCGACACATCTCTCTGTGGTCTCGGCCAGACCGCGCCCAACCCCGTCCTGTCCACGCTCCCCCACTTCCGCGAGGAGTACGAGGCCCACATCCGCGAGGCGCGCTGCACGGCCCATTCGTGTGAGGCCCTCATCACGACACCCTGCGCCAGCGCCTGTCCCGCTCACGTCAACATCCCGGAGTACTGCGCGCTCATCGCAGAGGGACGCTTTACGGAGGCCCTCGACGTCATCCGCAGGCGGAACCCGTTCCCGTCCGTGTGTGGGCGGGCGTGCCACCACCCATGCGAGTTGTTCTGCCGCCGGGGCGATGTAGACGAGCCTGTAGCCGTGAGAGACCTCAAGTGGTTCGTGTCGGAACAGGTGGAAGACATCGGCGAGCCGCCCACGTGGCCGGGGCCCAGGGAAGGCCGAGTGGCGGTGATCGGGTCGGGGCCCGCCGGTCTGACGGCCGCCTACTTCCTCGCGCTGATGGGGCGCGAGGTGAAGGTCTTCGAGCAGAGCGACGTGGTGGGCGGCATGATGGCGACCGGCATTCCCGCCTACCGGGTTCCTGCCGCCGCGCTCGAGCGAGACATCGAATACATCCGGCGGGCCGGCGTGGAGATCGAAACCGATCACAAGATCGAGTCCCTGAAGGAGCTGGAAGAGGAGGGCTTCGACGCCATCTTCATCGCCGCGGGGGCACAGAAAGGAGCGCGGCTGGAGCTGGAGGGTGAAGAGGCGGACGGGATCCACGACGCCCTGACCTTCCTGCGCAAGGTGCGCGCCGGAGAGATCCAGTCGCTGGAGGGGCGGGTTGTGGTCATCGGCGGCGGCAACGCGGCGGTGGGCGCCGCCCGCAGCGCGCTTCGGTTGGGGGCCCGTTCCGTGAGCGTGATCTACGGGAGAACGAGGGAAGAGATGCCGGCCCTCGCGGAAGAGATCGACGACGCGCTGGCCGAGGGCGTGGAGATTCACTACCTGGTCTCGCCGGTGGGCTTCGAGGGCGACGGGCGTGTGCAGGCCGTCCGTTGTGCCGAGATAGAGTTGGGAGAGGCCGACGAGAGTGGCCGCCGCCGGCCTGTTCCGAAACCGGGCTCAGAGAGGGTGTTCGAGGCCGATCACGTGATCGTCGCGATCGGCCAGCAGCCTGAGTTGGGCTTCACCTCCTCCGATGACCGCGTCGTGGTCTCACGCGGCCGGATCGAGGCAAATCCGGTCACCCAGTGCTGCGGCGAAGCTGGCATCTTCGCGGGCGGGGATGCGGTCACGGGGCCGGCGACACTGATAGAGGCCATTGCCGCCGGCCAGCGGGCCGCCCAGGCCATCGACGTGTTCCTCGGCGGGCGGGGAGAGCTCCCCCGGGATACGGGCTTTGCCTCTCGGAGCAAGCCGTCACCATCGGAAGCTGAGATCGATCGCATCACGGTGCGCATGCGCGGGCCCGATCAGCGGAGCGGCAACTTCGATGAGGTGAGGTTGGCCTACTCGGCGGCCGAGGCGCGTGCCGAGGCGCGTCGCTGTCTGCGCTGTGACTTGGAGAAGTAGGGGCATCGGACGAAGACGGGATGGTTGGATGGCTGATCAGATATCGCTCAGGATAGACGACGTCGACGTCACCGTTCCCGAGGGCACGACGATCTTCGATGCCGCCCGCGCTGCCGGCATCGACATCGCGCACCTGTGCTACAGGCCGGAACTCGGGCTGCCGCCGACCGGATCGTGTCGGCTGTGCCTGGTGGAGGTGGAGGGTGCACCAACTCCGGTCGCCTCCTGCAGCCACCCCGCTGCGCAGGACATGGTCGTCCGCACCGACACCGAAGAACTGCGACATCACCGGCGCATGGTGATCGAGTTGCTGCTGTCAGACCATCCGCACGACTGCCTTACCTGCGAGCAAGCCGGAGCCTGTGATCTTCAGGAGTACGCCTACCTCTTGAACGTGAAGGATTCTGAGTACCGCGGCGAGAGCGTGTGGCCGGACGCGGTGCAGGACGGTCCTGCAATCAGCTACGATAAGAGCAAGTGCATTCTCTGCGGCCGGTGTGTGGAGGTCTGCCAGAACGTCCAGGTCACGGGGGCCGTTGACTTCATGGGCCGGGGCTTCGAGACGCGAGTCGGCCTGCCACCCGCCATGTCCCGCGAGCAATCCGTATGCGTCGAGTGCGGCAACTGCATCGACGTCTGCGCGACGGGGGCGCTGTCCTATGTGGGCGCGCAGGGCGCAGGAAGGCAGTGGGAGCTGGACCGGGTCACGACCGTGTGTCCCTACTGCGGATGCGGGTGTCTGCTGGAGATTTCGACTCGCGACGGGAGCATCGTGGACATACGAGGCACTCCCGGGCAGGGCGCGAGCCGGGGGCTGCTGTGCGTGAAGGGCCGCTTCGGCTTCGACTTCATCGGGCACGAGGAACGGCTGAAGCAGCCGCTGATACGCAGGAACGGCGAACTGACTCCGGCGAGCTGGGAGGAAGCACTAGACTTCGTCGCGAGCCGGCTGTCGGACATCAAGGAGAAGCACGGCGCCGACGCCATCGGCGGCCTCGCCTCCGCCAAGTGTACGAACGAAGAGAACTACCTGATGCAGAAGTTCGTGCGGGCCGCCATCGGCACCAACAACATCGACCACTGCGCCCGCCTCTGCCACGCCTCTACCGTCGCGGGCCTCGCCCGCGCCTTCGGCAGCGGCGCCATGACGAACTCGATAGACGACCTGGCGCAGGCCGACGTCATCCTCGTCATCGGCTCCAACACCACCGAATGCCATCCCGTCATCGGGGCGGTCATCAAGCGGGCCGTGAGGAGTGGCAGAACGCGGCTCATCGTGGCCGATCCCCGCGCTATCGAGCTGACCGAGATTGCCGAGCTTCATCTCCGCCACAAGCCTGGCACCGATGTCGCCCTCATCAACGCGCTCGCGCATGTCATCCTTGAGGAAGGTCTGGCCGACGACGAGTTCATCCGTGAGCGAACGGAGGGATTCGAGGACTTCCGCGAGGCCGTAGCCGCCAATACGCCGCAGGTCGCGGAGAACGTCACAGGCGTGTCGGCCGAGGCAATCGCCGAGGCGGCCCGGCTGTACGCCTCCGCGCCGGCCGCGTCGATCATTTACTCAATGGGCATCACGCAGCACACCACCGGCACGGATAACGTTCTCTCGCTCGCCAACCTGGCCATGCTCACCGGCAACATCGGCAAGCCGGGGGCCGGCGTGAACCCATTGAGGGGGCAGAACAACGTGCAGGGCTCCTGCGACATGGGCGCGCTGCCGGATGTCTACCCGGGCTACCAGAAGGTGGCGGAGGAGGCCGCGCGCGCGAAGTTCGAGAAGGCTTGGGGTGTCCCGCTGCCGGCTTGTCCCGGGCTTACTGTGGTGGAGATGATGGAGGCGGCGGCCGAGGGCAAGCTCAAGGCGCTCTACATCATGGGCGAGAATCCCATGCTGAGCGACCCCGACGTCAACCACGTCGAGGAAGCACTGAAGAACCTGGACTTCCTCGCGGTTCAGGACATCTTCCTCACCGAGACCGCCCAACTCGCCGACGTCGTCCTGCCCGCGGCGGCCTTTGCGGAGAGGGATGGCGCCTTCACCAACACCGAGCGCCGCGTGCAGCGGGTCCGGCAGGCGCTCGATCCGCCTGGGGAGGCGCGTGCCGATTGGTCCATCATACGCGACCTTGCGGCACGGATGGGATATGAGATGTCCTACGCCGGCCCGGCCGCCATACAGGATGAGATCGCCAGCGTGACCCCGATCTACGGCGGGATCACCTATGATCGGCTGGACGTCGAGTCCCTGCAGTGGCCCTGCCCGGACGGAGACCATCCGGGCACATCCATCCTTCACCGCGAGAAGTTCACGCGAGGCCTTGGCAAGTTCCATCCGGTTGAGTTCATACCGGCGAGGGAGTTGCCCGACGAGGAGTATCCGTTCCTGCTCTCGACCGGGCGCATCCTCGAGCACTTCCACACGGGCACTATGTCGCGGCACTCCGAGGTGCTCGACAAGCTGGTGTCGGTGGGCGCGATCGAGATCAATCCCGCCGATGCCGACCGCCTCGGCGTCGAGGACGGGGAGCACGTCACGGTCACCTCTCGGCGCGGCCAGATCGAGATCGCGGCTCGCGTCACCGACAGGGTGGCGCCGGGCGTCGTCTTCGTCGCCTTCCACTTCAGGGAAGCTCCCGCGAACCGGCTCACGATCGCGGCGCTCGATCCAGTTGCGAAGATACCGGAGTTCAAAGTCTGCGCGGTGAAGATCGCGCCGGCCGACGCTCAGTGAGAGCGCGGCCCGAGTTGGCCGAAGGCCATGGCAGAGAAGTTTTCTGAGCCGCAGATCGCCGCCGCCATCCTCGCTGGCGGCAAGGCATCGCGCTTCGGTGGGCGACCCAAAGGCCTCATCGCCCTCCCCAACGACCAGACCATAATCGAGCGTCTGATTGATGTCGTCAGGTCTGTGGGGATAGCCGAGATCATCATCTGCGCGAACGATGCCGAGACCTACGGGCATCTCGGCCTTCCCGTCATTCACGATGAGACACGCAACGCCGGGCCACTGGGCGGCATCGAGGCCGCGCTGCTCCACTTCGAAAACCGATTCGACGGCGTGCTCATCCTGCCGTGCGACTTGCCGGCCCTCACCGAGCGAGAGCTGTCGCAACTGCTCTCCTCCTTCTCCCGCGATCAGGGCAAGGTGCACTTCGCCGCCGTCGAGGGAGGCAAGGAGGAGCCGCTCGTCGCGGTCGTTCCTCCCCCGGTCCTCGACCACGTGCACGAGGCGCTAGCAGCGGGCGACCGGAGCGTCGCTCGGGTCTGGGCAGAGCTAGGCGGGATGAGCGTGCCCTTTCCGAACGACGCGCCGTTCCTCAACCTGAACTGCGCTGGGGACCTGGAGCGCGCCACAGAAAAGGGAGCGATCCGAGCCGGATAAACCGGTCGGACCGCTCCGCACCACACGTGGGCAGACCGGGCCGCGTCTTGGTCTGCCCTCGTCGTGGCTGTGGGCTTTAGCCAGCGAGAACCTTGTACAGGCAGAGGAATCCGAGTAGAAGCACTACGACGCCGACCACTCGCTTGAGATCGACCTTGGAATCGAGGTAGCGCGTCATGGCTGCCGCGCACGGCGCAGAGAGCAGCGCCCCTAGCACGATGGGGATTGCCAGGGCAGTGGTCGGAAACACGCCCGTAGCGGCGAATGCAATCAAGGCCACCAGACAGACGAAACTCTCTGCCAGAGAAGTACAACCTACGGCGGCCTTCGCCTCGCAGCCGGATAGAACTTGGCCGCCGACTACGAGCGGACCGTATCCGCCGCCACTCATCCCCTTGTTGAACGAGCTAATGAGGCCGAGCCCGACGAGCTTCGCCCACGAGAATCTGTACGTGCCATTCCGCCTGAGCAGGATGATGAAGCCCATGGCGGTTATCATCAGCCCGAAGTAGAGCTTCGCGTAGTAGCGCGGCACCCGAGTGAGAAACAGCACGGCTACTAGCGCGCCAAGAATGCCGGCGCCCCCAAGCACGGCGACGACCTTGGAGTCACGAGATCCGAGCTTGAAGTTTGCATTGCCAAGCGCGTGATGGAAACCCCCGGCCGTCAAGCCAGTGATGAACTCGGACAGCAAGACCACGGGGACTACGACCTCGAGCTCATAGCCCACGAGAAGCAGGATGGGCGTCAAGGTCGTGCCGTACCCCATCCCGAGGGAGGAGTCCACGAACTCGCAGGCAAAAGCCAGGCAGGCAAACGCTATCAGCTTCCAAGCCGGCGCAGCCTGCTCGTGGGCAATAAACAGGAGTGCCACCGCGCCGCCAAGTGCAGCCAGCCCGGTCACCGCCGGGATGTAGCTCGTCCAGGGGAGCGGAGCCGCTCGCTGTGCGACTCTCTCTGTCGGTCCTAGCTCACTCATTTCCGACCCTCGCCTCTCCGAGGAGGCATTCGCACTCCCGTGGGAGTATACACTCTGTCAAGAGTGTATACTCTTATAAGAGCGTTGTCAAGCCCCTTCCGCCAGGAATTCCAAGTACCACCGCGAATCGCTTTGGGACCGGAGAACCGCCTTGCGGAGTGCAGACAGCCCCATTGCCACGGGCAGGAACTGCCCGGATGTGTCTGAAACTGAAAGTCAACTAGAGGAAACACATATGCCCGAAACCATCTACCTGAACGGCAGGCTGGTACCGCCCGAGGAAGCCCTGATCCCCGTCAATGACCGCGGCTTCCTGTTCGGGGATGCTGTCTACGAGGTGATCCGAAGCTACGATGGCCGCCTGTGGGCCTTGGAGCGCCACCTGCAGCGGCTGGCCCAGAGCCTGGCGGCCGTTGACATGGGCCACGTGGATACGGATGAGATCGCGGCGGCCCTGCGCGAAACCTACGCGGCCAGCGTGATGCCCGATGCTGTGGTGTACCTCCACATAAGCCGCGGCGTGGCTCCTCGGTCGCATGCCTACAGCCGCGATCTGGAGCCGACGGTGCTCATCACGGTCCGTGACATCAGCCCTCGCGTTTCCCGCATGGCTTCTGCCGGCGCGGCTGTTATTGCCGAGCCGGACCTGCGCTGGCGGCGCTGCGACATAAAGTCAACCTGCCTCCTGCCCAACGTGCTGGCCCACACGCGGGCCCGTGATGCCGGCGCGGACGAGGCAATTCTGGTGCATCCAGACGGCTACGTGACCGAGGGCGCCTCGACGAGCGTGTTCTGGGTGCGCGAGGGGCGCCTCTGCACCGTTCCGCTGAGCGGGGAGGTGCTCGCCGGCATCACCCGCGGGTTCGTCCTCGAGATCGCCCAAGACGAAGGGCTGCCGGTGATGGAGGAGCGGATCTCTCTGGACGAGTTCCGGAAGGCCGACGAGATGTTCCTCGCCGGCACGACAATAGAAGTACGCCCCATCGTCTCACTGGATGGCGAGCCGGTTGGAGGCGGAGAGGCCGGGCCCATCGCCCTGCAGCTACGGGAGGCGTTCCAAGCCCGCGTGCAGGCAGGGGATGATGCGCCGCGCTAGTTGGGGCTGAGCGTGTCGCCTGAGGCACATCGAGCCCTTTTGGCGGCCAGTCAACCGGCAGGAAACTACCTGGAAGCCGGGAATCTTGATAGCGCGCGCTCGTCGCTGTAGACGCGTGCGCCATGCCGAGAGGGGGCTGACTGCCTGTGCCAGGGCGAGGACCTGAGGCCTGCATCGGCGATATCATCCGCATCGCTCCCGCCGCTCCGGTCGTGGCTCTCGCCGATGTGAGTCGCATCCGGCGGAGACTCGATGCCGGTGCGGAGCCCGAAGTGGCGCTGGCCGCGCTGCTCCGGCACTACTGCCTTGAGGACCCCGAAACGCGAGCCGCCTTCGACGTCATGGTGGGCTCGCTCGCCGGAGACTCAGGGAGCGGGGATGCGTTCCACATCCAAGGCGTGTATGGTACCGGCAAGTCTCATCTGCTTGCAGTTCTGACTCTGCTCGCCGCGTGTCCCGGCATAGCATGGCCTGTGTTTCTCGAGGGTCATCCCGAGCACGAGGAACTCGCGTCGGCCTTCCAGCGGCGGCGCCTCGTCGCTGCCATCGCCCTCGACGAGTACCCGTCCAGGACCCACCCTCTCGAACACGTGATCTTCTCCCAGCTTGAGTCCGCGCTCGACGAGGACCACGGAGTCAAGGTCGCTCTCACCGAGGAGTCTCACCTGCTGGACCTGGTGACTCGCTATGTGGTTCCTCAGGTCGGCGGAGACCTGGATCGAGCCGCCGCTGACGCCTGCGGGCAGGAGTGGGCGGAACTGCGGGGCCGGAATGCCGAGCGAGCGGCCCAGGTGGCGCTGGACTTCATCACCACGACCGGCTTTCCGCTGGACTGGCGCCGCTCGCGCTCGGCGGCCTGGGCCGAACTGCAGCGGGCCCTTCGGGCCGCTCAACTGGAGGGCGCGGTCGTTGCGCTCGACGAGCTAGGGCTCTTCCTCGCGGGCAAAGACCGGCGAACGCTGAACGAGGATGCCTCCTTCCTCCAGTGGCTCGCGCAGAGAACGGCCTCTTCGAGAGTGTGGCTGATATGCTCCACACAGCGCGGAATCGAGGAGGTAGGAGACATCGACAGACGCACGCTGCGGCAGTTGCGCGACCGGTTCCGTTCGGGCTTCACACTGGACCTCGCCGAGATCGACTGGATCATCCAACACAAGGTCGTACAGCAGCGAGACCCGGCCAGCTACGCTGCGTTCATCGACGAGCTCTGTGGTCTCTATCGCAGCGGGGGGGACGACGGGCCTCTCGGGCCCGAGGAACTCAGAGCATCGTATCCGATCAACCCGCTCTGCCTCCATGGCATCAGACGCGCCGCCGAGACACAGCTATCCCGTACGCGGAGTGTCATTCGACTGCTGGCCGAGGCCGCTCGTGACGAGAAGCTGCTTCAACTGCCGGCCGATCGGCTGCTGACGCCGGACGTCGCCTTCGACGTGTTCAGAGACGAGATGGCGATGAGCATCGCCGGACGCAGGCAGCTCCATGTGTTCGACGTCCTGATGGCGGATGCTCGGCGCCTCGCGCCGGGAGAGGAGAAACTCCTTGAAGTCGTGGTCAAGGCGTTGTGCTTCCTGGGGGTGGGCGAGGTCCGCTGGCCGGCGAGTGAGCTGCGACGCAGTCTGGTCGGCTGCCGGGAGCCTGCCGTGTGGCGTCAGCCCGAGAAGCTGACCGACATCCTCAGCGCCCTCTACCATCGCGGCGCCTACGTCGAGCGGATTCGGGGCGACGGTGGTGACGTGTACTACACTGAAGCCTCCTCGGACACCTCGGAACGGGTCAGGGCGCGGCTGGGTGAGCTGACGGCCGCGCTGAATCTCGAAGACGAGCGAGTTCTCAGGTCGGCGCTGGAGGCCTGTCGGGAGAGCGCGTTTCCGATTGCGGCGATCGCGGAGTCACGCAGCTTGTCGGTGGAATGGCTTAACGGCTTGAGGTCCATCGGTGCCGTGTGTCGCGACTTGCGAGGGATCACCGGGACGGAGCTGCTAAACCGGGCCGCCGCGCTGGCGTCGCCGGCCACCAGAGAAGACGGCCAGCTCTTCCTCGCGTCGCCGACGGCCGATCCCGCTTCGCAGCGGCAGGCATGGTGTGAGGTTTGCCGCGACCTGGAGCATCGATTCTCATGTGGGATCGTGGCGTGGCTGCCGGGCGCGCTGAGCGAGACGGCTCGTGAGCAGTTGCGGGAGCACGCCGCCCTCGCCTCCATGGTTGCCGATAAGACCCTTGCCCGTCGGCGCGGTGACGACATCCGCGAAAGAGTGCGAGAACGGTGGGGCGCCTCAGAGAATCAGGTAAGGCCTCTGCTGCAGCGGGCCTACTACGAGGGGACGGTTATCGGCGCCGATGGCCGCGAGGTCATCGCCCGAGAGCGGCTCTACGGCCTCCACGGGCAGTGGGAGCAGACGCTGTCTGAGATCTTCGCGGAGCCATTCCGGCGGCTCTTCCCACTCTTCCCGTCGGTCGCGCCGCGAAGACGGCTGGCGGGCAGAACGCACACGAACCAGATCATAGACCAGTTCGTCAGACCCGGGCGAGTCCGCCTGCCGCCTGCTTCTTCCCTCGAGGGTCATCTCGATTCCTATGCAGATGCCCTGGGTTTGGTGGAGCAACAGGAAGGGGAGTTTGTTCTCCGCCTCGGCAGCGCCGATCTCGTGGCGGCCGCGCTTGCCGCGACGCCCAAGCGCTCGCTGGACCGCGACCTCGACCCGGAGGAAGCAATCTCGCTGGGCGAGCTTGCCGGGCGGCTAGCCAAGAGCGAATGGGGGCTGACCCGCGAGCAGTGCGAGCTCCTGCTGGCCGCGCTGATTCGCACGGGTCACCTCGTCGGGCTCGACGCCTTTCTCCAGCCGGTGCCTCTGGATCAGGTTGCGGCCCCCTTGGGAGACAGTCTGCCCTACGTCACGCGAGGACGTGCCCTTGATAGCGACACAGCGGCGCACGTCCAGGCCCTTTGGGAGAGTGCCTCCGGGCAGCCGGCCGCGAGATGGAGCCTGCCCGTGCAGGAGAATGTCTGGAGATTCTTCCTCCAATGGGCGGTGGCGTTGTCGGCGCGCTCGGAGGAGCGTGCGGAGGCCGTCACACGAGCGGCCCTGAGCCTGGACCACCCGCCGGAGGCCTGGGACTGGGCACGGGAGGCGCTCGCATGCGCCGAGGCTCTTGCTTCCGCTGTGGATGTGTCGCGCTCGTCACGCGACGGGCTGACCAGGCTTGCGGCGGCGGCACAGCGCTTGCCAGGAGGCATTCAGCAGACGCGCAAGCGGCTATCTGATTGGCGATCATGTTACCGCTTTGTCACGGATGACATGGAGAAGGTCTCGGCCCTGTGGCGCCTTGTGTCAGAGGCCGGCCGCCACTTGCCGGGCGGAGTGCTGGCCCGCAGCAGAGAGAGGTTGCTCGACCAGTTCAGCGCGCCCCGGGACGTGGCCCTTCAGACAAGCGCGCTGAAGGCGGCCGCGAGGCAGTGGCTGGAGCGCTACCGCCGACACTACCTGGCCTGGCACGGACGGGTCCACGCGCCCTCTCAGTTCGCAGCTCTGTCCGAGCTGCGCCGGTCGCCGATCTTCGAGACAACCCGGCGGCTGGCGCAAGCCGGCCTGTGTAAAGAGGAGACAGCAAGAATCGAGGCAGAGCTCGCCAAGGTGTTGGGACAGCGGTGTCTCGCAGGCGATCCGCTGCCGGCCGGACATGTGACCTGCCCCCTCTGCCAGCTCGCCCTTGGTGAGAGCCGGCCGCAGCCCGACCCCCAAGAGGTGGCGACCAAGCTCGAAGGTCTGTTCAGGGCCCAGCTCGGGGATCTGCGCGGCCAGGCCGACATGCTGCGCCGCCGACTGCCCGCCGTTGACGACGCGAGCACAAGGGAGCGCGTCGGGAAGCTCCTCGAAGAGGGCGAGACGAGTGCCGACGAACTCCTGCCGCTCCTCACAGAGGCCGCCATTGCGTGGCTGCGTCAGCAGTTGGCTCAGCCGAGAGCGCGGCGACGTGAGCTCAGGGAGCTGGCGGAGCGGCTGAAGGGAAAGGAACTCACGAGAAGCGAAGTGCTCAGAATCGTGGAGGAGTGGTTGGGGGAGGGCCAAGACGGCACCGTCCACATCGTCTGAGACCCGAGGGGCGTCTCGAAGTCCAATCACACTGTCAGATCGGGCATTTCTCCATCCGCGCCTCCAACCACTGGTAGAACTCGATGTTGGGGATGTCCTCGTGTCCGAGGACCATGGGCGAGTAGGGACGGCCCGTTACGTAGGCGAGATGGCTCTCAAGTGCTGTCTGGTCCGTGCCTTTGTCGATCTGCAGGAGGTGGCGCAGGGAGGAGTCGGGTACGCTATCGGTCTGCTCCGGCGGGACGGCGTTCAGCCAGATGAGCCGATACACGTCCTCAATCGAGAAACTCAAGTCGTCGAAGTCCCGCTCGATATTGCGGGCCAGATCGTCGTCCTGGTCGCCATAGTCCACGACGAACTTCTCCAGCGTGTCGATGGCGTCCGCGAGGAAGACTCCCAGCGCAACAGACAGCTTATACAGCTTGCCGGCCGCAATGATTGCGGCATCGTCGGAGGCGCCGCCCCCCTGGCGGTCTCGGACATACATGTAGCGGATCCGCTCGTCGCGAGCATCCGGTCCGGCATCCTCGATGACCAGGCCTTCTCGCTTGTAGGCATCGATTTGGTCGGCATGCTCTCCGGTGGCGAGCCGGTCGCCGTCCAGGCCCATCTCGTGCATCACCTCGGTGTCGATGAAGCGCATGCGGCCGCCGCCGATTCGGATCCCCGTCTGTCGCTCCACTTGAAGGCGCAGCTCCGAGTCATCGCGTAGTCCGCCCAGGTAGAGGCCGCGCAGCACGTCGGGTGGGTCCACCGCGATGTGGCGCAGCAGCCCGCACCCTATGAGGCCCTCTCCCTCCTCGTTGACGAGAGTGGTCGGCGCCTTCCCGCCGATGGCGCCGGAGGTCCATTCGAAGACCTCGTCGATCAGGTCCTGGCGCTGCTCGGCCACGACAATGGGGTTGCGGCCAAGGGCGCGGACGATGTCGTCCATCTCCGTGTTGGGGAAGCGCCGGCCCGCAAACGCGCCGTGCCCCATCTGCGCGTGCCCCTCGCACGACTGCATCAGGATGTTCTCTGCCGCCTGTTCGGTCGTGCGCAGGCGCATGGTGTAGAGCATCCGCTGGAAATCCTCGCGGATCAAGTCATAGGGGGAGGTGTGTGGTCGGCGCTGGTGGTGACCGGACTTGCCGCCCTTCTTGCGGCGCTGCTTGTGCTGCTTCTTGCGGGCCATGGGGATGTCTCCAGGATTGGTTTCTGAAAAAGTGTTCTGATAGGAGGAGCAAGCTCCTCCTCATCCGGGCCTGCGCGCAAGCTTGCCCGGAGGCCCCGGATTCCCTTATGATGGGAGGTCTGTCGTTCCGGGAGTGCCGTTCAGTTGAGTACGCTAGAGGTCAGCCTTCTTGCGGTCGCGCTTGCCATGGACGCCTTCTCGGTGGCCGCCTCGGCCGGGCCGCGGTGCTGCCCGAGGCTCGGCGCAATACGCCTCTCGCTGGCCTTCGGGGGCTTCCAGGCGGGAATGCCCGTGCTGGGAGCGCTGGTGGGTTCCCTCTTCTATGTCTACGTGCGTGAGTACGACCACTGGGTCGCCTTCGGGCTGCTTGAGCTCATCGGCCTCAGAATGGTCATTGAGGCAGTGCGGCATTGGAGAGATGAATCTCGACAACCCGATGAGGCGAGCTTCGACCCCTCGTGGGGGGTCGCGCTGCTCGGCCTGAGCGTGGCGACCAGCATCGATGCGTTCGGCGCGGGCATGAGTATGCGGATGGCCGGGGCGAACCTGTGGCTGGCCTGCCCGATGATCGGCGGCATCACGGCGGCGATCACGTTCCTCGGGGCCAAGATCGGAGTTCGCGCAGAGCAGTGGCTCGGCCGCAAGGCCGAGCTGTTGGGCGGCTTGGTGCTCATGGGGTTGGGTGTGAAGATGCTGGGGATGTAGGGGGTAGGATAGCGGGTGACGCGCTGGCGCCGAGGTGTGAGTCACGCGTCGGGGTCGCGTTCCCCGATGTATGCCACGCAGCGCCGCTCGAAGGAGCGGAGCTCATCGTCATCCTCGCTTGTTTCGGCGGTCCCTGAAGCGTACGCATCGAGGGCACTACGGATGAGGGACTCCCACTCCCCGCCGAACTCCGCCAGCGCCCACTCGCCCGCCGCGGTCTTCGAGCATAGACTGCGCGTCTCGAACGTTCGTGGGGCAGGAGTCTCGGCCGCCTCGGGCGGCTTCGTCTCCTGCCCATGACTGGCTCAGCGTCGTGGCCATGGCGGGCCGTCAGATGGACTTGTGAGAGACGACGCGGTCGCGGCCGGCGTAGTCCCTGACGACGGCGAGGCCGTCTTCATTCGGCTCGCCGAGAAGCTCCATGCCGAGGGCGCGATGGAAGGCGATGGAGTCGGCATTGGAGGGGGTGGTGATAGCGCGTATCTCGGTGCAGCCGCGCGCCTCGGCGTAGGTCATGAAATGCTCGTAGAGGCGCCGGGCAAAGCCGCGGTTGCGGTAGGCCGGCCGGACGGCGACGAACTTGACGTAGGCGGCGGGGCGGGTCTGGGAGAGGAGGCCGAACAGGTAGGCGGCGACAGTGTCGCCGTCCTTGATGACATAGGCGGTGTTGCCGAACTCCCGCACGTACATGGGATGGTGCAGGTAGAGCGTGCGGTCATGTCCCCAGAAGTCGGCGATGTCGGTGAAGATCTGGACGAAGTCGTCGAGGGAGCAGTTGGTGATGGTCATGGGAGGTAGGTTGCGTGGGAAGGGATTGGGTCCCTTGTGGGACGTCTGTCGCGAGTCTATGGCGACTGCGGCGCCTTACTTCCGGAACAGGCGGAAATTTCTCCAAGGCTACCCTATGCGCGGTTGGGCGTCAGAACCGGGACGCGTCGTCGGCACCCGCGACGTAGACACGATAGTGGTCGTACTCGACGCCTTGCCGCTTCTTCTCAAACACGACTTTGAAACTGCGCTCCTGACCTGGGGCGAGCGTCTCGCCGTACCAGTCCTGGCTCGTATCGACGAGCGCGCCCGTCGAATCGAAGTAGTCGACCTGAACGGTTACGGAGTCCCAAGGGGTGGCACTGACATTCTTCATCGTGCCAACGACGCAGAGCCCGCCTTCCTCGCCCTGACCGACCTGGTGGCTCAGAACCTCGATGGCGTCTGGCTGCTGCCAGAACTTCTTCTCTCGAAGCATCGCGCGTTCCATGAGCGACATCGGGACGAAGGCGATGGCCAGCCACAAGATCGCAAGGGGGATAGCCCACTTAGCGGTCCGCTTAACCAGGAACTTCCGATCCACCCATTCCCGGCAGTGCGGACACTTCCGGCTGTCGGCTGGAATCGACTGTTTGCAGTAAGGGCAGGTCGTTGTGTCCACGTTAGGATCCCCTCCGTAGCTTAGCTTATCGCAGGGCGGAAACGTGTCTCCTGCGCAAAGCAAGGCATGGCAGGGGCAGTCTCCCCTGCTGAGCAATGGTCACCCGTGTCTATCCGCATTCATCTGTGGTCCCGCTGCCACCCTCACCCCTTCATCCCGCTCAGGGCGATTCCTCTTACGAAGTAGCGCTGGCCGATCGCGAAGACGATGAGCACGGGGATCATGACGATGACGGAGGCGGCCATGAGGAGGTGGTACTCGGTGGTGTAGGAGTCCTGGAAGTGGGCGAGGCCGATGGGGAGGGTCTTGAGGGCGAGGCGATCCACCACCATGAGCGGCCAGAGGAAGTCGTTCCAGGAGTGGAGGAAGACGAAGGTGGTGAGGGTGGCGAGGGCCGGCTTCGACAGCGGCATGATGATATGCCGATAGACCGCGAAGGGCGAGGCCCCGTCGATGACGGCCGCGTCCTCCAGCTCGCGGGGGATGGTCATGAAGAACTGCCGCAGCAGGAAGGTGCCATAGGCGGAGAACATCGGCGGGAAGATGAGGGCCGCGTAGGTATTCGTCATGCGCAGGTTGCTGAGCAGCGCGTAGACGGGGAGCATGATGACGATGGCCGGCACCATGAGGGTGGCGAGATAGCCGAGGAAGATCGAATCGCGTCCCGGGAAGCGCAGCCGCGCGAAGGCGAAGGCGGCCAGCGAGCTGGTGAGAACGGTGCCGAGGGTGATGCAGACGGTCACGATGATCGAGTTGAGGTAGAAGACGAGGAAGCAATCGACATCCTTCAGCAGACCGAAGAACGCCTCCCGCACACGCATGCCGCGGGCGCGCCAGGCCTGCGCGTAGTTCTCCCAGTGGAACCGGACCTCTCGGACCGCCCGCAGCTCCTCCTCCGGCAGCACCAGCCCCTCGCCGGCGCGCGATGAAGGCGAGACAGCCTGTACGTGCGCTCCTTCGGGCGAGTATCTGACGACGGCCACCCGAAGGTCGGGCTGGCCGACGACCTCGGCAAGGCGGCACTCCCGGCCGGCGATCTCGACCGTGACCGGTTCGGTGGGCATCCAGCGCGGCGGGAACTCGACCGCGTAGGCAGGGGCCTTGATCGATGTCGAGACCATCCACGCGAACGGAACCAGCATGGTCACGCCGATCGCCGTCAGCACTGCGTAGGTCGCTGCGACTGTGAGACGATGGCGGGACCGAGTTGGCGGAGCCGGAGTCCTCATGAGTAATGGACCAGCCGTTGGCCATAGCGCCAGTTGATGAGCGTGAAGGTGAAGACGAGGAGGAAGAGCACGGCCGCGATGGCGGAGGCGTAACCAAGCTGGTGCCACGCAATGGCGTAGTTGTAGATGTAGAGCATGAGCGTGGTAGTGGCTCCCGCCGGGCCGCCGGCCGTCATGAGGAAAGCCGCGGTGAAGAGGAAGCTGCCTTGGAGGCCGGCGATAACGCTCATGGTGACGACGAAGAACGTCGTCGGCGAGAGCAGCGGCCAGGTGATGTGGCGCAGCCGCGCCCACGGGCCCGCGCCGTCGAGATCGGCCGCCTCGTAGAGTTCCTGCGGGATTCCCTGAAGGCCGGCCAGGTAGAGCACGCAGTTGTACCCGCCCACCGACAGCCACAGCACCATGATGATGAAGGCGGGCTTCGCCCACTGCATGGTGCCGAGCCAATCGGGCGGATTGGCGATGCCCATGTTCATAAGCACGCTGTTGAGCAGGCCGATCTCATTGGGCTGCTGGTGGAAGATCCACTTCCACACGATGCACACCGCCACCGCCGAAGATACAGTCGGGAGAAAGTAGATCGTCCTGAAGATCGTGATCCCGCGGAGGCGCTGGTTGAGCAGCAGCGCCAACAACAGGGAGCCCGCGATGGAGAGAGGGATGCCGAGCATGAGGAAGAGCGTGTTGCCGAGGTAGCGCCAGAACAGGGGATCGTTTGCGACAAGGCGACCGTCCTCGCGGCCGAAGCCGAGGAGCCGCGCGAAGTTCTGGAGTCCAACGAAGCGGATCTGCTCGCGGAAGTCTGCGAAGCTGTCTATCGGTGCCAGGCGGTAGTGAGCAAGGCTCAGCGCGAAACACGCCATCACAGGCAGAAATGTGAAGAGGAGGAAGCCGACCAGGTTCGGGATGAGGAAGGGCAGAGCCTGGAGAAACGGGGCGCGGCGGCGGCCCGGTGAGGGGGCAGTCGCCGGCCGTGGCTGGGCTAGCTGAGCCATAGGGAAGGATCAGTTCCCATTGATCTCGTCGGCTCCCGGCGGGTAGTTGAGCGAGTCAACTTCGCGGCCGACGAAGATCGTCACGATGAACTGGTCGCGGTCGAAGCTCGGCAGATAGGAGGAAACAACATCCTCGTCGAGCTGGCGCATGAGATCGTTCTGCTCCTCTTCGTCGAGCGCCGACTCGAGCAACAGGTCGGCCTGCACGGAGCTATCGGCGTAATGTATGTCGGCCTGGCCGATGCGCTGGCCGCCTCGCCAGACGACGTAGATCTCGGAAGACAGGGTGCGCAAGAGGCGGACGAGCCGAAACGTGTTCACTTGGTGCCTCCCGCCGGGTCGAGGACTGGATTCGGCGGCTCTGCGGAGGGCTCCTGCCGGGAGCGTTACACCGTATGGTGAAGCGTCATCAGTTGGAGGGGGTGCAGGGGATGGCTGCGCTGCGCCCCCGCGGAAAGGGGGCAGTCCCGCCCGAAGCGAATCTCCAGACACAAGGTTCGCTTGGCTGAGGCGGGCGTATGGTAACCGACAACATCCTCGATCTCATCGGGAACACGCCGATGGTGCAGCTCCGCGGCGGCAACATCTACGCGAAGGCGGAGTTCCTGAACCCGGGCGGCAGCATCAAAGACCGGGTGGCTCTTGCCATGATCGAGGGAGGGGAGCGGGACGGACTCCTGAAGGCTGATTCCATCATCGTCGAGCCGTCGTCGGGCAACACCGGCATCGGCGTGGCACTTGTCGGGAAGCTGAAGGGCTACCAAGTCAGGATCGTGATGCCTGAGGGCATGAGCGAAGAGCGCAAGAAGCTGATTCGTGCGCTAGGGGCAGAGCTGGTGTTGACTCCGGACGAGGAGGGCATTGCAGGCGCGGTCGAACGCGTTCGGCAGATGGCGGCGGAGGACCCGCGGGTGTTCGTCCCGCAGCAGTTCGAGAACCCAGACAACCCGCGCGTCCATTATGAGGAAACGGCACATGAGATCTGGCGCCAGATGCGAGGCGAGATCGACTGCTTCGTCGCGGGCGTGGGCAGTGGGGGCACGCTGCAGGGAGTAGGGAAGTTCCTGAGGGAGCGGAGGCCGGAAGCGCGGCTGGTGGCAGTAGAGCCGAAGGACGTGTCCGCTCTCCTCGGTCATGAGCCGGGCCTGCATCAGATCCAAGGTATTGGCGACGGCTTCATCCCGGCTGTGTTGGACGTCTCGCTCGTGGACGAGGTCGTCGAGGTGAGCGACGACGAGGCGGTCGAGACGACGCGAGAACTAGGCCGCGACTACGGGCTCCTGGTCGGCATCTCCTCCGGCGCGAACGTGTGGGCGGCCCAGCAGCTCGCCAAGAAGCGCGAGGGCAACATCGTCACGGTGCTTCCCGACCGCGCGGAGCGGTACTTCAGCACGGCGCTGCTCTAGGAATCATGTGCCGCCGGGCAACGTCAGCTGCTGCCCTAGGTCCCCGTAGCGCTCCCAGTGCACCATCTCCTTCAAGGGCCGTTTCTGGGCCTGGGCCGGCGCCTTGGCCGGCGCGCCAACCGGCAGCACGACCATCAGCCGCATGCTGTCGGGCACGCCCAACAGCTTCTTGTGATCGGCCTCTGCTCGCAGGAGCGTTCCTTCGATCCAGACGCTGGCGTAGCCGAGGGCGGTGATGGCCAGCAGCATGTTCTCGGTGGCGGCGGCCACGTCCTCAAGCCAGAACTCGGACTTTTCCGGGTCCGCGCAGACTGCGATCAGCACCGACACATCGGCGATGCAGTCCTGGGCCTTCGACAGCTTCTTGATGGTGTCCGCGTCGCGGATCACGATGAACTCGATGGGCTGGCGATTGCGCCCTGAGGGCGCGCGGCGGCCCGCGTCGAGAATCCGCTCCAGGTCGCCCTCCGGAACGTCGGTCGGCTGCAGCTCGCGAGTGGAAGCGCGCTTGGCGATGGCCTCGAAGAGATCCATTGGGTTTCCTCCCTCTCTTCCTGCTCACGGATTCGATCATTACGAGCAGCTTCCCTGTCGTGATGAGCGTGCACTCGCTTCAGGCTCGGACCCCAGGAGGCGCGGCTGAGGGTAAGTCGAGTGGGTGCTGGCAGAGGCGGAGATGGTGCCAATTGAGGGCAGGCACGAATGCCAGCAACGGCTAAGCCCCTGGCGAGCGGGCCGCATCAGGCCGTTGCGGCAAACGCGAAGGAGGAACTAGATGAAGAGACGGCGGGTGCAGAACTGCGTTGCAGTGACAGCATGCTTGGCCGTCGGCTTTGCGCTGTTTGTGGCGGGATGCGGCGCGCCGGAACGGACGACCAGTCAGATCGGCTCCACGACCGTGCTGCCGTTGGCCGACAAGTGGCGGGCGGCCTTCAACAGGGAACACCCGGAGGTCGAGATCGCGCTCTCCGGAGGTGGCTCAGGCACGGGGATCAAGGCGCTGATCAGCGGCTCGGCCGACATCGCCAACTCCTCCCGCGAGATCAAGGGCAAAGAGGTGGAGCAGGCGAGGGCCGCCGGCGTCGATCCCGTCGAGCATGTGGTGGCCTATGACGGCATCGCGGTGATCCTCCATCCCTCCAACCCGCTCGACACGACCTCCGTCGAGGATCTGTCGGCCGTCTTCTCCGGGCAGATCACCGACTGGGGCGCCATTGGCGCCCGCGGCATGGGCCAGATTCAGGTGGTGTGCCGGGACTCGGCCTCGGGAACGTACGAGGCCTTCAAGGAGCTGGTGATCACTCTCCGCGGCAAGGACAAGAGCCGGGACTACGCCCCCTCTGCTCTCAAGCAGACCTCCAACCAGGGCGTGCTGGCTCTCGTCGCGCAGACCAAGACCGCCATCGGATATGTCGGCCTTGGCTACCTAGACGAGACCGTGAAAGTGCTCTCGGTGACGCCACTCGGCGGCGGAGAGTCGGTGACCGCCACTCTCGAGAACGTAATGGACGGCAGCTATGCGATCTCGCGGGCGCTGTACTGCTACACGAACGGCGAGCCCAGCGGGGTCGTGAAGGAGTACCTGGACTGGATCAAGGGGTCTGAAGGCCAGGCGATAGTAAAGGAATTGGGCTTCGTACCCCTGAAGGAATCGTGAGGCACACGCCCGCGTCACAACACTAGCTCTTCTCAGATTGGGGCACGGCCGGTCATGTCCTCCGCGCAGCGCGCATGGGAGTGGATCGTCGGCAAGGTGATGCAGTTGTCGGGGGCGATGGCGATCGTCTTCGTCATACTGATCTTCGCCTTCCTGCTGCGCGAGGCGCTGCCGCTGCTTCGGTCGGCCTCGCTACGAGAGACGCTTTTCGGCGATACGTGGCTGCCGACGTCCGAGCCGCCGAAGTTCGGCATGCTCCCGCTCCTGTTGGGCTCGCTCTATGTGACCGTGGGCGCGCTGGCGATCTCCGTTCCCCTCGGCCTGGCCACGGCCGCCTTCATCTCGGAGGTCGCCCCGCGGCGGATTCGGGAAATCCTCAAGCCGATGGTCGAGGTTCTGGCGACGATCCCCTCCGTGGTGTTCGGCTTCCTCGGGCTGCTGCTGGTGGGCCCGTGGTTGATGGAGGTAATGGACTTGCCTCTTCCCGTGTTCGCGGGGCTTGGCTCCCTGATGTTGGCCTTCATGGCGATGCCGACCATCGTCTCGGTGGCGGAGGATGCCATCCGGTCTGTGCCGATGGCCCTGCGTGAGAACTCGCTCGCGCTGGGCGCCACCCGGTGGCAGACGATACGACGCGTCGTGATCCCGGCCGCCCGCTCTGGGATCATCGCGGGCACGCTGCTGGGCCTGGGGCGGGCGATCGGTGAGACGATGACGGTGCTCATGGTGACGGGCAATGCCGCCGTCATCCCAGGGAGACTGGTCGGAATCCTGCGACCCGTGAGGACGCTCACCGCGACCATCGCCGGCGAGATGGGCGAAACGGCCTACGCCACGCCGCACTACCACGCGCTCTTCATGATAGGGCTGATCCTGTTCGTGATCACCTTCATCACCAACACCATAGCCGATGTCGCGGTGAGGCGAAGTGGGGGGCCGGCGCGGTGAGTGTCCTCCCCCGGACCTCGCCCAAGGTGTCTCAGGCCGTCGCCTTCTCGCTGCTGTGGATTGCGGCCGTGGTGGTGATCGTGCCCGTCGCGGCGATCCTGGCGATCATGGTGCTGAAGGGCGGGAAGGGCCTGAGCTGGGAGCTGATATCGTCCGTGGAAAGGGGACTGCTCCCCGCCATCGCCGGAACGACGGCCCTGGTGGCCCTCACGGCACTGATATCCGCGCCGGTCGGCATTGCGGCCGCCGTCTACCTCAGCGAGTACGCCCGGGCCGGCACGCTGGTGCGCCTCATCCGCCTCGCGATCGTCAACCTGGCCGGTGTCCCTTCCGTTGTCTACGGGCTGTTCGGGCTGGCGCTCTTTGTCACGCTTCTCCAGCTCGGCCGATGTCTGCTGGCCGCGGCCTGCACGATGGCGCTGCTGGTGCTGCCTCTCGTCATCACGGCTTCGGAGGAGGCTCTGCGCCAGGTGCCGCGCCGCCTCCGCGAGGCCTCGTTCGCCCTCGGTGCAACGCGCTGGCAGACCGTCAGGAAGGTGGTGCTGCCGAACGCCCTGCCGGGGATCATTACGGGACTGATTCTCTCCATAGGACGAGCGGCCGGGGAGACCGCGCCGATCCTGTTCACCGGCGCCTTCTACGGGCTGACCCATCCCTTTCCGCGCTCTATCCTCGATCCGTTCGTAGCTCTCACCTACAAGCTGTTCGTCGACGCCACGGAGTTCCCGCACGTTGAGGAAGCCGAGAAATGGGCGACGGCCGCCATCCTGGTCGCTCTCGTCCTGGCGCTGAATCTAGTCGCCGCGATCTTCCGCGCCCGACTCCGCCGCGCCCGCAGGTGGTGACACGTTGTCAACCGACGCCAATCTGACAATCGAAAAGCCCGAAGGCGAGATCAAGCTCCAGACACAGCATCTGGACCTCTACTACGATGACTTCCACGCCCTCAATAACATCAGCGTGCACATCCCCGCGCGGCGCATCACGGCTCTGATCGGGCCTTCCGGGTGCGGCAAGTCGTCTTTCCTGCGCTGCTTCAACCGGATGAACGACCTCATCCCGAGCGCCCAGGTGAGCGGCGAGGTGCTCATCGATGGCGCAAACGTCTACGACCGCACCACCGACGTGGCGGCGTTGAGGAAACGTGTCGGCATGGTCTTTCAGACGCCGAACCCGTTCCCCATGTCGATCTACGACAACGTAGCCTATGGCCCGCGGCTGCATGGAATCCGGGAGCGCTCCACGCTCGACGAGGTGGTGGAAAAGAGCCTGAGGGGAGCGGCACTCTGGGATGAGGTGAAGGATACGCTGCGGAAGTCCGCGCTCGATCTCTCTGGCGGGCAGCAGCAGCGGCTGTCCATCGCACGCGTGCTCGCGGTGGGACCCGAGGTATTGCTGATGGATGAGCCCTGCAGCGCGCTCGATCCCACCGCCACCTTCAAGATCGAAGAGCTCATGATCGAGCTGATGGAGAACTACACCATAGTGATAGTGACCCACAACATGTATCAGGCCTCGCGAGTATCACAGTATACTGGTTTCTTCCTGCTCGGAGACCTGATAGAGTATGGACCCACCGTCCAGATATTCGAGAATCCGAAGGACCAACGCACCGACGATTATGTGCGAGGCCGCTTCGGATAGGGAGAGGCCGCATGCGGCGCACGCGCCAGGCGTTTGAGGAGCAGCTTGAGCAGTTGGAGCGGCACCTGCTCGAAATGGGAACCTTCGTCGAGGGCATGCTCGAGAAGGCCGGCCGCGCGCTCTGCGAGCACGACGTTCCCCTGGCCCGCGAGACCATCGCGGCCGACGACACCGCCGACGAGATGGACCTGCAGATCGAGCAGGAATGCATGCGCCTCCTCGCGCTCCAACAGCCCATGTCTCGGGACCTGCGCACCATCGGGACGGTCATGAAGGTGATCGCCGACGTCGAGCGTGTCGGCGACTACTCGGTGGATATCGCCAGGACCGCAATCGACCTCGCCGAGACCGAGTACTACAAGCCGCTGGAGGACATCCCCCGCATGGTGGAGATCGTACGCGGCATGCTGCGGCAGGCCCTCGAGGCGCTGGTGGCCCGGGACCTGGAACTCGTGCGGCAGGTGATCGAGAAGGACGACGAAGTCGATCAGCTATGGTACAAGCTCCGCGGCCAGCTCGCACAGGCGATGATGGAGCGACCGGAGATCGTCCAGCAGGCGGTCGCGCTGCTGCTCGTGGCGCGGTACCTGGAGCGGGTGGCCGACCATGTGGTGAACATCGCAGAACGGGTCGCCTACATGGAGACCGGCCGGCTGGAAGTGCTCGCCCCCAGCCACCGCACCGACGCCGACTCCGAAGAGGACGCCCCCGACCCCACCGCCCCCGCAGAGTGACCCCGGCGCACCCTGCTCTCCAGCGTGTGCTTCGGAAAAAACCCGAAGGCTCAGTCTGCCTCCACGACCACAATGCGCACAGGTTCGCTCTTGACCGTTCGGCCGTTCGTAAAGGTGACCTCGACCTCGAGCCGGTGCTCCCCGGGCTGCAGGCCCTTCGTGGGCAGCGTGCTCGGGGCGAGTTCGCCCTCGACCGACCCCATTTCCTTCCCGTCCAGGAAGAGACGGGCAACGTGGAACTTCGCGGCCGGCTGCGCCTCGACGACCAGGGACAGCTTGGTCCCGCGGCTCACGTGTCGCCCGTCCGCTGGACTTGTGATGGTGACGGTTTCCACGGGCTCGCCGCGGGACTCCCCCGGCGCCCGCGGCGGCAGCGGAGTGCCGATCTCCGTGTCGTGATCGACGTAGGCGACAAACTCAGTGCCCACCGGCACCTCGACATCCTTCCCGTGCACGAAGACAGAGAAGACGGTCAGTAGCAGTGCGGACGCTATCACGACCCCTTTGTTATCCTTACCCGCCATCTCCTCTGAGGCCCGCAGCGGGATCGTAGTACCATCTACAGCAGTCACCGAATCAACTGTGAATTCGAGTTGGCCTGCCTTGCCGAAGGCTCCCCGTCGGCGAGAACGCGTAACGGTTCCATGTGCCGTGGCGGCATACTCGATCAACACGACGCCGCTGGGCCCTGTGATGTCGCGGACGACCTTGAGGCGGATGGCGCTCCCTTCCTTCGTGTGTCCGGACAGCAGTTTCTCTTCGGTCTGCAAGAGGATGGGAGTGCGTTCCTTGAGCACAACCGGTGGGGGCGTGGGCGCGGCGGTGTCTGGCGCCGGTGCAGCCTTGCGCGCCCGCCCAGTGAGGGAAACTACCACGGGCTCGGCACTGACTTTCTCGCCCGACTTCAGGTAGACGGTGGCCCTCAGCACGTGCTCCCCAGGCTGGAACGAACTCGTATCCCACTCGAGCACATAGGGCGGCTCGCGGAGCATCCCAACACCGAGGGAATCGCAGAGCACCGCGACCGCCGACACGTCGAGGTCAGCGCTCACCACTAGCATCACCTGGAGCAGGTCACCGACGGTGGCGACACAGCCGTCTTCGGGCGCGATGATGACGGCGGGGGGCGCGGCAGCCGACTCTCCTTCGGGAGAGTCTGACGCGCTCGGGTCCGAAATCGACCCCCCGCAGAGCGCAGAACCGGGCAACAAGGCGACGACGGTGAAAACCAAGACAAGCGATACAAAGCGCATCCCACTACCTCCCTCGTCTCGCGAAGCAGGACTAGGGTAGCAGCAGATAACTCAGAACCCCGTCACTCGCCTACTTCTCCCCCAACCGTCTCCCACCTGCCGATCCCGCGGGCAACTCCCAGCATCCCCCGAGAAGAAAGAGGGATATGAGCCCCAGGGCTTTGGGCCGGGATGGGGTCCCCAGCGCGAATGCCCTCCCCGTGTACACCGCCATCGGGTCCCGCGTCACGACATCGTCTTGCTGTGGGGCGGGCATGCCCGCCGGCCGTTCCCGTTTCCGGTGGCATGGGTTTTCAACCTGTGTTTGTAGGCCGGCCATCTCTCAGACCCTACATAGCCTTGGCGAAGTAGGGCAGCATCGCCGCCGGCCCTTCCCCTTCCTTACTCAGCACCTCCAAGAAGGCGGTTGGCGAGGGGGCGGGGGTGGTGTAGAATGGGCGAAGGAGGGAGGCCCACATGCGCACTGAGGTCGCGGTCGCACTCCTGCTGGTTCTCGCGGCGGCGTGCGCTGGCTGGCTGTGGTGGCGCGGGCCGATGTCGAGCGGATACGGCGCCCGCCTCAACGAGTCGGCTTGGGCGGCGTTCAACCGCGGCGATCCGGGCGAGGCGGAGGACCTCTTCAGCCAGGGCTTGACGATCGCGCGCAAGCGGGGGGACCGCTATGGAGAGGGCACCTCCCTGCACGGATTGGGGACCGTGGCAGAGATCCGCGGCAACCTGGACGAGGCGGAGGATCTCCTTCGGCAAAGCCTGGCGGTCGCCCGGGAGCTAGAGAGCCGCTCTGAGGAGGCGGCCTGCCTTCACGGCTTGGGCCGGGTGGCCCACCTGCGGGGGAAGCTGGCGGAGGCGGAGGATCTCTACACCCGGGCACTGATGATCTGCCGGGAGGTGTACGACCGGGTCTCGGAGGCGGCCCCCCTGAATGCATTGGCAGCGCTGGCGCAGGAGCGCGGCCGGCTGGACGAAGCGACGGGCCGTTACCAAGAGAGCCTCGCGATTGCGCGGGAGCTGGGCTACCAATATGGGGAAAGTGCGTCCCTGTACGGACTGGCGATAGTGGCGGAGACCCGCGGCAAACTGGACGCGGCGGAGGAACTCTATCGCCGGAGCCTTTCGATTGCGAAGGAGATCGGCTACCGGTATGGGGAGAAGGCCGCCCTGTATGGATTGGGGAACGGGGCAGCGATCCGCGGCCGGCTCGACGAAGCAGAGGACCTGTATCGGCAGAGTCTGAAGATCGCGCGGGAGCTGGACGAGCGACTATGGGAGGGTGCCTCCCTGTGTGGGCTGGGGATCGTGGCGGAGATGCGCGGCAAGCTGGAGGAGGCGGAGGACCTGTGCACCCAGAGCCAGGAGATCGCACGGAGGGCCGGTTATCGGCGCGGGGAGGCGGTCGCGCTGTGGGAGCTGGGGAGGTTCGCGAGGCTCCGCGGCAAGTTGGACGAGGCGCAGCATCTGTTCACCCAGAGCCTGGAGATCCACCGCGAGGTGGAAGACCGGCCGGGAGAGGCGGGCTCTCTGCGAGAGCTGGGGAAGGTGGCCTCCCTCCGCGGCAGGCTGCCGGAGGCGGAGGCTCTATGCCGGCAGAGCCTGGAAATCAAACGGGAGGTCGGTGACCGGCTGGGCGAAGCCAAGGCCCTCAACGAATTGGGGACCTTGGCTCGGGCGCGCGGGAAGCTGGAGGAGGCGGCGAGGCTGCACACGCAGGCGCGGGACATCCTTGTCGATATCGGCGACCGGCCGGATGAGGCGAGGGCCCTGCACGAGTTGGGGCTGCTCGCCGAGCAGCAGGGAAACCTCCGGCTGGCGGTGGAGTGGATGGAGACGGCCCACCGGATGTTCGAGGAGATGGGCCTGCGGGAGGCCGGGCAGGCGAAGGGCGACCGCGACCGCCTGCGGAAGCGGATGAAGGAGGAGGGCGGCCGCGGGGCGGATTACTCCTATCCCCTACCCGCGCCCATCCATGCGACCCGAACCTTCACCCCTTGCGGCGCGGCTGACGGTACGGCGGGAGCGTGTCTCCTACCGTTGTCCGCCCTGTTTCGGCCCCGAAGGCCGGAAACCCCTGGAATCCCTCTCGCCGCGTGTTAGCGGTTACCTGGGTCGTGCGCGCATTGACAGAATCGCCGCCGTTTTGCTATACTGCGCCGGCCAGGGCGGGCTCGAGGTCGCTGTCTGGGACCGGTGGGCGCGTCGATTTTGTTCGCTGTGGCGGAGGTGATTGGGAAGATCGAACGACAAATCCGCGTGAACGAGCGTATCCGCGCTCGGGAAGTGCGTCTGATCGATGAGAAGGGGACGCAGTTGGGGGTCATGCCCTCACGGGAGGCGCTTCGGATCGCTCGCGAAAGAGACCTCGACCTGATCGAAGTGGCGCCCACCTCGCAGCCGCCAGTCTGCCGCATAATGGACTATGGGAAGCACAAGTACGAGCAGGCCAAGCGGGAGCGCGAGACGCGAAAGAAGAGCAGGTCGAGCGAAGTGCGGCTGCTTCGCATGAAGGCGCAGATCAGCCAGCACGACCTGGAGGTCAAGATGCGCAAGGCGCGCGAGCTGCTCGCGGAGGGCAGTAAACTCCGGGTCAGCCTCAGGTTCCGCGGTCGAGAAATGAGCCGCCCCGAACTCGGGACGAACTTGTTCGGCCGGATTGGGGAGGCGCTCGCCGACGTGGCGAACATGGAAGGGCAACCCCGGCGCGAGGGGCGGATAATGAGCGTGATGCTGGTGCCGAAGCCCGGCGCCAGGCCTCCCAGGGAGAAGAAGAAGGCTCCCAAGCCTGCCGAGGAGGATGAGAAGCCTCCCAAGCCTGCCGAGGAGAAGGAAGAGAAGGCGACTGCTGATGGCAAAGAGCAGGTCCAGCAAGAGCCGGTCGCAGAGCGGCCGCGTCAAATTGAAGACGCAGAAGACAGCGGCGAAGCGGGTTAAGCGAACTGCCAGCGGCAAGCTGCGCATCCGGCACGCCTACAAGGGCCATCTTCTTACGCGGAAGTCTTCTGCGCGGCAGCGCCGACTGCGCAAGCCAGGCGAGGTCTCGGCCGCCGATCGCCAGACCTTCGACCGGCTCGTGCCACCCCGCTGAGCCTCGCCTCTGGAGTTCCGATATGCCACGCGTCAAGAGAGGAAAAGTAGCCCACCGCCGCCACAAGGCCGTCTTGAAAGAGGCCAGAGGCTTCGTCGGCGGCCGGCATCGGCTCTTCCGGTCGGCGAAAGAGACGCTGATGCGCGCCAAGCGCTACGCCTACCGCGACCGGCGGGTCCGAAAACGAGAGTTTCGTCGGCTGTGGATCGCGCGCATCAACGCGGCGGCGCGAGATCGCGGGCTGAGCTACAGCCGCTTCATGAGCGGCCTCAGGGGCGCGGGGATCGGGCTCGACCGCAGGAGCTTGGCGGAGCTTGCGGCCCGCGACGGGGAGGCATTCGATCAGGTTGTGGAGACCGCGAAGAAGGCGCTCAAGGCCTGAGTCTGCAGACGATCTACCATCGAGAGGAATTGAAGCGGCGAGCGG
>CAZLHI010000006.1:0-8201 GCA_964559435.1 uncultured bacterium | reverse complement strand
GTCCGCTCGCCGCTTTCCGTCTCGTGAAGAGATCTGGAGACCTGGGACTTAGCTCGATTGTGGTTCGTCAGATGGTGGCTGGTCTGATGACTCCGCCGAAGGGGGCGCGGCCTCCAGGACGGGCGGCTCCTCGCCGCCAGCCCGAAGCTCGCTGACGCCGAAGACGAAGATGCCTAGGCCGATCACCACCAGCATTAGCGCGACCGCCGCCTGGATGAAAACGAGCACCTGGGCGCTCCAGGTGACGATGAGCCAGGCGCCGACAGCCAGCAATATGAGGCCGATGAGTATCGAAAGGACTTTGCCCATGCGCAACTCCTCCCTTTCCGAGGGGCCCTCGATGCAAAGAAAGCCCCTTGTCGGTCAGCATCTGATTCCACCCCAGCTTTCCACTTCCTTCTTCGCCGTGTCCAGTGATCGGACGCGCTGTTGCGAGCGCTGGAGCCGCGTTGACACCGCGGCAGGGCAATTGCTATACTCCGCCGGGCCCCCCACAGTCTTGGCGACGTCCCCCAGCCGGGGTCGGAGCATTCTGGCCAACAAGGAGATCCACCGTGAAGCTGGCATCCTTGCTCTCCTATAGCAAGTTCACTCTCCTCGGCCTCGCCGTCGGCCTCTTCAGCTCCCTCTTCGGCGTGGGCGGCGGCATCATCATGGTGCCTGCTCTCGTCGTGCTCGCAGGGTTCACCCAACATATGGCCCAGGGGGTGTCGCTGGCGGTTATGGTGCCGACTGCGCTCGTAGGCGGGATCGGCTACTGGCGCGGGGGGAACGTGGATCTGTGGATCGTGGCGGCGGTGTGCTTTGGGTCGATTCCGGCGGCGCACGTGGGACAGCGGATTGCGCAGGATCTGCCGCAGGGAACGCTGCGCACGTTGTTCGCTCTGTTCATGGTGGCGGTGGCGGCGAGGATCATGCCGACGGCCAGCCTGCGGTCGATGAGCCTCCTGCTGGGCATGGCTCTGGTGGCCATCGGAGTTCGCTTGATGCTGGCGCGCTAGGACCGGCTGCCGCGTGCAAGAGCTGGCCCGCTAGGACTGGCTGCCGCGTGCAAGAGAAGGAACGAATCGACCCCGCCCTTCCGGCGGGGTCGATCCCTGGCACCCTCACGCAGCCACGCAAACGGGGTTGCCGTTACTTGGGATTAAACGTGTGGCTCACGCCGACCCACCAATGGCCGCCAAAGGTGCCGCCCTTGAACGTCGGCCATCGGGGCTTGGGCACATAGGTGAGGCCGGTAATGATGTCAGTGCCGTCATGGAGCGCCACCAGGCCGATGGCAGGATCGGTCGGCCGGACCAGGATCTGGATGCCGCCGAACAGTCCCTCGTGCCGTCCTTCGGCGAAGAGCGTGTTGTCCTCGGTTCCCACGCTCAGGTGGAGCCGGTAGATCGGCTCCGTCGGAGGCCCGGCCACCGGCGGGTTCAACGTCTTTGCAGAGCAGAGGAAGTAAGAGGCGTGGCCATACACTTTCGTCAGGTCACGCCCGCCGATCACCACCATCGGATGCTTGGCACTCTCCTTCATCAGCACAGCACTGGCGTTATAGATCGAATCGGTCCCAACTTTGTCAACGTCGTAACGATGCACGTCGAGCTCCACCTCGTCCGTCAGGCCCATGTAGATGGTCTGAGCGCGGATGGAGTTGATGTCCAGGGGCTGGATCACATCGACCAGCGCATCGTTGTCGACGAAGATGTAGTAGCCAGCCAAGTCGATCTCGCCCGCCTTCAGTTGGTTCGCCGTCGGCACGGTGACGATGTCGCCTGCGTACGCGACGCTGGCACCCAGTGCGACCAAGAGAAGGCCAAGAACAGCAGACACGGCGCCGTACTTCACAATGATCCCTCCTCGCCCAAGGGTATGCTTGCCCGGATAGGCTCTGAGGCAAGCGCCACGAAATATAGCAGAGCCGCGAGGCGCTGTCAAACCAGTGACGCACTCGGGCCGCGAGATGCCCGTAGGCTGTAGGAAGGGGAGCTGGGTAGGACTGGGGCCTTGCACTCCGCCGTTTCGCTCTTGAGGTGACAGACAGAAGCGGATCCACACCCATGGGGAGCTTCTCATGCGCGTGTGAATCCGATCAGCGCTGTCGCTGCGAATTGCCTCCAGACCAGCCCGACGTCCCCAAAGCCTTCTTCCGCCATGACTCGCAAGATGTCCTGGGCCGAATGCCGGTACTCGACGTCATGCCCTTCTTGCTTCATCTTACGCTTGAACGCCCAGCGGGCATCGATCTCGTCTTGTGTGGCTCTGCCCGATGCGATTGCCGCCTGCACGTGTGCTCGGTTCAAGCGGTCGTTGGCTGCTCCTATCTGTCGGCCCCAGCGCGCCCCTGCCTGCATGGTGTCGAGGAAGATCGCGCAGCCGCTCGGGCTGAGCGCGGTGGCCGTGCGCCGCAACAGCTCCGGCATGTCGTCGGGCGGCACGTGGTGCAGCATGAACGACGACAGCACCAGGTCGCACTCAGGCAGTTCCGCCGTCGCCGCCTCGGCCAGGCGGACCTCGGCCCGGCCGCCCTGGGCCGCCAGCTTCTTCCGGGCGATCTCAAGCATTGCCAGCTCATTGTCTATCGCGATGCACCTGGCCGCCGGGAATCGCTCCAGCATACCCTCCGTCAGCGCGGCCGTCCCACAGCCAAGCTCCACACACACGAAGGCATCTTCGGGTTCGTGTGGGATGAGCGTCAGGACGAAGTCCAGCCCAGCCTGGTAGTTCGGCCCTGCAATGACCGGCTGCAGGCGGTCGTAGCTCTCTGCGATGGCGGCGAAGTACGCCTGGCTGCGATCGAAGTGCGATTCGCTCAAGCTTCCCCCTTCCTCGCGACGAAGATCATCTCCGGGCTGTCGGCCGCGAATGGGCTTCGGTCCAAGTTGCCGTAGAGGGCTTCCACCTCGAAGCCGCATGCTTCGAGCACCCACTCCATCTCGAAGCGGTAGAAGTAGCGTATCTCGAGCAAGTACTCGGTCGTCGTCGCCGCGGCCCCTGCGTTGCCGTGCTCATATCGCCACGCCGAGCTCAGCCGGTGCGCGGCAAGGTCGTATTCCGTGACAGCGGACCATCTGACAGTGGTGCCGTCCGGAGCGGAGAACTCGTCTGGCCCCTCCTCAACACGGTGCGCCACAAGCTTGGAGAGCATGGGGTTGAAGACGTTGACTGCCAGGCGGCCTTGATGCTTCAGGTGCCGCGCGCAGCACTCAAGGCAGCTCCGCTGCTCATCGCGGGTGAGCAGCGCCTGGAACGAACGCGCCGGGATGTAGATGAGGCCGAACCCCTCCTCAAAGGTGAAACCACTCATATTGCCTTCGACGAGCCGGCAGCGGGCGCGAAGGTCCTCGTCTTCCTGCGCCAGTTTGGGGCGAGCCACCGCGAGCATGAACGGCGACGCGTCGAGGCCGGTCACGGAGAAGCCGGCACGGGCGAGAGGCAGCACGAGCCGTCCCGTGCCGCAGGCGAGCTCGAGCGCTGGCCCTCCGGCTGATTCCGCGAGCGACTGATAGAGCGGCAGATCCTCGAGGCTCTGCACCTCGTAGTCGTAGATCTCCGCGCTCCACTCGTCTCCGTATAGATTGACTGTGGGCTTCATCTCACTTCGCCTCCTTCAGAGTCGCCCCGAGCACCAACACTGCGGGATAGCCCCGGAAGCGCTCGACGTCTTCGTCCGGCAGGATAGGCGCCGCGCGCTCGTCCACCACCGACTCCCGAAGATCGGTGAGCGTGAACCCGGCGTCGAGCAGTGTCCGCACGTATCCCTCTGTGAGGTGTAGATGGTTCTCGATGCAATAGGTGGCCTCCGGCCGGTGGAGCGCTGTCCGCCAGCCTACCAGTAGGCAAAAAGGGTGGAAGTCAGAGACGATGAGCCGACCTCGCGGACGCAGGACCCGCGCCAGTTCTGCGACTGCCGGCCGGATATCGGGCAGGTGGCAGAATGCCAGCGCGCAGATCGCGACGTCAAAGGAGCCATCGGGGAAGGGTAGCTCCGCGAGGTCGCCCAGGCGCAGATCGACTGCAAGCCCAAGCTGATCGGCCTTCCGGCGCGCCAGGGCGAGCATCTCCTCTGACGCGTCGAGGCCGCAGACGCGAGCGCCGCTCTGTGCGAGAAGGAACGCGTATCGGCCGGTCCCGCAGGCCGCGTCGAGTACGTCTTTCCCGGCCACATCTCCGATCAGCTCCAACACCACCGGCTCCTCAAGGGGGATCAGAGGATTGGCCTCAGCGTCGTACTCGGGTGCCCATTTGGCGTAGCCCTCACTGAGCCCCATCTCGACCGTCGGCTTGTGCCAGCGCTGCTTCGCGACGGCCTCCGCTCCCGCCGCCAACTGCTCTGGGCTAAGCAGCTCTTGGGCGCGTCGGGAGAAAGCGACAATCTCCGACAGCGGCACCGGTATCAGATCGGTCGCGCCGCGCCGCAGCATCCGCCGCACCTGCAGCGCCTTGCTGAAGATGCCGTCGGTTAAGCGCTCAACAAGGTTGGTGTCCATCTCCGGCCTTCTTTCCCTCGTAGTCCGAAGCGAATAGATGCTCACGCGCCCACATCTCTCTATCTGACTCTGCCGACGCAGATGAAGTAGTTGAAGCAATGGAAGTATCGCGCTCGCTGCGCTTGCGCCGACATGTCGGCATACCAGGCATCTAGCTCTTCCTGCGTTATGCAGCCTCGGCGCGCGTGGCCCTCTCTGAGGGGCCAGCAGACATAGTCCTCGTCAGGCGAGTACTTGTCGCTCCAATTCGCATGCACCTCAAGTCGGACGTCGGCCAAGCCAGCCTCTCGAAACAACGACAGCAACTTGCGTCCAGTGCGGCCGTCGACACTCGGGCCGCCGCCATAATCCGTATGCACCATGACGAATTTGCGCTCGGCAGCCTTGTCAGTCGCGTTGTATGCGAGTGTGTCCCAGTCGGCCTCCATCGCCACCACGCGTCCCCCCGGCCGGACCACGCGGATCGCCTCCGAAAGGGCGAGCATCGGGTCCTCCAAGTACTCAAGCGTCTCGCGGCAGAACCAGGCGTCCACGCTGTCATGAGGCAATGGCAGCGACCGGATATCGCCGCATTGGACCGAGGCGATGGCTTGCATACCGCGCGCGGCAATGCGCTCGATCGCCTTCTCAGCCCTCTCCTCATTCATCTCAATCCCGATGACGCGGCCGGAAGGCGCGACGCGAGAGGCGATGAACAATGCGCGCAGTCCATCGCCGCAGCCAGCATCAACAATTACCTCGCCTGGTTTGGGAGAGAGAGCGTTCACGCAATTCTGCCATTCGGCGTCAGGGGTTAGGCCCAGCTCCCTTGCCTCCCACTCCTCCCGCAGGATGCCCATGCACACGACATCGCACCACTTCCCGCGCTTGAGCTGGTGTCTGCGTCGCACTCCCTCGTGGCGCAAGCCGCACTTCTCGTAGCATCTGATGCCGCGAGTGTTGCCACCCAGCGCGGTCAGGTGAACGCGCTGGAGCCCCATCTCCTCGAAACCGACTCGCAGGACTTCCCGCAGGGCGGCGGTGCCGTATCCCTTCCCCCACTGGCTCTTGTCCCCAATGATGATCCCGAACCCAGCGATCTCGCCGGACTCGTCCGGCATCAGGGCGCAGTTGCCGATGTGACGGCCATCGACCTCTATGGCCCAGTTGCGGGTGTTGGACTCCGGAGCGGTGACGCGCTGGAACCATTCGCGCTCGTGCTCGAGCGTGAGCGGACCCTCGATCTGCGTGAACTGCGTGACCTCCGGGTCGTTGAGCCACTCGACGTAGTCCGGCAGATCGGCTTCCGTGATCGGCCTGAGTCGCACCTGTGCTTCCGGCATGGCTTCCCCTCCCGAAAAGCGAAGACCACAGGCTTCCTTGGATTGCCTGTGGTCTCGGAAACGACTTGGTTATTCGTTGAACTAGATCATGGGTGGAGACCAGCAGGCCCAGGGCCAATGACGCGCGGAAGACCGCACCCGGACATGGGTCGGGCGGCGAAGTCGTAGTTCGTAATGTGCCTGCGGGTCAGCATGATAGTGGGGCAGAGGATAGCACCGGGCGGCTTGCCTGTCAACCCACCTTCGCGCTCAGTATCTCTCGGACATACTGAGCGTTCTCGGCCGGCTGATTGCTGTACTTCGGGAACATGCCCACCACGACGCCGTCGGTGGGCTTGATGTTGGCGAAGGCGTACTCGAAAGCGGCGCGGACGGATTCGGGAGTGCCGCACTTCCGGTTCGCCGCCATGATCTTGAACCCAAGGCAGGGCTTCTGTACCTGGCGTATCATCGCGGTCATGCGATCCGGGTCGCCGTCCGGATACTGCTCCTTCACGTAGGCGTCCCTGTCGACGGCGGGCGCAGCCTTGTAGCCGCGGGCGAGGTTGTAGAAGCACGTCATGTAGAAGTCCGTCTCCCAACCGTGTTCCTCCGCGTACTCGACGACCTCCGGTATGTGAGTGCCAATCCCGGCGGCGAGGCCGTGGTCATGTATGGACTTGAGGTAGTCAGCGACCCGGTCGATCTTCCCCTCGTGCCAGGAGTTGTCCGTGTGCGTGCCATGGTGGTAGATCGCGATCGGATCGAAGTCGCAGATCCGGTCGATGTTGGCGTGGATGTCCGCGAACTCCGAGGCGGTCTGGGCGATCCACTGCATCCGGCCGCCGTTCTCCCGGTGCTCAAGGTACATGCGCATGGTGTGGCGGTCGCCGCGGGTCTGGACGGTGTTGATGCCCTGCCGCCAGCACTCCTCTAGGAGTCCCTGAAGGCGCGGCATCGTGTAGTAGTACAGCATGTCCCGGTCCATCTCGGAGCTGTAATGGGAGATCCCGCTGATAGGGTTCCCGCCGCAGATTAGCCTGGTGACCTCGTAATTTCCCAGCCGTATGGTTGGCAGCATAGTATTTCGTTCTCGGTGCGAAGTCTCGCTGGTATCTTACCCAGGCGTGGGTGGTTTCCTCCTGTGCTTCCCGCTACACCCGCCGCGTCCTTGACAGCCGTGCTACCACTTGCTATTATGCGTGTAGAAGCGCCGTGGGAACTTCGCTGGAAACACAGCCAGCTGTGATGACACCCGTCAGCCCCCTGCGGGTCACATCATGTGGAATGCCTGGCCGAATCCAGGCATATAAGGTTAGGTAGGAGGGTGGCCATATGGCCGACCTGCAGAACCGGGGTGCTGTCGCGGATATCGAAGCTACTCTCTCGCGCCTTCGTAGCGTGGTATCGGCCCGGGTCGTCACTGACGAGCAGGGCGAGATCGCAGAGATACACGTCCTCGCCGACAACGCTCGGCATCCTAAGCAGATGTCGCGCGACATAGAGTCCGCACTCTTCTCTGAGTTCGGCATCCGCGTCG
This sequence comes from uncultured bacterium, assembly GCA_964559435.1. Lineage (GTDB taxonomy): Bacteria > Armatimonadota > Hebobacteria > Hebobacterales > Hebobacteraceae > Hebobacterum. The sequence continues at coordinate 879 of CAZLHI010000006.1, read as the reverse complement.
ATCATCGGAAGATCAGCATCGCGCAGAGGCGCGGGCGGGAAGAGCCGACTCAGCAGGAAGTGCGGCTCAAGTTCCTCGGCATCGACTACTCCATTGATCGCACTTCCGCACGGGCCAGAGTTTCCGTCGGGCGCGGCGACGAGATATATATCGGCGTCGCATCGACCACGATCGGAGATGTTGACCAGGAGGAGTTGGTCGCGCGCGCGACGCTCGAGGCCGTGCAGGAGTTCTTCCGTGCGACCACGACGGGGAACGGCGAAGTGAGCATGGAGTTGCGGGACTTCTCCCGATCCGAGATCAGCGGCAGATCCTTCTTTGCCGTCACAATACGTGTTCAGGATGAAAGGGGACAGCTGGACGTAATCGGCTCGGCGCTCGTTCGGGACGACCCGTGGAGGGCGGCGGCGTGTGCCACGTTGGACGCTCTCAACCGGCGTCTACCCTCGTTCTCCGTCTAGCTCCCGAACAGGTCGAGCATACAACAGAGCGAAGGCGAGCCGGGGACCACGAGCGGATCCTTACTCTCACACCAAGCGGAGCGGTTCTGGCCTGCCGCTACTAGCGGACAACCGGCAGAGCATTGAGCTCCAGGAGGTGTTCCTGTGGGCAAGTGGACGTCGGTTTTGCTGGCGCTCCTGTCAATGGTCTTGGCTGGTGGCGCCAGACTAGCTTGGCCGTAGTCTGAACTTACGGCGTAAGCTGTAAGAGTAACCGGCCCCCGGCTCGCATTGTCTTCCGTCACGGCAACTCTCACAGCAGAAGCTACAGCCATGGGTGGCAGCTCCAAGGGATACTCAGCCTACATGCTCACCGTAGGGGCAGCGGGCTGGGTTGTTTTGTTGTGGCTGGTGGTGCGGCGGTGGGAGCAGGGGGTGG
>CAZLHI010000005.1:155133-165740 GCA_964559435.1 uncultured bacterium | reverse complement strand
TAGAAGCCGAGTCCAACCGAATGCGAGACAAGCCAAGAGCGAGAGATCCCAGGTGCACATGGCTGTCCGTGAACCCTGGCAGCGCAAGCCGGCCGCGTAGATCGACGACCCGCGTACGAGGGCCGCGCAGCGCCAGCAGGTCGGCGTCCTGCCCCACCGCGATAATGCGGTCCCCTGCGGCTGCGAGCGCGCTCCCCCACTGCCGCGACCTGACGAAGATACGCCCACCCAGCAGGAGAAGATCGGCGTGCATTGGCCGCATGCCAGACGCGCCGGACACCTAGCCTGCGACCCCTGCGGGCTGTTTCTTCCCTTTGCGTCGCCTGCGCGAACGGCGGGGCGCAGTGTGCTTGGAGGTGCTCCGAAGCACGCGCTTCAGCAGTTGTCCCGTGTAGGAATTGCGATTCCTGGCAACCTCTTCGGGCGTGCCCTCGGCGACGACGTAGCCGCCCAGGTCGCCTCCCTCGGGGCCGAGGTCGATGACGTAATCGGCGCACTTGATCACCTCTGGGTTGTGCTCGATGACCAAGACGGTGTTGCCGGCGTCGGTGAGGCGTCCCAAGACCTGGAGCAGCCTCTTTATGTCATCGAAGTGGAGCCCAGTGGTTGGTTCGTCGAGTAGATATAGGGTCTGCCCGGTATCCCGGCGAGAGAGCTCCGCGGCAAGCTTTACCCGTTGCGCCTCTCCTCCGGACAGGGTCGTGGCGGGCTGTCCGAGCTTGATGTAGTCGAGCCCGACATCGTGGATCGTCTGCAGCCGAGAGGCGATTGGCGGGATGTTGCTGAAGAACTCGAGCGCCTCCCGGACGGTCATGTTGAGGACGTCGGCGACGGACTTGCCCTTGTAGGTCACCTCAATAGTTTCGCGGTTGTATCGAGCGCCGCGGCACACCTCGCACGGCACATACACGTCAGGGAGGAAGTGCATTTCGATCTTGATGATGCCGTCTCCGCGACAGGCCTCGCAGCGGCCGCCTCGGACGTTGAACGAGAAGCGCCCGGGCTTGTAACCCCGCATGCGGGCCTCCGGGGTCTGTGCGAAGAGCTGTCGTATGCGGTCGAAGACGCCGGTGTAGGTGGCCGGGTTGGACCGTGGCGTGCGGCCGATAGGCGACTGGTCGATGTCGATCACCTTGTCGATGTTCTCCGTACCTTCGATGGTGTCGTGCTCGCCCCAGATCGTTCTTGCGCCGTGCAGCTTATAGGCCAGCCGACGGTAGAGTATCTCCTCCATGAGTGTGGACTTGCCGGAGCCGGACACGCCGGTGAGACAGTTGAGCACTCCCAACGGGATGGCCACGTCGATGTTCTTCAGGTTGTGATGGCGCGCGCCCCGGACCGTCAGGAAGTCGCCGTTGTGGGAACGGCGAGATGGCACCGGGATTGAGCGCCGGCCGGCAAGGTAATCTCCCGTTATCGATTCCGGGTTCGAGCATAGCTCGTCCAGAGTGCCCGAGACGATGATCTCCCCGCCGTGCTCGCCCGCGCCGGGCCCTATGTCGATGATCCAGTCAGCGGTTCGTATCGTCTCCTCGTCATGCTCGACGACGAGAATTGTGTTACCGAGGTCACGCAAACTCAGCAAGGTATTCAGCAGTCGGCGGTTGTCTCGCTGGTGGAGTCCGATGGATGGCTCGTCAAGTATGTACAGCACTCCCATCAAGCCTGAGCCGATCTGCGTGGCCAGCCGGATGCGCTGGGCCTCTCCGCCGGCCAGTGTGGCGGCAGACCGATCCAGGGTCAAGTAGTCCAGGCCAACGTTCAGGAGGAACCCGAGGCGCGTTCGGATCTCCTTCAGCACCTGGCGGGCTATGCGCTGCTGTCGATCCGTGAGGGGCAGCTCCTCGAAGAAGTCCATGGCCTTGCGGATGGACAGAGCGGCCACCTCGGCGATGTTCTTCTCACCGACCGTCACTGCAAGGCTCTCGGGCTTCAGGCGGGCGCCCCCACATGCTGGACAGGGCTTCACCGCGGTGAAGGCGTCCAGGTAGGCTCGGGTCGAGTCTGACTCTCCCTCCTCGTACTCTCGCCGGAGGTAGTGCAGGATCCCGCGAAAGCGCGTGGTGTAGATCCGAAGCCGGCCGCCGCGGCCGCGGTAGCGAACGCGGATGGGATCGGGGGCTCCGCGAAGCAGCACCTCGATGCTGGACTTCGGCAGATTCCTGACCGGTGTGTCCAGGTCGATATCGAACTCGCTGCAGACGGACCTCAGCAAAGCCTTGTGGTACTGTGAGCTGAGACTCCGCCAGGGCAGAATTGCACCCTCATTGATCGTGAGGCCGGGGTCCGGGATGATCAGGTTCTCATCCAGCTCGTTGCTCGTGCCCAACCCCGTGCACTCCGGGCATGCACCGTACGGCGTGTTGAACGAGAACAGCCTGGGCTGTAGCTCCTCGAAGCTGCGCTGGCACTGGGTGCAGGCGTAGCGCTCGCTGAAGGTCAGCTCCTCAGCGGGAGCGCCATCGACATCCAGCGCCTGAACCAAGGCCACGCCCCCACCGACCCGCAGCGCGAGCTCCATCGAGTCCGCCAGGCGCTTCCGTGCTCCCGGGCGCACGGCCATCCGATCGATGACGATTTCGATGGTGTGCTGTTTGTACCGAGCCAGCTTCCGGCCGGCGGCCTCGTCAACGTTCAGGACCTCACCGTCAACGCGGACCCGGGCGAATCCCTGCCGTCTGATGTCGTCGAAGATCTGGCGGTACTCTCCCTTGCGGCCGCGAACGACAGGGCCGAGAATCAATATCCGCGTGCGCTCCGGCAGTTCGAGCACCTGATCCACGATCTGCTCCGAAGTCTGCTGAACGATGGGCCGGCCGCACTCCGGGCAGTGTGGCTGACCGATTCGCGCCCACAGCAGACGCATGTGGTCGTAGATCTCCGTCACCGTGGCGACGGTCGAACGGGGATTCCGAGTCGTTGATTTCTGATCGATGGAAACCGCCGGGGAGAGTCCTTCGATGATATCAACGTCGGGCTTGTCCATCTCACCGAGGAACTGGCGCGCGTAGGCCGAGAGCGATTCGACATAGCGGCGCTGTCCCTCGGCGTAGATGGTGTCGAAGGCCAGGGACGACTTGCCCGAGCCGGATATCCCCGTGAGGACAACCAGCTTGTCCCGCGGAATCTCGACGGTGATATTCTTCAGATTGTGCTGCCGCGCACCGCGGACAACGATCTTATCGGCGGCCATGCAGATAGCCCCTGATCTCGACAGGAGTGATACGGCCGAAGCCGGTCAGCGCCTCTTGCGCCGTCTGACGGTTCGTTTCGTGTAGGACTTCGGCGGACCTGGGGTGGCACCCTGGAGGGATTTGATCCGGTCTCTCAGCTTCGCGGCTTCCTCGAAGCGCAGCTCCTGTGCGGCCAGCTTCATATCGAACTCCAGCTCCGCGACGACCTCTGCGACATCCTGCCCAGGTTCTCCTTCCCCGTAGATGGCCGGCTCTTCGGCCACCTCTTGGACCAGCAGATCGCGGATAGCCTTCTCCACCGATCGCGGCTGTATGCCATGCTTCTCATTGTACTCCATCTGTTTCTGCCGCCGGCGGTTCGTCTCCGCGATCGCTCGCTCCATCGAGTCCGTCACGTCGTCGGCATACATTATCACCTGCCCGGAGATGTGCCGGGCCGCCCTGCCCATCGTCTGAATGAGAGAGGTCTCAGACCGAAGGAATCCCTCCTTGTCCGCATCGAGGATGGCGACGAGGCTGACTTCGGGCAGATCGAGCCCCTCCCGCAGCAGGTTGATCCCCACCACGACATCGTACACTCCCACGCGCAGGTCACGGAGAATCTCGGAGCGGACGAGGGTCTCGACCTCTGAGTGGAGGTAGTGCACCTTGATGTCCATCTCGGCCAGATACTCGGCCAGGTCCTCGGCCATCTTCTTTGTCAGAGTCGTCACCAGAACGCGCTGACCGCGAGCGGTGCGCTCTTGGATCTCGCCGATGAGATCGTCAATCTGCCCCTTGGTGGGCCGCACGATCACCTCGGGGTCCACCAGTCCGGTCGGCCGGACGATCTGCTCGACCGCGCGACTGCTCACCCGGTGCTCGTACGGCCCCGGCGTCGCCGATGTGAAGATGACGTCTCCCGCGCGCTGCTCCCACTCCTCGAAGGTGAGTGGTCTGTTGTCGTAGGCCGAAGGCAGGCGGAAGCCATGTTCGACCAGACTATCCTTCCGAGAGCGATCCGCGCTATGCTGCCCGGCGATCTGGGGCACAGTCTGGTGGCTCTCGTCCACGATCATGAGGAAGTCGCTGGGGAAGTAATCCAGCAGCGTATAGGGCGCCTGGCCGGTGGCCCGGCCGTCGAAGTGTCGGGAGTAGTTCTCGATCCCCTGGCAATAGCCTATCTCTCGGATCATCTCCATATCGTAGCGGGTGCGCTGTTCGAGACGCTGGGCTTCGAGGAGTCGCTCGCGCTTGCGGAAGTAACCCAGTCTCTCCGCCAGCTCCGCCTCGATCGAGGCCAACGCCCTCTCCTGCTGTTCGACGTCGGACACGTAGTGCGTGGCCGGGAAGATCATGGCGGCGTCCCTCTCCTCCATGACCTCACCAGTCACCGGGCTGATGGAGAGAATGCGCTCGACCTCATCTCCGAACATCTCGATGCGCGTTATCCGCTCTTCGTCAACCGGGAAGATCTCCAGCACATCGCCCCGGACCCGGAAGTTACCGCGCGTCAGGTTGACGTCATTGCGCTCGAACCGCATCGAAACCAGACGGCGCAGCAGTCGATCTCTATCCGTGACTTCGCCTTTTCCCACGTGAAATGTCATGCGCTCGTATTCCTGCGGGCTGCCGAGCGCATAGATGCACGACACGCTCGCGACAACGATCACGTCCCGGCGCTCGAAGAGAGACTGCGTCGCGTAGTGCCGCAGCCGGTCGATCTCGTCGTTGATGGATGAGTCTTTCTCGATGTAAGTGTCGGTGCTCGGGATGTAGGCCTCGGGCTGGTAGTAATCGTAATAGGACACGAAGTAGCCTACCGCGTGATGCGGGAAGAACTCCCGGAACTCACCGCAGAGCTGCGCGGCCAGAGTCTTGTTGTGCGCGATCACTAACGTCGGCCGCTGGAGGCGCGCGATCACGTTGGCCATCGTGAAGGTCTTGCCGGACCCGGTGACGCCGATCAGGGTCTGCCTCTTGCAGCCGCTCTCGATGCCTTCTGCGAGCTGCTCGATGGCCTGAGGCTGATCCCCTTTAGGGGTGAATTCGGAGACGAGCTCGAACTGCCGCACCATGGCTCCCGCCGGCGCCATTATAGCACGAAACGCGTGCTTCTCAGAAAGCAATGGAGCGGAGAGTGACTGACCGTCAGGGACCGACCGGCGGCGCAGGGATCAATATCCCAAGGCCCTCAGCTCGATCCAAAGATGCCGGCCGCCCGAGTAGGTATACCCATAGCCGTCCAGGCCGATCCACGGTCTGCTTTCATAGCCGCCCTTCCCCTGTGGGGAATAGCAGAAAGCCAGTCGATAGCGCCCCATACGTCTGCTCAGCGCGATGCGAGAGCTGGCCAGCCCGTAGTCTGAGAAGTGGGAGAACATGTGGCTCGCGCTCAGATGCCACATAGCATTCCCGGCAGCGTCGCGGCCCCAGGGCAGGGTGTGTCCCAGCATCAGGCTGCCGTACAGGCGGTCGCCGCCGATCTCCTGAGAGGCATTGAATCTGACGTTCCAGCCCTGGAGATCGGCCCTGCCATTCAGATTGATCCTCTGCCGTGCCACCGCGAAGGGTGACGGCTGTAGGCTTGAGGGCGCGCCGGAGTAGCTGTAGTCGAGCCGGATGAAATGCCCGGGCCTCCCTAGCTGGCGCAGGACACCGAGCCGCCCGTCGAAGACCGACCTGCCTCCCCCCTCCAATCCCCAGGCGTATCCGGTCAGAAGCGAAGCGGTAAGCTGAGTCCGCTCTCCGATGTTGCGCCTGGGCAGGCTGAACGAGAGGTCGACTCCCGGAGATGTGGTCCGGCCGGTGTCCCCCTGAGCGATCTCGAGCACCTCGCCGGTCTCCGGGTCGACCAGTATCTCCTCAACTTCGCTGTACCTGCGCGAATGGCGGACGTGGACAACCGGGCTGAGGAGAATGCCGGAGCCGAGACCAGTTGTGCGCAGCCGGTAGGAGAGGCCGCCGTAGTAGTGCTTCGAGGTCCCGTAGTCGCTCCCCGACAGAGAGAGCGAGAGGCGGCCATTCGAAAACGGCCGGAAATACGTCAACCCGCCGGCGCGCAGAGCGGGCGAATCGTCGTCGAAGGTTGCGGTGCTGGCGTCCAGCGTGAGCGCCGAGCCGCGCCGCAGGCTGAACCGGTGGTGCCACGACGCTCCCTGGCCAGGATCGGTGATGTCCTCTATGGCAAGCACACCTTCGGCGCGCCCCTGGCGGAAGTACTCCTCCCTGATCCCCAGCCCCCAGCCGGCGTCCGAGCCCATGCCGCCGACAGCGCGGTTATGGGTGATGTGAAGGGCGCCCACCTGGTTGCCGCTCGCGCGATAATAGAGCGGAATGTCCAGGTCGGGCCCGAGCAGGGAACTGTATCCGAAGCTGTTGCCGAACAGAGCCGACCCCGTTCTCGGGTTCAGCACGTGCCGGCGCAGGCTGATGACGCGAAGGTCGTTGAAGTAGACCACCGCGTGGTCGAGTATAACCCTCTTGCGGGGGTCAATGATCGCGCTGCGGGCCTTCACCCAGGTGTTCACGTCGCTCTCGGGGAAGGGGTACCACAGGCACGGGTCTCCCTTCTCGTCCGGGCGAGTCTGCAGCCGGTCGCCCTCCACGTGGAGCCGCTCCGGTCCGTCTGAAACGCGGAGCAGGCGGCCCCTCAGGGAATCCAGATCATAGCGCAGAGCATCGCATTGCAGCTCCTGCTGTCCGGACCGAAGCACGACGTCGCCCTGGGCGCAGATGATGTTCGTCATGACGTCGTACTGGAGGCCGTCCGCTCTTATCTCGATCATCTCGTAGGTCAGCCGAGCGCAGGAGCTGGCAAGGAAGGTCTTCAGGTCCGCGTTATAGGAGAGATCTTCGGCCGTTAGCTCCACCATGCGGGAGCCGGCCGATGCGCTGCCCGGCCGCCCGATGAACTCAACCCCCACGGTAGAGCGGGCACCTGCCACCATTGCAGACACCAGAGCAGTGCCCGCCGTGTTTGAGGAGCTGAGGACCGTCTGCGCGATGCCCCCGATCGTCTCGACGGGGGAGATAATCTCGCCCAGAGTGGTGACGAAGTATACCGAGGTGCCGTCGGGCACGGGAGTGCCGCCAGCATCAAGCACCTCGACCGAGATGACAACCGGGGTCTCGCCGTCCGCGGGAGCGCGCGCCGGGTCGGCGCGGACACTCAGCTGCACCCCTATGAGCGTGGCCTCCCCTGTAGCGGACAGGAAGAATCCCGCCGCGAGGCACAGCAACCCGGCCGTCCACTTTCTGCAGTGCACAGACATCGATGCCTAGGCCTCAGGCAGGAACCCGTACCGTATGCGCAGGGCGCGGCCGCCCAACGGCCCCGCCCCTTCGAGACTGTTTGCTACTCTGCTCTCAGCACGCGGTCGGTGCCCGCCGTCCGAGGCACGCGGGCTCGGGCGCCGCGAACCGCCGAGAGCGCTTCCCGCTGCTCGTGCATGAGCGCCGCGCGGCTGGGCGCGGTCAGCAAGAACGAGTTCCGCCTCGACCACGTGAATCCGAACTCGTCGGGTTCTCCCCCGGGGTATACCCGCGGCGGGTTCGAATCGAACGAACTGCGTGCCCCGACTCGCCAGTAGAACAGCGGGCTCGCGCCCGGCACGTCAGACAAGTTAACCGTTATGTTCGTCTGATCTGAGGGCGGAGTCGGGAGGATCGGCGGGACCGAGAAGTTGGCGATATCAGGTGGGGCAAACGCGACATTCGGGTCGCGAGCGACCTGCAACACAATGTCGTCCGCGCCGTAAGGGTAGTAGAAGAAGAAAGTGCCTTGATTCGCCGCAAGCTCGGGGTTTGGCAGTACATCCCAGATCTCGTAGACGCCGAGGTTATATCCCTGGAAGACGTAGTGCACTGAAAACGTGCCAGCCGGGGAAACGCCAACCACGATGTTGGGCGTCGTGCTGTACTCGGTTCCGTGGTCGAAGATCCAGACGCCCTCCTGTATTCGCCGAACAAGTAAGGGGCGAATCCGGTATTCGTATATGAACCCTGCCCCCATGCCACCATAGTCATCTCCCGGCACTTCAGAGGGGAACCAGCCATAGGTTATTGAATCCACCGTGATAAAGACCCCTGCGTCGTCAGCGTGGTCGGCCACGAACTCACTCCACGTGGGGTTTTCCCACAAGCATATCTCCAGGTCAGGAGTAGGGTCCCAAGCCTCGACCTCGGGCAGGACCTCTGCCAGCCCGCCGGTGTTCTGGTCTATGACGATCTCGAGCGTGTTAAAGGCAGGACTCTGCGGGGTGTCGAGAATCGTCAGCTGCTGACCGCCTGCCTCCAGCACTATCACAGCCACTAGCTGGCCGCTGCGCCGCACCTCGTATCCTATGATGCGCGCGGCTTCAGTGCCTTGATAGGCATTCCACGTTATAACAGCTGCGGGATGGGGCTGGAGGTCCCGGCAGGGCCATTGGACGCTCCAAAGGTAACCGGACTGACCGAATTCCGCGCCGTTCGCCCAACTGGACGCTTTGAAGTTCGGGGCGGCGGTATCGCCCTCGTCGACCCTGCGGGCGCGAGAGGCGAAATTACCGAAGCCGAGCAGGATGGCCCCCAGCAAGACCATGGATTCGAAGGTCTTCTTCTTCTTCGCCGACATCCCTACGTCCACCCGACCGGTGTCCTTGGGAAGCACGTAGACTGCACGCAGTTGATCGCCGGTGCGCAGCGGCGGACCCTGGAACACGCGCGCATAGGAGCCGATCGCGTCGGCCGAGTCCACCTCCACCATTCCTATTCGCTCGCCGCCTCGCACGGCCACAAGGTGCATCCCGGGACGCAGGCCGCCCCGCGAGCCGACGTTCAGGAAGACGACATCGCCGCGGGCCCACATCACCATAGCGGTGATCGTGGGACGGGCTTTCATCTGCTCGACGGCGTCAAAAGCGGCCTGCTGGAGGGCCTTCTCCAGCAGGACCTCGTCGCTGGCGTCGGGTGACGCGGGACCTATGCCGATGACAAGGGCGCCATTGGTATCCACCTTGGCCACGCGGTCGAACAGCCGGACCGCGAGCACGACTTCGCCGTATCTGCCGCCAGGGCCGGTCCGGATGCGGGCACCGCGCACCTCACCTGAGAGCAGCAGCGACACATCGAGCTCGGAGGCCAGTCGGATCAGCTCCGCGTTGCTGAGGGGAGCCTTCAGGCCGAGAGTACGCATCTGTAGGACGACGTCGGCCTTCGGCAGCACGTCCACGAGCAATCGGTCTCGCAGCTCCACCGCGACCGTTGCGGCGGCTTCGTCACCGAAGGTTTCGGGGCGGAAGCTCGTTCTGTTTTCGAAGGGGATCACAGCTACAGATTGGGTCGTCGCCGCCCGGGTAACGACCTGCGCTGCAGCCGGCAAAGCAGCCACGCCCACAAACCCAAGAGACCAAGTGAAAGCCGCGGTGAGCGCATACGCGATGGTTCGCGCTAGCCGGCCTTCTGAGAACGTGCGCATGATCCATCGTCTCCTTGCTTTGCGCGATCGGCCTGTCGGCAACTAACACACGAAAAGAATGAGGGCACGGTCAACGCCCCCATCATTTCCCCGCCCCGGACCTCTTCCCCATCGCCAGTGATTGGCGCGCATTCTACCATAGCCGCCCATGCGTTGTAAAGCACAGTCGCCCAATTAGACGCGCTCAGCGGCGGTTTAGTTCCGACCATATCGCGTCGAGTTGGCGACGTGCACTCCCTCTGCCGCCCGTCGTGTCAACGACCCAGTCGGCTCGACGCCGCTGTTCCTCAGCAGGCATCTGTACCGCCATCCGCTCTCTCACCTCTTCGGGCGTCAGTCCATCTCGTTCGACGACCCGGCGGACCCGCTCTCCCTCGTCCGCCACCATCACCAGCACACGGTCTACCCTTTGGCCTCGCCCATCGCCGACCTCCAGAAGCAAAGGAGCGACCAAGCAGACAAGCTGCGCCTTTTCCTCGGCCTCGAGCTCGGCGATCTTCTCATCTATCGCGGTCAGAATCGGCGGGTGCGTGATTGCGTTGAGACGAGCCGTCGCCGCCGGATCGCCGAAGACAGCTTTCGCTAGCTTGCGACGGTCGAGCCTGCCATCCTCCCGCACGAACTCTGAGCCGAACTCCGCTTTGATGCGCTCCACCAGCGGCCTGCCCGGCCGGGTTAGTTCCCGCGCCACCTCATCTGCATCTATGATCACCGCGCCGCGGCTGCGGAAGAACTCCGCTGCTAGGCCTTTTCCGCTTCCGATTCCGCCGGTGATTCCGAGGACGAGGATGCTGCTTCTTCGTCTTCGCCCGATTCTCTCGCCTCTTCTCCCGCCGTCTGCAACGCCCCATCCACCTCGGCGTCGGTGCCCGGTGCCTCGTCGGCCGCCTCGGTTGCGCGAGCCTGCGGCTCCTTGTCCCCCGATTCTCTCGCCTCTTCTCCCGCCGTCTGCAACGCCCCATCCACCTCGGCGT
>CAZLHI010000005.1:0-155033 GCA_964559435.1 uncultured bacterium | reverse complement strand
CCCGATTCTCTCGCCTCTTCTCCCGCCGTCTGCAACGCCCCATCCACCTCGGCGTCGGTGCCCGGTGCCTCGTCGGCCTCGTCGGTCGCGCGAGCCTGCGGCTCCTTGTCTCCCGATTCGCCTCCCGCTGATTCCTGGCCGGCCGCTGTCTTCTCCAACTCCGTTGGCCCGGTCGCGGGCAGCGCCGCCTCCTCGGCCTCGGTTTCTGTCCGCTCGGGCTCGCCCTCGGCCCGTTGCCGCGCCGCCTGGGTCTCGGCCAGGACGCTGCCGAAGAGATCGCCGATGGTCACTCGGCTGTCGTCTTCCTGGCGCCGCATGTACTCCCTCAATCGCTGCCGTTCTCTCGCCTGCTCGAACTGCCGGAGACTCAGAGTCATACGGCGCTCAGGGGGACGGATGTTGACGATCTTCACGTCCACTTCCTGGCCCGCCGACAGCATATCCGCGGCCCGCTTGCCTCGTTCCCCGGGCAACTCCGCATTGGGTATGATGCCCTCGATTCCGGTCTCCAGGCGGACAAACGCGCCGAACGGGACCACCCGGGTGACCGTGCCGTGGACGATCTGGCCGACCCTGTAGGTCTTCGGGACCTCCTCCCAGGGATCGGGCAGGATCTGCTTCAGCCCAAGAGAGATGCGGCTCTGCTCGCGGTCGAATCGCAGGATCATGACGTCCATCTTCTCGCCCACCTTGACGGCATCGCGCGGGTGATCTATGCGAGTCCACGACATCTCCGTGATGTGGAGCAGGCCGTCCACACCGCCGAGGTCCACGAAAGCCCCGTAGTCGGTGATTCGCCGCACCACGCCGCGGTAGACCTTGTTCTCCTCCAGTGAGGCAAGGGTTCTCTCTCTGCGGCGTCGGCGCTCTTCCTCGATGGCCTTCTTATGGGAAACGACGACACGCTTTCGCGCCCTGTCTACCTCAATCACCTTGACCTTCAGAGACTGGCCAATGAACCGATCAAGCGCATGCACGTTGCGGGTGCGCACGTGAGAAGCAGGCAGGAAGCCGCGGAGGCCGAGATCTACCACGAGCCCGCCCCTCACCCGGTCGGTCACCATCGCCAGCAGCACCTCGCCCTTGTCGTGGGCCTCTATTACACGACGCCATACGCGCTCGTAGTCCGCTCTCTTCTTCGACAGCACGGGGCGACCGTCGTCATCCTCCGGCCGCACGACATATACGGCGATCTTGTCACCCACGTCGAGAGGTTTGCCTTCCTCAGTCGTCCCGCCCGCCAGCTCCCCTGCTGCGACGTGTCCCTCAGACTTCGTGCCGACGTCCACAAGAGCCCCATCTTCATCTATATGTACGATCAGGCCCTCGACGATCTGTCCCCGACTGAGCGGCGCGACGGCGCCCTCGATCGCGTCTTGAGAGCGCGTTCCGGCCTCTCCTGAAACAGACGGCTGGTCCTTTGCTTCCTCGGTGGTCCCGGTGGGCCGGACTTCACTGTCCTCAGCTTGCGCTCGAGATTGAGGTGTGTCCATGCTTCCGACTATCCTTCCTCGCCAGGTGCGGGGTCAGCTCGGCGGCCGGCTGCCAATACGGCCGGCCGCGGGACAACACTGCAAGCGTCCCACTGCGAGCGGCACCCCTGGTCGGGCACCCGCCTTGGCGGCACCCACCAATCTCAGATGTCCTAGCTTGCTCTTGCCGACTGAACGTGGCAAGACGCCTTGGCGACCTTGTTCGCGCCGGCGAGAACCTGTTCTGCTCGTGTCCTCACCCGGCTTGATGTGTGTTTCCACACATGCCCCACGCGTCCTTCCTGCCTTCGACTTTGGGGCGTCCGTCACACACCCGGGCAAAGCGGCCCAGCAGGACAGCGAGTGGCTCTGTTTACGCAAGCGGCCCCATATCGAGCCAGTTCCTGCCGGCCTTCACCTCGACTTTCAAAGGTGCGCGCAGCTCGTACGCACCGGACATGCATTCATCGAGGAGAGCCGCCGCATCCGCAAGCTCCGACTCGGGGGCCTCTAGCAGCAACTCGTCATGGACTTGCAGCAGCATCTTGGCGCCCATGCCTCGGTGCTTTAGAGATTCGTCCACCCGGAGCATGGCAAGCTTCATGATCTCGGCCGCGCTCCCCTGCATGGGAGTGTTGATGGCCATGCGCTCGGCCGCCTGGCGCACAGCGGGGGCCCGACTTCGCAGGTCCGGAAGCGGACGTCGCCGGCCCATCAGGGTCGTGACGTAGCCGTCTTTGCGCGCCCGGCCGGGCATCTCCTTCACATATTCGCGGACCTTTGGGAACTGCGAGAAGTAGCGCTCGATATACTCACGGGCGTCCTCAAGAGCGATGCCCATTTCGCGCGCCAGTCGGAAGTCGCTGATGCCGTACGGGATGCCGAAGTTCACCATCTTGGCGAAGGCCCGCATCTGAGGCGTGACCTGCCCGGCACCGACGTCGAAGATCTCCATGGCAGCCGCGCGGTGGAGGTCCTCGTCCCGACGGAAGATCTCGATCAGGTTGCGATCTTCTGTGATGTGGGCGAGAAGGCGCAGCTCGATCTGCGAGTAATCGGCCGACACCAGGACGCTGTCATGCGATCCGGCCACGAAGGCCCGCCTGATCTCCGCGCCCGCCTCGGTCCGGATGGGGATGTTCTGGAGGTTCGGATTCGTGCTGCTGAGCCGTCCGGTGGCCGTCACTGCCTGGTTGAAGGACGTGTGTATCCTTCCCGTGCTGGGGTCGACGAGAGGCGGCAGCGCGTCGACATATGTTGACTTCAGTTTTGTGGCCTCCCGATACTCGAGGATCCGGGCGACGATCTCGTGCTCGCCCAGCCCGGCCAGCACGTCCGCGGCCGTCGAGTATCCGGTCTTCGTCCGCTTCGTCTTGTCTGGGGGAAGGCCCAGCTTCTCGAAGAGAATGCGCCTCAACTGCGCGGGCGAGCCGATGTTGAACTCCTCCCCAGCGATGCCGTGGATCTCCTTCTCCAGCTCTCTCGCCCTGGCCCCGAGCTTGTCCGACAGTACCTGGAGCGCGTCACAATCTACCGCCACACCTGCCTGCTCCATCGCCACGAGCACCGGAATCAGCCGCATCTCCAGGTCGCGAAAGAGATCCAGGAGGTTCACCTCCACCAGCCGCTCTTCGAGGAGTGTCCGCAGCGACGCTATCTGCTGCACCGCCGCCGCTGCCGATGCCGGGTCGGGCAAGCCATCGACCACGGCTTCCGGGGTCTCACTCTGCAGGTAGTCGTACGCGACGGCGCTCAGCTCTCCGGCGGGGCGGTTGGGATTGATGAGATGGGCGGCGATCATTGTGTCGAACGCCAGGCCGCGAAGCGTGATTCCATGTCGGGACAGCAGCACCGCCGCTCGCTTCAAATCGTGCCCCACTTTCGGCCTGTCCCCAGACTCCAGGACGGGCTTCAGCGCGGCCAAGAGCTTCGACAGCGTGCCAGCTTCTGCCAGCACAACTGAGGGCGCGCTGTCGGCCATGACACACAGGCCGAGCAGAGGAGCGCGCCGGCCCTGGCCGTCGGCCGTGAGTGGGTGCACAATCACCTCCCGCTTGTCCGCCAGTGTGCCCGCGAGCGACTTGACGGCTCTGACCGTGCTTGCCACCTTGTGGTCAAGCGGCGGGGCCTCAGCAGATCCCTCGAATCTCTTTACAAGGGAGCGGAAATCGAGCCGGCGAAAGACCTCGGCGAGCTTCTCCTCATCTGGCGGACGCCGCCGGAGTTCGGCCGGATCGAATTCCATCGACAGATTGCGCACAATGAGAGAGAGTTCCTTTGAGCGGCGCGCTACGTCAGCGTGGGCTTCCAGCGCGGCCGCGACGCGCGCTGGCTTCACCTGATCTAGGTTCCCCAGGACTTCCTCGAGAGAGCCGAACTTCCCGATAAGCTTCGCGGCCGTCTTCTCGCCGATTCCCGGAACGCCTGGTATGTTGTCGCTGTTGTCGCCGCGGAGCGCGCGGAAGTCGGCGAGCTGCTCCGGGCCGATCCCGTAGCGTTCCGCCACCGCGGCTCTGTCGTAGATCTTTGTATCAGTGACTCCTCTTCGGGTGACCATGACCGAGACGTTTTCCGAGACAAGCTGGAGCTCGTCCAAGTCGCCCGTGACTATGAGGACGCGCCTTCCCTCGCGATCGGCCTGAGTTGCGAGCGTCCCGATGACATCGTCGGCTTCGTACCCCTCCAGCCCGAAGGCCGGGATGTGCATGGCATCCAGCACCTCGCGCGCCATGTCTATCTGCGGTGCGAGTTCCTCCGGCATGGCGGCGCGTGTGGCCTTGTAGTCCTCGAAGATCTCGTGCCGGAACGTAGGGCCGGGGAGATCGAAGGCGACGGCGATCATCTCGGGCTGCTCTTCTTGGATGACCTTGAAAAGCATGGCCGTGAAGCCATAGGCCGCGTTCGTCACCTCGCCCTGGGCATTGGTGAGAGGCGGAAGCGCGAAGAAGGCCCGGTACAGAAGGCTGTTGCCGTCTATGAGGACAACGCCGCCCCGCTGCGGCCCGCTTTTGGTCTCGCGTCGGCTCACATCTTTCCCGGTTCAGAGGTCGGAATCCCTGCCGGCCTCGGGGTACAGCCCGCCGCAGGCGAGTCGTGCCGCGACGTCGTCGTAGAGGAGCCCGCCCGTGAGCGCCGGCTGGCGCCTCTGTGCGGTGCTGCCTCCCAGCAGCCACCGCAGGAGCGAGGGCGCGCCGTATTCCTTCATCTCGGGCTTGCCTTCGATGCCGGCTCTCTCGCCCGCCTTCATGAGCGCCTCATGCAGGCCGCCAAGGTGATCGATGAGGCCGTTCTCCGCCGCTTGCTGGCCGGTGTAGATGCGGCCGTCAGCCAGCGCCAGGACAGCCTGCCTGTCCATCCCCCGGCCATTGGCCACCGCGGTGACGAATTGATCGAATACTTGGTTGATGAGGGCCGTTACGACTTCTCGCGCCTCGGGGGTGAGAGGTTCAGTGGGCTGGAACATGTCCTTCAGCTTGCCGCTCTTGATGACCTCGGGTTCGATCCCGATCTTGTCGAAGAGCCCTGACATGTCTTGATGGACGGCTATGGCCCCGATGCTGCCGGTGATGGTGGCCGGGTCGGCGAAGATCACGTCTGCCGGAGCCGCGACGTAGTAGCCGCCGGAGGCAGCAACGTCTGCCATCGAGGCGACGACAACCTTCTCCGCTTCCTTCGCGCGGTTGATCGCGGCGTAGATTTCCTGGGCGCCTGCGGCCGAGCCACCGGGGCTGTTGATGCGAAGCAGGATCGCCTCTACATCGTCATCCTCTATGGCCTGCTCTATCTGGTCGACTATCTCATCAGATCCGGTAGCAGTGCCACCCAGGACGGAGAAGCCGGACTGGCCTGCGACGAGCAGCCCTTCGATCCGGATCAGCGCGACGTGTTCCCCCGCCGGCTCCAAGCCTTGCAGGCCACCAAGTGTCGTCATGATGGTCGCAAGCAAGACGAATATCCCGAGCATCACGGCAAGCAGGCACCCAGCCAGGCCGAGGCCGCAACCCCACTGCCATGCAGGACTTCTCCGGCGCGGTTCGGACCGATAGCCTATCGGCCGGGAGGCGGTCGGATGCTGGTAGGCTTGCGTCGATGGTTGCTCTGTCACTTCGACCCTCCGGCGAGACGCCCATGAGGCGCCTTGACATGAGTTCTTCGAGCAGACTATACTCGCGCGACGCGCCGGTGTGGCGGAACGGCAGACGCGCCTGACTCAAAATCAGGTGGGCGCAAGCCCGTGGGGGTTCGACTCCCTCCACCGGCACTGCCCTGGCGCACCCTCAGGGCCAGCCCGGCCGGCGACACGAGAGAGATCAGCGAACACCCCGCTCGCTCTGCGGCGCAGCTCGCGCCATGTGTTCAGCCGCGGCTCTCGTCGCTATCTTTCGAACCGTTGTCCTGCGGGCCGCTTTGCGCCGGCCCTTCCTAACGTTGCCGTCTCGGGCCTGTCGCACGCGATACGCTTCGCTGCTTGCCTACGTCGCTGCCCAGATGCTGGTTATTGCTCCACGTAGTGACGAATGTCGCGGAACTTCCGGTACCGGGCGGCGAGCAGCTCTTCGCCCGGGATATCCTGCAGACGCCTGACCGCCGAGACCAGCGCGGCCTTGATGCTCTGCGCAGCGGCCGCGGGATCGCGGTGCGCCCCGCCGGGGGGCTCGGAGATGACCTCGTCGACGGCGCCGAGTTCCAGCGTCCTTTGCGCCGATAGACGCAACGCCTCGGCCGCCTCGGGGCCGCGCTTTGGGTCACGCCCGAAAGCCTCAAGAATCACGGCGCAAGATTCCGGGGGGATGACCGAGTAGATGGCATGTTGGAGCATCATGACATGATCGACGACACCTATGCCGATCGCTCCTCCGCTGCCCCCCTCGCCGATGATGATCCCAACTATCGGCGTGGGCAAACACGACATGAGCAGCATGTTCTCCGCTATTGCGTTGGCGATACCCCGCTCCTCGGCTTCCAGCCGCGATTCGGCCGCGGGTGTATCCACGAAGGTCACAACTGGATATCCCAGCTTCTCGGCCAGGCGCATGATGCGGGCGGCCTTGCGGTAGCCCTCGGGCCGGGCGCTCCCGAAGTTCCTGAACTGGCGTTCCTTCACATCGCGCCCCTTCTGATGGCCTACGACGGCCATCGTTTGGCCGTCGAGGGAGCCGAGGCCCGCCACCATCGCCGGGTCGTCGCCAAAACGCCGATCCCCATGAAGCTCGACGAAGTCCTCGAAGATGGCGCCCACGTAGTCCAACGTGTAGGGCCTGTCCACATGGCGGGCAAGCAGCACATTGTCCCAGGCTGTCAGATGTGACGATACCTCCCCCGCGATCTGCTCCTGGCGCCGCCGCATGTTGGCGATCTGCGCTCTCACCTGGGACCTCCGCTCATCGCTTATACTGGGCGCGGCAAGCAGCCGCTCCAGCTTCTGGATATCTTCGTCGACCTCGCGCAGGTGCCTGTCAAATTCGAGCCACCGACTCACTCCGCATCCGCCTCCCGGCGGGGTGACACAAGCCGCAGCATCCGCACGAGCAGCGGCCGAAGCTGCCGCCGCGAGACCACCAGATCAACCATGCCGTGCTCGCGCTGGAACTCGGCAGTGTGACTGCCTGGGGGTAGCTTGATATTGAAGGCCTTCTCAATCACTCGCGGGCCCGCGAAGCCCACGAGGCTGTGTTGCTCGGCTACGGCTATGTCGGCTACAGACGCAAAGCTGGCGAAGACCCCGGCGGTCACTGGGTCCGTGAAGACCACGATGAAGGGTATGCGGGCGCGGCCAAGGTGTCCTACTGCTGCAGTGGTCTTTGCCATCTGTAGGAGAGACACGATGCCTTCCTGCATGCGCGCGCCCCCCGAGCAGGCAAAGACAAGCAGCGGGATGCGCCGCTCGACGGAGTGCTCCGCTGCGCGCACGAACTTCTCTCCGACGACCGTCCCCATGCTCCCACCGCGAAAGGCGAAGTCCATCACTGCCAGCGATAGTGGAATGCTGTCGATCGTGCACTCGCCCCACACCATGGCATCGCGCAGCCCGCTGTTCGCTTCGTCCTCATGAAGCTTCTCTCGGTAGCCCGGGAAGTTCAAGGGATCGCCGGTCCGCATGGCGGCATCGCGCTCCTCGAAGGATCCTTCGTCGGCGGTGATCGCAATCCGCTGCCTGGCCGTCAGCCTGCTGTGATGGCCGCAGTGCCGGCAGACAAACAGATCTTCCCTCATCTCCGGCTGGTACAGCATGTCGCCGCACCGGCCGCACTTGGCCCAGAGACCGTCAGGAGCGGCCTCGGCGCCGGACCTGTTCTGCGTTGGGCGCTGCTGGCTCAACCTCGCCTCCTAAGCGGCCGCGCGCTAGAGGGCGCGCCCTGCACTCCGCAGAAACTACTAGCTTGATTCCCCAGCATCCTTCGGGGGCTCTCATGGGCATCGATGAAATCAGACGCGAGATAGACGAGCTCGACGACGCCATTCTCGAACTGCTCAACCGGCGAGCCGAGAGGGCGATCGCCATCGGCCGCGCAAAGGAGCAGGCTGATCGAGAGATGTTTGACCCCGCCCGGGAGCGGCAAATCCTCGACCGGCTGGAGGCCCTCAACAGGGGTCCCCTTCCCGCCGAGGCCATCCGAGACATCTACGGCGCCATGTTCGCCGCCAACCGGCTGCTCGAAAAGCAGCTGGTCGTCGCCTACTACGGGCCGGGCGGGTCGTTCACGCACATTGCGGCGCGACAGAAGTTCGGCGGGGGAGCGGATTTCCGGCCGTTCGACACCATCGGCGACGTCTTTCTCGCGGTCGAGAAGCGAGATGCTGACTTCGGCGTTGTGCCGGTTGAGAACACTACCGCCGGCGTCGTTCCTCTGACGCTGGACGCGTTCATGGAGTCCAAGCTCACGGTCTGCGCGGAAATGTATGTTGATATCGAACACCACTTGCTCTCGCGCTGTGCCCACTTGAACGAGATCCGACGGGTTTACTCGCATCCCGAAGCCATCGCGCAGTGTCGCGTCTGGCTGCGCACCAACCTGCCGAACGCGGAGCTGATCCCTGTCGGGAGCACCGCGCGCGGGGCCGAGCTGGCGCGGGGCGAGTCCGACTCCGCCGCCATCGGAGCGGCGCTCGCCGGCGAGCTCCACGGGGTGCCGGCCCTCCAGTCCAAGATCCACGACCAGCCCGACAACCGGACGCGCTTCCTGGTCATCGGCCAGGTGGGGGCAGCGTCCAGCGGCGCTGACAAGACATCTGTCCTGTTCTCGGTGCCTCACAAGGCCGGGGCACTGCATTCGGCCCTTGGAGTGCTCAGCCGTCATCGGATCAATATGACGTTCATCCAGTCGCATCCGACGAAGCAGACGCCCTGGGAGTATATGTTCTTCGTGGATGTGGAGGGCCACCAGAGCGATCCTCCCCTGTCCGCGGCTTTGGAGGAACTACGAGACCATACACTGGTCCTCCGCGTCCTCGGGTCATACCCTGAGGCCAAGTAGGCTTGGGCCTCAGACTTCCTGGTCGCCCGAGGCTTCTCCTGCCGGCCAGCCGAACGCCTGTGGCAGAAGATCGGCCAGCTGGAACTCACGCCTGAGGCCTCCGCGCCCCACCGAGAGTATGGGCAGGTCGTCGCAGAACTCGACGAGCATCTGGCGACATGCCCCGCAGAGGGAGAGAGGCCCCGCGTCTTTGGTGTAGATGGCAAGACGCCGGAAGGAGCGCTCGCCGTCCGCCACGGCCCGGCTGATGGCGGCGCGTTCGGCGCATGTCGTCAGGCCGAAAGATGAGTTCTCTACATTGCATCCGGAGTGAATCGCGCCGCCTTGCCCCTCCAGCGCCGCGCCGACGCGCAGCTCGGAGTACGGGGCATAGGCATGCTGCGCGGCCTCTCTCGCGGCCGCGACTAGGCTCCCCCACTCACTCGCTTTCTTCGGCCTCTTCTTCATGATGGTGGGCCTCGTCCGGATTGCGGATGATGCGCACCCTCTGGATGCGCTTCTCCGTGACTGCTTCGACAGTGAACTCCATGTTCCGCCAGCATGTGCTCTCGCCCGCCGTGGGGAGCCGTCCGAGCTGATCCAGTATGAACCCGCCGATGCTGTCGAACTCACCTTCCGGCAGTTCCATGGCGAATAGTTCCTCCACGTCGTCGACGCTCACCCGCGCATCAACGATAGCCGTGTGCTCGTCGATACGGTTGATCGGCTCGGCCTCGAAATCGTGCTCGTCGCGAATCTCCCCGAATATCTCCTCGAGCAAGTCCTCAATAGTCACCAGCCCAGCCGTCCCTCCGTACTCGTCGATGACGATCGCCATGTGCAGCCGCTTGCGCTGCATCAGGCTGAGCACCTCGGCGATCTTCTTGCTCTCCGGCACCACGGGAACGGGTTTTCGCGCCACTTGGCCGGCCGTCAGTTGAGGACCGCCCGCGCCGAGAGCAGACACCACGTCCTTCACATATACGATCCCAACGACGTGGTCGAGGTCCTCCTCACAGACGGGCAGGCGCGAGTAGCCCGTGCGCTCGCTGAGCTGGGCCGCCTCGACGAGCGACGCGTCCTCACGAATCCATGCTATGTCGGTGCGGGGGGTCATGACCTCGCGCGTCACCTTGTCGGCGAACTCGATGACGCCTGCAATCATCTCCCGCTCTTCCTGCTCGATGTCGCCGTTTGCCTGACCCTCCGCGACCATCTCCAGGACTTCTTGGTCCGAGTACCTCGGCAGGCCTGCCAAGGCCCTTCCCCCGAAGACAGGGATGAGGCCTCCTCGGATGATCGCCATGCCAATAAGATGGAGCACACGGCCGATCGGATGGATGATCTTATGGACGAGGAACAAAGCCGGGGCGACGGCCAGTCCCACCCTCTCCGCTCGCCGCACCGAATACGTCTTGGGAGTGACCTCGCAAAAGACCAAGAGGAAGACGATCATGCCAAACGACGCGGCGGCGATCCATCTCTCATCGCCGCCGGAGAGACGAACAGCGATCTCGGTTGTGTAGGCCGAGGCACAGATGATGGCGACATTGATGAGCAGTATGAGTGTGCTCAAGACCTCCTGGCGCGCCTCGACAAGCTCAAGAAGTCGCTGCCCGAGCCACCCCCTCTCTTGTGCAAGTTGGCGCGCCCGGACCACCTCAAGTCGCACCAGCGCGGCTTCGGAGAGCGAGCTGAATCCCAGCAGGATCCAGCAGAAGATGATAGCTGCGATCTGTCCGCCGAATCGCCCGAGTTCTGTCGTCAACGAAGCTGATGAAGGATCGCTCATCTTCAGCGGCCTGTATCATCACAGGCCGGTAGCCGCACCTCCTTTAGGTCGGGCTTTCCTCGTCCGGGTTCGGCTTCACAATTGCCCGGACCCGGGTTATCCGATGGCCGTCGAGTTCGTCGACGATCAGTGTCACGCCGTCGAGCTCCACCTCGTCGCCAATGCGTGGAACCACGCCGAGGTGCGCATACAGAAGGCCGGCGACGGAGTCGTAGTCGCCCTCCGGGAGATCGACGCCCAGTGCACCCGAGGCCTCGTCTATGCTCATTCTGCCGTCCAAGATCATTCCGCCGTCGGGCGTCTGCTCGACCGCGGGGCGGACGACGTCATACTCATCGTAGATATCCCCGACGACCTCCTCCAGCAGGTCCTCCAGGGTTACGAGTCCGGCTGTGCCGCCGTATTCGTCCAACACGATCGCGAGGGTGCGTCGCTTGCGGCGGAACTCGGTCAGCAGGTCGCTCAGCTTCTTCGTCTCCGGCACGCGGAGGGGCTTCAGCATCACGGAGGTGACGGGCGTGTCACCCTTCTCCGCCGCCATCAGGGGAAGCAAATCCTTGACGTGGACCGTCCCGATGATGTCGTCGAGACTCTCCCCGTACACGGGCATGCGCGAGATCCGATGCTCGGTGGCAGCCTTGCTGGCCTCGGCTGCGGTGGCGATCTTGGGGATAGCGACCATATCTGTCCGGGGCACCATCACCTCGCGCGCCACCTTGTCGCCGAACTCGAAGATCTGGTGGATCATGACTTTCTCTTCTTCTTCCAGGCCGCCAGTCTCGGCCTGCAGGTCCACGATCGCGCGAATCTCGCCCTCCGTCACGGGCCGCTCCGGGCTCGGCCCTCCTCCGAACACGCGGGTCAGTCCTTCTGCCACGGACCCGAGGACCCGAGCGGCAGGCGACAACACATTTGTCACGAGCCAGAGGGGGACGACCACTGCCCGAGCGACGCGCTCGGGGTTGGCCGCGGCGTAGCTGATGGGGACGACTTCGGCGAATACCAGCACAAGGAGAGCCATCCCGACGATGGCGATCCACACAGGGAGGCCCAGCCCGGAGATCACCCAGTTCGCAGCAATCGCCTCTGCGCTGTAGTTGACGGCAGTTATCGTCACCAGTATCGCGCCCAGGGTCGCGCCGGGGTTGGCCAGCAGCTTCTCGAGGAGGACCGCGACTCTGCCTGTTGCCGCTCTACGAGAACGCCGCCTACCCATGGCCAGGAAGCTGAGTTCGGCGGCCGAGAACAGCCCGGATATGAGCAGGAGAACGGCTATCGCAATGAGAGGGCGTAAGTCGCCTGGAGACATCTCAGCTTCCTGCCCGCATCGACAGCAAACCGTAAAGCCCAGATCCCACGACCAGCGCCACGACTACTCCGATTACGATTTCTCTCAGGGTGTGAATCCCCGCCTCGAGCCGGCTCTGCGCAACCAGCCCGGCGAGTACAAATGCCAAGGCACAGATGATGACGTCCCTTGTGAGGAAGCAGATGCTTACAAAGCAGAAGAAGGCAAGCGCGCTGTGCGCGCTCACGATGCCGCCACGAGTCAGCGTGCCGTGCCCACCCCAGAGCTTTCCCAGGATCACGGCCGCGACAACCGTAACGACTCCGACGAGTCCCACATGGAGGAAATGCGGCTCGGGCCGCGTCGGCGTTCCCTGCAGGATCTTCAGGGCGTCTGCGCTGACGAATACGCCCAGCGCGACGACACTGCCCATGATTCCGGCGACAAGGACCCCCGCTCCGCCGATATCCTTCGCGGCCTTCGCCAATGGGTGGTAGCCGGGGCTTGCGAGATCGACGACGACCTCTATAGCCCGGTTGAGCACTTCCGCCAGCACCACCATGCTGATGGCAACCAAGAGAAGTAGGACATCCAAGCGGGAGAGACGAAGCAGCGCGCTGATCAGCATCAGCACAACGCCGGCCATGCATATGAAACGCATGTGCCAGTCCTGCCGCAGCACGTGCAGCAGGCCCGCCACGGCGTTCCGCGAGCTTTCGAGCAGTCCTCTCGTTGTCAGCTCACCGGATCCTGAGGGACCGGCCCCATCACTTCCTCGGCCCGCTGCAGCATGCCTCGACGCTTCTGGGGGGTCTCGTCCGTCCATCCGGTCAGGTGCAAGATCCCGTGTGCAAGGAGCAGAGCCAGCTCTCGTTCCAAGCTGTGGCCCATCTCCTCGGCCTGCCGGGCCGCCGTCTCCGCCGATATCGCGATGTCGCCCAGCAGCGGCGCGGCTTCCGCTGGCCCCCTGTCTTGCGGAAAGGCCAGCACGTCTGTTGGGCGGTCCTTCTTCAGGTACTTCCGATTCAGTTCCCGAATCCATTCATCGTCACCAACAACTACGCTCAGCTCTGCCTCGGGATGACAGCCTTCCGCCTCCATTACGGCTTCCGCAATCCGTTCGAGCCACCTTCGCGGAATCGGTCGTTTCTGTCTGTTGACCACAAGTACGGTCACGTGCGCTCACATTCCTACTCCGCCCTCGGCAGGCTCAGGATAGGCTATCCGCGTCCGGCAAAGAGATGCCGTGAGGACCCGGCCCATTACCTCTTCGGCTGCTGCGACCTCCCGGAAAGTCAAGTCGCACCGCTCCAGTTGCCCACCCACGACGCGCTGCCGCATGTTTTCCTTCAGCATCTGCTGGACTCGTGGCGGCGTCGGCACCGCGATCGATTTGGCGGCCGCGTGAGCGCCGTCTGCAAGCATGACAAGGGCGGCCTCCTTGCTGCTGGGCAGAGGCCCGGGATAGCGGAACTGATCCTCTGAGACGTTCTCCGGGCGGGAACCGCTGAGGGCCTGATGATAGAAGTAGCTCAGCGTCGTCGAGCCGTGGTGCTGTGCGATTATGTCGATGACTTCGGGCGGCAGCCGGTGCCTCTGCGCCAGAGCGACGCCGTCCTTCACGTGCGACATTATGATAAGGCCGGACAGCGAGGACGAGAGACGGTCGTGCACGTTCTCCAGGCCCAGCAAGGCCTGGTTCTCCACGAAGAAAGTCGGCCGGTAGAGCTTGCCGATGTCGTGATAGAGGCCGCCTACACGGGTGAGCAGCGCGTCGGCTCCGATCGCCTCCGCGGCCGACTCCGCGAGATTGGCCACCATCATTGAGTGATGATAGGTCCCGGGGGCCTCGGCCTGGAGTCTCTTGAGCAACGGCGTCTGGGGATTCAGCATCTCGAGCAGGCCCAGATGCGTCGTGATGCCGAACGGCCGCTGCAGCGTGTATATTCCGCCCAACGCGAGGACGGCTGCGCCGGGAGCGTAGAGGGCGGCTGCCAGCACTGCCTCGCGCATCAGCGCAGTAGCCGGCTGCGCGTGCAACATCCCGACCGCTGCCACCAGAAGGAGGTTTGCCGCAGCAAGCGCTCCCACCGGGACGCGCAGGTGGGATACTGGCCAGAGCTGGGTGGAGAAGGCCAGAGCAGTCGCTGCGCTGCCAAGTGAGAGCAGTGTCGCCGGAAGGCCGGCATCCGCCATCAGCCCGACCAATAGGCTGAGCCCAAGCGCAAGGGCCATGCCGACGGCGTCCGCAAGCAGGGCGGCCGCCATGAGCCCGGCGGCGGGCACGACGAGCATCCACACATTTGGCAGTGCAAGCACAAGCAGGTTGACGACAAAGAGAGACATCACGGCCAGGAGGGAAAGGAGAAGCAACCATTTGGGCCGTTCGTAGACACGGCGCGCCCGGTGGCGAGTGTGCAAACCCAATAGCAGGACGATAAGTCCCACGATGAGGATGATTGATATCAGCCTTCGATAGTCGAGCCGCGGGCTTGTCAGCCCGAGCGCACGCAGCATACCCACGTGCTCTCGCGTGACGCGCTCGCCTTCGAAGATGATGGGCTGGTCGGCGTCGATTGTACGCACGACCTCCTGTACGCGCTCTGCGGCCTCGGCCTTGGCGGCTTCGGTGGTCTCGCTGTCGAACCGGCGGTTAGGAGCTATCCCGCGCTTCGCGAGCGCGGCTACCAAGGCCGCGATCTCCAGCTGAGGCTCCTGGCCGCGGGCCAGGGCTTCGGCTTCGTCCCGCGCGGCCTTGAGGTCCGCAGTTTCCTCTCTGATCTCCTTTGACATCACCTTGCGAACCACGGCGCGGGTCCTCCTCTCGACCCGGGCCAGCTCCGAGGCGGGCGCGGCGGCGAGCCATTGGACAGAAGCATCGGGCAGCCACGCGATCTTCTGCGCCAGGTCCTCAGGCGACTCCGCTGCAGCCCTCGCGTCTGCGAGAGCCGTGATGTGCTGGCTCACGCGGTTCTCTGCGTCTGCCAGAGCATATGGCAGCGGGCTGTAGTGGGGGGCGACGCGCAGCTCGGCCTCCCGGCGGAGGCGCTCGGTTTGCTCCCGGTCGATGTACCGGGCCATGCGCGGTGCGCGGACAAGTTTGGGGCTCAGCCCGCCGACCCGCAGCGAGACGCGGCCGGGAAACAAGTCATAGGCAAGGAGTATGAGGCAGAGCGCGGCCCACGTGAGCAATCCAATGCCCGCGCGCATCACTGTAGGCCAATGCGGCCATTTTCTCCGCCGCTCGCCATCTGCGCGGCGAGCGGCGTGCAGTCGTTTCATCTGCGGGTGTCAGTATTCCTATTCCCTGTCTCGTGCTGCTCGTATGCCTGGATGATGCGCTGCACGAGCTCATGCCGCACGACGTCCTGGTCCGAGAAATACACGAACGCCACTCCCCGTATACCAGGCAGCACCTCTCGCACTTGATTGAGACCGGAAATCTGGCCGCGAGGCAGGTCGGTCTGCGTAATGTCGCCGGTTACGACTGCCTTGCATCCAAACCCGAAGCGAGTGAGGAACATCTTCATCTGCTCGGGGGTTGTGTTCTGTGCCTCGTCCAGAATCACGAAGCAGTCATTCAGGGTCCGGCCTCGCATGAAGGCCAGCGGGGCGACCTCGATCACCCCTTGCTCTATCAGACGCTGTGCCTTCTCGAGGTCCATCATATCATAAAGCGCGTCGAACAGGGGGCGCAGATATGGGTCCACCTTCGCTTGGATGTCGCCGGGCAGGAACCCCAGCCTCTCGCCGGCCTCCAGCGCCGGCCGCGTCAGTATCAGCCGCGAGGCTTTGCCCTCGCGGAGCGCGCCCACTGCCACCGCCATGGCCAGATAGGTCTTGCCTGTACCCGCGGGGCCGATGGCGAGCGTCAGGTCGGCGCGCTCGATGGAGCGGAGGTAGTCGCGCTGGGTCTGGGTGTGTGGCTTGACCGGCCTGCCGCGGTCCGTCACAATGACAACGTCGGAAAAAACAGCATCGGCGGCCTCGGCCTGGCCCCCCCCGACCATCCGCGCGGCATACTCCACCTCGCCCGCCGTGACAGGATGTCCGAGGCGAACGAGCTTCACCAGCTCGCTCAGGAGTTCGGTGGCCCGCCCGACCTGTTCGGGAGTGCCGCTGACGCGAATCTCATTGCCTCGCGCCCCGATTCGCGCGCCCACCGCCCGCTCTATCAGTCGCAGGTTCTGGTCTCGACTTCCTGCGAGAGCGGCAGCTTCCTCGTTATCGGCAACGACGAGTTTGCTTTCTGAGACGTCGTCCACTACGCGCCTTAGGCAACACGTGGGGGCCTACTAATACCCAGAGCCGCCCGACTCCTGGGGAATGGGCGGCCCATCATCACGTCGGCTGCAATAGCCGCCAGCGAACTGGCTGCTGGATTCACTCGAGGATTACCGCTCTCCGCGGCGGCGTGCGGCCCTGCGTGCGCGCCGAATCGCCGCCGCCTGCATCCGGCGCCGCTTGTCGCTGGGCTTCTCGTAGCGCTCCTTGCGCCGCGCCGCTTCGAGCACACCGTGTTGGTGCAGCTCGCGCTTGAAGCGCTTCAGCGCGCTGTCCAGTGATTCGTTGTCGCGAATGTGAATCGCCGTACTCTCGCCCCCCTTCCTGCCACCAGACTGCATCGGGCGTGGAGAGTCCCCGTGAGCCCCAAGTAAGTCTTCGGTGGTATTAGTGCCATCGATCCCCTGAGCGCGGAAAAGACCCCCGCGCTGCTGGGTCCCTCTACGAGCATTATAGCAGTGCCGTCGAGCCCCTGTCAAACCCGGCGTGTTCGGCACGCTGCCGCCGCTGGGGTGGTGCTCCAGAGGCCCCTAGCAGGTCATCCCGGCGGCCAGCTCATCGCCCGGCCTCCAAGCAGGTGGAAGTGCACATGGTCCACGGACTGGCCCCCGTGGCCGCCGCAATTGGCAACAAGTCGGTAGCCGCTGCCCGCGATGCCCTCTTGCGCGGCCAACTGTGCGGCAACTCGAACGAGATGCCCTATGGCCGCGTCGTCCTCCGTTGCGAGATTGTTGAGCGACGCTACATGTTTGCGCGGGATAAGGAGAATATGTGTCGGTGCCCGGGCATTGATGTCACGGAAGGCCACAACGATGTCGTCTTCGTGAACCTTCGTCGCCGGCACTTGACCAGCGGCGATCTTGCAGAAGATGCAGTCATCCATCGCCAACTCCCTCCTTGCGGGTGGTTCTTCCCTGCGTCCCTCAGCCAAGAGTGGAGCCGAGCAGCTTTGCGCCACTCGGCCATATCATCGCTTCCGTCTTCATTCATGCTTGCCCAGCTTGAAGACGCGGTGCGCGTTCGCGGTAGTGAGGGCCGCGAACCGCCCGGGGGGCTCAGCGCGTGCCTGTGCCGCCATCTCAAGGATGGCGGGCAGATTGGCCGGTTCGTTGTTTCTGCCGACCGGCGCGAGATATGGGGAATCCGTCTCCAGCAGGATTCGATCTTCCGGCGCATTTCGGAGGGCCATCCTGATCGCTGTTGACCCGGTCCGCCCTAGCAACCCGCCGAAGCCCAGCACTAGGCCGAGTTCGATCGCTCTCTCCGCATGGGCTGCCGTACCGTCAAAGCAGTGCCATACCACGCTGTGGTGCCGCCGCGAATCCAGCGCGGCCAGCACCTCCTCCTGTGCGTTGCGGCAATGCACGATTATGGGAAGACCCAACTCCTCGGCCAGATCAAGCTGCTTCTGAAAAGCGTTCCGCTGGGCATCTGCGGCGGACAGATTGCGGTAGAAATCCAGCCCCGTCTCCCCTATCGCAACAACCTGGGCGGACTTGGCGAGGGCCCTGAGTTCGGCCAGGTCCTTTGGGCTCATCTCGCCGGCCTCGTGGGGATGAACTCCGACCGCCGACCACACCCCCGCCGTCCCCTCTGCGATCTCTACCGCTTTCCTGCTGCTTGGCACATCGTAGCCCACGACAACCATCTGCGCGACACCGGCCGCCCGAGCGCGGTCGATCACGTCAGGAAGCTGTCTGAACAACCGGGGGTGATTGAGATGACAGTGCGAGTCGACCAAAGAGTCTCCGGTCGAGGTGCCCCTCATAGCGCTCTTGACCGGGTCACGTACTGGGGCTGCGGTGTGCGCCTGTTGCCCTCGCGGCGCCGCTGGCGAGGGGAGCGCGTCTCAGGTCGAGCACCATCTTCACGCCGTCTGAGTTGAGGCCATAGTAGTGAGGGAGAAGGCGTGATTGCACGAACCCAAATGCCTCGTAGAGCGACTGTGCCGCCCGATTCCCTACGTTTACCTCGAGGTCGGCCTGCTGCACGCCCTGCTGCTTGAGATGCTCCAAGGCCGCCGCCATCAGAGCCCGTCCGAACCCTCGTCGCCGGCGGGTGGGCTCTACGGCGATCGACGTGATGCCGCCGCGTCGCACTCCGAGCCAGCGCAGTCCGACACGCGCAAGGGCATACCCGACGAGGCGGCCGTGCTCGTCTTCGGCCACAACCAGCCCCTTGCGGTCTCTCAACACGTGCGCGAGGAAGGTCGTTAGGCTATAGGCCTCCGGGCCGAAGGAGGTCCTTTCGATCCGCACGACCTGCGCCAGATCACCCAACGTGGCACCGCGCACCTTCATGGCCGCACCTCGCTCACCGAGAGCACCTCGCCGATTGGGAGCGACAGTTTGGCACCATCGGATACGAGCCTTAGAGCGCCCCACTCATCGATTCCCTCAGCGCGGCCCGCCACCATCTTCCCCGCCGCCTGCACCAGCACCTGTCGGCCGAGAAGGCCGTCTCTCTGACGCCAGCGCTTCACCAGATCAGTGTCGTCCTGCATGAGCGACGGCCATATCGTCTCCAGTCTGCCGAGCACACCGGCCGCTATTCGCGCAAGCGAGTGAGTGCGACCTGTTTGATCCAGCAGTGTGGTGGCTGATTCCTTCACGTGGCCTGGCAGCTCTGCGGTGGAGAAGTTCGCATTGAGCCCCACGCTCAACACCGCCGAGGTCACACGGCCACCCCTGGCAACTGTCTCCGCAAGCACGCCGCCGACCTTCTTGCCGCCTGCGACAAGGTCGTTGGGCCACTTCAGGCCGATCTCACACTCGCTGTCAACTGAGGCTGATTCGGCACATGCCAGAGCGAGCGCAACACCCAGTCGTCCAGCACATTCGAGGCGCAGATCGGGGTGTGCGATGACGGACATCCACAGTCCTCCGAGTGGCGAAGCCCAGACGCGACCCCGCCGGCCGCGCCCCGCCGTCTGACGCGCAGCGATGACTACGGCTCCGTCGGGTGCGCCCTCGTCGAGCCAGCTCCTGGCCACGTCTACAGTGGACGTGGTCTCGGCCAGCACACGCAGCGACCGCCCGAGCCAGGAGGTGCGGAGCTCGGCCAGCACATCCTTCGCGGACAGCGTCGCCGGGCGCGCACTAGAAGGCATTTCGAAACTGCTTTGCCCTGCAACCAAGATTCTTCGCTTCGCTCAGAATGACACACAACAAGCTGCTGGCGAAACTGTCGCCCTGAGAGCAGCGAAGGGTCTTGTTCTGAGGGTTTTCGAAATGGCCTCTAGTCATTCGCTATCTCTAGGGCGAGATCAAAAGCTGGCGCGGAGTGCGTCAGCGCGCCGACGGAGATGTAATCCACGCCGCACTCGGCCAGCACCCGCGCAGTGCTCAGATCGATGCCGCCCGACACTTCCAACTGGCAGCGACCATCGACCAGCCTGACCGCCTCCCGCACCTCGCTCAGTTCCATGTTGTCGAGCAGGATCACATCAGCCCCTGCGGTGAGCGCCTCATCCACCTCCTTCAGGGTCTGGACTTCGACCTCTATCCGCAGCAGGTGGTGAATTGCCGACCTCGCACGGTTTACCGCCTGGCTCACTCCGCCGGCCGCGCGAAGATGATTGTCTTTGATGAGCACCCCGTCGAATAGCCCCGAGCGGTGGTTGTGCCCTCCGCCGACGCGGACGGCGTACTTGTCGAGCAGTCGAAGCCCTGGAGCTGTCTTTCTCGTGTCAATGACTCGGGCGCCGGTCCCTTGCACGGCTTCTGCATAGTCGGCCGCCAGTGTGGCTATGCCCGATAGTCGCTGGAGGAAGTTGAGTGCCGTGCGTTCTCCGGTAAGTATCGCCCGAGTGTTCCCGGCCAGCCCAGCCACTTGTGCCCCTTCGGAGACCGGCGCGCCCTCGCGCACGAGCTCTTCGAAGCTGATCCGAGGATGGATCGTCTGGAACACCGCGCACGCCACCGGCAGCCCTGCTATCACTCCCTCGGCTCTTGCCTCGATGACGGCTCGGCACTGCACGTCGGCGCCGACCGTCGCCAGGGTCGTGACATCGCCGGGCCCGACGTCCTCGTCGAGGGCCCGGGCAACGGCTTCCCTCATAGCCGCTTCAGGGAGATGAAAGTCCATCACACCGCTTCCAGCATGCGCTCGATGGCGCGGCGCGCCCTGGCCGAAATGTCTTCGGGAACGGTCACTTCGTGCTGCATGTCCTCAAGTGCCCAGGCCACCTTCTCGAGCGTGATGCGCTTCATGTTCGGGCACGTGCTGAGCTTGCTGATGGGGTGGAATCGCTTTCCCGGGCTTTCCCCCTTGAGTCGGTGGATCAGGCCGACCTCGGTGCCGACGATGATCTCGTTCGCATCGCTCTCGCGTGCCCAGCGGATCATCTGACCGGTGCTCAGCACTTCGTCGGCGAGATCGATGAGGTCGGGTGTGCACTCCGGATGGACCATAACTGCGGCCTGCGGGTGTTCTTCCTTCAGCCGCTGCACGTCCTGCGCCGTGATCCGTTGGTGGGTCGGGCAGTAGCCGTCCCAGAGGATGATCTCCTTGTCCGTGTGCCGTTGGACCCAGTGCCCGAGGTTCTTGTCAGGCAGGAAGAGCACTCGCTCGTCGGCCAGGCTCTCCACCACCCGCACGGCGTTGGCGGAGGTGCAGCAGATGTCGACCTCAGCCTTCACGGCCGCGGTTGTGTTCACATAGGCCACAACCGGAAGACCCGGTAGCCCCGCTTTCCATTTGCGGACCTCCTCGACAGGAGCCATATCGCACATAGGACACCCCGCCAGCGGATCAGGTATCAGGACGGTGCGCGCCGGATTGACAATCTTCGCCGTCTCGGCCATGAACCTCACGCCGCAAAACACGATGATGTCGGCATCGACCTCGACGGCGCGCTGACTCAACTCCAACGAATCGCCCGTGAAGTCCGCGATATCCTGGACCTCGCCAAGCTGGTAATTGTGGGCGAGGATGACAGCTCTCCGCTCCCGCTTCATCCTGGCGATTCGTTCTGTAAGTTCGACCCTGGGATCGGCGGCTATGCCCGTCATTTGATGATCCGGTCCCTATCCTCGATGCCTACCCGTTCGGTTACCAAAGCTGTGACCCGTGCTGGCGTGCGCTTCGATACGCAGGCCGCGAGGACCGCGATGCAGACTGCGTTCGGCTGGCCAACATTATGACACCGCGCGCGAGACTGTGTCAAACGCCGTGCCGGCGAACTCTGGGAACCTGGCTGTCCTCGAACGTCCAGCAAGACGGAGTGCGAAGATGTGGCAATAGCATCACGAGGCAGCCGGCAATCGGCTCACCGTTTGTACCACCGCCTCGAGCCAAGGCAATGCCGACATCTGCAAACCGCAACCTGACAGAGACAGACCTGGCTCTGCCCGTCTGCCGCTATCTTCGGGATCACGGGTATACCGTACGGAGCGAGGTCCGCGACTGCGACATCACCGCCACGAAGGGCGATGACCTCATCATCGTAGAGCTCAAGCGGAACTTCAGCACGGCCCTTCTGGCTCAGGCGACAAAGCGCCAGCGCATAACCGACTCTGTCTACGTCGCCCTTCCCCGTCCCAGCCGGCGCAAGGCGCGAAGCGACATCCAACACCTGCTTCGCCGCCTCGAACTCGGCCTGATATTCGTGTCGGTCAATGGTCGGCCTCCTCGCGTGGAAGTCGTCTTTCATCCAATTCCGTTCCAACGGCAAAAGAGGAAGCGAGCGCGGCGGGCCGTTCTGCGCGAGATGTCGCAGAGGTCGGAGGACTTCAACACGGCCGGCAGCTCCCAGCGCAAGCTCGTCACGGCCTACAGGGAGAACGCGATACAGATCGCGTGCTATCTCGACGTGCTCGGCCCGATGTCGCCCCGGCAATTGCGCGCGCTCGGCACCGGGCCGAAGACGCTCTCGATTCTCTACAGCAATTTCTACGGGTGGTTCGAGCGGATCGACCGCGGACTCTACGCGCTGCGGCCGCAGGCGCGGGAGGAACTGCGGCAGTACCCGGGGCTCGCGGAGAAGTGCCGGGAGGAGGCGCCCGCAAGAGCACGCCAGGCACAACTGCGGTCGGCTTCGGCAGCACGCCGGCGAAGGTCCGAGGCCAGCGGCAAGACCGAATCAGGCCGCGGGGTCAAGCAACGCGCTCACGGCCTTCTCAGTGAGATGCCGTGTGAGTGACCTACGCGTGGGGCCAAAGCGGCGGAACCGAACGCGCTTCGAGTCAGCTCGATAGACCTCGCCGATAAGATCCCCGGACGCCCCGTCGAAGACCTGTAGCCCGACGGCTACCAGCATGACGTCCTTGTAGACGGCACTAGTACTCGTGGTCGAGTGCGTGCTGACATGGCTCGATCCACTACCGTGCACGGTGCCGGAGCCCGAATACGGCGAACTGCTGACTGTCCCATGGACGTCGACTGAGCCGCTGCCGGATCCGCTGGTGTGACTGGAGAAGCCCGCGAAGACCTCGTCGGCCGAGGCCGCAATCCCTGCAAGTACCAGGCTGGCGACGTTCAGCCGCCTGGCCAGCTTTGGGTACTGGCTTGGGTGGGTGACCTTCATCTCTACGATTGCGTCTGCGACCTCGTCAGGGTCGGCAAAGACGAAGCCGCGCCTTTCCGCCTCCTGGGTCAGCACCTCCAACATCGTCGGGTAGGCGTCCTCGTAGTCACTCGCAACGACTGGCGGCAACAGCCCGACCCGAAGCGGTCGGTATTCGTAGGTAACACGAACTTTCTTGCCGACGTCTTCCTTGGCAAAGCGGAGACACCCGTCGAGTCGAGGACGGTACTGGCCTTGCGTTGGGGAACTCTCGACGCACTCCAGGCGCTGTCCATCGGCGGTGCGCACCACCACCGTGTCGAGCAGAACGAGCGGGCCGTGAGGAGCGCGCCAGAGACGATCCCGGGGGACTTCGACGTCGAAGGATGCTTCTACCGGATCAAGGACGCCCAGTTGGACGGGGCCCTCAGAGGGTGGCTCTTCACCCACGGATACATCACCTGACGCTGGCGACGATGGCTCCTCCTCCGCATAGGTGATTGTCGAGCCCTCCGAAGCTGGCTCGTCGCCCGCGAATGCGGCGAGCGGCCCTGTGAGCGCGATGACAGCTGTGAAGAACACGAGTACTGCGAGTGACTTCATGGTCCCCTTCCCTATATCGGTTCGAGGTTTTGTAGCCAGGATGGGATTCCTGACTGAGGATACAGGCTGCCTCCTGCCTTGTCAACGATCTCCCGGCGTGAGGACGATATTGTCAATCAGGCGGACCTTGCCCACAAACGCCGCGAGCGCCAGCACGGCGCGACGGTCCACTTGTGGGAGCTCCTCCAGCGTCTCGGCGTCCCTGAGTTCGACATACTGCAAGGATGCCAGCGGCTCGGCCGCCATTGTCTGCTTGAGACCGTGTATCAGGGACGCGCTGCTTCGGTCGCCCGCCGCGAACCGGCTCCTCGCCTCGAACAGCGCCTGCGACAGCACACGCGCAGCCTTCCTCTCTTCGGGGGCCAGATATCGGTTGCGCGTGCTTATCGCAAGGCCGTCACCCTCTCTCACCGTGGGCACCGGGACGATCTCCAGTGGCAAGTGCAGGTCCCGGACCATCTGCTTGATGATCAGCAACTGCTGGTAGTCCTTCTCGCCGAAATAGGCCTTGTCGGGCTGAACGATGTGGAACAACCGCGTACAGACGGTTGTGACGCCGCGGAAATGGCCGGGGCGATGGGGTCCGCACAGGCATTCCACCAGTGGGCCCGTCACCTCGACAAACGTGTGGTCTCCGGGGGGATAGATCTCCTCCACCGACGGGGAGAAGACCAGATCGACCCCTGCATCACGGGCCTTCTTCATATCGCCCTCGAGGTCACGCGGGTAGCTCTCGAAGTCGGTCCCGGGCGGAAACTGGGTCGGGTTGACGAAAATGCTCACGACGACGTACCCGCACTCCTGTCGGGCGCGCTGAAACAGCGCCAGATGTCCCTCGTGAAGCGCTCCCAACGTCGGCACGAGGCCGATGGACTTCTCTTGGCGGCGCGCCGTAGCGATCACGCGCCGGACGTCTTCGACACTGGTTGCCAGATCTGACATCTTCCTACGGGTTCAGAAAGCCGCTGTACTGACCGAAGTAGCCGGTCCAGAAGCGGATGACGACGACTGCAATTGCTATCCCTACAAGCAGATAGAGTGCGAGCCCGACCGCCACCGCGGTCTGCTTCCCGCCGACATCGGTCTCCGATTCGTAGTAGTCGGCGACCTTCTCCAGCGCGTCCTCTATCGAGCCCGAGCGTTCCGCGGTGCTGATCATGTCGAGAGCCATGTCCGGTATCTGCCTGCTCGCCGCCAGCACCTCCCCTACCATCTTGCCCTGCATGACGCCCTCCGCCTCACGCACGAGATCCTCTTCCATGGCGGAGTTGCCACAGGCCGACGCCGCTGCGACAAGGGAGCGATGCACCGGCACTCCCGCTGAAAGAAGCATCGACAGAGCGCGCGCCCAGCGCGCGGTTGACAGACGGCGGCTCAGGCTGCCGAACCACGGGATGGCAAGCTTGACGCCGTCGAGTGCGCGCTTCAGGCCTGGGCCGCGTGCAACAAACCGCCAACCGTACCACAGCACTGTGATGCCGATGAGGATAGGAAGCGCCCGGCCAAGCACGATGCGCAGCCACCCCTCGAAACTGCCGAGAATGAGGTGTGGCATGCTCGGTATCACGATGAGGGCGATGAGCAGGAGCTTGGGGTAAAAGGTATGCCAGCGGTAGGTCTGCTCGAGCTGAAAGCTCCGATCGAAGTACTTCGCGAGGCGCTCGGCGGTTTGCTCGATGAGCCCCGATTCCTCGCCCGCTTCCATCACCGCGAGGGCCACCTGCGGGAAGACTGCCGGGTACTTGCGCATGACTGTCGACATAGGCCGTCCCTGGATCGCCGCGTCCGCCATCTCGGCCGCCGCCTGGGAGAGGATTCGGTTCTGCGTGCGGAGTGACAAGGTGCGCATCGCCTCGACGACACCCATGCCGGCCGACATGAGGACCCGCAGGGAAGAGAAGAACATCGCCCGGGATCTGCTGCTGACAGGATAGAAAACGGGGGCGAGCACCTGGCGCTCGACGCCCGCGGCGACCTCTGTGTGAGCGCTCACCTTCGGCGCCACGGAAACGACGAAGTACCCTTGCGCCTTGAGTTGACGCGCAACAGCTTCCGCGGAGTCGCCCTCGAGCATCCCCCGCTGGACGTTCCCGTCCTCTTCTTTCACTTCATAGGTGAAGGTAGGCATGGACGCCCTGCTCCACGCTGAGTCGCTTCGCCGCGGCGCAGACGGTTTCCCCGGTAGGACTCACCAGATCAGGTGTGAGATCGGCGAGTGGCGCGAGAACAAACCCTCGCTCCCACATCCGCGGGTGCGGAACTTCGAAGTCGTCTTCGACAATGTGCTCGTCGCCGAAGAGGAGGATGTCGATGTCGATCTCGCGCGGCCCCCAGCGCTCCCGGTGGGTGCGACCGATGTCCTTCTCGATGCCTTTAACGATGGCGAGCAGATCGCGGGGCCGCATCTCCTCATTCACCTCGACCTCGACGACCATATTGAGGAACTCGGGCTGGTCGGCGATGTGCATGGGCTCTGTCTGATAGACGCGGGACTGGCGCAGGAAGTTCACGCCCCCGGTGGTTTTCAGCCGCGCGATGGCCTCACGGAGGTTCTGCTCGCGGTCTCCGAGATTGGTGCCGAGTCCGAGGAAGACGCGGCGCATGTC
Source organism: uncultured bacterium (assembly GCA_964559435.1). GTDB lineage: Bacteria > Armatimonadota > Hebobacteria > Hebobacterales > Hebobacteraceae > Hebobacterum. The sequence continues at coordinate 129,029 of CAZLHI010000005.1, read as the reverse complement.
AGTCCTTCTTCGCCCGGTCGGCCCAGGCGTGTTCGCTCTCCTGGAGCTCATGCGTGACGCGGCAGATGGCGTCGGCGACCTTGGCGACGCGGGACATCTCTCTCACGTTGTGCACCCGCACGATGTCGGCGCCGCCGGCGACGGCGAGAGCGACCGTGGCCGCGGTGCCTTCGACCCTCTCTTCAACCGGCAGATCGAGTATGGTCCCGATCATGGACTTCCGGGAGGTGCCGACGAGAAGCGGGCAGCCCAGGTTACGGAACTCACGCAGCCGGCGAAGTATCTCGAGGTTGTGCTCCAGCTTCTTGCCGAAGCCGATCCCCGGATCGACGACGAGCCGATCGCGGCTTAAGCCGGCCTCGGCGGCCACAGCGATGCCCTCCTCGAGGTAATCGCTGATCTCTCCGATGACGTCCGCGTACTTGGGGTCCTTCTGCATGTCCCGAGGTGTGCCTTGAATGTGCATGATGATGACCGCGGCATCGTGCTCGGCGGCGAGGTGAGCCATCTGCTCGTCGGCGTGCAAGCCGCTGATATCATTGACGATGTGAGCGCCCTTCTCCAGGGCGGCCGCGGCGACGGATGACTTGTACGTGTCAATCGAGATAGGCACATCGAGCTCCGATGCAAGGCCCTCGATGACGGGCAGAACGCGACCGAGTTCCTCCCCCTCCGGCACGGGCTCCGAGCCTGGTCGAGTTGATTCACCCCCTATATCGAGGATATCCGCGCCATCGGCTACCATCTGCTTTCCTTGAGCGACGGCCAGCTCAGCGTCGGCGCCCAGCCCATCCCCCGAGAAAGAGTCGGGCGTCACGTTGACGATGCCCATGATGAGCGTTCCCCGGCCCAGCTCCAGCTCACGCCGCCGGCAGCGCAGCACTCGCGTCGGCGGCGCGCCGAAGCTCGCCAGGGCGGTCTCCATGCGTGTCCCGACCTCGGCCCCGACGGCGGCGGCGACCGCTGTCAGCCGATGCAGGGAGCCCATCACGAGGACATCTGCACGCGAGGGATCGGCGCGGCCGGCCGTCTTGGCGAGGACCGCGAAGGCGCCGGACTCCCTGGCCGCGTTCCGAAGTTCCTGGGCGTCCTCCAGGGAGAGGGGACCGACGATCATGGCGCGCCCAAGGCTCCGGGCAACGCTCAGCTCTACCGCGCTTTTGTCTGAGCCGCGAGCATGCAGCTCAGCGATCACCTCGTCCCGCCCCAACGAATCCAATAGCCTGGCCCTCAGTGTCTGCTTCCTCATCTCACTCCCACGGCCGCACTTTGCGCGACGCGACCCGAGACGCCATGCGTTCCAGCGCGCCCGGATGATCCGACGGCCCACCACTCCGGCGGCCGTATCTTGACCGTGACAGCCCCGTCGCGGTCTGTTCTCATGATCTTCGACCCGACACGCGCCAGCTCCCGCAGCATTTCGTCGCTCGGATGGCCGTACGGATTGTCGTAGCCCACGCTGACTATTGCCAGGTCAGGAGTGACCGCTTCGATGAACTCGGGAACAGCCGGCTCGGGGGCCCCGTGGTGCGGGACCTCGAGTATGGTCGAGTTGACGGAGTCTCCCAGCCACGCCATCCGGTAGGCGCCGGCCTCATCGATGTCGGCTGGGAGCAGGACGCTCAAATCATCGTATACCAAGCGCAGGACCACCGAGTTGTCGTTGAGGTCTGAGCCGGTGTCGCTGAACCGCGGCTCAGGCGGGTTGAGGACCTCCGCGTAGACCCCTCTGCCCAGGTTCAGCCGTTGTCCCTCAGTGGCCCGGTGGTGCGCTATTCCTTGCTCCCGTATCTGTCTCAGTAGATCCCGGTACGTTCCGCTGTCCGTCTCCAGCATGGGGTCGAGGACGATGCCGACTGGCACCGCGTCCAGCACAGCTGCCGCTCCGCCGATGTGATCTTCGTGTGGGTGTGTGATGACGAGGACATCGATTCGGCCCACGCCCCGCGCCATCAACGCCGGGACGACTACTTGGCTGCCGATGTCCCAGCCGCTCGCCTCCCGGCCCTGGCGTCCCCCCGCATCCACCAGCATGGTTCGCCCGCCCGGCGCCTGCACGAGGATGCAGTCGCCCTGGCCGACGTCGAAGACGGTGATGGTGAGATCCTGCCGCATCTCCGAGGCGATGAGCCCCCAGACGATGATGACCGCCGCGAGGAGGGCGAGCAGGAGAACGCGTTCACGACGCAGGCGCGCCATGGCCGGTTAGTTCGTGAGGTCGGAAGGGGGCTCCTTGTGCTCGGCAGCGGGTGACCAAGTATAGTCGGTATCGCCGGACAGGATGCGGTCGCGATGAAGCCAGGCGGCGTGGCCGCCCGCAAAGCCGTAGTTGTCGCCTCGCAAGTGTCGCGCTTCCACCGGGAGGAGTTCCGGGCCGCCCTGAACATTCCAACCCCTGTCAGATTCGAACAAGAGGATCATAGACGCGGGGTCAGTGATGTCGGCGAGCGCGGCCTCGCTAAGGGAGGAGTTGAAGGCGTAGGCGCAGTCAGCGTCGGGAGCTTCGGGGCAGCGGAAGATGTCGGGGTTCTTGAGGTACGGAGAGAGGGAATCGCACCAAGCGTCGGCGCTCGGGAGCACGCCGTTGTCTTCCGCGTACATCAGCAGGGCGAGGCTGAGGTCCTTCGTGTTAGAGAGGCAGATGCCTTTGCGAATGCCAGCTACTTCGCGGCAATGGATGGGCAAGGCAAGGCCGGCCGCGAACGCAAGCCACGCGGCCATGAACGCCGAGAACGAAGCGACTCGGCGTCCTGTTGATCTTGCGGCTGCCGCCATGAGGAGACTGAGGACCAGGAGTCCGGCCGATGCGTACCAGAGACTCTCGCACGCGTCGAACTTGCCCGAGCGCATGGTGGGCGGCATGAGCCCCCGGGAGAACATGATTGAGGACACTATGGCATGTGCGCAGGCCAGGACCGCGATGGCCGTGTACATCCAATCCCACACAGGGCCAGCGGGAGTCTGTTTCCAGGCGTCAGGAGGTTCTGGTGCTCGTGCGGCCCAGAGGGTCCAAAGCGCGAGAATAACCAGAAAAGGCACCGCAACGTACGCGAGCACCGGGAGCCCGTAGAGGACCAGGAAGCCGATTGGGACTGCAGCCAACCCCCACACGCAGCCAGGGATGGGCCGCCTGTAGCGTGCTGTGCTGCTATGCCTGACGGCCGACGTGCCGACGAGCGGTCGCCCGCAGTAGAGGCACTCGCTGACATCATCGGGGTTGTCCGTGCCGCAGTTGTCGCACCGTATGTGCTGCATCCTGTCCATTGGACGCGGCTGGCGGATCTGGAGTTCTAGGCGGGCGATCCCCTCTCACACCTGGATCGAAGACGGCGGATTCCCGCGCCGAGCGCGACCAGTCCAGCATACCACAGGATGATCGCCAGGGAGTCCGGCCGAGCTATGTCGACGGCGGCCCCGGGCAGTGAGGCAAAGGCGGCGCTGGTCCAGATCATAGCCCGGGTGGCGTGCCCGCACACCCAGCCAGCGAGGGGCGCGAGCCAGGGGAATAGGGTGCCCAGAGCACACGTCGTCATCCCGGATACGAGCACAACCGCGGCAAGTGGGATGGCGAACAGGTTGGCACCGAAGCCGGCAATAGGGGCCTGCCCGTAGTGCCAGGCGAGAATAGGAAAGGTCGCGAGCTGGGCGGCAATCGTGCCCACCACGATGTAGCCGAGCCACGTGGGAAGCCAGCCCAGCAGCCAGATCGCCTTCGGGGTGAGGTAGAGAATGGCCCACACCGCGGCGAACGAGAGTTGGAATCCGGGATAGAACAGCGCTTCGGGGGTCGCCGCGAGGAGCACGAGCCCGGCCGCGGCAAGAATCGTGTAGTAATCCACGTTCAGACCGTGCTCCCGCGCCACGGCCGGAACTCGCCTCAAGCCTATCGCGATCCCTGTGATCACCCCCATCACCGCGGCCCGCGCTACGGCCGGGCCACCCTCTGTCAAGGTGGCGTAGTAGATCACCACTACCACGCCCACTCCTGCCGCCCAGAGTCCGGGGCGCAAGCGCACACGCCCTCGGGCGCCGCTGGGCCAGCCAGACTGCCGCTCCGCAAGCATCCGGCGCCAGGTTGCACCCACGCGCCCCGGCAGGAACACAAGGGCAAACACCATCGAGACGATCGCTCCCGAGACCACGAGCAGATGAATGGTGCCTGCGCGGCGGAAGATCTCGCGAATCTCGTAGGGTGGAGGCGCCGCGTGCACTCCAAAGATCACGCTCGCCGCGACCGCGGCTGTGAGTTCCCGATAGGGGCCGGATACATGTCGTTCAAGGAGCCGCACGGCTCGCTGCTGCGCGGCGAAGGCATGGGCCGAAATCGGGCCCAGTCGTCCGGGGCCCAGGAGCTCAGCCAACTGCTCGTCGCCTACAGTCAGCACGCCGGAGACCTTGAGAGGTGCAAGCCACGAGGCCTCAGAGCGCTGTCCCGGATTCGCCGCCTCCCGCGGTGCTCGCAGCTTCCCCGTCAGCCGCCACCGTTGGCCGCGCTGCACCGCTTCGTTCGACGTCAACCGCACGTACACTCGGCCCGACATTGGCTCAAACCGGCCGCGCCCCGCGTGCCCCTCGACCTCAAGCACGAAGCGCCATGCACTGCGCGACCGGTGCGGCGCCTCGGCGACCGTCCCCACCAGCGTCTGCCCGCCAGGAGGTAAGGCGGACACGTCGCCGGTGCCTTTCTCGCAACTCAGGAGGAACGTCAGCCCGCCAACCGCTCCTGCCAGGCCCAACAGTGCGAACCCAGCCGCCAAGCCCCGTCTCCTCACAGCCAGCGCCGCGACCACACACGCGGCCACCAGTCCTAGCGCTGCCAGCCCAAGGCCGCCAGCAGCCGACATCACGGCGATGCCCACCGCGAAGCTCAAGGCTGTGCATACCAGCGGCCGATGTGCGAGGTCCCACATATCACTGGCGGCTACATGTTATTCAACTGACAGCTTTCTACCTCTTGGAAGGTTGAGGTCTCGACACACCTGGATTCTAGGGGCACTGGCGGTGATTGGCATAGTGTATCAAAATAAGGCAAAATCGTTCTTGACATATGAGCGTAATGTGGCATAATAGCTCATGAGACTCTATGCAACTATCCCCAGGGAGGTTACAGCAATGCGCAGGCGCAGGCGTTCCTCCAAGTCTCAGCAGGCCGAATCTGAGGAGATGTTCAGCCTCGAACAGGCGGCAGCGGCCCTTGGGGTGAGCCGCTCGACCCTGTACCGCTGGCAGAATCAGGGACGTGTACAAGGCTTCAAGGTGGGCCGCCAATGGCGATTCAAGCGGTCCGATCTGGAGAACTTCTCGAAGATGACGCACCCGTCGGCCGCCTCGGTCAACGTCGGCGATATCAGCGAGGCCCTCTCGCGGATCCCGGCTGGGGCCGACGCCGTGGACGACGTCTCGCTGGATCGGGTGCTGCCCGGCTACCCAGCGACAGAGGAAGAGAAGGCTATAGAGCGTCTCTTCCGCGGGATCCTCGCCAGTGCCGCGAAGGACGCAGCCACCGATGTCCACATCGACGCCGCGCGCGACGGGACAACTGTGCGGGAGCGACTCGACGGAGTCCTGCATGAAGCCATGCGACTCCCTCGGTCCGCCCATGGAGCATTCCTCTCCTGCATCAAGGCTTATGCAGGCATTCCACTCGACCAGCGGGGCATACCGCACGACGGGCGATTCTCATTCACGATGAGCGACAAGGAGTACGACGTGCGAACGGCGACCATCCCTGCGACATACGGTGAGAGCGTCGCCATGCGGCTGCTTCCGCAGGCGGATACTCTGATACGTCTTGACGGGCCACACGGAATGTCTGATCGCGACCTGGCCGCGTACAGGCGCGCCCTACACGAGCCCTGCGGAATGCTCATCGTCGCCGGTCCGACGGGCTCTGGTAAGACCAGCATTCTCTACGCGGGCATGCTGGAGGCCATTGGCCCGCAGAAGAAGACCATGACGGTCGAGGATCCAGTCGAGTACGCGCTGCCTCATGTCACGCAGACCGCGGTCAACAGGAAGGCTGGCTATACCTACGAGGCCGCTCTGAGGTCCTTCATGCGGCATGATCCCGATGTGGTGATGTGCGGCAATATGAGGACACTCGAGAGTGCCGAGATCTGCGCCCAGATAGCGCTGACCGGCCATCTCATGCTGACCCAGATGCACGCGTCCAGCGCCGTCGAGGTCATCGCACGTTTGCTCGACATGGGACTTGAGCCCTCCCTGCTCTCGCAGAGCCTGATCTACGTCTCGGCTCAGCGCCTCGTGCGGAGGATCTGCTCCGAGTGCGGCCAGCCGGATGAGCCGGACTTCAACCTGCTGTCACCGCTGGCCGAGCAAGCGCGCGTTGGCGGATACCAGCTCCCGGACATGCCGAAGTTCATGTGTGGGGCGGGTTGCGACAACTGCCGTGGGACTGGCTACCGAGGAAGAACGGGGATCTACGAAGTACTCGAGGTTAACCGCGAGATCCAGCGCCTCATCGCTCGTCGTGCCCCAAAGGAGGAGATGGAGGAGGCGGCCGTTCGGAATGGGATGACCACATTGGCCGCAGACGGACTGCGCAAGGCCGCAGAAGGCATCACAAGCGTGGCCGAGGCCGCACGCGTGGTGCCGAGCAACGGAGACTGAAGCCACATACAGGAAGAGGCGCCGCCCTCTGGCGGGCGGCGCCTCTCTTCGAACTGTCTTCCTGTAGAGACTCCAGAATCTGCTCCGACGGAGAGCAGCAGAGAACCGGACGACCTGAACTTGGGCGGCAGCGCTCCAGGGTCTTCACGTCGTCGGTCTTCAAACTCGTGCCGGCAAGCAAAGGCACCCCGGAAGCGCCACTCGCCAGACACATCGTGTCATCGCCAGACCCCCTCGCTTGTAGCTTACGCTATTAGACGCTCGTACGAGCCCATCTGTATCTCCCCGCGGCTGGGAAACTCGTGTTGGCAGCGAATTCGACGAAACCCAACTGGACATGTTTGCTTACCGCGAGCGCAGGAGCTGGGCCGGAATCGTGGAACGGCCGATCGAAGGAAACTCGAAGGGAAGACGGAGGGGAGCCATGAAGACAAGGCTGATCATCCTGTGCCTGGTCATGGCAGCCAGCGTGACACTTCCCGGCACTCTCGGCTGTGGACAGGGCACCGCGTCAGGCGAGGGCCGGGAGATCGTCCTGCCGCCGCCTGTGACGGAAGGCGGCATGTCGCTGCCAGAAGCGATAGCGAAGCGTCGCTCCGTGCGTCACTTCACGCAGCAGACGCTGACGCTCGACCAGATCTCGCAACTCGCCTGGGCCGGGCAGGGCATCACTGACCCGATCCGGCAGTTCCGCGCCGCGCCCTCGGCCGGTGCCACCTATCCGCTTGAGCTCTATCTGTTCACCGCCGAGGGGGTCTTCCGGTACCTGCCGAAAGGCCACAAGTTGATTCAGCTCGGCACGCAGGATCAGCGTCGGGAGCTCGCCCTGGCGGCCCTCGGCCAGGACTTCGTGCGGCAAGCTCCGCTGGACTTCGTGATCACCGCGGTCTACGCGCGGACGTCGGGCAAGTACGGCGAGCGGGCGGAGCGGTACGTACACATGGAGGTGGGTCACGTAGCGGAGAACATACTCTTGCAGGCCGTCGCCCTCGGCCTCGGGGCGGTTCCGGTTGGAGCGCTGCGCGAGCAGGCGATATCGGACTTGCTGGACCTGCCTTCGGGAGAGACGCCGTTGTACATCGTCCCCGTCGGGCATCCGAGGTAGGACTTCCCACTCCTAGCGGCCTTGCGGTGGGGGTCAGGGGTTAGGCTTCCTTCCCCATCTCTCGAGCCCACTTCACGGCGTCGGGCCCATAGCGCCTGCGCAGATAGGACAACGTTCTCTCCAACTGTCCTCGCCGCTGGGCCTTCTCATCGAACAGAGAGAGTTGCCCGGGGCCGTGCTCGAGATCGGCCGCGCGGACGCCCAGCAGTCGAATGCCCTCCTCCTCTCGCTCGACTCCATCCAGCAGCTCGTGGGCAACGCGCCGCACCACGGCCGGCTGATCCGTTGGCTCGGCGAGCTTCGTCTGCCGTGTGATGGTCTGGAAATCGCCAAACCTCACCTTGATGCCGACGGTTCTGGCCCTGGCTTCCTCACGCCCCAATCGCGCTGCGACCTCTTCGCTGAGCGCGGCGAGCGCCCGGCGCATCTCAGCAATATCGCGGAGGTCTGTGGGGAACGTCTGCTCCGAGCTGACCGACTTCGCCTCCCGCACCGGCTCCACGGGCCGCTCGTCGATCCCCCGTGCCAACTCATGAGCGACGTCCGCCCATGCCCCCAGGACCTGACGGAGTTGCGGGACAGACGCGGCTGCCACGTCGCCGATGGTTCTGAATTCGGCCGCCTCCAGACGGGCCGCGGTCTTGGAGCCGACTCCCCAGATCCTCTGCGCCGGCAACGGAGCGAGGAAGGCCTCGGCCTCTTCCGGTCGTATCACGGTAAGCCCGTCGGGCTTGTGGAGATCGGAGCCGAGCTTGGCCAGGAACTTGTTTGGGCCCACGCCTATCGAGGCCGTGAGCTTCACCTCTGTTCTGATATCGCGCTTGATCTTCTTCGCGGTGCGCTCCGCCTCGCGGAAGTCACGGGAGCGATCGGTCAAGTCGAGAAAAGCTTCGTCAATGGAGATCTGCTCGATCCGGTCGGAGTGCCGCTCGAGTACCTTCATGATCTGCTCCGACGCGGCTCGGTATTTCCTGAAGTCGACCGGCAGGAAGATTCCGTCCGGACATAGGCGGGCCGCCTGGGCAGCCGGCATTGCTGAGTGCACGCCGAACTCGCGGGCCTCATAAGACGCAGCCGATACGACACCTCGGCCCTCCGGGCTTCCGCCGACGATGACAGGGCGTCCGCGGAGCTCGGGACGGTCCCGCTGCTCGACGGCCGCGTAGAAGGCGTCCATGTCGACGTGCAGTACTATCCGCTTTCCGGTAGACCGCTCCATGGCACCAGCGCGCAATAGGATTCTATCAAGGCTTCCTCGTTACCTCCGCACGCAGACTACACATTTCCAACATCTTGCGACGCTGCCAGCGGCTGAGGGAACTCAGGCGGGCCCGGGCACATCTGCACGGACTCGGCAAGCACGGCAATCCGTCTGGCTACGGTCGGACCGTTGCGGGCAAACTATGGACCGGCGAAGGAGCCCCTAAGACGAGGTCACGTGTGAGAAGGACGCTGCGCAACGATGAAGGCGAAGTCGCTGCTGAACTCGCCGGCATCCAGCGCTGCGCGCTCGGCGGCGTAGAGGCGGTCGAGCACCGCGCGGCGGGCGGTCTGCGCGTTCCTGCGCGTCCCCGCCCCAGACGTCCTCCACTCGGCGGCGCCTGGGCACTGCCCCCCCTAATGCGCCAGTAGAGGCCCCGAAGGGCTCGGTAAGCTAGAGCAAGGCCAGGGATGCAACGGACAAGACGCCGGAGACGAGCGGCCTGGCCATTTGGATAATCCCGACCGTCCACAGGTCTACTCGCGAAGGCCAGCGGCGACTGCCTGCAGCCACCGAGTCATGTCGTGCTTTGTGATGGGCTGGGCAGCGTGTCCGCAGCCACCCCGGGATGTCGAAATCGCTGACTCGGCCCTCTCTTTTGTGAGGCCGGAAGCGACCAGGGCCCGGCTGACGGTATCCGCGAACTCGCCGCGGGCGACAAGGCGCCGCGGCTCGAACATCCAGCGGCCGCCCGTGGAGCCTGTGTGGGCCATGATTCCGACTTGCCTGAGGCGAGAGGCGGCCTGCTCGTACTCTTTTGGCAGGTCCGCGAATGAGTAATCTCGCTCGCGAGCCGGCAGAATCTCATCGAGGTGGCGGCAGAGCGCCTCCGCGACATCGGCCCGACTGGCGAACTTGCTGGGTGGCAATGACGCTGGGAAATGGAAGTGCAGCTCCTGCTGCAGGCGCACGTTCTCGGAGATGTGGCCACACCCGTGTCGGCACTCACAGCGAGGGGGCGTGGAGCCACTCGATGGCATCTCGCGAAGGACTCTGCGGAAAAGCCGGTATGGTCTAGAGCGCCAGATCTTCTGGAACGACGCCTCCTCGAGGGAGCCGAGCCGATTCTGACAGGTGCAGCAGCCGTGAACGTCGCCGTCGACGTCTACGACCGTGAAGAGATGGCCGATGAAGCATGCCATGTTCGCATATGGCCACGCCTCCACGCGCGGTTCTTCCGCTGGCTGTATGTTGTCCGTGATCAAGTCCACGCCCGCCGCCGACGCAAGCTCGGCTGCCGCGCGCAGGTCGTCCCGTACCCGGGCCCAATCTTTCTCACTCAGTGCCAGGTCCGCAGAATCGAACGGCACAGGACGCATGCCGCCGACAAATACGCTGGTTGCGCCACCCTGAATGGCATCGGCAACGAACATGAGCAACTCGCGGAAGTTAAGCTGTGACAGCACCATGCTCGCCAGGAGGCGCGGCCTACACTCGCCCATCCGCGAGAGCCGGTTCATCAGCCCCAGAATTCGAGCCCGATCATCAGGCGGTGCGCGGTGGACTTCCGCATAGGTCTCGGGGGTGCCCGAATCGATGGAAAGGCTCAACTGGCGCAGGCCCCACTGGCACAGCCTGTCGGCCAGTTCCTCGGTCAGAGGGGCCCCGTTGGTCGTGATCAAGCTGTGCATCCCGAGAGAACCGGCAAGCTGGACTATGTCTGTCACCTTCGGATGGAGGAGCGGCTCCCCGCGGCCCGCGAGCCACACCTCCTCCGTTCCCATCTCCCGCATCTCGCGCAGGAGCCCGGCGATGCGCTCGAATGACATATATCGTGCCAGGATCGGCTTGGCGAGACGGGAGCTATGCTCCCCGCACATCACGCAGCGATGGTTGCAGCCCGTCGTCGGCTCCAGCAAGAGCCGTCGGGGGCCGCGCGCCGGTTCGTTGAGGTACAGCTGCCGAGCACGCGCCAGCTGAATCCGCCGCAAGAGAGCAGGGGATAGTGCGCCCACCGCGGCTCGCGCCACGCGTTTCGCCCCAGTCTTCAGCCGCGCGGCCGCGCTCACTCGCCGTCCACCTCACCCCGGTCCATGTCAGAGTTCGACCTCAAGGCCATCTTCTGCAACCGTTATCTCGCCCTCGTACCCAGCGGCGTTGATGCGAGCCGGAATCTCGTGTTCCACCGGCTCGAACGTGTCCAGCAGGTGCGTGACGACGAGCCGCGGCAGACTTGAGCCGCTCAGAGCTTCGCCCAGTTCCTCTGGTTCGAAATGGGCCAGCTCTATCACCGCCAGGTCCGCGCCCGAGGCGTGCTCCCCCGCCTCACCGGGCTCGGCGATGTCCCCGGAGAAGTAGATCCTCTTCTGGCCCGCGGTTATCAAGTAGGAAAATGCCTGCGTAGCGGCGCGGGCGCCAGTCTCGCGGCGCCTCTGCTCCCCGGGCTCAAGGTGGTGGCTGGTGACTGCCAAGACTTCGACGCCGTTCTCTCGATGAGCGAACCCTCCTGCGACCGGCCGCAAGTCCAGATCGAAGTCGCCCAATGGAAACAGGTAAACCAGATGAAGGTAGTCTCTGATTCCGTCCAGCGACGCGTCCGGCACAAACAGAGGCAGGGTCTTCCGTCGCTTGTTTAGCTGGAGCCACTGGAGCAGGACCGCAAGTCCACCAACATGATCGGCGTGCAAGTGCGTTAGGAAGATGGCGTGCGGGTCGTCCGGGTGGATGTCGAGACGGGAGAACTGCGAAGCCACCGAGGCCCCGGCATCGAAGAGATAGAGGGACTTCTCCCACCACACACCGATGGATGTCGTATGTGCCCGTTTCATCGTCGGGAAGCCGGCCGCCGTGCCGAAGAATGTCACCCGAATCGGCCCTGCCATCACCTCAACCCCTGGTAATCTTTCGTAGAGGCCTTCCTCGCGCTACTAATCCCACCTCTGAAACTCGCGTCTCGCTGTTAGCTGGCCGACGGCGCCGGCCCAGCCATCCCCGCGTACTCGTTGATGGGCACGACGGAGAACTCCTCGCCATCTTTGCGGTTGGATAGGGCCAGCAGGAGGGCGCGCGCCGTGTCGAGCGAAGTGAGGCAAGGTATCGCAAGCTCCACAGAGGCCCGACGAATTCGGGCCCCTTCCCGCTCGGGATTTCGCTCTGGGGAAAGTGTGTTGAGGACCAGATCTATCTCGCCGGACCGCACGAGGTCGATGATGTTCGGACTGCCCTCGCTGATCTTCTTGATCGGCGTTGCCGCGACGCCGACGTTCTCAAGATGCCGCTGTGTCCCGGCTGTCGCGTAAATCCGAAAGCCAAGGTCCGCGAACTCCCGGACGAGCTGGGCAGCATCCTCCTTATCGCGGTCTGCGATGGTCGCGAGGAGTGTCCCCCGGGTGGGGACCTCGACGCCCGAGGCCACCATCGCCTTGTAGAGGGCTTTGGAGTAGTCTGGGTCCACGCCCATGATCTCGCCGGTCGACTTCATCTCCGGCCCAAGATTGATGTCGACCTCCGTGAGCTTCGAGAAAGAAAAGACGGGGGCCTTCACCGCGTAGTACGGCCGCGCCGGGAACAGGCCGGGCTCGTAGCCCAGCTCTTCAAGCGTGCGCCCGAGCATGCACTTGGTGGCCACGTTCACCATCGGAATGCCCGTGACCTTTGACAGATACGGCACGGTCCGGCTCGCCCTGGGGTTGACTTCGAGAACATAGATTGCCTCGTCCGCATCGAGCACGAACTGGATGTTCATCAGGCCGCGCACGTCCAGCGCCCGCGCGAGGCGAGAGGAGTACTCCACGACCGTCTGTTGAACCTCATCACCGAGGTTCACCGGCGGGCACACCGCCATCGAGTCGCCGGAGTGCACGCCGGCGCGCTCGATGTGCTCCATGATCCCCGGGATGAGCACCTCCTCGCCGTCGCAGATCAAGTCTACTTCGAGCTCCGTCCCCACGACGTACTTGTCTACGAGAATCGGATGCCGCGGAGAGACATCGGTGGCGAGGTGCATATACGACAGCAGCTCTTCCTCGGAGTAGACGATCTCCATCGCCCGCCCCCCGAGCACGTAAGAGGGGCGAACCAACACGGGGTAGCCGATCCCGCGAGCTGTCTCTGCCCCTTCCTGGACCGAGGTTACGCCCCGCCCCGGAGGCTTGGGGATGCCGAGCTCGCGCAGCATTCGCTCGAACCTATCGCGGTCCTCCGCGATGTCGATCCCCTCGAACTGCGTCCCGAGAATCCTGACGCCATTCTCGTGGAACACACCGGCAAGGTTGATTGCTGTCTGGCCGCCGAACTGCACGACCACGCCCTCCGGCCTCTCTCGGCGGATGATGTGGAGTGTGTCCTCTTCCGTGATCGGCTCGAAGTACAGCTTGTCGGAGGTGTCGAAGTCGGTCGATACAGTCTCGGGGTTGTTGTTGATGATGATTGACTGATAGCCCTCCTCGCGCAGGGCCCAGACGGCGTGCACCGTGCAGTAGTCGAACTCGATTCCCTGACCGATGCGTATCGGCCCCGCGCCTATCACGATGACTCGAGGCTGGTCGGCGACCTCGACTTCGCACTCAGACTCATACGTCGAGTAGTAGTAGGGCGTGACCGCCTCGAACTCGGCCGCGCACGTATCCACCATCTTGTACGGCGGGACGAGCTTGAGCCCGGCCCGCCTGCCCCGGAGCTCGGGCTCCGATATACGGAGCATGTCGGAAATCTCATGGTCGGAGAAGCCATACCGCTTTGCCCGCCGTAGCAGCTCATCGGTCAGCCCGTCCGCGCCGGCCTGCCGCACCTCGCTCTCCAGATCGACGATGTTCTTGATCTTCTGCAGAAACCATGGATCGATGCGGGATAGCTCCGCGACCTCCTGCACCATCATGCCCCGGCGGAAAGCTTCGGCGACCGCGAACAGCCGCTCATCCGTGGCCTCGCGCAGGCACTCCTCGATCTGCATCTCCCCCCACTGCGCGACGGTCTTGGAGCGCAGCCCATAGGCGCCAATCTCCAGCGATCTGACGCCCTTCAGGAGAGCAGCCTCGAACGTCCGGTCGATCGCCATCACCTCTCCGGTGGCCTTCATTTGCGTGCCGACTGTGCGGTCGGCGAGGGCGAACTTGTCGAAGGGCCAGCGCGGGATCTTCACGACCACGTAGTCTATGGTCGGCTCGAAGCAGGCCAGCGTCTTCTGTGTGACGGCGTTCGGTATCTCATCGAGGCGCAGCCCAACCGCGATCTTCGCGGCCACGCGGGCTATCGGGTAGCCAGTGGCCTTCGAGGCCAGGGCGCTCGACCGGCTCACTCTCGGGTTCACTTCGATGACGTAGTACTCGTAGCTGTCGGGATTGAGAGCGAACTGAATGTTGCAGCCGCCCTCTATGCCGAGCGCCCTGATGATCTTCAGGGAGGCGGTCCGCAGCATCTGATACTCCTGATCGCCGAGCGTCTGCGCGGGAGCGGTGACGATGGAGTCGCCGGTGTGGACGCCCATCGGGTCGAGGTTCTCCATGCTGCACACTGTGATGCACGTGTCGGCCCCGTCGCGCATCACCTCGTACTCGATCTCCTTCCACCCGATGACGCAGCGCTCTAAGAGCACCTGGTGGATCATGCTCATCTTCAGGCCGCGCTCGCAAATGTCGCGCAGCTGCTGGTCATCCCACGCAATGCCGCCGCCGGTGCCACCTAACGTGTAGGCCGGACGGACTATGACCGGGAAGCCGATCGTGCGGGAGAACTCGACGGCCTCCTGGATCGTGTGCACGATCGCGCTTTCTGGCACCGGCTCCCCGATCGACCGCATCGTCTCCCGAAACCGGTCCCGGTCCTCCGCTCTCTCGATGGCCTCCAGCGACGTGCCGAGGAGGTCCACCTCGAACCGGTCCAACACGCCCGCGCGGGCAAGCTGTGTCGCCAGGTTCAGGCCGGTCTGGCCGCCCAGTGTGCCGAGCAGCCCCTGTGGCCTCTCCTGCTCGATAATGCGGGCCGCGAATTCGAGTGTGAGCGGCTCGACGTAGATCCGCTCGGCCATGTTGGTGTCGGTCATAATAGTCGCGGGATTAGAGTTGATGAGCACGACCTCCATGCTCTCTTCGTGCAGGGCCTTGCAGGCCTGCGTGCCCGCGTAGTCGAACTCCGCCGCCTGGCCGATCACGATCGGGCCGGACCCGATCACCATCACCTTCTTCAGATCAGTGCGACGTGGCATTCAGTCTCCTGCTCTCGTTCTCATTGTGTAGGGCGGGCGTACCTACGCCCGCCGAATCTCTTACCCCTCCAGCACGTACAGCTCACCCTGGAATGCCCATTCGTCAGGCTCTGGCACGAGGCCCGCCCTCACAGGATTCGCTCGGACATACTCCCACTTGCCCTCGTAGGACTCACTGTTACGCATAAGATGGTCGAAGAACTCCTTCTGCCATTCGAAGTCTGGCAGGGGCGTTTCCCTCATTTGTCTCGCGGTCCACCGCTTCCAATCGCCGACGAATCGGCTGAGCGTCTTCGGCCCCTCATTCCCAGGCGAGGCGAAGAAGTGGACATGATCGGGCATGACAACGTAGCGGCCCACGAACCAGCCGTGCACGTCAGGCGATCTCTCCCATGCCGCGACGAGCACTTGCGCTCTATCACGGTTCGCGAGAACTGCTCTGCGATCTCGAACGCAGCACGTGATAAAGAACAGCGGACCCCCCAAGCCCTCATGGATCGCGTCCAGTCGGCGCAGATGCTTGCGTGCACGGGTTCCCATCGCTTTCCTCATGGCGGGCATGGGTATGCCCGCCCTACAGGACTTCCTTCAGATCAGTGCGTCTGGGCATGTATCTCCTTCATGTACACTCTCTCAGTGAACTTCGGGAGCGATCTGCGCCCACCGATCCGGTTCTCGTATCCGGTCCACGAACTGTTTGAAGATGCCGCGGCTGTCGAGCGGGCCCGGGCTCGCCTCAGCATGGTACTGGATGGAGAAGGCCCGCAGACTCTCACACTCCAGGCCCTCGACAGTGTCGTCGTTGAGGTTGATGCGTGAGACGACCGCGCCGGTGCCCTGGACGCTCTGCGCATCGACGGCGTACCCGTGGTTCTGCGAGGTGATCGTGACTCGGCCTGTCTTGAGGTCCTTGACGGGGTGGTTGCCGCCGCGGTGGCCGAACTTCAGCTTGAAGGTCGTGCCGCCGAGCGCGGTCGCCAGCAAATGGTTCCCGAGGCAGATGCCGAAGATGGGAACTTCCTCGACGAGTCCCTTCACACACTCGACCGCGTAGGTGAGCCGCTTCGGATCGCCCGGGCCGGGTGACAGCAGAACCCCGTCCGGCTTCTGCTCGAGCACCTGCTCAGCGGTGGCCTTGCACGGCATGACAATACAGCGACAGCCGAGCGCATGGAGATTTCTCAAAATGCTCTCGCGGATACCGTAGTCCATGCAGACGATTTTCAGGCGGTCCTCGAAGTCCATCCTGGGCTGTGATCTGCCGCTCGTGAGGCCGGGCTGCCATTCGTAGGGCGTCGGCGTGCTGACCTGCTCGACCAGATCGATATCGCCGTAGCTTGGGCTCTCCTTGATGCGGCGCAGCACTTCATCTGCGCTCTCGTCGGTGGAGATCGCGCCCATCATGACGCCGACTGTGCGAAGCTTGCGCGTCAGCGCGCGGGTGTCCACGCCGGCTATCCCAACGACCCCCTGCTCCTGAAGAAACCCGCCTAGCTTCCCTTCCGAGCGGAAGTTGCTCGGCTCTTCACATGCCTCGCGGACGACAACACCGGCCGCCTGGCAAATGCTCGACTCGAAGTCCTCGCTGTTTGCACCATAGTTGCCGATCAACGGATAGGTGAAGGTGAGGATCTGGCCCCGAAGGGATGGGTCGGTGAGACACTGCTGGTATCCCACCATGGCGGTGTCGAACACGACCTCGCCGAGCGTCCGCCCGGCGCGGCCGATGCTCTGGCCCTCGAAAACCGTGCCGTCCTCGAGCACGAGGATCGCTCTCACTGGCCCGCTCCTACTCCCAAGATACTCCCCTCCCTCATGGCGACGCGCCCGCCCACGAGCGTGGAAATCACCTCGCCCCGCAGCCTATGGCCCGCGAACGGGCAGTTGCGCGCCTTCGATTTGAATCGCTCCGGCTCGACCACCCAGGTGCGGCTGGGGTCGAAGAGCGCGATGTCCGCGGGTGCCCCCGTGCGCAGAGATGGCGCCGGCAAGCCGAGCACTTCAGCCGGCCCTGAGGTGAGGGCCCTGACGACTGCGTCCGGCGAGGCGTTGCCGGGCCCCACCAGATGCGTCCAGACGACGGCAAGAGTCGTCTCGAGACCGATGACGCCGGGAGGCGCATCTTCATAGGGCAGCGCCTTCTCCGCCGGCGAGTGGGGCGCGTGGTCCGAGGCGATCACGGTCAGCACGCCGCTGGCCAGCGCGCTGCGCATCGCCGCCGCGTCGGTCGCGGAGGCCAAGGGCGGGTTCATCTTGAAGTTCGCCTCACCGCCCGGCGCGTCGTCTGCGGTCAAGGTGAGGTGGTGAGGTGTCACCTCACCGGTCACCTGCATCCCTTCGGCCCTTGCTCTCGCAATCAGCTCGGCCTCCTCCGCCAGGCTGACGTGCGAGAAGTGGACCCGCCAGCCGGCCTCAGCCGCGAGGGAGATGTCGCGCTCGACCATGCCCGGGCCGTCCACGTGCAGAGTCAAAGGCAGACCGGTCTGCCCACTGGTCACCACCGCCGACCGCATGAGGACGCGGTCCGCAACCGAGAAGCCGTCGTCACTTGCGGCAACGGCTCCGGCGGCGCGAAGTGCTTCGAAGTCAGTCAGCTCGCGGCCCTTCTGCCCCACTGTGATCGCGCACTTAGGGAGGACGCGCGCGGCGGCAGTGCGTTCGGCCATTTCAATCACCGCCGCAAGACGGTCAGGCGAATCGCAGGGGGGAACTGTATTGGGCTCACAGGCCACCGCCGTGAATCCCCCAGCGATTGCCGCCTGCGTCCCTGTCGCGATCGTCTCCTTGTGCTCCTGCCCCGGCTCGCGCAGGTGCACATGTATGTCCATCGGCCCGGGGAGCACCCACAGGCCGGCGGCGTCGAGCACCTCGCCCGCTTGCCCCTCCGTGACTTCTCCCGAGCCAGCGATCACGCCGTCCCGGACAAGCACGTCGCCGATGCCATCCAGCCCTGCGCAGGGATCGAACAGGCGGCCGCCTCTTATCACCAAGTTATTGACCTGATCGCTCATTCTAGATCATCGGAGCTCAGAGGCGAAGCTACCTCCTGTTCGCAGTAGGCGCAGGCCACAGTCTCCGGCGCGTACCTGACAAATGTGAACTGCGGCCTGAGATAGGCCTCATGGTTGCTAACACATTGCGCGTTTGGGCATTTCAACTGCGCGATGTTGCGGAAGTCCACCTCCCGGCGCGGCTCGGGCCGATAGTCTCCCTTGCGCGCCCGCTTCACTCTGACCGGACGCTTCCCCAGCAGCGCGGCCAGCAGAGCCATCCTCACAGGCAGCCCGAAAGCGGCCTGCCGGAAGTAGACCGCGCGGGGATCCCGATCCAGATCATAGGCCAGCTCATCGACCCTGGGGAGCGGATGCATCACGAGCGCGTCCGACTGGGCCCCTGATAGAAGCTCCTGCGTGATCGCGTAGCCTCGCCTCGCGCCCTGATAGGCATGGTCCGACTCGAAGCGCTCTTTCTGCACGCGAGTCACGTAGATGGCGTCGAAGGTGGCCAGCAACTCCGTGGCGAGGACTTTCTGGCCGCCCCTTCGCCGCTTCACGGACTCGGGGTCTGTCACGACATCACCCAAGCTGTGATAGTGGGCAGGCGTGCACTGAAACTCCTTTTCCAGCCGCTCTACGAGCGGCAGCGGCATCTCCAGACCCGGAGGGGAGACGAACGTGACCTCGGCCCCAAATCGCGCCAGTCCGAAGGCAAGCGAGTGGACTGTTCTACCGTAGCGAAGATCGCCTACGAGGGCGACGCTGAGGTCGCGGAGCTTGCCCTTCTCTCGCCGAATCGTGTAGAGGTCCAGCAGTGTTTGCGTGGGATGCTCGTGAGCACCGTCTCCCGCATTGATGATCGGCACTGACGCGTAGTCGGCCGCCACCCGCGCGCTACCCTCCAGCGGGTGCCGGATCACGATTATGTCGGCATACGATTCGATAATGCGAACTGTGTCGGCGATGGTCTCGCCTTTCGCCACCGAGGTGCTGCTGGCGTCGGCGACACTGATGACCCCGCCTCCCAGTCTTTGCATCGCGGCCTCGAAGGACAGACGCGTCCTCGTGCTCGGCTCGTAGAAGAGCGTGCACAGAATGCTTCCGTCCGCGATCTTCAGGCCGACGTGCTTGTGCTCATCCATCTGATCGGCCAGGTCGAACACGGCCTCGATCTCGCGATCGCTGAGATCGAAGATCGAGACCAGGTCGCGTCCCTCCAGAGCCACTTACTTGTCCTCCGGCAAACGCTCGATGTAAACCGCCTCCTCGCCGTCGGTATCGGAGAGATGGACTCTCACCCGTTCTCGGCGGGAGGTCGGGATGTTCTTCCCCACGTAGTCCGCGCGAATCGGGAGCTCTCGATGGCCGCGATCCACAAGTACGGCCAGTTGCACATCTGCTGGTCGCCCGTGTTCTATCAGTGCGTCGAGAGCAGCGCGGACGCTCCGGCCGGTGTACAGCACATCGTCCACGAGGATCACATGCTTGCCAGTGAGATCGAAGTCAATGGACGTCCTAGAGGCGGTCTCGTGGCCCGGGCGGTCGTCCCGGTGCCCGGCGGTGTCGAGCTGGCCGAGCCGCACCGGCTGGCCCTCGAACCGCTCTATGAGGCCGCCCAGACGAGACGCCAGCGGCACACCGCGCGTGTGAATCCCGATCAGGCAGAGGTTCTCGCCGCCCTTGTTGCGCTCCAATATCTCGTGAGCGATTCGAGTGAGCGCTCGGCCTATGTCGGAACCGTCGAGGATCGCGGCTGTCTGCCTGAGTGAGCCGGTGGCGGCCACAGAAATAGCGCCGCCCTTATTCTGGGGGGCCGGCGCTCGGCGCTTGTCGGATCTGTTTGGGCTCACCCTTTTCAGCCTCTCTGGACTGGGTTAAAAGGACCCAAGCTGCAGACAGCTTATTGTCCGGCGAGAGGATAGCATACACAGGCCTCCCCGTCAAGGATGACGTTGGTCTCGGGCCGGGCCGGTCTGGCCCAACATGCAGGCTCCTAGATCGCGGCGCAGGCGCCGCAACCGCTCCCTGTACCCGCGACACGCGGCGGGAGAACGGCCTGGGCCCTGGGGGGATCGCCTAACGCACAGTCCTAGAGTGGCAGGGCTGACTACTGCTCCAGGAATGTCAGATGGAATGCCCGGAAGATGAAGACGGCCATCTGTGCGCGGTCAACCACCATCTCGGGGTGATAGAGGTCGTCATCGAAGCCCTCGGCGACTTGCTGCTGGACTATGAACTCGATGTAGGTGTAGGCCCAGAAATCGAGCGGCACATCGGGGAACGTCGGCGTGCTGGGTGGGACATAATCGGCCAGGCCTTCGTCACCAGTCGGGTCGGCGATCGAGCGCGCGATGAAGGCAGCCATCTGCGCCCGGTCTACCTCCTCCAACGGCCGATAGTCGCCGTTTTGGAAGCCTCCCACGATATTCAACCCAGCCGCGAACTCAACGTACTTGAAGGCCCAATTGTCGGCCGGCACATCCGGGAAGCTCGGCGGCCCCTCCGAATCTGGGACATTCTCGTCGCCGCCGGCGACCGCGCGGGAGATGAAAACGGCCATCTGGTCGCGCGTGACACTGAGCTCAGGTCGATATAGGCCGTCCCGGAACCCGCTGACGATGCCGGCCATCACGTTCGCTTCGATCTCATCGTGTCCAAAGGCGTCAAAGGGCACGTCCGGGAAGGTCGGCTTGGCCGGCACGGTGACTACGAGACGGACGACCTGACCCTGAAGGCTGTCCGCTACCCAGCAGGAGCCATCGGAGGAGTTGACGGAGACGCTTTGCGGCTGCGAGAAGCCGCCTGTGCGAGACAGCTCCCAACCCGTCCTCGATAGATGCACTATCTCGTCGTTCTCCGTATCGGCTACCCAGCAGGAGCCATCGTCGGCGCTGACCGAGATGGCATATGGCTCGTGGAAGCCGCCGACCCACGCGAGTTCGGAACCATCTTCGGCAAGGCGGACAATTTCGTTGTTCAAACGATCTGCCACCCAGCACGAGCCATCAGCCCGGTAGACGGATACAGACGACGGCCCGTCGAACCCCGCGCTCCGGGAGAGCTGAGTGCCGTCCTCCGCCAGATGCACCACTTCGTCTCCGCCGGTGTCGGCAGCCCAGCAGCTGCCGTCTTCCGGGTTGACGGAAACGGACAGAGGCCCAAGGAAGCGGCCACCACGGAACAGCTCTGAGCCGTCGTCCGCGAGGTGCACGATCTCATTGTTTCCAGTGTCGGCCACCCAACACGACCCGTCCGAGCGGTTCACCGACACGCCCCGAGGGCCGCTAAAGCCGCCGATCCGGCGGAGCAGCGCGCCTTGAGCAGAAAGCTGAGCGACTGCATTGTTCCCGGTGTCGGCCACCCACCACATGCCGTTCGCCGGGTTAACCGACACCGCGGCCGGCGACAAGAACTGGCTCTTGCTCAGCAGCTCGGCTCCCTCCTCGCTGAGTCGAACCGCCCGATTGGCGGACTCGTCCACCACCCAGCACGAACCATCGCTGTCATTGACGGATACCGAGACGGGCTCGGCAAACTCGCCAACGCGGAACAGCACGACGGCGTTGGTGTTCAGCCTGAGCACTTCCCCAGCGCAGGCATCGCCCAGCCAACAGGACCCGTCGAGCGGATTCGCCGAGACGGCAACCGGACAGTCGAAGCTGCCGCCCCGGAATATGACTTGCCCGCTCTGCGAGAGAAGCTGGATGCGCGCGTTTCCGGTGTCGGCCACCCAGCACCGACCGTCCTGGGCGTTGACCGAAACGGAGGTGGGGAACGAGAATCCCTCCACGCGGACGACCTCTGTGCTGTCGGCCAGAAGGCGCACGACCTCATCATTGAACGTATCTGCCACCCAGCAGGAGCCGGTGATTGGATTCACCGATACGCTCGTCGGGCCGAGGAATGCGTCGTTCACCCCAAGCACACTCCCCGACGGCGACAACTGCACGACTCGGTCGTTCTCCGTGTCGGCTACCCAGCAGGTTCGGTCAGCTGCATTGACCGCTACCGCGGTGGGCCCGAGAAAGCCTCCGATCCGGAGGAGCTCAGTGCCGCCCTCGGAGAGAAGCACGACTTGGTCGTGGTCTCTATCCGCCACCCAACAGGAGCCGTCGTTTCTGTTCACCGAGACCGAGGAGGGCTCAGAGAACCCGCCGACGCGCAGGATCTCCGATCCATCCGCCGCCAGGCGCACGATCTGACTGTTGCCGCTGTCAGCAACCCAGCAAGACCCGTCCGCGCCGTTCACGGAAACCGATGCGGGACGGGAGAAGCCATCGCTCTGACTCAGGGTCTCTCCGTCGAACGAGATGTGCATGACGCTGCCGCCGGTGGCCGCCCAGCAGGAGCTGTCGTCAGGGTTCACTGAGACAGAGCGCGCAGCGCCGAACGGCGTGCGCAAGGCTTCAGCCACTTCCTCAGCTGCGACTGCGACCAGCGGCGAGAGCACGGCCAGCCCAAGAGTCGGAAGCGTCAACCGAATGAGTCGTGTCGCGTCGGCCATTTGTCCCTCCCGCCTATGCGGCTTCTCTCGTAGGCCTCAGAGAAACAGCCACGTGACGCGCTTCCCGACTGGCTGTGGCCATCCTCTGACGTGTAGGGCGCTCCTGGTATCAATGGGAGGGATTTCGCGCGCTAGGTGCACAAGAGCGGGGACGACCGATACTCGACCGCCGCCTCGAGCTTCCGGCCGCAGGCGCGGACCAGCGGCGGGTTAGAGAGCTAGACCGAAGGCCCGGCAGATATACACCGCCATCTGGGCGCGGGTCACCTGATGGCCGGGGTAATAGAGCCCGTCCGGGTATCCCTGGACGATCCCCTGCCCTGCACAGTACTCGACGTAGACGAAGGCCCAGGAGTTCCGCTCAACGTCGGGGAAGGTGTCGGAGATCGGGGGCACGTAGTCGCTGAGCCCCTCATCCCCCGTGGGATCGACAACGGAACGAGCGATATAGGCGGCCATCTGGGCCCGATCGACTGGCAGCTGCGGGCGGTACAGGCCGTCCAAGAAGCCGCCGACGATGTTGTTCGCGGCAGCGTACTCGACGTATTTGAAGGCCCAGTGGTCGTCGGGAACGTCGGGAAAGGTTGGCGGGCCGAGCGCTGGATCGACGTTCGCACCCCCGCCGGCCAGGGCTCGGGAGATGTAGACCGCCATCTGATCGCGCGTAACGGTGTTCTCTCCGTGATAGCGCCCGTCGAGATAGCCCCCGACGATGCCGGCGGCAAAGCAGGCATCGACCTCTTCATAGCACCACTGATAGCACAGAACATCTGGGAATGTCGGGCTGTCATATCCGGAAATGCCCAGATGAATGATCTGACCATTATCCTCATCGCAGACCCAGCATGATCCATCGGCCGGGTCCACCGACACCCGCGCCCGCCAGAATCCCGGAAGGCGAGACAGCTCCAGCCCACTCTTGTCCAAGTGTATGACTTCCCGCGTGCCCCAGTCCGCGACCCAGCAGGAGCCATCAGTGGGGTTGACAGAGATGGCGCCGGCGAAACTGAAGGCGTCGCTGCTCCACAGCACCTGACCATCCTCAGCGAGATGGGTCACGGAGCTGGTCCCCTGTTGCTCATCGGCGCTGACCACCCAGAGAGACCCATCCATGGGGTCGGCCGAGAGAGACACGGGCGAGTCGATAGCACCGCTCCATATCTGGTCGCCGTAGGGGCGGTAGTGATACACTCGGTCGGCGTCTTGGTCGGCCACCCAGCATGTGTTGTCCTTCAGGTTCACGGAGACGGAGCTGACGCGGGCGAAATTACCACCGTGCCAGAGCGTGTCTCCGTACTTGCTGATGTGGTACACCTCGTCGGCCGCGGCTGTGCCTCCGCCCATCACGCCTGCCCAGCAGGATCCGTCATTTGAGTTGACCGAGACGCGGCGGGGCATCAGCCTACGGTCCCGCAGCAGTTCGAGCCCATCGCGGGACAGATGCACAAGCCCCCCTCCCTCCTCGGCAATCCAGCAGGAGCCATTCACGGTCTGCGCTGACACGGACCGCGGCTGATACTGCGAAGGCTCTGTGCGATTCACCTCGAGGACGTGATCGGCCGTTATGCGCGCCATCGCGCCGCTCTCGTAGTCGGCCGCCCAGCAGCCCCTCACGGCATGGTCCGCCGATACGCTCACCGGACGCGTGAAACCTGCGTGCCGCGCAAGCACACTGCCCGATGAGCTGAGACGCACCACTTCATACGATCCTGTCACCGACCCAAGAGCCCGCCGGTTGGCAACCCAGCAGGAGCCATCCGAAGGGCTCACCGCCACCGCGCGAGGACCCGCGGTCCACCGCCAGAGCTCCTCGCCACTGACTAGCACCTTGATAACCGCCTCTGCTCCGCTGTCGGCTACCAGACACGAGCCATCGCTTGGGTTTACCGCCAGATCGAGTGGGGACGTGAACTCCCCGCTCTGCCATTCTACCGCGCCGGCGGCAGACAGATGGACGATGCGTCCGTTCGCCGCGTCCGCAGCCCAACAGGAGCCGTCATCTGCATTCACCGACACCGCCCGCGGGCTGACAAGCACAGTGCTCGCCAGCAGCACGCCGCCGGCCGCCGAGAGATGCATCACCCGGCCGTTCCCCTCGTCCGCGACCCAACACGAGCTGTCGGTCGGATTGACCGCCAGACTGCCTCCGGCAGCCACTGCCGTCTCCGGGTCGGGCCAGGCATAACCTGTCAGTCGCAGCAACTCGGTGCCGTCCAAGCCCAGCCGCACCAGCTCCCCGTGGCCGAAGTCTGCCACCCAACAGGAACCGTCAGTCGGGTCCACGGCTACTGCCGTCGGGCGGCTGAAGCTGCCCCCTCGCCACAACACAGCGCCGTCCTGGCCGAGGTGAACGACCTGATCGCTGTACGTGTCGGCCACCCAACACGAGCCATCGCCGGAGTTCACCGCAATGCCGCGAGGAGATGAGAAGCCGTCTATCTGCGCGAGGACAGCATCTGCGGCGCTGAGGCACATCACGCTGTTGCCTGTGGCCGCCCAGCACGTACCATTGGAGCTGTCTACCGACAGCGCGCGCGGATTGCCAAACGGGCTGCGCCAGAGCTCCGAGACCTCTTCCGCGGCGACGGGAGTCGCGCTGGCGAGGAACGCGACGCACAAGGCAACAGGCCAATGACGTGCCCAGGTACTACTCATGGCTCAGATCCTCTTCGGCGCGCTCAGACAGTTGCTTCATTCGGCTACTTCCTTGACCCCTGATTCTAGCATTTCCGGCGCACATCCAATAGGATTAGATGCTTCTGGGATAACGCGAGTTCGTACTCACCTGTGCCAAACACGCGCTTCAGGCGCAGCGAGAGCGGGTGGCGTCCCAGCGGCGTCGCGGAGCGGCGGTACGGGCGGGTTATAGGATCCCCGGTGTCGCGAGGTCGCGGTAGTGATTGCCCAACTGCAGCGCTCCGATCGCTTCCTCTGACAGCGAAAGCCCTTCCTCAAGTTCGGGGACCCGCTCTCTATCGCCCTCCAGCAATTCCTGCAGCGCGCGGCCGGTTTCTGTGAAGCGCTGTCGCAGGCCGCCCAGCCGGATCTGAAGCGCCTCGAGGCCGAATGGCTTATTTCGCCTCAGCCACTGTCGCCGGAAAGTGCTCTCGAGCTGTTCGACCAGCTCGAGCAGCTTCGGCACATCGTCGAGCAAGGACCTCAGGCCGGCATCGTTCCGCGTGCCGTAGGCGTCCTCGAGCCTCAGCCGGAAGTCGATCTTCGCGGCCAGCAAGTCGGCGAGAGCGGCCGCGTGGCCCAGGTCAACTGGTTCATAGGTCTCGCAGTAGCCGGCCAACCGCTGGGAGAGGTCTCGGTAATGCTCCAGCGCCTTCTGCCAGTGGCCCGGATAGCGGGCGTCGACACATCGCCAGTGCATGCCGAGCAGAGGATCGTCCCATAGCGTTACCGCGGCCATGTGGTCCGGCGCCCAGAAGTTCCGCGACTCAGCAGGCGGAAACTCGACCTCGGAGCCGAGCAGCGACTCGTCGTATCCGATCCCGCAGACGGCCTGGTACCGGGCCTTCAGCCACGCTTCGGGCTCCCCGTAGCACTGGGCAGCCGCGAAGGCCAGTCCCGCGAGCGCGGAGTCGAACTCACAGTAGCTGCCGTCATCCCCCCACATGGTGAAGAGGATCTCCTTGAGACCCGCTTCCTTGCACGCACTCACGCACGGCGCCACAGTCGCTTCCGTTTCCGCACGGCCGTACCACAGGCGCAGCCAGGTCCAAACCCCAGAGCCCATTATGGGATCGCGTCCAAGCTGCCGGTGCCGCTCGATAAGCCGCAGGTACTTCTCCTCTGTGTCGCTGCGGTAGTCCCAGTAAACCAAGTCGAGGTCGGGCGGGATAGCATCCCGCACCTCGTCGGGTATGGAGCTTCGGACGTCGTAGTCGATGTGCCTGTCGCCGCCGAACTTGAAGAACATGTCGGACCAGATCATCGGCCGCAGGCCGCGCCGTCGGCAGATCTGGACGACCTTCCCCAGGTGCTCTGTCAAGATGGCATAGCCCGACTTGTGTCCGTACTGGTCGAGGAATCGCCCGCGACCGAGCGTCCATGTCTCGTCCATGCCGACGTGGATGCGACGACTTCGGAGGCACTCGGCGAAGCGGCCGATCATCTTCTCTATCAGCTCGTACGTTGCCGGTTCGCCGACCAGGAGCTCCCGGTCCGTGTCCTTCACTTGGCTGTAGACCGGCCACTTCAGAATCTGCTCCAGGTGTCCCAGAGACTGGATGCAGCCGATGACCTCGATCCCCAGCCGGGCCGCGTAGTCGTCTAGCTCCTTGAGTTCCTCGGGACTGTAGGCTCCCCGGAAGAGGCCGAAGAATGGCTCGCCGGGAAGCCTGTACGTATCCTCCGTGTAAAGCATCGCCATGTTGTAGCCCATCAAGGCCAGACATCGGAGCCACCGCTTCAAGTGATCGACCTTCATCACGGCGTTGCGCGAGCAGTCGAGCATGATCCCCAAGGTCTGGAAATTGCGCTTCTCGGACATGGTCCTGCCCGTCTCCCTCAGGCCCGCGAGGGCCGCGCCCAGACCGCGCAGGGCATCAGCGAGTGCTCCGTAAGTAATGCGAACTTCGGCCTCCGTCTGCTCGATGCTGCACTCGCCAGCCGGTGCGCCCTCCGCAAAGTGCAGCCCGCGGGCACCGGTCCGTGCATTGATCGGATAATGCTCGGAGAGCGCTGTCAACGCGTCGTGCAACTCGTGCGGGACTTCATCGGGATTCCACCGGAGACTGATCGCCATACCTGTGCTCCTCTCTGCCCAAACAGGGAGCCGCAGATGATTCTGCCGTCCCTATGCGTGCGCACGCGCGGGTTCAGACGGGGCAGCGATGCTCCTCGCCCATGGCCTTCACGACCATTCGCTTGCGCCGCTGGCCGTCGAACTCGGCGTAGTAGATTTGCTGCCACGGGCCGAGGTCTAGCTCGCCGTCCGTGATCGGCACGATAACCTGATGGTGGATGAGCAGGCTTTTCAAATGGGCGTCGCCATTGGTCTCGCCTGTCCGGTGATGGCGGTAGTCCGGCCCCTGAGGTGCTAGCCCGTCGGCCCACTCGTCGATATCCTCGATGATGCCTGGTTCCGCGTCGTTCACGTAGACGCCGGCCGTAATGTGCATGGCGGAGACGAGCACCATGCCGTCTCGGATGCCGCTCTCTCGCACGATACGAGCGACGTCCTCCGTCACATTCACGTACTCACGGGGCCGACTCGTGTTGAACCAAAGGTACTCCGTGGCGAACTTCATACCGCTCTCCTCACATGTTGGCGTTCGCGAGTTCCGCGCCGACCGCAACAAAGCGTTCTGCGGCCGATTCCTCCAGCATTGAGTTGACCGCCTCGTATCCGCCCAGCGCGAGCTGCCCCGGCGGCGGGACGTAGTTGGTCGATATGTCGCAGTTTGCGCCAACGATGAGCTTCTTTTCCGAGCAGGCGCGCTTGATGCTGAGCCCGATCTCGCACCAGACCTCTGTCGGCAGACCAAGGAGGCCGACGTCGTTGAACGTCAGGAGACTGAACGGCATGGTGATCGCCTGTCGGCGCCAGTTGATAGTCCCGTTGCCCCACACGCGGAGCGCCCAGTCGAGCGCCCTCTTTGCAGCAACTGGGTCCTCGCCGCGCCGCCCAATGGCGGCATGCCGCGCGGCGGCAGCTTCGATCGGCCAGCGGCCGGCGTAGCGGCGCACATCCGCGTGCACAGGGAAGGTTTCTCTTCGTCCGGCGAACCCCACGCGCTCAAGCTGCGACCACCGCAGGTGCGAGCATCGACTCATTAGCTCGCGCGCGAGCGATTCGCCGACCCGTTCCATCTCCGCTTCGCCGTTCACGCGGTAAAGCGGCTTCACGTCGCCGCAGGGGCCGTTCACGAACAGCGCCGGCGCGCTGGTCTCTTCTTCGACTCTGGCTGCGAAGACGCCCGGGTAATCAGCCGAGACCATCTTCGTGATGCTCTTGCGCCAGATCACAGGATGGGCTGAGAATCGTACGATGCTTCCAAGCCAGCCTCCTTCCTGCGTTCGGAAGCAAAGCCATTCCAGGTGTGGATCGACCGGCCCGTCCAGATATACGCGTTCCGGCAGGTGCGCGAGAAGTGCGAGTTGTCGCTCCGATAGGCGCGCCGGTGCCGCCGGGTCGAACTCAGGCTCGAGGTAGCGGGGGCTCCAGATGTTACGCCCCGTTCGGATGAAGTCACGAATCTGCTCGCCGCACTCCTCCGTGTGCTTCCTCAGGTCCACTGTCACGTTGCGGTTGAAGATGATGCTGACTGCGCCGAGGCCTTGCCCCACAATCGCCCGGCGGTTCACGCTGTAGCGTCTGTTGACGTCCACTCGGAGGTACGCTAGCTCAGCAGGTCGGGCACCTTGCCTGGCCCGCCCCGCGGCGCCCGCTAGCAGACGCGAAAGCTCGCCTGCCCGGAAGTCCACCCCCGCATGCGTGTGTGTATGGCACACAGCTATGCGGTCAGGGGGAATGCCGGAAGCTTTCGCCAACCTTGCCGTCACGGCGGCGCGGCGTCCCGGTGTGAGGCCCATGTGATCAAGGGACACAAGCAATACCGGGCCGTCGTTCGTGGCCGTGTACAGCACGCGCGCAAAGAGATCATCATGAGCGCGCATGGTGCCCAGGCGACCGGCTTCCGTCACCCGGACCCGCGCAAATCCCACCCGCGGGTAGCTTTGTGCCACCGGAGAGGCCTCCCGCAACGAGTCATCTCATTCGGGATTCGATGGAGCGTGTGGCCGCGCCTCTCCAGGCGGGCACGCTGGGCCGGCGATCGATCCGGCGGTGTGTCAAACTGGGAAAAGCAAGAGCCGGCAGGGCGCCCTCCAGCGCCTGCCGGCTGTGATCTTATCGGCGTATTGGGCCTGCCTAGTTGGCGGCGCCGCCGCTCTCACTGCCGGCCCGGGCCGTGGCCTCAGCGAGTTCCTCCCAGTAGATCAGGACCTGCCCAGCTGTAGCTCTGACTTCAGGCGACGGGTCGTTTCTCGATAGCTCGAGGACGTCCTTCCGTAGCTCGTCTCCCCCGACGATCGCCAGCCCGTGTAGACCGGCCATTCGGACATCCGCATCCAATGATTGGAGATCGTCGCGGAAGTCAGCCGGTGCGAAGCGGGCGCTTATGACGTAGGCCAGGGTCCCTACGGCAGCGTCGCTGGTCTCAGAGGACGTCTTGTTCGCGTCGACAAGTAGCTGCTTGATGATTGCCTCATCCGCCTGCTGAAGCAGCTCGAGCGCCTGCGCGCGGCGGCTGATGTCCGCCAGCAGGCCGAGCAGCGGCTCGGTGACGCCATTGCGCGCGAAAGCGAACGAAGCTGAGGCGGCCGCCTGTCGCACTGCTGGATCGGCATCGCCGGCGAGCTCCACCACCTGTCGAGCGGCCCCCTCATCGTGTGGGGCGAGCACGGCCAGCGCCTCTATTGCGCGTGCTCGAACCGAGCTCTCCTCGTCACACAACCTTTTCCGAAGTGCAGCGACATGCTCGGAAGCTGCCGGACCGAGCTGGGCAAGTGCGTAGAGAGCAGCAGCACGCACGGATGGATCTGAGTCGTCAGCGATGTCCGCAAGCGCACTGGCGCAGTTGGCCGCGCCGGCCTCGCCCAGCACACCAGCAACCACCACGCGAACCCGCGCCTCCGCGCTCTTCAGGTAAGGCAGAAGTACGTCGGCGCGATCATTCTTCACCAGCTCCACAAGGTCGCGCGTCGCCTTCTTGCGTACATCCCCGCTATCGCCCGCCAGCGACCTCACAAGCTCTGCCGCTCTTGTCGCCGCGTCGGCGGCCCGCGGCTCCTCCTCGACCTCCGACTCCTTCTCGGCCTCCGCGCTCTCCTCTGTTGGTATGACCTCAACGGATCCCTCGACCCTCGCCTCTTGGCGAGCCATCGCCTCCATGCCGGTCATGGCCTCGGGGGCCAAGACCAGGTAGCCGTCGATGATTCTGCAGCGTAGCATGCCCCCTGAGCGCCCGGACGCTATCGCCCCGAGCGACGCGATGGGCTCTGTGCTCTGGGAGGTTCGGAATCGGTTGCGCAGCCAGAACGCAAGTGCTCCAATGGCAATGATCAGAGCAACCGCTGCGAGCGCCCGGAGCAGATAGCCTTTCCAAGACATCCAGGCCTTCGCGGGGCTCGGGGTCTCGCCATCAGGCGCGCTGGCTGCGGCGACACCAAGGTCCGCAGGCCGCGGAGTCGGCTCTGCGGCAGCCCCCTGCCCGGTGCCAGAGACAACCGGTGGGGACGCCGCGACACCGAGGGAAGGACCTTCCTTCGGTGGCTTGCTCGGGCCGGCAGTCGGACGGGGCTTCGCCGGCCTCGTCGCGGGCTTCCCAGCCCACGCGGGTGCTGGCTTGCCAGCCTTGCGGCCGGGCACGTAGATGCGAAGCTCCCCGTCGCCGGCTCCAGAGAGGGCTTCGTATTTCACCTGCTCCGCCGGCACCCGGAGATCGAAGACGACCCGCGTGATCGGCGGTTCTTTGGACAATTGGCCGACCCGCACGCCCTCGACCTGTGGATGGCCGCTCTTGAGGTGGCCGGTATAGCCGGGCCGCCAGAGATAGTCGGGAAAATCCATGACCAGCCTGTCCGGCTCCCGGAGAGGGAAGGCTGAGAACGCGGGAAGGCTGGGCGAGGTGGTGCTTACTCGGACCTCTAGCTGCTCGTCTGCGGTCTCTGTCTCAACGGCCTCCACGTACAGCGGCTCCATGCCGTTAGCGCGGCCGCCCGCGACAGAGGCACAGACAAGCAGAACGGCGCCGACAAAGGCCGAAGAACATTGGATCCACGATGCGATTCGGGTCCTGTGCTGGACATATAGGCTACCGCGTTTCTGGCTGCAACAGTGGTGCATACAGGACATTGGGTCATCCCCCGCTATTCAAGATCCGCCGCGCTCGCCGCGCCGAGAGATACGCTCCCTCCGCTCGCCGCTGGCTAAGGGCAGTGCGCACGGTTTTGTTCCATAAGGCGGGGCGATCTCTATCATGCACTTTCATGGGGGCCGCGATGCATCGAGAAGGGAACCGCAGGTGAGAGGCGAACCACGGCGGCTGAGAAAGCCCGATACCGGCGCAGCGCAGGAGGCTTCTCTCGCGCTTCCACGACGGCGGCGGCAGATCGGTTGTCGGGCTGATCCATCTGACAGTCGCCGGCGGAGCGGGTCGCGACTCCGCGGGCCGCCTCGGGCCGGGGGGAAGGAGAGGCTGCATGGACTCATTCCTCATGAATCCGGCTCTCTGGGCCGCAGCGTTTCTGGTGGTGATAGCAGCGGGTGTCCTCGTCGCCGTGTCACGCCGCTGGCGCGAACGGCTGGGTGATCTTCGTCGGACCATCACGCTGCTGCGGGCGAGCGACCCACGGACTCGCGTTCAGAGCCTCCAAAGAGCGCAAGCTTTGGGTCCTGCCGATCGCGCCCGCCTGGGCAAGCTGCTTCGGGCCGACCTCGC
Organism: uncultured bacterium; assembly: GCA_964559435.1. Taxonomy (GTDB): domain Bacteria; phylum Armatimonadota; class Hebobacteria; order Hebobacterales; family Hebobacteraceae; genus Hebobacterum. The sequence continues at coordinate 96,939 of CAZLHI010000005.1, read as the reverse complement.
GCGCGGCGCCCCCGGGGGCAAACGGTCGGCTCAGCAGGCGGCAACCGTATGGTTCATCCGTCAGATACTCGCGCTGCTTGCCGACCCGCGCCGGGGAATCAGGGGCGACGCGGCACGCGTCCTCAGCGCGGTGATGGGTCGCGGCGCGTCTCAGCTTGCCCAAGAAGATGGCGAGCAGATTTCCCTGGCTCCTGCTGTGGCGGCCGCTGTCGAGCTGGCCGGCGGGCGAGTGCTCAGCGAGAGTGAGAGCGCACGCAGCGAGACGCGCGTCCTCGCCCTGGCCGAGATGCTGGAGGCCGGCCTGCGCCCGCTTGCCGTGAGCCTGCGGGCACTGGAGGGAGTGGAGGATGAGGCGCTCGAGCCGCTCAGTTCGGCCCTTCGCGACCGGAGTCCCGGAGTTCGCCGGACACTGGTGGAAGTGCTCAGCGCTGTCGGCGGCGAGCGGGCCGTCGAGATGCTGGTCCCGCTTCTCCAAGATCCGAACCCCGACCTGCGCGCTCAGGCAGTTCACGCTCTGGGCAGCCTCGGGGCTACTGGGCACTCCGAGGATGTCCAGAAGCTGCTGAGCGACCCGGTTGGGAGCGTCCGCGCGGCCGCTGCTCGCGCGCTTGCTGAGATGGAGCAGACGGCGTCCTGTGGTTCGATACTCGACGCGCTCACCAGGGAGGCACAGCGACAAGATCGATCCGACCAGGCGGTGGAGGCCATGGTCCAGGCAGCAGTCGCACTGTCCGAGGGCGGTCTCACGGAGCTATCGCTTGCCTTGACAGAGCTGCCTCGACCGGTCGCAGGCCGACTCGCCACCTCGCTCGAAAGCGGCGGTGTCGTCGAGCGGTGGTTGAGCGAAGCTGAATGGGAAGGCCCCGAGGACCTCCTTGCTCGGCTGCTGTCGAGCCTTGCAGACCTGGGTGTGTCGCGGCCGCTCCTGGAAGCGCTGGAGTCCCCGGAGGAGCGGGTGAGGCGCCACTCGGTTGCCGCCCTCGGACACAGTCGCGACTCCGGGTCGATTGCTGCGGTGGCCGCCTTGCTGAGCGACCCGGACGCGGCCGTCCGAGCGGAAGCCGTCAAGGCGATGGCGCAGCGCAGGCAGCCAGCAGCGCTCGGAACCCTCTCCAGGGCGGTCGCCGACCCAGACCAGAAAGTGCGGGTCGCGGCCGTTACCGGGCTTACCTCTGTCTTATCCGCGCAGGAGCACTGGCGGCCCGACGTGCTCCCGGCCGACTTCGACGTTCGGGCTGCCATGACCGAGTGCCAAAGGGCATTGCTATCCGCTCATCAAGATCCGGGGCACGAGCTTCGCGTACAGACGGCAAAGGGCCTGGCTCTCTGCAGCACGGCCGAGGCCGCGGACGCGCTCGCCCGGATGGCCTTGGAAGACGCAGACCAGGCCGTGCGAGAGGCCGCGACCGAGGCGTTCGCCGTATCCCGCTTCCGCCAGAAAGGGCGGCTTCTCGCCGCGGCCCTCGAAGACGACGACGAGGTCCGGCGCGCCCGCGCGCTGCTGATCTTGAGCAAGTCGGCCGGGCAGCAAGCCGCTCGCCAGGTGATAGAGGCGCTGGACGATCCGTCCGAGACGGTGCGGAATGCTGCTCTCGAAGCAGTGGGCGAGATGGATCCAAGAGGCCTGACCGATGCTCTCTTGCCTCTGCTGAAGAATCCAGACACTCGGGTTCGGGCAACCGCGGCCGCGCAGCTTGGAGAGGCGGGCGCAAATGAGGCGGCAGACGCCCTCATCCGGGCCCTCTCCGACCCGGATGAAGATGTCCGCGTAAGCGCTCTGGGATCGGTCGCGAGACTGGGCCGCGCGGTGCGCAAACACCAGGGAGCGATCACCGCGCGGCGAAGCGACCCGAGCCCGCGGGTGAGGGAGGCCGCGGCCGCCGCGCTCACGCAGCTCCACGGCGCGTGGTCGGAGGTGGCGGAGGCTGGCGACCTGTTCCGACAGGGGCCGCTGTCGCCGGCGGCCGCGACGTCGTTAGTTGACATGGCGGTGACGGGCGATGTCGATCCGCTGCTGCGGTCGCTGGGGGCCGAGCAGTCGGACCGAGTGGTGGCCGAGCACCTGGCGGGAGAGGGACGACGCAAGTTGGTCGCGCTGCTGGCGGCGCTCCACGGGCTTCCAGAGCAGGAGCAAACGAGGGCCGCCATCGCGCTTGCGGGCGGGCTGCGGCAGGGAGTTCCAGCCGAGGCCTTTCTCGACGCGCTGAAAGCGCTCGAATCTGACGTGCGCCTCATGGCGGTGGAGATCGCGGGGCAGCTCCGGACGCCCGAAGCGGTGGCGGCGTTGATCGAGGCCCTCCAGCGCGACCCGGTCGCCGATGTGCGCAGTCGGACTGCATCCGTGCTCGCCGACGCTCCCGGCGATAGACCTCGCGAGGCGCTCCAGCAGGCACATCGAGACGACCCAAACAACGTCGTGCGGCGGGTGGCCGGGCACGCTCTCAGCCGCGGGCGGGAGAGCGAGGAGGCGGTTTCGATCTTCCCGAACGAGCGAGAGGATCAGCCACAGGCGGACACGGCCTAGCAGGAGCCCTCAGCGGGCCAGGATCTCTCAGCAGCGGGCCACAGCAGAACACAACCGCAGGAGGACTGCGGAGAGAGTGGGATTCGAACCCACGAGGCCGCTTGTGGCGGCCTACACGATTTCGAGTCGTGCGCCTTCGACCAGCTCGGCCATCTCTCCACGGACGAGTATAAGCCGCGCTCGACGCGCTGTCAAACAGGGTGTCATCGGCGGCGCAGCGTTATCAAGGCCAGCTCAGGCGAGCAGTTCAGACGCATCGGCGGGAAGACCTCCCCGAGCCCTCGATTGATGTAAAGGAGTCGGCCTTCGGCCTCGAGCAGCCCGGACATTCGCCGGCGGCCAAGGCCCGTGGGGACGTAGAGCGGCCCGATCCACGGAAAGACCATCTGGCCTCCATGGGTATGACCGGACAGGATAAGCGAGGCGCGCGATGACAGTTCTTTGTAGACAATGTCTGGCGAATGGGTCAGCATCACGACCGGCGCGCCCTCCGGCACGCCTCGCAGCGCGGCCTGCAAGTCGTCGCGCCCGACGTAGGAGACGCTCTCCACGCCGACCAGGTACAAGGTTTGTCCGCCTCTCTCAAGTCTAAGGCTGTCGTTGCCGAGGATGACGAGGCCCCGGCTTTGGAGTGCGGTTGCGACTCGCCTCTTCCCCATCCAGTGGTCGTGGTTGCCCAACACTGCCACGATCCCGTCGCGGGCCGCGAGTCGAGCGAGCGAGTCGGCCGTCGGTTCGACCGCGTCCCCGCGTGCCGCCAGATCACCTGTGAACACTATCAGGTCAGACTGGAGGTTCTCGGCTGGCGCGAGCCTTTCCGACACCGAGGCCAGCGAAAGGCGGGAGCCTCCGTGGATGTCCGATATGTGCAGAATCCGGTATCCGTCGAAAGCTGCTGGCAGTGCGTCCAGGATCGCGTCCGTGCGCGTCACTTCCACATCGCCGGCACGAGGCCGAAGCGTGAGAACGATGACGAATCCGCTGAGATATGAGAAGGCGGAGATCGCGGCGCCGGATTCAAGTGCCTCCACCGTCGAGAGACGCCCGCCGTTCATCCACCAGATCAGAACAGACCATCCGAGCCAGGGCAGGGCGTATTGCGAAGCGCCCATAATGGGGGCAACCGCGCGATACGCGGCCGGTGAGACTCCCGCGATTCTCCTGGAAACGCTCACAGCCTCGATAACGAGCAGCAGCAGTATTGCGCCTGTCAACACGCAGGCCGTCGCCTGCCAAGAAGCGGTCGCCCAGGACACACCTGCGGCCAGCCTCAAAGCCGCCGCGTACCCGACTGCAAGCCATGCCAGCAGTAGGCCGAATCCGGCCAGCTCACCGCGTGTGGGGCCAGGAATGGAGGGGCACGCAGTCGTCATACGAGCAAGCGGCGTTCGTCCAGCCGATGCAGCCCAGCTTCAATCGCGGCCTGCACGGCCGTCCGAAACTCTCTGCGCGTCGGCGGCCGCGCGATGGCGGCCACCTCCCGCGCTCGGTGCGCCGGGCGATACTGGGCCATGACGTTCACATATGTGTCCGCGCTGAGCGAGGCCAAGTACTGCATCACGACGGAGGTCTGTGTCATGTCTTCGGGAAGCACCAAATGCCTGACCAGCAGGCCGCGCGTCGCCACGCCGTTTTCATCTAATGCCAGATCGCCGACCTGGCGGTGCATCTCTGTCAGGGCTTCCCTGCACCGATCCCAGTAGTCGGGGACGCTGGAAAGCTGCTCGCCGGCCGCGTTGTCCCCATACTTCGCGTCAGGCATGTATATGTCCACGATGCCGTCCAGCAGCCGTAATGCCTCCGTGGACTCATACCCCCCGCAGTTGTAGACGATGGGAACTCGAAGGCCCTCCCGCAGAGCGACCGGCGTCGCCTCAACGAGCATCGGGAGCTGATGCGTCGGTGTCACCCAGTTGATGTTGTGGCAGCCGCGGCGCTGAAGCTCCAGCATCATCCGCGCCACCTGTTCGACGCTCACCGGATGGCCGTCGCCGAGTTGAGATATCTCGCAGTTCTGACAGAAGATGCATCGCAAGTTGCAGTGTGTGAGGAAGATGGTCCCGGAGCCCATCCGGCCCACCAAGGGCCTCTCCTCTCCGAAGTGAGGCCCGTAGCTGGATACGATCGGATCTGCGCCGGTGCGGCAAGCGCCAAGTTCGCCGGCTGGACGGTCTACATTGCAGCGGCGGGGGCAAAGTCGGCAGCTTCGCATCATCGCCCGCAGAGCCTCCACCCGCTCTGCGAGAACGGGCTCTGCCATGCGAGCGTAGCTCGGAGCAAATGTTTCCCGCGTCATGGCTCACTTATGGGGCATGAGCGGCCCCTTCGCGTACTGTCGGGTTGTCCGCCGGATACGAGCCGCGGTCCTTTCCCCAGCCTATCCCGGCCAGTCGAGTTCCCAACCAGAGAGTTCGCTCATAAGGGCCTCGTCTGTGAGGTCAAGCCGAACCGGGGTGACCGAGACTCTCTTGCGGGAGACAGCGTCGGCATCACCTCCCGGTTGCTTGGAGGGATCAACTCTCTCGCCGGTCAGCCAGTAGTAGGCTCCACCCCGCGGGTCGGTGCGCCTCTCGATGCGATTGCTGTATCTGACTCTGCCCTGGCGCGTCACGGTGACTCCCCGTATTTCCGCGCGCGGAACGGCGGGAACGTTCACGTTGAGGAAGCTTGCCTTCTGGAGGCCGTGCTCGTGGATCTGTTCCGCGAAGTATCTAGCGAACTCGGCTGCTGGGCCGAAATCGGCTTTCTCGTAGGATGCCACGCTGATCGCAAAGCTCGGTATCCCGCAAATGGCCGCCTCCATCGCCGCCGCCACCGTGCCCGAATAGGTCATATCGACGCCGAGGTTCGGGCCAAGGTTGATGCCCGACACGACGAGATCGGGAACGCCGCCAACGTGGTTGCTGACCCCCAGCGCAACGCAGTCGGCGGGAGTCCCGTTGCTGGCGTAGCCGGTTTCCCCGTCCGGCATCTCCACCGCGCGCAATCGCAGCGGCTTATGCAGGGTGATAGCATGGCCGCACGCGCTGCGCGGCCGCTCCGGGGCGATGGCGGTGACTTCACCGAGCTGCCGGAGTGAGGAGTAGAGTGCCAGCAGCCCGGCGGCGTGGATACCGTCGTCGTTGGTGATGAGAATCGTCATGCAAAGCGCTCACAGCTCCACGAGCTGCGTCGTCTCGATGCCGTCAATGCGCCGAAGCTGCTCCATCACATCTGCCGGTATCGGCCCGTCGAGGGCCAACACCATGACCGAAAGCCCTCCCGGACCCGGCTGGCTTCGCCCAACGTGCATGCCTGCTATGTTGATCTGGTGTTCGCCCAGAACCGTGCCAACGCGGCCGATCATGCCCGGTTGGTCGATATGCATTGAGACGAGCATGTACCCGGCCGGAGTGAAGTCGACCCGGTATCCGTCGACGCGGACGATCCGCGGCTCGCTCCGCCCGAAGAGCGTGCCGGAGATGACGCGCTCCCTGTCGTCGACGGCAACGCGGGCGGTAATCAGGCTGACATAGTCCTCTGGTTCCCGGCTGCGCGATTCCACCACGCGCAGCCCCCGCGCCTGTGCGACAACCGAAGCGTTCACGAGGTTGACCGGCTCGTCGATGATGGGCGACAGCAGTCCCTTCAGAAAGGCGCGAGTGAGCAGCCGGGGGTCCTCGTCCGCAAGCCGACCCGCGTACGTCACCTCGACGGATCTGAGCGGACTCCCTGCCAGCTGACCGTGCAAGCTTCCCATCTTCTCGGCCAGAGGCAGGTAGGCCTCAATCGCACGCAGCGCTTCTGGGCTCACCGGTATCACATTGACCGCGCTTCTGGCTGGCCTGCCATTCAGAACATCCAAGACCTGCTGGGCCACGTCGACGGCCACCTTCGCCTGCGCCTCAGCGGTCGATGCCCCGAGGTGCGGCGTCAAGACGACATTGTCAACTTCGAGAAGCGGGCTTTCGGTGGGAGGCTCCTTCTCGAAGACATCCAGGCCTGCCCCAGCCACATGGCCGTCCTTAATGGCCTCCGCTAGCGCGGCCTCATCCACCACCCGACCCCGCGAGCAGTTGATGATCCTCACCCCCGGCTTGACTTTGGCCAGATTCTCGCGACCGATCAGATACTCGGTATCTTTTGTGAGCGGCACGTGGATCGTGACGAAATCCGAGCGCTCCAGGACCTCCTGAAGTTCGACGATTTCGACTCCTATGCGCTCCGCGCGATCCGCTGCGACGAAAGGATCGTGCCCGATGACCTTCATGCCGAAGGCGGCGGCCCTGACCGCCACCTCGCTGCCGATCTTCCCGAGCCCGATGACCCCCAGCGTCTTGTTGAACAGCTCGACGCCGAGGAAAGCGCCCCGCCTCCATTGCCCGGCCATGACCGACCCGCTGGCCGCAGGGATGTTGCGCGCCAGCGCAAGCATCAGCGCGACCGTGTGCTCAGCCGCCGCCACCGTGTTGCCCTCTGGGGAGTTGCATACGACGATCCCGCGCTTGGTCGCGGCCTCGACGTCGATGTTGTCCACACCGACACCGGCGCGACCGATTGCGAGGAGCCGCGGGGCGGCCCGGATCAGGTCGGCCGTGACCTTAGTCGCACTGCGCACCAGGAGGGCGTCGGCGTCGCTGATTGCTTTCTGGAGCTCTTCAGGACTCATGCTCGTCTTGACCACGAGCTCCACCGCCGGGTGGTCGCGCAGCACAGACAGCCCGTCTTCGGCAAGCTTGTCGCTGACCAGAATCCGCCATTGCTTCTGTTGCCCGGCCACGCGTCAGCCTCCCAACGAGCTCACGGCCGCCCGGACACCGGCCGTTGGATCAACATTGACTCCCAGCTCCTTGAGCCCGAGCCCAAGCAGGCCGAGCGTCGCGATGATATCGGCCTCGCCCACATACCCCAGGTGGCCGATCCTGAAGATCTCGTCCTTGAGGCTTCGCTGCCCGCCGGCGAGCACGACCCCGTACTTATCTCGCATTAGCTTCCGCAGCTCCGCCACCGCGGCGCCCTGCGGCTTCCGCGCGGCCGTGACAGCGTTGCTCGCGTGGGCCTCGTCAGCCAGCAGCTTGAGGCCAAGGGCCTTCACGCCTTCACGAGTTGCCCTTGCCAGGCGCGCGTGTCGCTCGAAACAGGCCTGTAGGCCCTCGCGTTCCAGCAGCTTCAGCGCGGCTTCGAGCTGGAAGACCTGCGGCACGGCCGGGGTCCATGGCGTCTGCCCTTGTTCGAGATAGCTCCTGGCCTTTGCGAGGTCGAAGTAGAACCTGGGCGTTGTGGTCTGCTCCATGGCGGCGGCCGCTCGGTCATTGGTGGCGATGAAGCAGAGCCCTGGTGGGATCATGAACGCCTTCTGCGATCCCGCGACGAGCACATCCATATACCAGGCGTCCATCTGGCAGTCCATTGCGACGAGAGAGCTTATGCCGTCCACCAGCAGGAGAGCCCCGTGCTCACGGACGATGGGGCCGATGGTTGCCATGTCATTCGTGACGCCGGTGGAGGTCTCGTTGTGCGTGAGCAGGACGGCCTTGATCTCCTTCTTCGTGTCTCTCGCCAGTCGCTGTCGAATCTGCTCCGGATCGGCTGCCTTGCCCATCTCGAAATCCATCTTCTCGACGCGAGCGCCGTGGGTGTCGGCAATGTCGGCGAAGCGGTCTCCGAAGACGCCGATGCTCACCGAGAGCACGAGATCTCCCGGCGACAGCATGTTGACGACCGCCGCCTCCAGCCCGCCAGTGCCGGAGGCTGTGAGGATGAACATCTCGTGTGAGGTCTGGAAGACGCGCTTCAGCCCTTCGGTGCACTCCTCCAGGGCAGCTCTGAACTCGGGACCGCGGTGGTTGATCATCGGCCTGGCGCCGGCCAACAGGATCGACTGCGGCACCGCGGTTGGCCCGGGGATCATTAGAAGTTGCTTCTCGTGCAAAGGTAGATACCTCCTGAGTTTATGGGGATAGTGAGAACCCTACACCAAGGGACCTCATTATGGCCGAACCGCTCGCGGGCTGTCAATGTCAGGGGCCCGAACCTGGTTATGTCGGTTCATGGCCTCATCGATGCCGTGATATATCCAGGTCTCTATTGCCTCCACCGCGCGTTGCGTGACCTCCCGGACGGTCGGCCATTCGTTTCTGCGGAAGACGCTGAGGACGTAGCTCATGATGTCGATGCCCTCGGGCGGCCGGCCGATTCCCAGGCGGAGCCGCGGGAAATCCTGGCTGTGAAGATGGTAAATGATCGACTCGAGGCCCTTGTGTCCACCGGCGCTGCCGGAGCGGCGCAATCGGATACGACCGAGATCGAGGTCCACGTCGTCGCAGACGACAAGGAGGTCTGCCAGCCGGCAACCGTGGTGCTTCACGGCCGGCTCGACCGCCTCGCCGCTGAGGTTCATGAACGTCAGGGGGCGAAGAAGGACCACCTCCTCCTTCCCGATCTGGCCGCGTGCGGCGCTCGAGCGGAACCGCCAGCGACGGAAGCGCATCCCTCTCAGCTCGGCCAGGCCGCGGAGGGCCATGAAGCCGAAGTTGTGCCGGGTCCTGCGGTACTTCAGGCCGGGGTTTCCCAGGCCGACGATGATCTTCACGGTGTGCGATGGATTCGGCGGCCGAGGAGGCGAACCCTCTGCAGAGCGGCCAGCCGGGCGTTTAGTGGAGCCCCCGGCGCGACTCGAACGCGCGACACGGGCCTTAGGAGGGCCCTGCTCTGTCCACCTGAGCTACGGGGGCAGACGAACTCATGCCGTGCAATCTGAGTCTAACAGCATAGGTACAGCCCGTCAACAAAGGCAGGATGCGAACAGGTTGCGAAGAACTCGGCCGGTAGGAAGGTCAAGGGCCCACGATGGCACGCATAGACCTAGGTGAGGATGACTCCCAGGACGAGCTTGCAGAAGCCTTGCGCCAACTGGAAAGAGCGCAGCAGAGGCGGCCCGAGCAAACGGAGGGGCCGGCCGCCGAAGGGCCGGCCGCAGAAGAGGAGGCCGCAAAGCGCCAAGCACAGGAAGAGCGTGAGGCAGAGCACGAGAGGTCTCGGGAGGAAATCGAGGGCGCGGTCGAGGCCCTCCGGGAGCGTCAGGTCGCCGAGCGAGCGCCGGGGCGTGCCGCCCCAAGCCGCGCTCCTTGGATCGCTCTTGGAGTTGTGGTAGTGGGGGCCATCACAGCGGGTTTCATCTTGCTTCGCCCCAAGCCGCTGCCGCCCCCGGCGGCGACCCCACGGGCGGCCGTCGAGGGATTCTGGGAGGCGATCGCCCAAGGTCACTACCAAGGCGCCACCGTCTACTACCCCGCGCTCATCGACAGATATGGCTCTCGCAGGCAGGCCGCGCTCTATCTGGAGCAGCACTTCGGAGACGATCCTCCCATGAAGGTGACAGTGGGCGAGCCGGAGGAACTCCCTGACTCTGCAGACCTGAGGGTGAGCTACGAGGTGTGGCGGCGCAGCGGACGACCGCGCACGGGCGAGTGCATTGTCAGGGATTCAGGCAGCGAAGAAACCGGCTACGTGATCCTCACGGGCCCGTAGGGTCCGGTCCCGCGAGGAGGTGCTCACGGGCGGGAAGCAGGAGCACGTCCTCGAGTTTCCTCAAGTCTGCCGCCGGCTCCACCTCCGCCGCTTTGCCGAGCGTCGTCTTCTCAGCGCTCACGGATGTCACAGTTCCCACCCGGAGCCCTGCGGGGAAGACTCCTCCCAGGCCAGATGTGAGCACGGCATCCCCGACTTCGACATCTGCATCTGGGGTCAGATAGCGGACTTCGCAGCGCCAATTGCCAAGTCCCTTCAGCAGGCCGGTGGCGCGCGAGCGCTGGAGTCGTATCCCTATCGCGCTCGCTGGTTCCGTCAGGGGGATCAGCCGGGCAGTATGGGCAGTGACAGCGAATACCTGGCCGATCACTCCCTCGGGCGTAACGGCTACGTCGCGCACATGCACGCCGTCGGCCTTGCCCTGGTCCAGTGTGAAGAAGTAGTGCCACCCGCCTTCGCCAGCGCCAATGATGTGCGCGAGACGGTCTCTGTCAATACCTGGATAGGCCGACCTCAGAGCGGCTTGACGGCTGTCGGCCGTCCGCTGCTCGTCCATTCGAGAAAGGATGCCCTCCAGTGTGGCCACCCGCGCGGAGAGGGCCGCGTTCTCTTCGATCAGATCTCGCGCGTGGACGGTCGCCATCCACTCCTTCTCCAGGAAGTCCGCGCACGTAACGAGCACCTGCTGCAAAGGGCGCGAGGCCGCGCAGACGGCGGAATCGAGCCAGCTAGCGCCGCCGCCGCGCCGCGCCGCAGCCTGCCAGAGGTTCAGCATCAGGGCCGCCGCTGTGAGCCCGGCAAGCATGGCCAGGGTTCGGCCTCGTTCGGTGCGGAGTCGCGCTATCATGTGCTCCCGCCTCAGCAGGCCGCGAAGGCGCCGGCAAAGCGCTCGGGGTCTTCCAGCGCCCGTCCAGCGCCCTCCACAACACAGGTGAGCGGATGTTCTGCCAGCCGCACGCGCATGTCGATCTCCTGTGCAAGCAACTCGTCTATCCCCCTCAGCAGGGCGCCGCCGCCAGTCAAGACGATGCCGCAATCCATGATGTCGGCGGCAATCTCGGCCGGCGTGCTTTCCAGCGTCAGCCGTATCGTCTCTGCTATCGCCGCAACCGGCTCGGCGATCGCCTCTCGGATCTCCGCCGCCGAGATCTCGGTCGATTGAGGAAGGCCGGTGACAAGATCCCGTCCGGCCGCGACTGTCGCGGCTTGATCATCACCGTCGAATGCGACTACCGACCCGATCTCTCGCTTGACGCGTTCAGCAGTCGGCAACCCAATGGCCAGGCTGTATTGCTGCTCGAAGAACGTGACTATGGCTTGGTCGACCTCATCTCCGGCAATGCGGCTGGAGCGTCTCACCACGACGCGATTGAGTGCTATCACCGCGACCTCTGATGTGCCCCCGCCGATATCGAGTACCATATTACCGGCCGGCTCCCAAACGGCAAGCTCTGCCCCAATGGCTGCTGCCATCGGCTCCTCGATCAGGTAGCCCTCGCCAGCTCCGGCGCGAAGAAGGGCCTCTCGCATTGCGCGCCGTTCGACTTCTGTGACGCCGGACGGGATGCCCATGACGGCCTTGGGATGGACAAAGACCCGCCGACCATGCACGCGCTGAATGAAGTAGCGCAGCATGGCCTCGGCGACCTCGAAGTCCGCAATGACGCCGTCCTTCAACGGCCGCACAACGCCGATCTTGGCCGGAGCTCTCCCCAGCATCTGCTTGGCTTCCGACCCGACCCAGAGAATCTGCCCCGTCGTCTCGTCCACCGCCACTACCGACGGCTCGTTCAGAACGATCCCCCGGCCCCTGATATAGACGAGCGTATTGGCTGTGCCCAGGTCGATCGCCATGTCCCTGGAATATCGCGAAAGGGCGCGCCGCCAGATCATCGACGGCTGCTCCTACCACCCCGATGTGCTCCTGTCGCACCCAACTCGAACTCCTTCAACATCTCAAGCACTTTGGGAAGCGGGAGTCCAATCACGTTCGTGTAGCAGCCCCGAATGGAGCGAATCAAGGCCCCGCCTTCGCCTTGGATGGCATAGGAGCCGGCCTTGTCCATGGGCTCGCCGGTGCCGACGTACCGGTCTATCTCTTCCTTCGACAGGCGGCGAAAGGCCACCTCCGTGCACTCATAGTCAAGCCGACGGCGGGTCCCCTGCAGCAGTGCCACACCTGTGTATACGCGATGCGACCGTCCGCTGAACTTGTGCAACATTCGGCGAGCGTCCTCCTCATCGCTTGGCTTGCCAAGTATCTCGCCGTCACAGACGACGATGGTGTCTGCCGCCAGAACAGGACCTCTCTCTCGTCCAGAGACAGCTTCAGCCTTGGCCAGGGCCGCCTGACGGACAAGGTCCGCATAGCGGCCGCGAGGCCGGGCGGCGAGGGGCTCCGGTATGTCGGGGGCGACAACCCTGAAGACAAGCCCTGCTGCCCGCAGGAGCTGTTCGCGTCTGGGCGATCGCGAGGCGAGGATCAACACGCTCAGAGCTGCCCCGGCCTGAGGGCGTGCAGGACCACGATCAGACCGCTGAGCACCCCGCCGGCGAGTATTGCCGCGCCCAGCCCCCAATGCAGGGCAGACTGCCCGAGTACAAGCAGCAGCGCTCCCGCTATGAGCAGCCCCATCGTGAGAACGCCGAGCGCGACTCGGCTCAGCGCTCGGCTCAGCCGGCCCCACCGGGTGTCGATGTCGAGATCCTCGACACGGACTCGTAGGCCGCCGTGCTCGACCAGCGCGAGTACGCGGTCGAGCCTGTCCGGGAGCCGACCAAGCCGACGTGCAGCCGCTTCCAGGGCACGCACTGTCCGGTCTACGAGATGGTCGGGCGCGAGCTCTTTGGCCCGGGCCTGGCGAAGCACCGGCTCCGCAAGCTCTCGGAAGTCGAAGTCAGGGTCCAAATCTGTCGCCACGGCCTCGGCCATCAGCAGTGACTTCGCCGTCAGCGAGAGTTCCAGCGGAACGCGGACATTGTTGAGCCAAAGGGCGCGCAGGGCCCGCATCAGCACCTCCCCCATGGGGAATTCGCGTCGCGGAAGCAGCACAAACCGGCTCACTATCCTGGCCAGTTCGTGGCTGAGCGATTCGAGGTCAGTGTCTGCGCCCAGAGTCCCGAGCTCCGACATGGCGGCGACGAGGCCCTCGATGTCCTGCTCGTGGACGCGCCGCATCGCATCGCAGAGCAGACGGCGCGTCCTCTGGTCCAAGTAGCCGACAATGCCGAAGTCCAAGAGGAAGACGGTGCCCTGCTCGTCCACCAGCACGTTGCCGTGGTGGGGATCCCCGTGGAAGAAACCGTCGACGAAGACCTGGTGCAGAAACGCGCGCCCGATTCGCTCGGCCAGTGCCTTTCGGTCCAACTCTGGCGCCATCGCGCCGAACTGGTCCACACGACAGGCCCGAACCCGTTCAGTCGTCAGCACCTCGCGAGTGGTGAAGTCCCAGATGACCTGCGGCACACTCAAGTCCAGCCCTGCCGAGCCCAGGTTACGTCGCAGCCGCTCTGCGTTATGCGCCTCAATCGTATAGGACATCTCGTCTTCCATCTGGGCGGCGAACTGTCGCACGAGGCTCGACAAGTTGTGTCGCCTGAGTGCCGGGACTCGGCGCGTGAGAAGTGCGGCCGCATCCGAAAGGATCTGAAGGTCGTCCTCGACGACTCTGCGCACTCCGGGCCGAAGGACCTTGACGGTGACCGCGCGCCCGCCGGCGAGGGCCGCCTCATGCACCTGGCCGAGCGACGCGGACGAGAGGGGCTCTGGGTTGATCTCCGGGAAAGACTGCTCCAGCGGGCGTCCCAGCTCTCGCTCGATGACGCCGCGGATCTCTGAGAACGAGACCACGGGCCCCTCGTCCTGGAGGCGTCTCAGCTCCCGGACGACGGGAGGGGGAAGCAAGTCGCCCCGAGCCGCCAGTATCTGGCCAAGCTTGATGAAGGTGGGCCCTAGTTCGGCCAGCGCGAGCCGCAGCCGCCGCGCTCCCGGCAGCGCGGCGTACTCTCGGGAGGGCCGCCGCCTTCGCGCGACGGGCAGCAGTCGCGATATGCCAAGCTGGTCGAAGACATAGCCGAACCCGTAGTCGAGAACCAGAACCGATAGGATCTCGCGAACTCGGCTGAGGTTTCGCAGCCCGATTCCCAAACTCATCGACCGCCCGCCGCGACAGAGACTCGCCTACTCCCGCTCACCCATGCGGCTTTCCAGCTCAGCGATGCGCCTTTGGAGTTCGTCGAGTTCAGAGCGCCGCGCAACGTCGGCCTTCGCCAGAGCGCGCTGCACCACACCGGCGACGAAATCCTCCATGCGTTTCTTCTGGCCCCGGCCTTTCTCGAGCATGTCGGCCACAAGCTTCTTGCCCTCTTCGCGGCTCACGTCGCCTCGCTTCACGAGTTCGTCCACCAGCTTCGTGGCAGACTCCTTGGTGAGCAAGGCCGCGCCGAGGCCCAGCTCAACCGTCCTCTCCAGCAGCTCACGCCATGAGGTGATCTTTGGCTCCTTGCTCATGCTGCGATGCCTCCGTTTCCGAAGTCGGCTACGCGCCGACGATCTTCACCTCTCCCCCGCAGAACTCGCACTTGCCGTCCTCGACGGCCGTCCGCAGTACGCTGAAGCCGCGCCGCTCGACCACCGTCTTGCCACAGCTTGGGCAGAGCGTGTTTTCTCCGTCGCCACCCCACACATTGCCGACGTACACATAGTCCAGCTTCTCTAGAGCCATCTCCCGCGCCCGAAGGAGAGTCTGTGCGGGCGTCGGAGGCTCAGTGAACTTGTGATTGGGATGGTAACGGGAGAAGTGCAGCGGCACGTCGGTGCCGACGCTCGCCACCCAGTCGATCAGCGCCTCGATGTCTTCTTCGCTGTCGTTCCAGTTCGGTATCACGAGATTCGTGACCTCAACCAGGCAGCCGGCCTCATAGGCGATCTCAACAGTGCGGCGGGGCGGCTCGGACTTCCCGTGGCACAGTTCGCGGTAGAAGTCCGCCGCCATGGATTTAATGTCAACGTTCATTGCGTCTATATAGGGAAGGAGATCGCGCAGGGGCTTCTCCGAGACATAGCCGTTTGTCACGAGGACATTCCGCAGCCCGGCGTCCTTCACCAGCCGCGCCGTCTCGGCCACGAACTCGTACCAGATGAACGGCTCGTTGTAGGTGTAGGCGATGCCGATGTTTCCCGCCTGGCCCGCCGCCAACTGCGCTGCCTCCTCTGGCGTCATTCTCCGAGTTCCGCCCGTCGCCTGTGAGATCGACCAGTTCTGGCAGAAGGCGCAGGCCAGATTGCAGCCGACGGTTCCCAGCGAGAGTATGTTCGCCCCTGGCTGGAGGTGAAAAAGCGGCTTTTTTTCTATCGGATCCCAGTTCACAGCCGAGACCCGGCTGTAGTTAAGAGTCCGGAGCACCCCCTGCACGTTCTGCCGAACCCGACACAGTCCCGTCTGACCGTCGGCGATGCGGCAGTCGTTAGGGCAGAGCATGCAGTGCACTCGCCCACCCTCCCCCTCCTCCCAGTAGGCCGCCTCTTTCAGACCGGACCGGGTCATGGCCCTCACCTCTCGCTGCCTCATTCTATCGGCAGAGCTTCCGGAGAGCAAGTCGGCATGGCGGCCGGCAGGTCCGCTTTGGGGTGGCCCTCCCGCCAATCGCCGGGGAGTGGGGCCGATTCGCGGCAGGCAGAGGGGCTGAAGGGGAGGCTAGCCGCGCTGCTGCTCACCAGAGAGCGCTCTGCTTGCGGTGCTGGTTCCTCTGGAACTGACGGCGAGGACCGGGCTACGGTAGATCGAGACAGCCTCGTGGCCGCCCCCTAGCGATGCTGTTCCAACGCGACGTCGCCCAGGCTGACGTAGCTGAGGCTGGCGGCCGCGTAGAGGAGCGTCAGAGAGGCCGCGACGATCCCGGAGTCGTTGAGTGCGAAGGCGGCCGCCGCGCCCGTCACGCACGCGATGAGTGCCGGAGAGAGCCACACCCTTTCCCTGAGGACGGCGATGACCCTGGCCGGCCGCGCCGCCACCGCCACTGCGAGCACCGCGAGGGCACCGGCGGCGGCGTCTGTCCACGACGAGACCTTCAGGAGAAGGAAGTTCATGGACATCTTCCGAGACAAGACCCCGGCAATCGCTGCCCAGCCTTCGGCTCGAACGGCCGAAGCCCACCGGCCGATGTGCGACGCCTCTGGCCCTAGGTACACAAGATCGATGACGACTGCTGAGCTTATGAGGACCGTGACCGCCAGCAGCGCTGCCAGCGCCTCGGGCCATCCGACCGCTCCGCGCCAGAGGTAGACGATGAATACGCTTGCTCCGACCGCGAGAGCCAGCGACATGCCGAGGTTCGCGCCGAACCGGGGCATTCCCACGAGGACAGCCAGAAGCAGCAGCGCGACGGCAACGGCGATTCGCTCTCCGCGCCCAGACCTCTCGCGCGGCCACAGCAGGGACGCACCTCCGATGAGGCCCGCGCCCAGCAACACCCCCGCGTATTCGTTGCCGATGCCATAGAACCGTGCGCCAGCGACGGGGGAGTAACTGAAGGGCGACCAGTACAACATCTGCTGGCCGCGCACCAAGTCGTAAGCGAGTAGGGCGACGACCACAAGACAGGGCAGCACATGTCCAGAACGCCAGCCCGTTATCCAAGAGGCAGCGAACGCGAGGGCTACTGAGACCGCGCCGACGGTAAGCAGCATTTCGTCTGCAGACAGCGGCCGGAGCGCCGCGAGCAGCATCGCAGCGGGAGCCGATACGAGGAGGAGGAGAGCCGCGCGCAGGAGCATCCTCGCTATCGCGGGGACGCGTTCGCCAACAAGGAGGAAGAACGCCGCCACGAAAAGCACAATCGCGCTCAGGACGGGGATCGCGCGGAACAGCCTGTAGCGTGCGGCCTCCACCGCGCCGTGCCGGACCAAGTCCGAGCGGAGTCGTGCGATCGGATCTCCCTCCGTGGACTCGACGGTCATGGCGCGCCCCACGGCCTCCCGCGGCGCTTTCACACCGAAGTACTCCAGTACTGAAGGAGCGACATCTGTGTTGAGCACGATCCCCGGCCGGCCCGTCGAGGGCGAGGTAAGCAGCCCGGCCCCGGCCCGCGCACTCGACCATATGACCGGAGCAAGCCCAGTGTCGCTCTCCCCCGGCCCGGCCTCCCGCGTACCCGGCGTCACAACCAGCACGGACCATCTCTCGCCGGTCAGAGAAGAGATCACTTCGCCGAGAAACCGGTCCGTCTTCTCAATCGCTCGACGACGTACGGCATCCAGTGCATCCAGGGTCATGTGTCCGGCGCACAGCTCGACCCGAGAGGTCTCGCCGGGGTCCAGCACAATGAGGTCGGCGCTGGCTGCCGCGCGCCGGACCGCGGAGAGAAGAGCGTCGGGGTCGAAGGTCACACCGTAGGGCACCGATCGATCCCTCACAACGAATCTGCCGCTCACGTCGCCTATCGGCACGACGCCACGTTCATCCATACCGATCGCGACCAGCTCGCGGTGAGCTGAGTCCAGCGTATCCGCGTTCCCGACACATGCGACTCGAAGGCCGCCGCGCCTGAGCGCACCACCCAGAAGACCCAACTTGAGGGGGTGGTCGGCGCTCGCATTATGTCGCAGCAGTTCGCCGATGGCTAGGTGAACGACACCACCTGTGGGCGGGCGCCATCCGCTTCGCGCCGCGAAGACCTGCCCGGCGGTAGAGCCGTCCAGGATCTCGGTCACCTGATACGCATTCGCCTCCGCGTCGGCCCCGGTCATCGGATCGCGCCGAGAGGAGGCACGCGACCCCGCGCCGATCGTCAGATACTCGCCGCCGTACCCCCCTGCGGTGCGCACGCACATCACGCCCACCGCACCGTCCTGCATCAGGCCCTGAAGCACAGGGACAGACACATCCTCTGACAGAAGATCGTGCCATGTGACCTTGTCCAAGACGACGAGCAAGAGCTTCTCATGTGCCGCCCAGGACGGGAGCGAACTCACGCCGAGCAGCCAACATACAAGCGCCAGCACCCGCCCGAACCACCTCAAAGTCATTCGCTCCTCGCCTCAGTTTGCTCGCGGACGAGGTCGGCGTACACCGCCTTCGTCCGTGCGAGCATGTCCCCCACGTCGAATTGGGACACGGCCGTCTGTCGGCCGCGCTCCCCCATTTCCTTGGCTCGTGATGGATCGTCCAGCATAGCGCTGATCGCACGGGCGAGGGCCTCCGGCTCGCCCGGTGGGACCAAGGTCCCTGTTTGCCCGTCCACGACGACCTCCGGCACCCCTCCGACGGCCGTCGCCACAACCGGCTTTTCCAACGCCATCGCCTCCATCGCAACCACGGAGGACCCCTCCGAGATCGACGCAACCACGAGGACATCCAGGGCCGCGATGAGATCCCGCACCCACCCGATCTTACCGACGAGGTGCAGACTGCTCGTGAGGTCGAGCTGGTCGCGAAGCGCCCGCGCAGATTCCATCAGCGGTCCCTCTCCCGCAAGCACGAAATGGCTCGCCGGATGGGATTTGACAACGAGAGCGGCGGCCCGGATGAAGTATTCTATTCCTTTCTGGGGTGCGAGTCGCGCGATCATGCCCACAAGCGCTCCGTCAGAGGAGATGCCCAGCGCCTCCCGGACTTGCGCGCAGCTCTGCGATGGCCTTGCCTGTGTGTCCACCCCGTTGTGAATCGTCTGGCATTTGCCAAGCGCCTCGGGGCGTGCGCGGATCAAGTCCTCGCGCAGCGCTTCGGATACAGTGATGATCCGGTCCGCGCGCTGCAACGCCAGCCCGAGCGCCCAGCGGTGTGCTCGCTTCTGGGGCACCATGTCGGCCGTCCCGGGCGGGTAGTTGTGAATGGTGACAACCAATCCAGGCGAGCGCGCTATCGCGCAGGCTATGCTGCCGATTGCGGTTGCTCCGAACGAGTGAGTGTGCACGATCTGTGGTCCGAACTCTCGAATTACCTGCACCATTCGCGCCGCCCGCAGTGCTGTCTGCAGCGGGCCTCCCTCGACGCTGCAGATGATGCCGAAAGCGGCCAGGCCGCGCTCGGCGGCGGCCGCCGCAATGGGCCCCTCGCTATCACACGCTACGCCCAACTCGTAGCCGTCTTGCTGCAGCCCCGCCAGAAGGGCGATGACGTGACTGGCCAGGCCTCCCTCTGCGGGAGGCGCAACCAGCAGTACCTTAGTCCCGGCCGCAACGGCATCCGCGTCAGAGGACGCGGCGACTACTTCCATGACCCCCTCGCTAGCCTCGCTCCGACGTAACGCGCTCCTCGTAATCCTGCACTTCCGCGATCACAGCCTCTCCAACGGGCACGCCACATCTCAGACAGTGATAGTCCCAAACATGGCCGAACGGAAGAGATTTGGCCTGCTCGAACCACGCTAGCCGCGCGAAATTGTCGCCGCTCTCTTCCGCCTCCCTCAACCTCTCGTGGGGCTCAAGCAGTGCCACGAGTAGCGCCTGCAGTGTTGCCCGGGCGCCCAGCACCCATGCTCCGACTCTGTTCATAGTAGCATCGAAGAAATCGAGCGCCAAGTGGACCCGATCCAGGATCTGCGCGCGAGCGATTTCCCGCATCAGGTCTCGCAGCTCATCATTTAGAACTACCACGTGATCGCTGTCCCAACGTACGCCCCGGCTGACATGCAGAGCAATGTCATCGAAGAATTGAAGCAGTGACGATATCTTGTCGGCCACCGACTCGGTGGGATGGAAGTGCCCGAGGTCCAGGCACACCATCTTCCCGGCCTGAAGCGCGTAGGCCAGGTAGAACTCGTGTGATCCCACAACGAACGACTCGCTGCCGATGCCAAACAGCTTGCTCTCGAGCGAGTCCCTCACGTGCTTGGGGCTGTAGGTGACGGAATAGATCTCGTCTAGCGACTTGCGAAGACGCGCTCGCCATTCAAACCGGTCAACCGGGATGTCCTTGCATCCGTCCGGAACCCACAGGTTGTGAACACATGGGGTGCCGCGCTGACGCCCCATGAAGGCCGCGATCTCTCGGCATCGCTTCACGTGCTCGACCCAGAAGGCACGTATGGCCTCTTCCCTATGGCTGAGCGTCCACCCCAATTCTGCTTTGGGATGGGCGAAGCAGGTCGCGTTGAAGTCGAGACCGAGCTGATATTCTGCGGCCCAGTCAACCCAGCTCCGGTAATGCTCGGGGGCGATCTCATCTCGGTCGGTTGGTCTGCCGCCGAAGTCGCCGTACATCGCATGCAGGTTGAGCCGGTGATTGCCGGGTAGCAACGAGAACGCCTTCGCCAGGTCGGAGCGAAGTTCGTCTATGGAGCGAGCCCTGCCGGGGTGGCTCCCGGTGACTTGGATCCCGCTGCCCGAAAGCGCCGCAGCCTGCTGCTCGAATCCCCGCACGTCATCGCCTTGCCAGCAGTGCAAGGACAGGGACACCCCCTCGAGCGTGGAGAGGGCCGCCTCCGTGTCGACGCCCACCTCGGCGTATCGCGCCCTTGCCTCCTGGTAGGCTTTCTCAGTGTCGGCAGTTGGCAACGGCGTTTCCTCCTCTGCCCGCGAATGCGTTAGGCGCAGAGCTCACAGAACCGGTCATAGAGTGAGTCCCAGTGTGAGGTGTCGCGCGGCTCGTATCGCTCAACTCGGAAGGATGACCGGACGATCTCCCGCAATTCGTCGTGAGAGCTGACGTGCCCGAGCGCCATCGCTTGGACCAGGATGTTCCCAATGGCGGTCGCTTCGGCCGGACCCGCCCCGGCGGGAAGCCCTGTAGCATCGGCCGTTAGCTGACACAAGAGCTTGTTCCGTACGCCGCCGCCGATGATGTGGATCCTGTTGACAGGGTGAGCGTAGATACGTCGCAGCTGATTCAGGACGAGTCTGTACTTCAGCGCGAGGCTCACGAGTATGCAGCGGACGAAGTCGGCTGGGCCATCCGGCTCGGGTTGCCCGCTTCGGCGACAGAAACTGCGGATGGCATCGGGCATGTCCGACGGGCTCACGAAGCCGCCGTCATCCGGATCGATCAGGGACTCGAAGGAGCAAGACTGCGCCATCTCGGCGAGTTCCTCGTAAGTGTACGCCCGGTCACGTTCCCATTCCTTCCGGCACTGCTCCAGCAGCCAGAGCCCTGCTATGTTCTTCAGGACTCTGAAGGTGCCGCCGATCCCGCCCTCGTTGGTGAAGTTGAAAGCCAGGGAGTCTTCCGTGATGATCGGGCCCTCGCTCTCGACACCCATCAACGACCAGGTGCCGGAGCTGATGTAGGCCCAGTCCCTTCCCTGGGCCGGTACCGCGGCCACCGCAGCCGCCGTGTCATGGCTTGCGGTCGCGACTACGGGAACGGCCGACGCCCCTGCGCTTCGTGCCACTCGCTCGTCAAGCTTTCCGATGATCGTGCCGGGGGAGACGATATCCTGCATGATTCCCTGCGAGACGCCCAGCGCGTCGAAGATCTGTGCAGCCCAGTCCTGCCTACGCGGGTCATAGAGCTGAGAGGTGCTGGCGATGGTGAATTCAGCCTTCTTCTGCCCAGTCAGCAGGTAGTTGAACAGGTCCGGCATGAACAGCAAGTCGCTCGCCACTTCCAGCAGAGGGGACCTGTCGCGCACCATCGCAAAGAGCTGGTAGAGAGTGTTCAGCGGAAGGAACTGGAGGCCTGTCAGCTCGTAGACGCGGTCTCGCGGCAGGCGCTCGAGGAAGCCCTCGATGGCGCGCTCCGTGCGCCGGTCTCGGTAGGACACAGGGAATCCCAAGAGGCTGCCATCGCTGGCCAGCAGCCCGAAGTCTACCCCCCACGTGTCAATGCCTATGCTATCAGGCTTGGGCGAGAGCGCTTGCGCGGAGGCCTCCAGCCCCCGTAGGATCTGCTCAAACAGGTGTATCACGTTCCAGTAGAGGCGGCCGCGCAACTCGACCATATCGTTCGGAAACCGCGAGGTCTCGCGTACGGAAAGTCGCATATCCTGGAGCGAGCCGACAACCGCGCGGCCGCTACTCGCTCCTAGATCGAAGGCGATGAAGCTTTTGGCCGTCATCCGAAATCCCCGAGCGACTTGAAGAAACTCTCGACCTCTTTCAGCTCATCCAGCTGCGCGCCTGTCAGACCGGTGGGATTAAGCCCGGCGCTTCTGCACATCAGGAAGATACGCGCTGCCTTGTTCAGAGTATCGATAAGATCGAAGGCCTCAGCGACGCCTTGCCCCACTGCCAGCGCCCCATGCTTCGCCCACACGACGATCCGGTGCCCGGCCAGGGCCCCTGCCGTGGCCTCGGCCAGCTCCTCAGAGGTCGGCCGCAGATACGGCACAAGCCCCGCGCCCTCGGGGATGAATACTTTGACCTCCGGGTGCATGCCCCAGAGCGCGTCGTTGACCATCGCCTGTTGGCAGTATTCTTTGGCTTGGGTAAGCGCAATCAGCTCGGTGGGATGGGTATGCACCACCGCGGTCTGCGCGGCCTTCCTCGACCGAAGAGATTGGTGGACGCGCAGATGAATCGCAAACTCCGACGTGGGGCGAATCGGCCGCCCACCATTGCCCTGCAGAAGAGTCCGGTAGGACCGGCCGTCGTCTGAGATCCGGAGCAGCGCCATGCTGGCAATCGCGCTCTTCGCCAGGTCTCGCATGCGCGCGCCGCTGCGCGACACCAGGAAGGAGCGGCCGGCAAGTTCGGGATAGCTCAGGTTCAGAACTGCTGGTGAAAGGTGCTCAGCGCCCGTGCCGTGGTGCCGGGTGCAGTCGGTCACATCGACGGAGATGTTGCCGGCATTCCGCTCCGCCCAGCCGCGTTCCCACAATAAGGCCGCGACCTCGCTCACGTCTGCGACCAGCTGTTGCATCCTTGAGCCCAGCGCTGCGGAAGTATCCATATGCACCACTTTCCCGAGGCCGGCATGGCGCGCCCAGAGCTGCCCAGAACGGGAGCACACAGTACTCTAATGCGGGATTATACGCGCGCTGGCACGTCGAGCGCAAGCAAAACAGAAGAGCGGGCCCTGGCGGGCCCGCCTCCTGATGATGATATGCTGCGTTCAGCTTAATTGTAGCCCCGCGAATGCCGTGAGTCCTATGAGCTTTTGAACCTGCCGAAGCAGGTGGGTGCCGCGCTGGTCGGCCGCGTGAATCATGGCGAATTCGCCACGATTCTACTTGGTCGCCAGACTCTGGCTCCCGGTACGTAGGTGTTGGCTCAAAGCTTCTAAGGACAACACGCACACCGCAGGGCGAGATATCCTTTCGTACAGATCATAGCACAGGTTGGCCTGTCATGCAATCGAGAGGCGTAGGTAAAGAGCACCAACGAAGAAGCCCCCGCGCTTGGCCGGGATGAAATGAGAACCGTCGGGGCGGCCGGACTCGAACCGACAACCACCGGCACCCCATACCGGTGCGCTACCAAATTGCGCCACGCCCCGACGTACAGCCTCAATGACTCACCCGTATTATAGCAGGTCACAAAGGGCTGTCAACGCGGCCGCACGCGTCCTAGCGCGCGCGGCTGCGCCCCGGCCCTCTCCTACCGGTGATAGTGTCCTTCAACTGCTTGCCAGGACGAAAGTTGAGCGACCAGGAAGCCCCGATGCGGATCATCTCCTGCGTCCGGGGATCTCGGCCGATCCGCGCCTTGCGCCGCCGCGGCTCGAAGGTGCCAAAACCGACTATCTGTACTTTCTCATGTCGTCTCAGCGCGCCCATCATGGCCGCAAACGCCGCCTCAACGACGCTGGTGACGTCCTTCTTTCTGAGACCCGTCGCCTCTGACACCTCGTCAATGAGATCGGCCTTCGTCACCACGCCACCTCCCTCGCTTTGTCCTGGGCTAGCCCAGGCCCGGCGGCGAACCTTTCTTCTCTGCGCGTGACAACTCCTTCCCGCTGATCGCACCTAACCCCGCTTTCGCCTCCTGCCCTTTGCGCCCGGCGCAGAACTCCGAGCGCGTCGCAATGTCTTGCGCAGCTGTGCCAGCGGCAGAGCATTCAATACATCCGCGGGCTCAATCCAGCCGCGCCGCGCGGTCGCGACGCCAAACCGCATCAGCGACAGATGGTTCGCCCAATGGGCATCGGTGGCGATCACCAACTTGACCCCTAGCTCCTTTGAGCGCCGGGCGTCGGTGTCCTTGAGGTCCAGGCGGTTCGGATCGGCGCTGATCTCCATCGCCACGCCCAGGCGAGCTGCAGCTTCCAGCACAGCGTCGAGGTCGACTTCGTATGGCTCGCGCTGCCCGACCAATCGGCCCGTGGGATGCCCGATGCAGTCCACCAAAGGGTTTTGCATGGCCGTGATGATGCGCTCCGTCATCGCCGGCCGTTCCATTTTCCAGCCCGAGTGGATCGAGGCAACGACGAAGTCGAGCTCGGCCAGCACCTCGTCAGGATAGTCGAGACTTCCGTCACGCTTTATGTCAACTTCGCTGCCCTCGAGGATGTCGATCCCCGAAATGGCCTTCCGGGCGGCCTCGATCTCGTTCCGTCGCGCCCGCAGGCGATCGACCTTCAAGCCATTTGCGACCGTCTGGGAGGGGGAATGGTCACACACGGCCAGGTAGCGATATCCGGCCTCCTTGGCGGCGCGCACCATCTCTTCTATGCTGTTGTGTCCATCGCTCCATGTGCTGTGGACATGGAGATCTCCCTTGATCTCCTTTTCCTCGACGAGGCTCGGGAGGCTCGCTTCGCGGGCCGCTTCGATCTCGCCGCGATCTTCGCGCATCTCAGGCGGTATCAGGGGCAACTCGAGCGCGGCATACATCTCCTCCTCGAGTTCGCCACCCACCCGAGTCTCTTCGTCGCCATCCACGCGGAAGGCCCCGTATTCGTTCAGCTTGATCTTCTTGCGAACTGCGAAGTCCCGGAGCTTCACGTTGTGCTGCTTGGAGCCGGTGAAGTACTGGAGCGCAGCACCGAACGACTCCGGCGACACAACCCTGAGATCGACCTGTATGCCTGCCGGCGTGACTATTGACGACTTCGTCGGACCTCGCGCGACTACGTCCGCCACCACCTGTAGCTCGACGAATTCATCCATCACCGCCCGAGGATCGTCGGACGTAACAAGGATGTCGATGTCGCCAATCGTCTCCCGCATCCGGCGAAGGCTGCCTGCGGCCTCCATCTTGTCAACGGGCGCGACTTCGCGCAGCTGCAGCATGACGTTCTCCGCGATGCTCCACGCAAGGCCGAGGTCTATCCGCTTGCTGTATTCGCGCAAATGCGCGATTCCCTTCAGTATCTCCTGCTCGGTCTTCTCTCCCATTCCGGGCAGATTGCGAAGCCTGCCGGCGCGAGCCGCAGCCTCCAGTTCCTCGATGGTGAATATGCTCTCCCGCTCGGTGAGCAGCTTGACGGTCTTGGGGCCTACGCCCGGGATGCGGAGCATGTCGAAGACGGTGGCGGGGATCTCCTGCAGAAGCTCTTCGTGGTACCGGCACTTGCTCGTGTCGAGCAATTCCTCGATCTTCTCAGCGATGCTTGCGCCCACCCCGGGCAGCGCTCGCAGCCCCTTCTCGCCCGCGCGAATCTGCTCGACACCTTGGGATAAGTCACCGACCGCTTCCGCCGCCCGCTCGTAAGCGCGGACCTTGAAGGGGTTCTCGCCTTTGATCTCAAGCAGAGCCGCTATCTCAGAGAGGATCTGCGCTATCTCTGCGTTGTTCATCCCGGCACCTGAATCAGGCCTCGCTCCTCAGAAAGGCAGCGCTCCGGAGTTCCCTTTCGAGCTGCGAGTCAACGAAAGGCCTCATCACCCGTTCCAGCTCGGCCCGCGCAGACGGGGACAGCCGTCGTTGGGCCAGTTCTTCGGTTGGCAGCCGGCGCAGCTCTCGCAGCGCCTGCAGCGCGGTTGACGAAAGCCGAGCAGCCCCTGCCGCCCGCACGCAGGACCCGCACAGTACTCCGCCCTCTGCGACAGAGAACCCTTGCTTCTGTCCCTCCACTTTAGCACCACAGGAGACACAGGCCTCGAGTTCTGGACCGTATCCCAGGCGCGTCAACAGCTTGACCTCGAACCCGCGGATGAGGGTTGCCGCATCGCTCCCTGAGTTCAATGCCGTCAGGGTCGACAAGATCAGATCGAAGACCACGCCGTCTGACATGCCTTCGTCCGTCAGGACGTCCAACAACTCGGCCGCGTAGCACGCATGCGCGAATCGGTCCATCTCGGCGCGGAGGTGATAGAAAATGTCCACCGCGTGGGCTTGCGTTACGACTTCCAGAGAACGTCCGGCTGCCAACTGAACGTCGGCGTGAGAAAACAGCTGGAGGCTTCCGGCGAGCTTGCTTTGGGGCCGTCTAATCCCCTTCGCCACGGCTGAGAGCTTGCCCCGCTCCCGCGTGTACAGCGCCAGAATCCTGTCCGCCTCTCCGAGGTCTCGCTGGCGGACTACGACAGAGGAAACGCGATACAGGCGTACTCGCCTCACTGGAGGCACCTGCGCTGAGGCCGCGCTTAGCGGAAGGTTATCGAAGGACTTCCTCCGTAACGGCTCCCTGCGACTGATCGTAGGCCTCGACTATGGCCACTCCGGTGCTCGTCCCGATGCGATTGGCGCCGGCGTTTATGAGCGCACTCGCCTGCTTGATGGTGCGGATCCCACCGGCCGCCTTCACCCCCATCTCCCGACCCACGGCCTGACGAATGTGTTTGACGTCCTGGACTGTGACGCCTCGCGGCCCTCGTCCGGTGCAGGTCTTGATGAAGTCCGCGCGGACGGCCTTTGCGATCCGGCACACCCGCGTCTGCTCTTCTCGCGTCGTGAGGCCAACCTCGATGATCACCTTCGTCAAAATATCATCGCCGTCCTCAGTGAGGCCGGCGAGACTTGAAACGGTGACAACTTCTTCGAGGTCTCGCTGGACGGCTACGTAGTCGTGGGACTTCACAGCCCCGAGGTTGACCACGATATCTATCTCGGTTGCACCTGCGGTCATCGCGTGGCGAGTCTCGTAGACCTTGACCTGGGTCAGAACTGCCCCGCAGGGATAAGCGATGACCGTGCCCACCTTCACGTCCGATCCCCGAAGCCTCCGGTCTGCCACATGGCACCAATACGGCAGCACAACGACACAGGCGAAGTGATACTCCGTGGCCTCGTCGCAGTACCGCAGTATATCGTCCTCGCTAGCATCGGGTCGCAGGATTGAGTGGTCAATCATCTTCGCCAGGGCGATTCTCGAGAACATGATTCTTCCCTTCCAATGCCGCCACTCCGAACGTCTGCGCACGCGTCAGCGCGGATCGAGTTCCGCCACGCGCCCGCTTCGTGTCGCCGCCTTGAGCTCACGAACGAACGCCCCGATCGTCTCGGCGAGTCCCGCCGGTCCCGCCTGCTCGTCGATGAGCGACACCACCGCACTGCCCACAACCGCGCCGTTGGCGATCCGACATACCTCGGCCACGTGCTCGGGTCGAGATACGCCGAACCCAACCGCAATCGGCTTCACAGTCTCCCGGCGGATACGGGCCACAAGCTCCGCCAGGTCCGGTGGCAGTTCCGGGCGCGCGCCCGTCACTCCCATCCGGGAAACACAGTACACAAAACCACTCGTAAGATCAACTACTTTTTTCACGCGCGCGTCCGGGCTATTGGGTGAGAGCAAGAAGACTGTGTCGATGCCCCGCTCGCGCGCCACCCTGGTCCAGTCGTCGGCCTCCTCCGGCGGCAGGTCAGTGATGATCATTCCGTCCACTCCCGCCGCGGCGCCGTCCGCCGCGAACTTCTGGAGGCCGAACTGGCAGATCGGATTATAGCACGTCATCAATACGAGGGGTACGTCCCGCGCCGCCCGAAGCCCGGCCGCCAACTCCAGAACTCGGCCGGGCGTCATCTGCTGTCCCAGCGCTCGCTGGGAGGCCGCCTGGATCGCAGGCCCATCCGCCAGGGGATCCGAAAAGGGGATCCCTAGCTCGACGATGTCTGCCCCGGAGTCCACAATCGCCAAAAGAAGCTCCGAGCTGAGTGCGGGGGTCGGGTGGCCAGCGACAGTGAATACGATCAGCGCCCCCTGCTTCTCTCGTCCGAGCTTCTCAAAGCAGGCCTCGATCCGGCTCATTGGCCGCGCCTCGCCAGCACGCGCTGGACCTCACTGATATCCTTGTCCCCGCGGCCGGATAGGTTCACGAGCACGACCGCGTGCCGGCGGAGCCCGGCCGCCTCCTTCATGGCGTATGCCACGGCGTGCGCGCTTTCGAGGGCCGGCATGATGCCCTCGAGGCGGTTGAGCGTCTCGAAGGCATCTAAGGCCTCGTCGTCCGTGGCGGCCACGTACTCGGCTCGTCCCGTCGCCTGGAGCAGCGCGTGCTCCGGCCCGACCCCGGGGTAGTCTAGGCCGGCAGCCACCGAGTGCGTCGTGCGAATCTGGCCCTCTACGGTCTGCAGGATCTTCGTGCGTGCTCCGTGGAGCACCCCTTCCGATCCAGCGGTCAGAGAGGCCGCATGCTCTCCGGTGGCCAGACCTCGCCCAGCGGCCTCGACGCCGACAAGCCTAACGTCATCCTCGAGGAAGGGGTGGAACAGCCCGATCGCATTGCTGCCCCCGCCCACACATGCGATCAGACAGTCGGGAAGACGTCCCTCCTTTTCCAGTATCTGCTGGCGGGCCTCGCGACCCACGACCGACTGGAAGTCTCGCACCATCGTGGGATACGGATGAGGTCCCGCGGCCGTGCCGAACAAGTAGTAGGTCGTCTCGGCCGTCGCCATCCAGACGCGAAAAGCTTCGTTGATCGCATCTTTCAGCGTACGGCTGCCGGAGGTCACCTCGATAACGCGAGCATCCAGCAAACGCATTCGATAGACGTTCAGCGCCTGTCGCCGAACGTCTTCCTCGCCCATGTAGATGTCGCATTCCATGCCGAACAGCGCCGCCACGGTCGCGGTCGCCACGCCGTGCTGCCCCGCGCCCGTCTCGGCCATGAGGCGACTGCGCCCCATCCTCTGGGCAAGCAGCGCCTGCCCGGTTGCATTGTTCAACTTGTGCGATCCGGTATGGCAGAGGTCTTCGCGCTTCAGGTAGATCTTCGCTCCGCCACTGTGCTCGGTGAGGCGGCGGCAGAAGTACAGCGGCGTGGGCCGCCCAACGTAATCTCGAAGAAGGGCGTTCATCTCTTCCCCGAACCCGGGATCGCGGCGCGCGGCCTCATAGGCCTCCGCCACTTCGAGGAGCGGCGGCATGATGGTCTCGGGAACGAAGATGCCGCCGAAGCGGCCGAAATGCGATCCTTCGAGGGCCGACCACTGCTGCGAGTGCGCTCCCATCTCAGCCGGCCCCGCGATCGGCCGCCCGCACGGCCGCGATGAACTCAGCCACCTTCTGCGGGTCCTTCTTGCCCGGGGTCGCCTCCACACCCGTGCTCACGTCGACACCATACGGCCGGACAGCCGCAACTACCTCGCCAACGTTGTCAGGCGTCAGCCCTCCCGCCACTATCACGCGCCAACCCTCCTTCACCAGGCCAGCAGCTACCGCCGGACTGAAGCGCCTTCCTGTCCCCCCCGCTCGGTCTGCCACATGGGTGTCCAGCAGAATCGCTGCAGCCTTCTTATACCGCCGGACCATGGTCTCGTCAAGCGCGCCGCGCACTCGAATTGCCTTTACCACCGAGTAGGGAGAAAGCGCTTCTATGAAGTCCGCCGGCTCGCCGCCGTGGAGTTGGGCAACCGTGCAGAAGCTGGATCGCAGGGCGCTTCGCACCTCCTTGACGGTGCTATCGACGAACACGCCAACGCCGGTCAGAAAGGGACCGACGGCCGACATGATCTCTCCCGCCTGCTCGGGAGACACGTGACGCGGGCTTTCGGCGAACACGAATCCGATTGCGTCCGCCCCGCACTCCGCCGCGTGCCGCGCGTCCTCCCTGCGAGCGATCCCGCAGATCTTGATTCGCGTCATGCCGCCCCCATCAGCTCCTCGATCTTCCGCGCGGGATCATCGGCCGCCATCAATGCTTCCCCCACGAGGATTGCGTCCACGCCCGCGTCGCCCAGGCGGCGGACCTCATCGGCCGTGTGGACCCCGCTCTCCGACACCACCGGGATCCCGGTCGGCACGCGAGGCCGCAGCGACAGCGTCGTGTCCAGCGAGACTTCAAACGTCTTCAAGTCACGGTTGTTGATCCCGACCATCTCGGCCCCGCTGTCCAGAGCCCGATCCAGCTCCTCCTCGTTGTGCACTTCGACGAGCGCCGCCTGCCCGCAGCGGGCGGTCAGCTCGCGGAGCGAGCGGAGCTGGCTTGCGTCCAGCGCGGCCGCGATCAGCAGCAGGCAATCCGGGCCGTCTGCCGGGGACGACTCGGCGACCTGGCACGGGTCGATGATGAAGTCCTTCCGGAGGACCGGAAGTTCAGCTGCGCCACGGGCGGCCAGCAAGTCGTCCATGCTTCCGCCGAAGAATCGACTGTCCGTGAGCACCGAGAGTGCCGCTGCCCCTGCGCTCGCGTAGGCTCGCACCATTGCCCCCGGATCCGCCCCACGATTGATATCGCCCCGCGAAGGCGACCGCCTCTTGAACTCCGCAATGAGAGAGACTCCGTTGCGCCGCAGAGCGGCCGCGAAGTCTCTGCGCGGAGGAGGGACAGCCGGCGGCGACCAGCTCTCGCACAACGGGCGAAGGGCGGCGATCTCCAACCGCTTGTGCTCCAGTATCTCGTCGAGAACCATATCGCCTGTAACTTTAGAGGGCCTGAAGCTGTTGCAGCTTCTCGGCGGCGGCGCCGGAGTCTATGGACTCAATCGCCACCGCGACGCCCTCTTCTATGCTGCCTGCCAGACCGGCGGCTGCGACGGCCGCGGCCGCATTCAGCACGACGATATCTCGTGCTGCCCCCTGTTTGCCATTGAGTATCTCGGTGAGGAGGCGCGCATTCTCCTCCGGCGTCGCTCCCTGGATGGCCTCCGGCCCGGATGCGCGCGCCATTCCTACGTCCTCCGGCAGAACATCATAGGTCTTCAAAGCCCCGTCCCGGAGTTCGGTCACACGAGTCTCGCCCAAGGTGGACAGCTCGTCGAGGCCGCCAGCTCCATGGACCACAAATGCCCGCGTCGCCCCGAGATTCTGGAGGACTCCGGCGTGCAGCTCCGTCAGCTCCGGCGAATACACTCCCAGCACCTGGGCCTGGGCTCCCGCCGGGTTCGTCAGCGGCCCCAGCATGTTGAACACGGTGCGCAGCCCCAGCTCTCTCCGGACAGGCATTGCGTGCTTCATCGCAGGATGGTAGGAGGGTGCGAACATGAAGCCGATCCCGACCTCGTCGATCGCCTTCGCCGCCTCCTCCGGCGTGAGATCGAAGCGAACCCCGAGCGCCTCCAGCACATCGGCGCTGCCGCACTTGCTCGTCACCGAACGGTTGCCGTGCTTGGCGACGGCTACGCCCGCGCCGGCCGCCACGAAGGCCGCCGCGGTGGACACATTGAAGGTCTTGATCGCATCGCCTCCCGTTCCGCACGTATCGACGAGCGGTCGTCTGGTGGCTTTCACCCCGCGGACGTGTTGGCGCATGACGCGAGCGAACTCGGTGACCTCTTCGACGGTCTCGCCCTTCATGCGCATCGCCACGAGGAAGGCCCCTATTTGAACCGGGCTGGCCTCGCCGGACATGATGGCGGTCATCGCCGCGTTCGCTTCTTCACTCGTCAGATTGCACCCCTCTGCAGCCTTGCGAATGGCGTCAGCAATCATCGTCCTCCCCCTTCTCTCAGAGAGCCAGGAAGTTCCGAAGCAGATCCTTCCCGACCTGGGTGAGGATCGACTCCGGGTGAAACTGCACCCCCTCAACAGCATGATGTTTGTGCCGCACCCCCATTATCTCCTCTTGGTCGGTCTCTGCTGTGATCTCGAGGCAGTCCGGAAGGGTCTCCCGCTTGATGATCAGGGAGTGATATCGCGTCGCCTCAAATGGATTGGGCAATCCGCTGAAGATCGTCTTGCCGTCGTGCTGGATCATCGATGTCTTCCCGTGCATCAGACGCGGCGCCCGGACGACCTCGCCACCGAACACATGCCCGATGCACTGATGGCCAAGACACACTCCCAGAATCGGAACCGTGCCCGCGAAACGTCGGAGGATCTCGTTCGAAATCCCGGCCTCGCCGGGGGTACACGGCCCCGGCGATATCACGATGCGCCCGGGCTTCTGCTCCTCCACTTCGTCAACAGTGACCTGATCGTTCCGGTAGACCTTGATCGTCTGACCAAGCTCGCCCAGGTATTGAACGAGGTTGTACGTGAAGGAATCGTAGTTGTCTATCATCACCAACATCACAGCACCTCCGAGATTGACACAGCCGGCATGTCGGCCACCGCGGGAAGCCCAACAGCGGCAAGCGCCTTGCGCAGCGTCCCCGCGACCACCTGACATCCCCGAGCCGTGCCCGACAAGAGAATCGCTCGCATCTGTTCGCGCCGCTGCTCCCACCGCGTTCGCCGCTCGCGGATCGGCTCTAAGAAATCCAGAAGCACCTCTGCGAGGTGTTCCTTCACGGCAACATCTCCCACTCGGCCGGCGCGGTAGGCAGCTTTCATGTCAGAGACACGATGCTCATCCGCATCGAACGCGTCAAGGTGCGCGAACACTGGATTGCCCTCGACATGCCCAGGGTCGGTGGCCCGCACCCGCGTGGGATCAGTGTACATCTTCATCACTTTCTCCCGCACGACCTCCGGCGGATCGCTCAGGTTAATGGTGTTGCCGAGAGAGGCTGCCATCTTCGAGCTGCCATCTGTACCCGGCAGGCGGGCGCCGAAGGTCGGCGTCATGGCCTCGGGCATCACGAGCGTATCGCCGTAGATGGAGTTGAACCGCCGGACGATCTCCCGCGTCTGCTCGACCACCGGGAGTTGGTCCTCTCCGACGGGCACGAGATCGGCCTGAAATCCCGTGATGTCGGCCGCCTGGCTCACCGGATAGCAGAGGAATCCGGCCGGCACATTTGCGCCGTAGCCCTTCTGGCGCATCTGGTCTTTCACGGTGGGATTGCGCCTGAGACGCGCGAGCGTCACGAGGTTGAGGTAGAGCTGCGCGAGCTCCGCAAGCTCGGGCACGCCCGACTGGAGGACAAACGTCACCTGCTCCGGATCGAGGCCGACGGCCAGATTGTCGAGGAGCACATCCCACACTGCGCGAGCAACCGGCTCCGGCCGATCCGCGTTGTCCGTGAGCGCCTGGAGATCCGCGATCAGGATGTACGTGCGGCACTGCGACTGCAGCCGCACGCGGCTGGCCAGCGCGCCCGTGTAGTGGCCGAGATGGAGCGGCCCCGTCGGCCTGTCGCCTGTTAAGATCACTTTCCGTCTAGGCTCCTTGTTCCTACTCAAGTCCCACCTCGGCCATCTCGATGGCTCGCAGCAGGGCCCCTCCCTTCAGCTTCACACACTCGTCGTACTCCCGAGACGGCACGGAGTCGGCCACTATGCCCGCGCCGACCTGTATGTGAGCGGTGCCGTTAGTGCACACGATGGTGCGGATCGTGATGGCCGTGTCCATGTTGCCCGAGAAGCTGAAGTACCCGATGACGCCCCCATAGGGGCCGCGCCGCGTCGGCTCCAGCTCCTCGATGATCTCCATCGCGCGCACCTTCGGCGCGCCCGAGAGGGTGCCGGCCGGAAAGCACGCTCGCAGCACGTCGAACTGATGTCGATCGGCCCTCAGCTCGCCGCGAACGTTCGAGACGATGTGCTGGACGTGCGAGTACTTCTCGATCACCATCTGCTCATCGACGCGCACGGTGCCATACCGGCACACCCGGCCGATATCGTTGCGGCCCAGGTCGAGCAGCATGATGTGCTCGGCACGTTCCTTCTCGTCGGCCAGCAGCTCCTGTGCCAGCGCCTCATCTTCCTCGGCCGTCTCGCCGCGCGGTCGGGAGCCCGCGATGGGACGTGTGACCACCTCGGCGCCCTCCACGGAGACGAGCCGCTCGGGAGAGCTGCCCACGATGCGGAGATCGCCGTAGGTCAGGTAGTACATGTACGGCGAAGGGTTCAGCGAACGCAGCGCGCGGTAGATGTCGAAGGCATTGGCCGCGACCTCGCGCGTGAGCCGCTGCGACAAGACAACCTGGATGATGTCCCCGGCCGCGATGTACTCCTTCGCGGCGACGACGATCCGCTCGTATTCCTCCCGCGTCAGGTTCGTCTTCAGAGTTGTGTCCTTGGGCCGTAGGGCGGGAGCGGCAACAGCAGGCGCCGGGGCCGCGAGCCGCGCGCAGAGGGCATCGATCTTGCGCACGGCCTCTTCATAGGCAGCGTCCGGGTCGCCGTTGACGATGGCGTTCGACAGAACCTTGCCACGGTGGTAGGCGTGGTCGAAGATCACGCAGGTGTCGGTCAGCACGAGCAGGCTATCCGGAAGGGCGAGGTCGTCCGTCGTCTGCTCGGGCAGCTTCTCGAAGAACCGAACGGCGTCGTACCCTATGAACCCGACCGCGCCGCCGCAGAACTTGGGGAGCCCCTCGACCGGCACGAACGTGTACTCAGCGAGGAGCGCCTCAAGCGCATGCAATGGGTCCTCGCCCTGCTCGAGGCGCCGCGTATACTTCCGGCCGTTGCGCATCACGGTGACCGAATCCGCCTTAGAGGTGAACACAGCGAAGGGCTCCGAACCCAGGAACGAATGCCGCCCGACGCTCTCGCCGCCTTCCACACTTTCCAGCAGGAAGGCGTACTGGCTGTTGCCTATCTTGCGGAACGCGGATACGGGCGTCTCCGTGTCCAGAAGCACCTCCTTCCAAACGGGAATGAGATTGCCGTTGCGCGCCTTTTCTTTGAACTCCGTTTTGCTTGGGTAGTACACCGCCTTGCACCTCGCTTGCGAGATCTCACGAAAACGAAAAAGACCAGCCCGGGCTTACCGGGCTGGTCTGATCGCTGCTTGTTGCGTATTCGGTTTGCGCTGTCTACTTCAGCCGTGCGCGCGGGAGCCCGGCAAGCCGGAAGACCTACCGCGCCACCACCAGCACACACGATGAAGTTGTAGCAGGCTTGCTCGCGACATCGGTACGCTGAGACTCTTACCACAAATGGCCCGCTCCGTCAAGCCCTCTCTCGATTAGCGTTTACCTCGAGTCGGTCAACTCACTGACCCCAGCGGCAAGCTAGCAGGAGGGTTGGACCCGGCGGAGGCTTCCTACAATGGGCACGCTCGACACTGGCGACACCCGGTCCTCTTCCAGCCACCGCGGATGCCCACGCGGTGCAGATCGATCCGTGCCATGCGTCAGTATGCCGGCGGCGTCTCCGGGAACAGGGGTGTCGCCTCGCGGGACTGCCGCTCAGCGCGGTCAGCATCGATGATGCCGGCGAGCCACCAGGCCCCGTTCACATCCAGGGCCCAGGCGCTGTGGCGGGCACCGGGGATGACGACGAGATGGATGCGGGGCTCGACGCCGTTGTCGTAGGCAAACTGGCGCATGGCCTCGACCCAGGCGTCGGCCCGGTCGACGCGTGTGACGCCGTGCTGGGCGACGCCTACCCCGGTCTTGTCCTCTGTGTCCCGCGATCCCATGACCACGCGCACCGGCAGCGTCGTCGCCTCGAGAAAGCCGTCGGGATTGGGGCTATTGCGGCGACCGTAGGGCCAATCGACTGTGTCGTCGGGGAAGGTGTAGGTGCCAGCGGAGGAGAGGACGGCGGCGAAGACGCGTTGTGGGTGGGCCAGGAGGAATCGCTGGGCGAACTGCGCGCCGGCGGAGTGGCCGACGAGGATGACGCGATCATCCACGGCACCGAAGTGGTCACGGTAGCTGTCCACGATTCTGAAGATGAAGTCATCGGCCCCAATGGGCGAGCCCTTGAGGTAGCGGTAGTCGTAGTACCGGTGGCGGTCGAAGGAAGGAGCGACGACGATGAGGCCGGTGGTATCGGCGAGAAGCAGCCATCCCTTTTCGTGGATCGAGCTGCGGGCGGCGGCGCGGCTCAGCTCCAATGTCATGTTGTCGTCGCCGAGGGAGCCATGGGAGACGACGAGAACGAGGGCGGGGTCGGCGACGTTGTGCGGGACATACTCGAAGTAGTCGCCATAGGGGGTGCGGCGCTCGATGATCTGGCCGGGGATAAGGGGATCATCGGGTCCGAGCCAGGGATCGCGATCCCACTTCGCCTCTTCGTCGACGATCTCGGCCGGCGGCGGAAGCTGCTCCGGTTCCTCTCCGAGCCGCTTCAGTTCGAAGTCGTCGAAGCGGGCGTCGAGGAAGCAGCCATAGCGCTCAACCTGTACCCCAGCGCTGATCGCGAACCCCCTAATCGAGATCGCCACCGTTCCGAGCAATACGCCGTCTACAAAGCCCTGGGCGGAGCCCTCGGAGGGATCGTAGGTGAGGCGAAGCTGGTGCCACTCGCTGGCCTCGTCGCCGAAGGCGGGTGCCATTCTTGGGCGGTCAGACCGGCCTGAGATGAAGAGAGCGTACCCAATGTTGGGGCAGTATGCGACGCGCACCGCACCGCTCTCGCTGTGGATCGCCAGGGAGGCCGCAGACTCGTCGCAGCCCAACGCCTGCACTCGGAGCCATACCGAGCAGTCAATTGGCTCGTTGAAGAACGCCTTGACGGTGGCCGCCGCCCCCCCTGCTTCGGCGGACAGTGCCTGCCCGGATATGCGGAGCTCGTGGTCGAACTCCACGACTTCCATGCCCGGGGTCGGGACATACCGCATCCAACTGCTGCTGTCCAGGTCTTCGTCCTCAAACCCATCGGAGAACGGCAGCTCAAAGCCGCCCGTGCCCGGCCTCTCGGCTGGACCCTCCTGGTAGCTCTCCGCAGGCCCGGCGAAGCCCCCGGCTTCGGGCTCCGCGGGCTCCTCGGTCTCTCCCGGTTCCTCCGGCTCTGGGGGTTCCTCTGGCTCAGGCGCGACGACTTCGACCCACACCACTGGCGATGCGATTTCCTCCTCCTCCCGGAACACCGCCGCCTGAAGCCAGTGCTTCCCCTCCCCCCACTCGGCGCTGTCGAAGCACTTGCGGTAGGACTCCTGCCCGACCCAGATGCTCTTCCCGTCCACTCGCAGGCTGAAAGGGGAACCTCCGAGGGCCCGGCTGAGCGCAATCTCGACTGTAACCGGTTCGCCGAAGGTGACGACGGTGCCGTCGGTGCCGTCGGCCGGCGAGACGATGCGCACAGACGCTTCGTCTTCTGCACGCGCGGCCCGGAACACCGTTGCCAGTGCGGCTATGGCGACAGCAGCGAACAGCTTTCGGCGCGCCATGGAAGAACCTCAGCAGACCACGAATCTGTTGAGCAAGGCACCGGTCCGTGCCATCCTATCACCGGGATGAGCGCCCTGCAAGTGGCTTGTGCGGCCACTTCAGCCGCGGGCTTCGCGCCGCCTTGGCGCAGAGTCTACATCTCTCGCAGCCGGCTGACCCTGTCCTCAATGGGCGGATGAGTGGTGAAGAGCCGGTTTATCCGGCCCCTGTGTTCTGTGAGCGGGTTGATGATGTAGAGGTGGGCGGTTGCCTTGTTGGCCACCTCCAACGGATCGGTATCAGCGCCGAGCTTCTCCAGCGCGCTGGCCAGGCCCTCCGGGTAGCGCGTGAGCTTCGCGCCAGAGGCGTCTGCGAGATACTCTCTCTGGCGCGACAATGCCATCTGCATGAGCCGGGCGATGATGGGCGAGAGGACGACAAACACCAACCCGATCAAGAGCAGGATTGGATTCCCCCCGCTCCGGCTGCTGCGTCTCCTGCGGCGGTACCACAGGCTGCGCAGCATCCAGTCAGACAGCAACACAACTGTGCCAACGAGGACAGTCACCAGCGTCATGAACCGGATATCGTAGTTCTGGATGTGAGACATCTCGTGGGCAACCACGCCTTCGAGTTCGAGGCGGTTCATCTTGTCGAGCAGCCCGCGGGTCACCGCGATCGCAGCATGTTGCGGATCGCGGCCTGTGGCGAAGGCGTTGGGGGCACTGTCCTCGATGACATACAGCCTCGGCATTGGCATCCCGGCTGCGATGCTGAGGCCCTCCACCGTGTTCCACAGGTAGGGCTCCTCCGCTCCGGTCACGGGGCGCGCCTGGCTCATGCTGAGGACTATCTTGTCGCTGTAGTAGTAGCTCGCCCAGGTCGCCATGAGCGCGAAGACGACGGCGGGAATCACCACCCAGTGCCCCAGCTCATAGTACATCCCGAAGACGTAGGCCACCCCAACAATGAGGAGGACGACGACAAGTAGCAACAGATAGGACCGCCGCCTGTTGCTGGCGATCGCGTCGAACATCGGCCTGCCTTACCTGCCTAGAACTGCACCTGGACCGGCCCGCGCGCGGCCGCCTCTTCGATCTCGAAGTAGTCGCGCTTCTGGAAGTTGCCCATCGATGCGACGAGCCGAGCGGGAAACGCCTGGATCAGGTTGTGGTACCCGAGTACGGTGTCGTTATAGAACTGCCGCGCGTAGGCGATCTTGCTCTCCGTACCAGTCAGCTCCTCCTGAAGCTGCATGAAGTTCTCGCTGGCGCGGAGCTGCGGGTAGTTCTCGGCGACCGCGAAGAGCCGCCGCAGCGCTTGCGTTATCAAGTTCTCTGCCTGTGCCTGATCTTCGACGGTGCGGGCGTCTATCCCGGCCTGCCGTGCCTTCGTGACCTCCTCGAAGGTCTGGCGCTCGTGGGCCGCGTAGCCCTTCACTATCTCCACCAGGTTCGGGATCAAGTCGTAGCGCCTGCGGAGCTGGACGTCCACCTGAGACCATGCATTGTCGATGCGGTTGCGCAGCACGATCATGCGGTTGAAGGTGGCGATCCACCACAGCACGATAACCGCGACTATCCCAAGTACGACCCAGATCTCGATGCTCATGAACTCCTCCTTGAAGCGGTCCTCCCTATGTTACTGCGGCTCGGGATGATTTTCCACACCTGCATGACGCTTTCCAGCCCACGTCACCGGCCGGTAGCGCCCGCGGCCGCGCGCTGGCTGTAGACCTCGTAGAGGACGAGGGCCGTCGCGACCACCACGTGGTGTGAATCGCACGTGCCCATCATTGGGATGCGGATCATGAGGTCGCAGAGCGATTCCTCGTCGGGCGATAGGCCGACCTGCTCGCTGCCCGCGAAAAGTACGAGCGGCCACCGATAGACAGCTTCCCGGTAGTTGCTCGGCGCCGAGGGGGATGTGCCCACGAGCAAGCACCCACGTCGCCGCTTCCATCTCGCGAGCTCATCTAGTGTTGTCCGCACAAGAGGCTGCGAGAAAACCGTCCCGAGGCTCGCGCGGACCGCCGCCGGATGGTAGGGATCGGCCGAGTTCCCGACCAAGATCACGCCGGAGCCCCCAACTGCCTCACAGGTCCGGATGATGTTGCCGATGCTCCACGGCTGGCGGATCTCCTTCACCGCGACAGCGAGGGCCGTCGGGGAGGGCAGTAGGTCATCCAGGCACGCCCATCGCTGGCGTAGCACAGCAGCGACTCCCTGCTGCCAGTGCTTGGGCGACAGCGAGCGGAGCACCTCCGGGCTCACTTGCGTTCGGGGGACTCTGGCGAGCTGGTCGCTCGCACCGAGCCATGCCTTCGTTTCCTCCGGCAGAACTTCGGGGGCCTCTATCAGCAACTCGAACCCCAGCCCCTCCTCGAAGGCGGCCCGGACCAGGCGGACTCCGTCTGCAAGAAGGAGGCGCTCGCGATCGCGGTGCTTGCGCTGAAGCAAACCCCGTATCGCCTTGACGCGTGGGTTGTGGCGGCTGGTGATGAGCATGGTTCAGATGAGCAAGAGACACAACTGAGCGCCGGCACGAAGGTCGGGCAGAGGGAAAGGGCCACCACCCGGACAAGCGTTAGGCACTGGCCGTGGAGCGCTCTTCTGGTGGATTTCAGGGGGAGACACACGCATATCCGCCTCGGCAGGCGGAAAGAGCCACCGCCGGACGCAGCTCGTGGAGGTATCCCAACGGCTTCTCACTACACGTTGATGAGGACGCGCCCAGTCTATTCCGGGGCGCTCCCGATGTCAAGCCCATTGCGGCGCCTACCGGCCGGGTAGATCCAGCAAGGGGACGTCAAGCTGCCCGCCTACAGCGCCCCCTCATGCCATGCCGTGCTCAGGGTCGCCAACCGCTCCTCGAACCGTTCCCGATAGAGACCAGACAGGTAGTCTCCCTCGGCAATGAGCGCCAAAGTTACATCCACAAGACGAGGCGCGCCGCCGACGCCTCGGGAGCTCAGCGTCACATAGTAGCCATCACGTATCGCCTCTAGGATCCCCTTTTCCGAGGAGTCGCTCGCGAACACAAGCGTGCGGGAGGGCCAGCCAAAGGTCAGCTGGTGTGCGTCGGTAACCGCCGTTACGACGGGCCGCCGTCCGAGCATCTCGCGCTGGTTCAGGTAGTCGGCCATGCCGTCGCTCCACCGGTCAATCCCGTCGAGGTCCAGCGAATCGAACTCCTCCATGAGGCGCTTCCCGGTTTCCTCCTCCGGATAGCCGACGTGGCACAGCAGAGCTAACCCGCCTTGCTCCCGCACGTCGCTCGCCAGCTTCGTCGGGTCCGGCTGTGGGCTCACCCAACTGCCGATGTCGAGAGCAAGTACCTCAAAACCCTTGCCGAGCACCTCTTCGCCGCGGATGGCAGTGAACCCAAGGCCACGCGTATCACACCACTCTCTCGCTGCCAGCGACCCTTCGACCATGTTGTGATCTGTGATCGCGGCGAAATCCATTCCCGCGGCCATGCACGCGAGCAGCACTTGCCGCGGGCTGCCGCTGCCGTCGGACAGAACCGAATGCGCATGTAGATCTCCCACCAGCAGCTCGCGGCCGGACAACAGGGATTGTGTATCGCGCAGCACCCGCGTCGCCCGCTCGACGTCCTCTGGCTCTCGGCCCCAGAGCGCTGCCACCTGTCGGGCTCCCCGGCGGCTTACCGCGAGGTGGCCCCGCGCGGCCCGATTCTCCCATTCCCCTGGCCGGAAGCCGGCCTCGCGCAGCAGCGCGGCGTGCTCTGGCATGCCGACCACGACGGCCGGGCCCTCCTCAGGCATGGCATGCACTACCTCCGCGAACGCGCCGAACGCCACCTGCACGCGCCGGGCGAGCCCCGGTTGACTGCTGTCCAGGCCGGCCGGCACCACCACGGCGGCCTCCGCAAGCGGGAACAGCGAGACCGCTTCCGGATCGTCCACCGTCACCGCGGGTCGGAACGTTGCCCTGAGCTGCTCCGCCAGCGACTCTCCGAAGGGCTTGCCGCCAAAGAACGCGTCAACGAGCATCGGCTCTCCCGCAGGCGTTGCAGCCTCGAAGTCGTAGCGGCTCAGGCCGCGCGTTGCATAGGAAACATCCTCCTCCCCGCCTGGCCTGCGGATCAGACATACGTCGAACCCGCTTCTGGCTTCGTGGCGCAACTCGAGACCCGCCTCGCGCAGCGAGCGGACACTCCGGTCCAGCCGCTCCTGCATTGTGTCCGCATTCGGAAAGATCTGCTCGTAGACCGCCCCGAGCGGAAGACCGGCGAAGCTCACGCTCAGCATCGCGCTTCTCCCGCGAAACCTGCTGATCGGCCGCGCCACATTCACCTCCCACAGGCCCGGTTCGTCCGCGCCGCCCGCGAGGCGCGCGAGCACGCCAGCGTCACTCGGACACTGATCCTGGACGATGAGTGAGGCCAGCAACTCGGCCTCCCGGAGGAACATCTCTCGCTCTTCCAGCCCCCGCACCGACACCAGCTCCACGTAGTGCCTCCGCTGCGGGTCGAGATCCTCCGCCCAGATCGCGAGCAGCAAGCCCTTCAGCCTGCGCTCCGGCGACATGCTCGTGTCCTCGATCACGCGACCGGCCGCCTCGCGCAGTGCTTTCACCCGTGGCGCAAGCGGCACGCAGTACTGCGCGTTGTCCCGGTCCATCGCGGCGATGAGAGCCGGTATGTCGAGCCCTTGAACGTGGCACGCCCAGAACGAGTCGTATCCGTCCCAGGGAGTCAAGCCATCTTCCGTCTTGTGGAGGGCCCACACGATTCGCGATTCTTCTCCGAACTGCCGTGTCACCAGCAGCCCGATCGTGTCAACGTGAGACCGCAGATATGGCAAGTGCATGAGATTAATCCGCATCTCAGCGACCCACCGCGTCGCCGAACCCGACACAGCCGCCGCCCAGTGCCCCTTCGTCTCGACCCAATTCGGGTCGGCCCAGGTGTACTGGCCGCACTCCCCGTTCCGGTGCACCCAGAACTCATACGCGAACTCATGACAGTGCAGCGGATCCACGTGCACCGTCACCGACTCGTCCACGCCCTCCTTCTTGGGCCCGCGGCACTCCGCCGCGACGAGCAGCCAGTGGCCGCTGCGCGCGAGGTACAGCGTGGTGTCGTCCCGCGCCTCCGACGCTGGTGTCGTCGCCCCAGCGGGGTAGAAAGCGCTCGACACGAGCGCATCCTGCCAGCACGCGTCGCCAAGCTCGCCGTCGAGCTCTGGCATTGACCGGACCACCGGAATCGTGAACTCCGGCACCGGCCCGGTCTGCGGGAGCCCCGCGTGGGCCGGCTCGGCCGCCGCAAGCGATACCAGTATGGGGCCGAGCAGACATGTAGCCAGCGCCCACGCGCGGGCGCGGCGGAACCATACAGCGGTGACCGGCATCCTCGCCCTCCTGATGTGAGATGATTGAGATCGGAATGGGGCCGGATAAGTGGATCCCGTGGCACGGTGCGCCTCACCTCGAATGCATGAGAGGAAGATGATCGTGCCCTGGCCCTACCTAACAGACTGAACTTCGCCGCCAGCCCGGTTTCCCCCTCTGCCCGTCGAGTGGCCGCGGCCTACACTAGCTCCGCGATGTTCGCCCGCCTCACCGCGTCCTCACCATATCGGTCCTTTACGCGGTCCACGTAATCCGCCAGCCGCTCTCGCCGTCCTTCCTGCTCCAGCAGCGGCAGCCCGAGCTGGCCGCCGCGCGGACCGACCGCAAGGCGATCTGCAGTGATGCGCACTCGCCTCACCAACCGGCCGCCCAGCTTCATCCTGTCAAACAGCGATCTTGCCGCCCCGAAGATCACCTCAGGTGAACGCGTCGCCTGCCCAAGAGTGCGCTGCGCACCGACTTTGCGCATGTCGTTGAACACAACGACCACCTGCACTCGCTGTGCCACCAGCCCTTGCTGGCGCAGCTTCCGCGCCAGCCCGTCGGCGGCCGTTCGCAGCGCGGAGTGGACGCGCTCGCGTTCCTCGGTGGCCGGCCGCAGCTCCGCCTGGGTCGAGAAGGCCTCACTCCCCTCCGGGCCGAAGAGAGCGCTCTTCCGTTGCTCGTCGGGATCCTCGCCGTGGGCGATCTCCCACAGCCTTCTCCCCCACGGCCCAAGCGCTCGCTCCACCTGCTCGGCCGGCAGAATCGCGAGCTCACCTGCCCGCCGGATTCCCATATCGCTCAAGCGTTGCACCCATTTCGCGTCTACCCCCGGAAGCACAGCGATCGACAACTTGCCCACGAACTCCACCGCCTTCTCCGGCGCGACCTCCACGATCTGTCCTGGCTTCGCCACATCACATGCCAGCCGCGCCACCAGGCGATTCGGCCCTATTCCCGCCGACACCACAACTCCAACCTCCGCCTCGAGCCGATTGGAGATTTCTTGGGCAACCTGCTTCGCCGAACCGAAGAGGCGCTCGGTTCCTGTTAGGTCCAGCGACAGCTCATGGCCGCTTTGAGTCCTCAGGTCAGGTGTGTAATCGCCGCAGATATCTAGGACCCGCTGCCAGAAATAGGCGTACTTCTCGCCGTCCGGTTCGGCAACGAGCACTTCCGGACAGATTCGCTCCGCTTCCCAACACGTCATCCCCTCGCGAATCCCCCGGCTCGATGCCTCGGGAGACACGCTCATCACATGGTGGCCGCCTTCATCACACAGCACCACCGGAAGGCCTTCATCCCCGTGCTCGCGCGCCTCCACCGAGGCCTCGAGACCGTGCACCCGCACGTGTGCATACACTCTTTTCAGCCTCCGCCTCCGTCCACTCATCGCAACCCCCTTCCCTACACGATCCGAATCACACCAGGATCACCCACTCACATCGATCTTCTCGAGGTGCCATCCCATCGTCTCCGACCGCAGGAAGATCTCATACAAGTCCGCCCCGTTATTCACCGTCACCGCGAAGTGATAGCACCTTCCGATACCCTCGTTTGTCACCCAGCGGTTGCGAATGCCCTCGACTCGATATCGCCTCCCTTTCCAGTCGAACCACAGCGGCGAGATCCTGCCCCGCCTGAAGAACGCACAGACCCGAATCGGCTCAGCGATGACTTCCAACATCCTTCTACCCACATAAGTGGACGTATTATAGCAAACATATGTTCTAAAGTCAAGGAAATTCGAACGGATGTATGCCATTGAGGACAAGGACCTCAG
This sequence comes from uncultured bacterium, assembly GCA_964559435.1. Lineage (GTDB taxonomy): Bacteria > Armatimonadota > Hebobacteria > Hebobacterales > Hebobacteraceae > Hebobacterum. Next base: position 52,633 of record CAZLHI010000005.1, on the reverse strand, counting down.
GAAACGCCTGGGGCTCACAGGCGTCTTTCTCGGTCAGCTGTGGCCCACTTACCACCCAGCAGAGGGGCCTCTTCCATCGACCAGAAGTAACTGGGGTGTTGCTCCCGCGCGCTGTACCAGGCACACCTCATGAGACAAGTCCCTACCTGGCATACCTACGAGAGACTGGCGGCTCAGGAACGGCTTGAAGGCGTCAGCGCCTCGCCTACCGACACTGAGGAGAAGCAGTCGCCTTCGCCCGACGAGGACAAAGAGAGGGCCTTCTTCCAGTCTGCTCTCAAGGGCAGAACGTGGGTCCTGGACCTCGGGTGCGGCGCCGGAGGCCCGCTCCTCGCGCTCGCCGATTGCGTGACGACCATCTGCGGACTCGACGCGGCGCCATCCATGCTGGCGCTCGCGAGGCGGAACATCGCCGCCCGTGGGGTCGCCAATGCTTCGCTCGTGCGCGGGCTGGCCGAGATGCTCCCGTTCCCCGATGCGGTCTTCGACGGCTTTGCAGTCTCGGGAACGCTGGAAAGCCTGCCTGATCCCGACGGGGCCCTCTCCGAGCTATCGCGCGTGGCCATGCCCGGCGCTGTCGTCGCCGACCTCGAATGGGACTTCCGCCATTTCGTGCCGGACGGCGAGCCGCGCACCGAGCACTGGCTCCGGCTTGACGGAGAGCACCTGGTGCTTCAGGCGCGGCACTATCTCGTGGACCCCTACCGCATTCGCAACGAGCGCTACGTCCTCGATCCCGGCAGCAGCTTCGCGCAGGCGCACACGGCCGATGAGGAGCTCCAAGCCGAAGGCCGGAAGGCCACCGATCTCACACCTGAAGACATCCCGCGGGAGGCGCTCCTGGACTCCTTCTACGACATCGAGGCACACTTCGACCCGGAGACGCTGCGCGAGGGATTCGAGCGCGCGGGGTTTGAGGTCGTCCGCCAGCACGTCGCGCCAAGCTTCGGCGTACCTCACATCTTCTCTGTCCTCCGCAAGTGCGGATGACGGCTGCCGCCGCAGGCCCTCAGCGTACCCCGTGCGGCCTGCTCACCCGAGCATGCGCTCGACGACCTCTTGCAGGAGCGGCACGAGCGGCAGGCGCAGCGCCTCGCGGGGCCGACGCCAGCAGAACTCCGTGTGCTCGCCCTCGGCCAGGCGCACGCAGCCGCCGTCGAAGGCAGCCCAGTAGAAGATCGTGATGGCGTGAACGTCCCGCTCCTGGTCGATGTTCGAAAGAACTATTTGGGGAACCAGGTCCCGCACGTCGAGGCCGGACTCCTCCTCCAGCTCCCGTCGCGCGCCGGCCTCCGGGTCCTCCCCTATCTCCAGCAGGCCGCCCGGCACATCCCACATGCCGCCGTACATCCTGTCGGCGGCCTCCCGTCGCTTGAGCAACAGGATCTGGCCGTGATGCTGGACCATAGTGTGAACGATGACACGAACCTGCATGGCTCCCCCTTCAGACAGGCTCAACTTTCTCACCAGCGTGACCTGTGTCTCGCGGAGTTCACGGGTCTCGTCCACGATTACGTATGCCCCTATGCGCACACCCAGGTCGCCAAAGAAGGCGCTGTCTTCGAGGCGCGGTGGCGGGAAACGACGGAATCTGATTCCCTGGGTGTCAAGGCATCGGCAGGCCCCATGTGCGCCACTCCTGCCCTGAGTCAGCCGGGATGAACCGGTACTGGGCCAGTAACTCTCTGAACCCAAGGTTCTTCACCATCGCACCGAGCCACGGAGATGTCGCTTCCCAGCCCGCGTAATAGCCGACGGAATCGCCGCGCGCGAACGCATGCCGGACCTGGGCGCTCAACAGCCCGGAGGCCAGACCGCGGCGCCGGTGCGTTGGGAGCACAAAGAGCCAGCTCACCTCGGTGACTCCACGGCAGATGGGATTCGCTGAGCAGAAGCCCACTAGGTCCTCACCGTCGAAGGCGCCACAGCACGTCACCGGTAGGCCCTGCACCCTGTACCCGAAATCCCTTTGGGTAGACCGGAATTTGCTTAGGGCGCTGTCGGATTGGCAGAACTGCTCGACCGCCTCTGCATCATCGGCTGTTAGCCCGCGCACTCCCGCCGAGAAACGCGGCCTTAGGCCCCCTTCGCTGACTCCATACTGCGGCACGACGAACCATCGCCCGGCCGTCGTGTGCGGCCGCAGAGCGCGGAATCCCGCTTCGCCCAGGACGCTGACTTCGTTGACACCAAACCGCAGTGCCGCGTCCGCGGCCCGCGCGGCATCTTCTGCAGAAGGTGTTGCCAAGACCTGGCAGGTCCCACTCCAGAATCCGTGTTCGTCGGCGACAGGGAAGCTCAACAACGGGACCTCACCGATGAAGTCGAGACGGTAGTTTGGCTCGCCCTCGGGCCGCCACTCCTCATACTCAGGGTCGAGCACTGCCAGGGCAAGGCGGTAGTCCAGCGCATGCTCCCGCAGTTGTGCAACCAAGTCGTCGTGCAAGATCAGAGGTCTCTTCCCACAGACTTTCTGAGCATTCTCCGCCGAATCCCCGCGGTAAGTCAACCGCTTGCCAGACCGAGCGGCGGGAAGTCGAGCCGCAGGGAGGGCTCTGCATGCCGACGAACTCCGTATCTGATGCAGTGCCACGGCGAAGCAGGAGGGCCACAGTGGTGGACAAGCGAGATGCGTGGGTCGAGTCCTTCCGCGAGACGGCATGCGGCTGGCTTCTAGGCGCATTCCCGCCGGCCGTCAGCCTGCCTAACGCCGTCGTCCTGCCGATGGAGAACCCCGACGTGTATGATCCCGGCTGGATCGGCGAGCACGCAGATGACCTCGCGACATGCGGCACGGTGACGCTCGGGACGGTCGCCGGGGCCAGAGTCGCCTTCTCCTCGCCGAAGTTTGGCGGGCCGGCCGTTGCCATGGCAGTTGACGTCTTCGCCAAGGCTGGGCTCAAATCAATTGTCGGTATCGGCTTCTGCGGCGGTTTGCAGCCCGACGTCAAGTGCGGCGAGCTCGTGCTGCCGTGCTCGGCCGTGCGAGACGAGGGCGTGTCTCAGAACTACGCTCCTCCCGATCAGCCGGCGACGTGTTCGGCGAGGGCGGCAGAAGTGGTGAAGGCCTGCGCGGCCGAACTCGGCACCGACCTGCGACTCGGCCCGGTGTGGACGACGGACGGCATCCTGCGGGAGACGCGGGACAAGGTGGAGCAGTACCACAGTCTCGGCTGTCTCGGAGTTGACATGGAGACGGCCGCACTCTACACCGTTGCCTCGGTCATGGGCATCGACGCGGCGGCGATCCTCGTCGCCAGCGACAACGTATACGAACGCAGCCAGACCGACCTCGGCCGCCTGCGGCACGGATGGCGCGGCGCGGCCAAGCTCGCAGTGAACGCTGCGCGTGCGCTAAGCGACTGATATCTTTGCCGCCCGACTCCTGTGCCACAGGTACGCGGTCAGCGCAACCGTCCACAGAACCGCCTCACCGGAGATCAGCCTCCGCCAGATAGCCACTTGCTGCTGGGGGTCGCGATTCACCGAGGCGATCATCAGAGCGGCGAAGATGAGACACACCCCAACCGCGGCCAGAACTGCGCGGCGCCAGGGCTTCCCCTTCTGCCACAGCAACGCTGCAGCGAGCAGGCCGAGGATCAGTCCCGAGATTCCGATGATAGCGAGTCTCCCGACGAGATCATGCACCTGGAGAGAAAGCGCGATTAGCCCGAGAACGACGAGGTATGTGACCCCGATCGCCCACACCGCGATAGCCGTCGTGCGTTGCATCCCGAGTCGCGCGCCAAGCAGGCCAAGCCCGGCCAGGAGCGGCCCGCCGAAGAACACCAGAATCAGCGAGAATACGCCCTCGTCTCGCAGCAGGGATTGCGAGACTGAGCCCACCAGCAGCAACTCCCCAAGTATCATTACCCATAGCAGAAGGCCCCAGGCAAGCGGCGGCCATGCTGCCAGCCAGCAGCAGCGCCGGCCCGCGAGCAAACCTGCCAGCGGCGCCACCGGCGCAATCAGCAGCACCATCACAATGGTGTCGAAGTGATGCGGGCCTAGAGGAGTGCGCGAGGCGAGTGCGCCGTCCATAGCGCGAAGCCAAATTGGCTCTACCTCGGCCACGCTGAAGGCGATAAGCAGTCCGCCGATCGCAACGAGCACAGACAGCAGAATTCGGACGGGCCCAACACGACGGCGACCGCGGTTCGCTTCCCTCAGCCGCGCCGCCAGTTCCTGGGGGTCCCCAAACTCGCGTGCAGCCGCCGCGGTGGCGTCGTCATCGTTCATGCCGCCACCGCGTAGTTGCTCTGCACGGGCTTCCAGGTGTGTCCTCACCTCGGCAATGATCTCGTCGGCGCGCTCGGGGTCAAGGTCGCTGAGGTGGGATCGAAGGTCGGCGAGGTAGTCATTGATCTCAGACATGGCTGGCCTCCAGGACGAGGTCCACTGCTCTGGTGAAGCCCTCCCAGGTTTCGAGGCGGCGCGCCAGCTCTTTCCTCCCCTTGGCGGTGAGGTGGTAGTAGCGGCGCTTGGGGCGGCCCTCCTGATCGCGCCACTCGGCGCGCAGGAAGCCTTGCTCTTCCATCTCGTGAAGGAGCGGGTAGAGCGCCCCCTCGCCGAGGCGGAAGTAGCCCTCGCTGCGGTTCTCGAGGTGCTGGATCATCTGATAGCCGTACATGGGCTCCCGCTCCAGCAGCCTGAGCACCAGCAGTCTAACCGTCCCCTTCACGAGCTGTGGATCGCTCTTCATGATTTACCTCTGTGTCATATACATCTGATTCATAGGTATCATACCATAGGGCTTCCATTCGTCAAGAGGGTGTGCACACCAATCGCCACGGCCGGCCCAGCGCTCGCCGGTCGTCACCGGTTGTAGCGACGCGGCCACAAGGCGATCCGGGCCGGACGGCGGCCTTGGGCCGCCTGGGGAGCATCCTGCGGCTTCCACAGCGAATCCACGCACATATCCACAGGTGTGGGTATCGGTATTGGCTGTTGCGCACCAGCCAGGCCGCCCGCGTGTGCTCTCATCTCGACAAACCATTTCCTGAGTCGGCCGGCAGGTGCTGGCCGAGCTGCACGGGAACTAGGCGACGACACCTCGGGAGCCTTCGACAACCGGCATCCGGGTGGAGCGCGGTCGTGGACAGCGCGGAGAGCAGACATGCACATCATCACGCTGAGCTTTGACGACGGGTTTCGGAAGTCCAACATCAAGATCGCCGAGACCTACGAGCGTTTCGGGGTGCGCGCGTGCATGAACGTGCTGGCCGCCCCCGATCAACTGGTGGCCGAGCAGCACACGTGGGGCACAGATCGAGGGGACTTCGGGTTGTGGAACGAGCTTCGGGCGCGCGGCCATGAGATCATGCCGCACGGGTGGGACCACGCCGACCACCAGGCAATCTCTTCCGAGGAGGGGAAGCAGTCAATCCTTCGCTGTCTGGATGTGTTTGCGGAGAAGCTCGACGGGTTCGATTGCAAGAGGGCCGTCTTCAACTTCCCATATAATCGGTCCACACCGGAGCTAGAGGAATGGCTGCCCTCGGTTGTGAGGGCCTTCCGCACGGGGGGAGGAGGCATCAACCCTCTTCCTCTGCCGGAGACGACGAAACTGACGACAACGGGAGCGGGACCGGACAACTGCGAGTGGCACCTCAACGAGCAGATCGAACTGCTCCTATCCCGGCCCGGTGGGTGGCTGGTCTATAACACACACGGGCTGGACGACGAGGGCTGGGGGCCTATCAGGAGTAGTTACCTCGAACAGCTCCTGGAGCGGCTCGGCGCCACAGAGGGGATCGAGGTCCTGCCGGCCGGGGCTGGGCTAGACAGGGCGCACGAGGGGTAGCGGCCTCACCCGCACCAGCTTCCCGGGACCTCTGTCACGCGAGGCTACGAGCAGAGGTTGTCCCTGATGTACTCGAAGCTCATCCGCAGGGAATCGAAGGGGTCGCCGTCACAGCGATCCTGCTCGACTATGAACCACTCGCAGCCGCTCTCCTCTGCGGCCGCGACTATGGACTTCCAGTTCAGATTGCCTCGGCCGATCTCTGCAAAGGTCGGGCGCTCCTCTTCACTAACCTGGTAGTCCTTCATGTGGAGCAGTGGTAACCTGTCCTTCAGTCGCCGGCACCACTCCACCGGATCTCCGCCGCCGTACTGAATCCAGTACGTGTCAGGCTCCGCCTGGAGGTACTCGGGGTCGGTCTGTTCGAGAAGCACCTCCAGCATCAGGCGGCCGTCGAAGCGACGGAACTCGATGGCGTGGTTATGGTAGGCCAGGGAGATGCCGGCCTCGTGGTAGACGCGGCCCGCGTCGTTCAGGCGCCCGGCCAAGGCCAGTACGTCTGTGAGATTCTCCAATCGCACCCCACCGGGATATGGGTACGCGATCGACTTGCAGTCGAGTCGGCCCAGGTTCTCGATGATCTTCTTCGGGTTGCCGAGGATGTTAGAGCCGCCGTCGTGGGAGGAGCAGCAGACCAGCCCGTTGTCCGACAGCATGGCGGCCAGCTCTGCGTCCGAGACAGCGCGCTTCCCGCCAAGCTGAACGGCTCTATAGCCGATGTCGCTGATTCGCTTCAGTGTTGCCGCCACCTCGGACGACGACGATAGTTGGTCTCGAACCGTGTAGAGCTGCAGTGCGACCTGGTCAATACGCATCTTATCCTCACTTCAAGCCCAGCGCGGGCGTGTGATTGCTACTGCGCTGCGAAGGCATGGTTCCACGGGAATGTCAGAACCTCGGGACGGGTGGGACCACTGCAGGGCTGCCGGTCCCGAGCGACTGGTCCATGGCCTGGAGGATGGCGATGGGACGGAGATAGTCGGCCGGTGGGAACGGCTCCTGCCGGCTCTCGAACATACGTGTGAAGAGGCGAATGCCCGCGATGTAGAGCTCCTTGTCCCACGGAAGCTCTGTGTGGTGGGCTCCATCGTCCCCATAGGCGGCAGCCGTGAAGTTGGCGGCCCACCATTCCTTGAGGAGGTGGTGAGTGACGATAGGGCCATCCTTGAAGGCAACGACGGCGACGGCGTCATCGCCGTGGCGGGCAGTGGTGACTTCGAGCGGCTCTACGCCGAGGAACTTGGTGGCCATTTCCACCTGGTGGATGCCATAGAAGAAGACCCCGCCGTACTCGCTCTGGACATCGCAGGGCCCGGCGGTGATCAGGGAGCGAAGCCGGCCAAGCCGCTTGGCGGCTTCGTAGAAGGCAAGGACGGACTGCTGCAGGGGCACGGTGCTGAAGCTCGTGACCGGCACGTTCTTGGAGCGGGCGAACTCTACGAACTCGATGCCTTCCGCGAGGTCCGTGCAGAACGGCTTGTCAACGAACACCGGTATCCCCGCCTCGACGAAGGGCCGGGCCGCGGGGAGGTGATACTTACCATCTCGGTGGTCGAGCATGACTCCGTCGATGTGCCCGATCATGTCGGGGGGATCGGCGACGATGTTGGGGATCCTCCCCTCCTCTGCCGCCTTCGCCGCGAATTCGCCCGTCTCGCCCCAGACGTGGGTCACTTCGACGTCCGGGACAGCGTGCTCGATGTTGAGGCTCTTGGCGATGTGCGTGCAGTGGCTGTTTTCCGCTCCGACAATGCCAATACGCATTCTGGTATCTGTCCTTTCCTTGGGCGCAATGCGTGTAAGAGTTCGGCTCGGCGGAACTGGGTCCTGTCGGAGCAAGCAGATCGGCCAGCGTCTCTAGAAGTCCCAGTCCGGCCTCGGCTCCGGCAGACGGAAGGCTGAGTCGAGTTCCCGGAGTAGCGACTCGGGGCTCTGCAACTCATCGGTGAATGCGAGCCCCGTCGCCGGCCCCACGCCGAGCCAGAGGCGGGAGAACGCGTTGACCGAGGCTGCCGGAGTCGGCAGCCAGGGATCGCTGCCAGGCTCTAGACAGCCAGGAGAGGAGAACGGCTTCGTCCGGGACTGGGTTCTGCTCGTTCGCCTCCTCGACCCACGAGTTGATCAAGTCCCAATGGGGGGACACGGCTTCGACCAGCGCCTGAAGCTCCTCCTCGGAGGCATTCTCCAGTTTTGCCGATCGCTGTATGTCATCGCCGAAGTCGTTCAAGTCTCGAAGCCCCGGCGTGTGGGGACCCATGACGTCAAGGCGACCGATGGCGAGGCCGGACCTCGCACTTGCGTTTCGGGGGATGGCGTACCGCAAGGATGCACCGCTGCGACCTGAACAGCTGCTTGACGAAGCTCGTGCTAGCGCCTCAGCTCGTGAACGCGAACTGCCCGATCTTGAGCGCCGGCACCCAGGCGTACTCGGAGAGCCGGCCCTCCCGGCCGATCATCTCGACGTTGCTGAGCGCTTCGAGGATGCTCTGAGTGAAGCGGAAGTTCTTGACGGGCTTGCCGACCTTCCCGTTCTCGATGAGAAAGGTGCCGTCACGCGTCATTCCAGTGAAGATCGTGTGCTTCTCGTGAACGACGTTGGTGTAGTGGAACCGGGTCACAAGAATGCCTCTCTCGGTCGAGCCGATCATGTCCTCGACGGTCGAGTCACCCGTCGCCAAGAAGAGGTGAGTCGGGACCGGGCCGAAGGTGTTCGGTGCGGGGAAGGCATGCCCGGTTGACTCCTTCCCCTCCTTGTTGGCCGTGTAGGAGTCGTACACCGGGCCGCGGGCCACTCCGTCTTCAATGATCGTGAGCTTCTGGTGCGGCACACCCTCCCAGTCGAAGGCAAGGGCGATGTGGCGCATGTCCGTGGCATCATCCCATATGGTGACGTTTTCTCCGACGATCCTCTGACCTATCCGGTCACACATGAAGCTTCGCCCCTCCTGGAACGCCAGGGCGCCCATCCCCATGTAGGCGAGCATGAAGATCATGTCCGCCACCGCAGGCGGCTCCAGCACGACTGTGTATTCGCCAGGGTCGATTGCCTCTGCCCCTCGGCCGTCCACGCACTTGCGGGTGGCGGTCTCAGCGGCCGCCTCCGCCTTGAGTTCCGCGATGTCCGCGCCGCGCCACTCGGCGTACCCGCTGGAGTCATCGTCTGCGACAACGGTGATGAGAGCGGCCTCAGTCACCGGCGAGTAGGCACGCATGCCGAGCGAATTCGCCACTGCTATCTCGGCCGAGTCCGCCGCTAGCGAGCCCGATGCCCGACATCCGTGCCTCTCCGCGACCGCTGCGATGGCGCCCGCCACCTCCGCGCGCTCCTCCGGGCCGGAGTCGGCCGTCGCCTGCGCGAAGCTCTGTACCGCGGTTGTCGGCTTCGGCCCAGGGAGCGACATGAAGTGCTGATCGTCGGCCGACACGCGGGCCAGTTCGACGGCCCGCCGAGATACTTCTCGGACACTGCTCCCCTCCAATTGGTTGCCGCGCGCGACCCCGATCTTCTTGCCGAGCACGGCCCGTACTGAGAGCATGGCATTCGTCTCGGCGACGTTCTGGTGAATCGCGGAATCCGCGAATCGCGTGAGGGCACTGTTCTGCACAAAGAGCACGGCCTCAGACTGGTCGCAGTCGCAGGCCGCGAGCGCAGCTTCGAGCAATCCGAGGCATCTGGACTCACCGAGCATGGACTCTCTCCTTAGAGCCGACCATATCGCTGGCAGGAGGAGGACCTACGGCCAAGGAACTCACCTGCCAGCGAGTTGCGGAGGTGTGGAGAATGGCCGGAGTGGAGCGGGTGACGTACTTCTCGGATACGAGCAAGTGGCGGCGGAACACGGCGGGTGTCGTGGACATCGTAGGCAAGCATGTGAAGTCGAGCCGGATTCGGCACGTCGTGATGGCGACGAACACCGGATACGTCGGGGCGCAGTTCGCCCCGCTCGCCCAGGCGAATGCGAAGGTCAACTTCGTCGGCGTGAAGATGGCCCCGGCCATCGACAAGCTGTACGACGTGAAGTGGAACGCTCGCTACGGCCGAGCGATGGGAAAGGCCGGAATCAAGCTCGCGTGCGGCACACATGCGCTCACCGGCGGCGTAGACCGGGCGCTGCAGAGCCAGTTCGAGGGCTTCCCGCCCGGAGCCATCATGGCGCACACCCTCTACCTGTTCTCCCAGGGCATGAAGGTCTGCGTCGAGATCATCGCGATGGCCTGCGACGCTGGCCTGCTGCCAGAAGGCGCCAAGGTGATCTCCTGCGCGGGCACGGGACACGGCGCCGACACCGCGATAGTGGCCACCTCCGCGGCCAGCGCCAATCTCTTCACCATGAAGATTCATCGGATCCTGGCCATGCCCGGGTAGGGCCTCTGCCGCCGCTGCTTCACTCTTCATCAGCCCCCACGCCCACCCGCACATCCCGGAAACGAGCGGGGGCCACCCCGTGGCCCACCCACATCACTTGCATCGGCTCGCCCTTGCCGCAGTTGACGAGCCCCCAAACATGCCATTCGTCCTCACCCGCGATGGCCTCGCAGCTCCCCCAGAACTCCGGCGTCACCCCTTGGTACGTCACATTACGCAGCATCCGGCCGAGTTGTCCGTTCTTGATCTCCCAGCCGATCTCGGTGGCGAACTGGAAGTTGAGGCGGAGGTCGTCGATGCTCCAGCTCTTGTTCGTCACGGCATAGATGCCGTCATCTGTCTCCTGGATCATCTTCTCCAGACTCGAGTCGCCCGGCGCCAAGTTTATGTTTGTCATGCGGATGATCGGAACCCGGTTCCAGCCGCTCGCGCGCATGGCGCCGCCGCTGTGTATGCCCAGGCGTGCGGCCGTCTCCCGCGAGCTGAGATATCCCGAGAACAGGCCGCCCTTGACGAGATCGACGCGCTTTGCCGGAACGCCTTCGTCATCGTATGCGAAGCTTCCCATGGCGCCGGAGATCGTCGCGTCGGCATACAGAGTGACGAGGTGCGAACCATAGCGGAAGCTATCGAGCTTGTCGGTCGTGAGGAAAGACGTGCCGGCGAGGCTGCGCTCGGTGCCAAAGACGCGGTCGAGTTCAGTGGGATGGCCGCAGGACTCGTGCACCTGGAGGGCAAGCTGACCGCCTTCGAGGATCAATGTCGTCACCTTTGCCGGACATCGGTCTGCTGCAACGAGCGCCACTGCCTCCTCGGCCACTCGCCGCGAGTTGCCCGCCAAGTCCATGGCCTCGACGAACTCGTAGCCTCGGTTGGCGTTATCACCCCCGAATGATCCCGGATAGGATCGCCGCTGGACTTCGCCGTTTCCCTCCGCCATCGCCCGAATGCCGGCGCCAGACTGGACGCGAGTTTGGGCGATTTCAGCCCCCTCGCTGCTGGCGAACCACTTTTCCTCTCGCACGAAGGTCATCTCGCCCGAGGCTACCCGCACCCCTGAGACTTCGCGCATCACCCTGTCGGCCTCCAGCAGCAGTGCGAGCTTCTTCTCAAGCGACACGGAAAAGGGATCGCACTCGTAGTCGGAGGACCAGTCGGCCTGGCAAGGATCGTGCGGCGCCAGTTCGATACTCCCCGCCGACAGCGTCGCGCTGGCGCGGGCGATGCTCACAGCCAACTCGGCCGCCTCGTCCGCGTCTGCCTCTCGAGGTGAGGCAGTGCCGGCAAACCCCCAAGCGCCATTTGCCATGACGCGGATGCCGATGCCTTGATCAGTAGAGTCGCTGAGTCCCTCCGGCGCACCGTTCTTCGTGTTGATCTCCTGGGTGCGACTAACCACGGCCCGAGCATCCGCATACGTCGCGCCCGCGGCCCGGCCGCGCTCGACAGCGCGGTTCACGAGTTCTCTCACCGCCTGTCCTCCCTTTCCTTACCTCAAGCCTACATGGGGACGAAGTTGGTCCCCGGTCTCAGATCGGCTCAGAACGTCGCGAGCCGCCTCGCAGCGGCCTGCAGCTCACGCATGTCGAGCAGTTCGATTCGAAGCCGGAGGGACTCGGCGCGTTGACGAGTTCCTCCAGGCACGCGATGGATTCTCTCCGCATGGGGATCCTTTCTAACGCGACTCCGAATCGGCCCTGTACGCGCGATAGAGGCGGAAGCCGCCGCCCTTCGCGACTTCGCAAACGTCGCCGAAGACCTCGGACATCTTCTGCGACAGCCGGACCACTCCCTGTTTGGTTCGGCCGACCAAGAAGAAGCGGCCGCCGTGCGCGAGGTGATCCCTGGCCTGCGCAACGAGGCGATGGACGGCGGCGAGCCCGGCGCGCATGGGCGGGTTCAGGGCGATGAGGTCGAAGCTGCGACCGTGCACGGGCGCGAAGCCGTCGCCATGCAGCACCTCGGCGTTCTCAATGGCGTTGAGGGCGAGGTTCTGTTGGGCGAGTGCGACGGCGCGACAGTTGATGTCCACAAGCGTAACCCGGCCCTCGGGAGCGAGCAGGGCGGCGACGATGCCGACCACACCGTACCCACAGCCCAGGTCGAGAACGTGGTCGGTCGCACGCACATCGAGGTGCTTGACGAGGAGGCGAGTGCCGCGGTCTACCTGCTGTCGCGAGAAGACTCCGGCCTCTGTGACGAGGCGCAGCGCGAAGCCGCGCAGCTCCGTGGTTATGACACGCCGGCCGCCTCGCGCGACCGGCCTCTCGCTGAAGTAGTGGTCACCGGACATGGGCAACGGGTTCGAGCAAGGCGCGCTTGCTGCCTGCCAGATGGCAGCGCGCTGAACTGGGTCGCACGGATGAAGAGCCGCTCCCAGCAGGTATCCGCTCCGCGTTCCCCGGGCCGTGTGCGGCCCCAGCAACGGGCGGGCTTCAGTCCTCCTCGACCCAGACGCCGCGCACGATCTCCTCGAGCGTCGTCTGGCCCTCTCGGGCCTTCTTGATGGCGTCTTCGCGGAGGCCCTCGAAGCCGATACTGCGGGCAAGGCGACGGATCTCGCCCGAAGACTCTCTTCGGACGATGGCAGAGGAGATGATGTCGTTCACCATCATGATCTCAAACACGGCCGTGCGACCGTAATAGCCGGTGCCGCGGCACTGGTCGCAGCCGCGGCCGCGATAATAAGTGGCTTCGTCGTCTCCGATTTCCAGTGTTTCCAGGACTTCGGGCTTCGGCTTGTCTTCCGTTCGGCATTCGGTGCAGATCCTGCGCACGAGACGCTGAGAGATAAACGCTGTCGCGCCAGAGGCGACGAGAAAGGGCTCGGCCCCCATGTCCACGAGCCGGGCTGCGCCGCTGGCTGCGTCATTGCAGTGCACAGTGGTAAGCACGAGATGTCCGGTCAGGGCCGACTGAATCGCCATACGCAGAGTCTCCGCATCGCGGATCTCCCCGACCATAAGGATATCAGGGTCCTGCCGCAGTATGTGTCGGAGGCCGATGGCGAAGTCTAGCCCGATCTTCGGATGGACCTGGATCTGAGTGGCCCGAGTCAACTGGTACTCGACCGGGTCCTCGATGGTGACAACATTGCGGCCGACCCGGTCCAGCGAGCTCAGGATTGCGTAGAGCGTAGTCGTCTTACCCGATCCCGTCGGACCTGTTGCGAAGATCATGCCGTGGGGCCGGCTGACTATGTGCTCCTGCATCTCCCGCAAGTGCTCCACCGAGAAGCCGAGTTCGCTCAGACGCAGGCCGGTCGCAGTCTTCGGTAGAAAGCGCAGCACGGCCGTTTCGCCGAAGGTCGCCGGGACCACAGAAGCCCGGATATCGAACACCTTGCCCCGCAGCCGCGCGTCGAACCGGCCATCCTGAGGCAATCGGTGCTCGCCGATGTCCATGCCGGCCATGATCTTGATGCGAGACAGTACGGAGGCATGCAGGTCCATGGGATAGCTCTGGTGATCGAACAGAACGCCGTCGACGCGCAGCCGGACTTGAAGCTTAGTCGCCCCGGAGTCGAAGTGTATGTCGCTCGCCCGTGACATGATGGCAGTTTCGAGCAGTTCGTTCACCAAGGCGACGGCCGGCGCGTCCTCCCCCCGCCCCAACATGGGGCCCGTGCGCGCATCCGCCTCCACGACGAGGCCGGGTTCCTGGAGGGCGGCGCCGGTCTCGAGGTCGTCGCGCTCGCCGTAGAACCTCTGAATGCCCCGGTCGATGACGCGCAGGTCCGCGCGAGCCGGCTTTATGTCCTTGCCCGTCAGGCGCCGCAGCTCGTCGAGCTTGAGAATATCATTCGGATCGACCATCGCACATATGAGCTGCCCGCCCTGGAGCTGCATGGGAAGGACCTGCAGGCGCATCGCCTCTCGCCTGGGCACCAAGTCTAAGGCGGCATCGTCGACGTACAGGTTCAGCTCAGTTATCGTTGGCACCGGGTCTCTGCGCATCGTAGCTCCCCTGAGCAATCAGTGATTAAGTTCGGTCTTCCACTGGCACTATGATAGTAGAAGTGAAGAGATTTGTCATCCCGGCTGGGCGGGATTAGAGCCATCCCTTTCTTCTGAAGTACACAAGCATGCCTACGGCCGCGCTGACCATCACCAGCCACACGATCGGGTACGCCCAGCGCCATGCCAGCTCTGGCATGTACTCGAAGTTCATGCCGTAGATGCCGGCGACGAAAGTGAGCGGGATGAAGATGCTTGCGAAGATCGTCAGCACCTTCATGACCTCGTTCATCCGGTTGCCGGCGCTAGAGAGAGAGGAATCTTCGCATCGCGGGCACCTCCCGGTAATTCGCACACGAGACCGCTTGCCGGCCGATTTCGTCGTCGCTCTGCGCCGACCTTTCCCCAACGTAAACCGACCGCACCAGCAGCAGTCCTGCGTGTCTCCAGGGCGCCCGGTTGGGTATACTCGGGGGGAACGTGTGGAATACTGATAACACGGGGCGGCGGGACAGGACACAGGAGACAGGGGGACAAGGATGACCGGGAAAGCTTCAGTTCTGCTAGCGCTGGCTCTCTGCCTGGCCGGGGGGAGGGCTGTCGCCGTCGATCTGGCCGGAGCGGTGGTGAAGACTGTCACAGTCGGCGCGGTGGTCACCGCAGTTTCCGAGCCGGCAGACAAGGCCATCAACACCCTCACCGCCAACCGCAACCTCCCTGTAGGGACTTCAACTAGAGTCGTGCCGATCCTCAGCGTTGGCGAGAAGGGATATGTCGGGGCCGCGCAGGTGGCTGGATCGCAGCAGCTCGTGAGCAAGACGAAGGCGGTGGGGCAGCTCGAGACCTCGTGGAGCAACAAGCAGTACCGCATCAAGCTGCTGATGCCCCTGGATTCGGTTAACCCGATCGGTGTCAGCCGCCTGCGAGGTCTCGGCATCACCGGGCTGGTCGACGTTGCGCTCAGCAGCAACGCCTACTTGGTGCCGGCCTCGCGCGGCTGGAACGCGGGCGATCTGCTGAAGGGCGCGGCGATCAGCTATGCGGCGCGCACGTACGGGCCGCAGATCAACTCCTTCATCAACTCGGTCTATAAGGCCGAGGGCGGCACGCCGGCGGGCGTAACGAAGGTCGTGCCGTACCTGAGCTTCGGCGAGAAAGCCTACATCGGCATGATGCAAGTGGCCGGACCCAAGGAGTTGGTCAACCGCGTGCAGGCCGTGTGGCAGTACGAGGACCTGTTCGACAGCGGCCGCGTGCGGCTGCGCGCGCTCGTGCCCAGTGACTCGCTGAATCCGCTCAAGACCCGGCGCGTCAAGGGTGTCGGCTGCACCGCGATTATCGACGCCATGCTGCTGCGGGCGAAGGAGTATGAACGGCATCCCGACCAGTACCGGTACTTCGATCGTGTGGCCCTCTTCGTGGGGCCGGGCGAGGACCCTCACTACCGGCCGCCCGGATGGGACCGCGGCCGCAAGACCGGCTGGGCGAAGCATGGTGATCCCTACCATCCGCCGGGGCTGAGCAAGAAGCAGGGCCCGCCGGTAGTGGTGGTCGTGGAGGACGACGACAAGGGCAAGGGCGAAGAGCACAAGCACCAACATCAGAACCAGAACAACAAAGGCAAGGGCAAAGGCAAGAAGAAGTAGCCGACCAACGAAGTCTATCCGAGTGCTGAAGGGGACGCCCAGAAGGGCGTCCCCTTTTACTCAATCACGTGCCATCCGCAAGGGCCTGCCACGTTGACTGAGTTGCCGGCGACAGATCAAGACTCGGGCCCGAAGACGAAGACCTCGAAGATGCCCCACGACTCCGGTTGGTGTGAGGCTGTGTTCTCGAAGCGTATTGCCTTGATTGGCCGATCCGGATCAAGGCGAAGGGTTACGAGCTTCATGATCCCGCCGGGAGAGGCGCTCACCTCGCGCCAGGCGACTCCGTCGTGAGTCACTTCAGCCTTAACGCCGCGAGGCCATCCGGTTGGGTAGATCGTATCCTTGCCGTGATGGTCCAGCACGATCCGAGTGGCGGCTACAGGCCTGCCGAACTCGAGCTTGAACCACTGGCCGGGCTTCTGCCCGTCACCGGTGAACCAGCAGGTCACCCGGTTGCCGTCGATCGCGAGGGCTGGACTGGAACGTTCGCTATCGGAGTACTCCCAGGAGATGGAGGCGGAGGCGTTCCAGGCACGGTACGGCTTGAGACGAACCTCGCCGGGCTCGGCGGTGATCTCGATGTCGTGCATCCACGTCGGCTGTTGTATGCCGCGGGCGGCCCATTCGCCGATGTGGTCGGCGGGGCCGGATTGGTCTACCAGCGCCTTGTAGATCACGACGGCCTTTTCGCGTTGCCCAAGCGCATCGTAGCAGAAGGCACGGTGGAGGGCGCTCCAGCCTCCGCGGTAGGGAGGCAGCACGGCGAGCGCTTCCTCGAACCGGCCTTGCCGAGCGTAGATGCGGCCGAGGTACTCCTTTGCCATCTGGCTGTTCGGGAGTTCCTCAAGGATGGTCAGATACGCCTTCTCGGCGTCCTTCCAGGTGGCCTGGCCGTAGCTGATTGCGTCACGGGTCGCGCGCGCCTTCTCAAGCAGATCGGCCTCCTTCTCCGGCTCGTCGCTGCGCGAATGCCAGCTCACCTGCTGCGCGAGGTCCATGGTCCAGACGACTCGGTGGTCCGGATGGGCGCGGCACGTGACGAGGACGTCCCCGATCGCGGGATCGCCTGACGGCGCATGGTAGCTGAACGGTCCGGCGACGGGACACCGGAAAAGCATCTTGACCCACTCGGTATCCCGGTTGGAGAACCAGTCCATACCCCAACCTGATTCGAGCGAGTGCTGCTCGACGGCAGCAAGGTCTTGTGGGAACTCGCCCGCGTCTGCGACGTAGGAGACCAGGCGGTGCCCGAGGTAGTTCATCCGCCCCTGGCAGCTTTCGGCGAGGAACTCTCTCGAGGAGGTCGTGGCGAGCTGAGCGCACTTGTCGGCGTAGAGCAGGAGCTGTCCTGGGCTGAGGTTGGCGAGCGGGTACTCCCAGGCGAGGCCGGCGAAGATGTCGGAGGCGGCCCCGAACGCGGCCTGGGCATCGCGCGGCTTCCCCTCGAAGCGGCCGATGTTGCCCAGGGCGTACTGGTAGATCGCTTCCCGGATGGCATCGAGGGCGCCCGCGGTCTGCTCCTCCTGGCCCGGAGCCAGCAGGCTGTCCTCGGCGCTGCCGCCAAGGTCGGCAAGAAGGCCGGAGCCGTCGGCGGCGATGATCTGGACGCCCTGCTCCGTTGTGAGATAGAGAGCATCCCCGGATGGCGTCCACGCGAAGCAGCTCACTCTGGCCTCCGTTTCGAACACGGGCGCCGAGCCCGAGCCGTCGGCGGCGGCGACGCAGATCGAGGCGGTGCTCTCGGGCCAGCCGGTCTCAGGATCGTCCTCGCCCCGGACGCTGAAACGGTAAGCGACGTGCCGACCGTCGGGCGACCAGCGGGGCTCGAGCGCGCCCTCGCCGGAGGGCGAGATGGGCACAGATTCGTCGGTGCGGAGGTTGTGGACGAGGATGCGGCCACTTGTGGGCACCCCCGCGAACCAACTCCCGCCGCCCTGGAACTCACCGCAGTAGGCCACCTTCGTGCCATCAGGTGAGAAGGTGCCGCCGGCCCCGTTGACGCCGAGATCACGGACCTCGCCTGTGTCGGCATCGACCACGACAAGCGGGTGGTGGACCACGTAGCCTTCCCCGGTGTCGGCGACGATGCGGCGGTTGTCCGGCGCCCAGGACATGGGAGTCTTGATCCAGCCGTCGAGGAGCTTCGTCATCTCACCAGTGCTCGTGTCGAAGACCCAGAGGCCCCCCTCGCGGGTCTCGCGGTCATCGGGATCGGGCTGGTAGCGGCCGTTGAAGGCCAATCGGGTGCCGTCGGGCGAGAGATCGGTGTAGAGAGCGTCGGCGCCCGGCGGGAGATCGAAGGCGACGTCCTGGCCGGTGACGGCGTTGAGAAGCCACGCCTGGTCCTCGACGATTGGGTGCCCGGCCCCGCTGTGGGCGCGGCGGCTCTCGAAGTCCGGATGGGTCCAGAGGACGCTATGGGTGTTGTAGAGGAGCCACCGCTGGCCGGGGAGCCAGGGGCCGGGAGCGAACCCCCACCCGAGGTACGTCTTGAGGCGGCGCTTATTGGAGCCGTCTGCGTCCATGGCCCACACCTCGGTGGCCAGGCCCCGGGACTCGTTCCTGCTCACGACGTAGGCGATGTCGCCGAAGTCGGATTCGATGTCGGTGCGCCCGTGGTACCACTCCGCGGCCGAGGCGCGATTGACGACTTCGCCCTCACCCGGCGGCAGAGCGGCCACGAGGACAGCACGGCGGCCCGATGTCAGCTCGGCCTCGCCGTGGCTATTGGCGAGGCGCACCTTGCCTTCGAGGACGGTGACGGCAACACTCGTCTCGCTCTGGATGTGGGCGTCAAGAGTCGTGCCGAGCAGGTCGATCCGTCCCGCGGCGGTGTCGATCCGGGAAACCTCGCCAGCGCGGGTGCGGCAGTAGAGGCGGCCGGCGGCCAGCCTCGCCGAGCGCGCTCTCTCAAGCCAGAGCGCACTGTCGGGCGCGAGAGTGAACTCACTACCGCGCCGCGTGATAAGCGTCGCGCGGGCCTCGGGTCCTGTGCGGACGGTAGCCCCGACGGGAAGCTTGCGGCCGACCGTGATGGGCTCGCCCTGCGCGTCCACCACGGAGCCGCGGGCAGCGATGACGGCAACGAGCGGGCCACTCTCTTCCGGCGTGACGGCGGCGCTGGGAAGCGCGGCCAGCACGTCGGGCGAGGAGAGCGGCGGCGGGGCAGCGTATCGGACCTGCGCGCTGCGGTTTCCGAGGAGATGCCAGGCGCCGGTGGCGATTGCGAGGAGCGCGACTGCGGCCGCAAGTCGCGGAGCCCAGCGGCGTAGGGCGCGTCTGGCACGGCGCGCTACCACGGCTGTGGTTCGGGACAACAGGGCATCATGGTAAGCGGTGTGCATGGTGACCTCCTGATTGTGGCCCGCGAGCACGCGGGCCATGTCGGTTTCGTGCTTGTCCGGTTTACTCACGGCTCTCACCTCCTGAACCGTCTTGAAGCAGAGCGCTGAAGGCAGATCGAAAGGCAGCGCGGGCCCGCGAAAGCAGCGATTCGATGGCCTTCGGCGTTGATCCCATTTGGGCGGCCAGCTCCTCGACAGTGTGGCCGGTGACATACTTGCCTATGAGGACCGCCGCCTGTCGCTCGGGGAGCGACACGAGCGCGCGGTTGACAACCGCACGTTCTAGCGTCTCATCCGCAGCACGGCCGGCCACCGCATCTGCCGCTTGGATCTCAGCCTTCCCCACGTCGGGGACAAGTGGCTCCTCGATCCGGCGCCGTCGGCAGAAGCGTGCGAGCCTGTGCCTGGCAAGCCCGAGAAGCCAGACATCCAGCGTGCCGCGCTTGCCGTCATACCGGCCAATCGAGCGCGCGGCGGCCATCATGATGTCTGAGCAGAGGTCCTCCGCGTCGGCGTGGTTCCCGTCCAGGTGATGGTAGGCAAAGCGATAAGCCCAGGGAGCGTAACGGGCAAAGAACTCTTCCCAGGCAGCGACATCTCCCGCCGCTATGCGCCGCGATACTATCGCGTCATCACCTGCGCGCGACGGGTCCCTCTTCCCTGCGCCGATCGCCTCCACGGTCGAGTCCATACATCCTCTCCCCTAGGCGTTCTGCGCCCTCCCACAAAGAGGTTGCCATTTGGCGTGCGAAATCCTTCGCGGTATGGCGATTGCTGGGTGGAATTCTGGAGCGCCTGCTACTCGTTTCCGGCTACTGCGAGGCAACTCCAGCGCGGAGCAGGCCTATCCTTACCCGAGCACCCGCGACCCGACATTCAGCTGACTGGGCTTCCTTCGGGACCTCCGCGGCGGTTAGGCTTTCAGCAAGCGTCTCCGCACGGAGGTAGGCGGCATGCTCCGCCACAGCACTGCCTACCTGACCGGCGCCGTCGGGTTCGACCCACAGATGAATGCGTTCCTCCACACGCAGCCCGGAGCGCTTCCGCAGATTCTCAACGTGTCTCACGAGATCGCGGGCGATGCCCTCGAGTCGGAGGTCTCGGTCGATTCGCGTGTCAAGGCGTACCGCCAGGCTGGCTTCCTCGACGATGGCATCGCCCAGGTCGGCCCGGTCGGAGACGAATTCGATTCGCTTGACATTGAGCTCGTCCATCACATCTTGCTCGAAGTGCCGGAAGCCCACTCGCCCCGCAGTATCAGAGTCGAGAACGAACGCAGCCGCCAGCGGCTGCCGCACCCGGATGCCGGCCTCGGCCCTCGCCGCGCGGCCGAGGCGGATGACTGCGCGCGCCCGAGCGCATCCGTCGAGCAGAGGTTGATTCTCTGTGAACTCATCAGGGCGAGGAAACGGACACAGGTGAACGCTCTCCGGTAGCTTCCCGGAGAAGGGCGCGGCCAGCTTGCGATAGAGCGCCTCGGCCGTGAAAGGCACAAACGGGGCCAGCAGTCGGCTCACGCAGTGCAGAGCCCTCCAAAGCGCCGCGTAGGCGGCCTGCTTGTCCTCGCCGTCGCCGCTCTTCCAGAACCGCCGCCGACTCCGCCGGACCCACCAGTTCGACAGATCGTCCAGCAGCCAGAGGATCTCCTTGCTCGCGCCGGCGGGGTCGAGGCACTCGACCGATCGATTCACCTTACCCACAGCGCGGCGAAGTCGGGCAGATAGCCATCTGTCCAGCGGCGCTGCCTGTTCTGTCCACGGCTGCGTGGGCGGGAGGTCGGACATCGGCCAGCGGTCCACATTCGCGTAGGTGGCGAAGAAGCTGTACACGTTCCACAGCGTGCGCAGCCAGCCACTTGCCTCCATTGCTGACGCCGGCCCGAAGCGGAGCGGCTGCACGACCGGCTGCGCCGCGCTCATCCACCGTACGAGATCAGCGCCCACTTCCCCGGCAGCTTCTGAGAAGAGGACCGCGTTGCCCTTCGACTTATGCATCTCCTCCCCGGCCTCGTCCACGACGAGGCCGTACCCAACGATCGTGCTCACCGGCTTGCGACCTTCGAGCATGGCGCTCATGGCGAGCAGCGCGTAGAACCAGTTTCGGAACTGGCCCGGCAAGCACTCGATCACAAGGTCGGCCGGGAACCATCGCTCCCACTCCTCCCGATCCTCGAAGTAGCCCATGGTCGAGTAGGGAACGATCCCGGCGTCGAGCCACGGATTGCCCACATCGGGGATGCGAGCGGCAAGCTCGGCGCACTTCGGGCAGTTGACTTTCACTCTATCTATCGAGGGCCGGTGTGGTGAGCGGCCGTCGAAGTCCTCCCAGCCGGCGGCGGCCCGCTCTCGCAGCTCGTCCTTGCCTCCGATCACGTCGAACCAGCCGCATTCGCACCGCCAAACCGGCAGCGCCAGCCCCCAGTAGCGCTTCTTGGAGATCATCCAGTCACGCATGTTGGTCAGCCAGTCGAGCTCGACCTCGCGACCATAGTTTGGTATCCACTCCACCTCGCGCGCGAGCCGCTTGATCTCCTCCCGCCACGGGTCCATCGCGATGAACCACTCGTCAACAAGGCGAAACAGCAGCTCCGAGCCGCACCGCCAGCAGTGAGGGTACCTGTGCGTGTGCTCGTCCACGCGGTAGAGCAGGCCCCGTTCGCGAAGCGACGCGAGAATCGCGTCGCCCGCGTCGGACGCTGCCTTTCGTTTGTAGCGACCTGTCCCCGACACGAACGCGCCGCTTTCGTCTATGGGCACAACCACAGGAAGCCCGAGCTCGCGCCCCAGATCGTAGTCCTCCTTCCCGCAGCCCGGCGCGATGTGGACGATGCCGGTGCCTTCCTCCTCCGAAACCTCCTTCCAAGCCACGACGCGGTGCGTCCTTGCGGCCTCAGCCGCAAGAGGAAGATCGTCGAAGGGTCCGACATACTCGATCCCCACTAGGTCGCAGCCGATCAGTTCATGCTCGACTCGCCACCGCTCGCTCTGACGCAAGATTTCGCGGGCGCGAGCGGCCGCCAAGTAGTACACGCCATCCCCCTGGCGGACCCGCGCATAGGCCGCCTCCGGGTGCACGGCGCAGGCAACGTTGGCCGTCAGCGTCCATGGAGTCGTGGTCCAGACGAGTAGATACTCGTCCGCGTGTGCTCTGAGCGGGAACTTGACAACTACACCTGGATGCGCCGTCTCCCGATATCCATCCTGCACCTCCTGCTGGGAGAGGCCGGTGCCGCAGCGAGGGCACCAGGGCATGACATCGGCGCCGCGGTAAACGAGCCCGCGCTGATGGCACTTCTTGAGGAAGTGCCAGATGGCATAGTTGTTCGTCTCGGAATCGGTGGAATAGGAGTGCTCCCAATCCATCCAGCAGCCCAGGCGAATCGAATCCTGTGTGATGAGATCGGAGAAGCGGCGAACTCGCTCCTTGCAGCGCTCGACGAACTCGGCCACGCCGTAGCGCTCGATGTCGCGCTTGCTCGTGAAGCCGAGCTCGCGCTCCACCTCGACCTCCACCCATAGCCCCTGGCAGTCGAAGCCGTTCTGATAGCGCTGATCGTAACCGCGCATCGCCCAGTAGCGCTGGAACAGGTCCTTCAGCGTGCGCCCACGGGCGTGATGAATGCCCATCGGGTTGTTGGCCGTGATGGGGCCATCGAGGAAGGAGAAGCGCGGTCCACCGCGGTTCTTCTCTCGCAGTTTCTCGAAGATTCTCTGCTCGCGCCAGAACGCAAGCACGTCCTTCTCCAACTCGGTCTGATCGGGCAACCCCGACTGCTCTTCGAACATCTCTCCGCTCTCCTTCCAGGCCCACAAACGCGAAAAGCCCACCGCCTCATCTGGCGGTGGGCCGGAGCCTGCTGGCGCTCGTTGTCTGGTACTACCCTCCTGACATGCAGCATCGCTCCCGGCTCACCGCCGGGTCGATAATGATGATGCTGGCAATCAGGATGGCTATACGGCTCATCTGTCTGTTGGACTTATACCATGGGCGACCGCGGCCCGTCAAGGCTGCACGCTCGGCGGATACTCGGCCCGCCAAGCGTCGGGCGGGATGGTGGGGTTGCGCCATTCGGGGCCGAGCTGTTCGATAGTCCAGGACATCTCCGTGTTGCCGGGGGTGCTCAGGCGGGCAGCCCAGTCCTTTCGGATGTTCCTTCCACTGATGATGAGAGCGAGGAAGATAAGCGCGAAGACGGCGAGGACGGGCGGGAAGGTGCGCCGGATGTAGCCCCGCCAAGCGGTGAAGGGGCTGGCACCAGGCGCGTGGCCCTTGTCACCGGCCAGGCTGGTGAGGAACACGGCGAGGAGCAGTGACAGGATGGGCGGACCGAAGAACACGAGGGGGCCGACGTCCACGCTTCTCACTGGGATGTCGAAGGGAACGAAGTCGGGAAGGTCCGGCATACGGGCCTCCCAGCGCTGTTTGACGAATGACACGGCGAGAGCCCCGACGACGAGTGGAAGTAGCATGAAACCGACCAGCACTGGGTCCCACAGCGGGCCGGGCCGGACAGCGCGGTCGGCAGCACGTCGAGACCAACTGCCAAGGGTCGCAAGTACGACGACCAAAGCGATGACGGCGATCAGCAGCGTGCCGGCGTAGCGGAGATAGCCGGCCGCGAGTTCGTACTCCTCCGTCGGATCAGGCCGGCTTGCCCGCCTTAATAGCGAACTACGGACCTTGGAGGTGACGAGGGCTGCGCGCATCTCTTCGTCGGCCTCCGCGCCCATGATGGACACATAGAAGTCGTGTTGGCGGCCGTAGAAGATGCGCCCGCCACGGAGGGGGCCGTTTGGGATGCCGGAGAGCCCGTCCTGAGTCCACTGCCAGACATGCTGGGTGCCGATGCCCATCGCGGCCGAGCCGACCAGCCACTCGATAAGAGTCTCGGAGGAGTCCTGCATGTGGCGCCCGAGGTCGAAGGTGCTCTGCCACCAGGTGACGGCATCTTCGGCGCGGCCCTCGATCTGGGCGACGCGGCCCTCGTAGACGGCCATTCGAGCGCAGTTCCGGAGCCGACCCAAGGTGGGGAACCGCATGTTCGCCCGGGCCCCCAGGTGGGCCTCGGCCTCAGGCATGCCCATGGCGACGAGCAGGTCGGCAGTGGCGTTCATGCGGTCTGTTGAATGGCTCGTGAGCTTCGGCAGTCGAGCAGCCCGGCGCCACGCCCTGAACGCCTCCCTATCCTCGTGGAGGCCACGGAGGTAGAGGAACTCGCAGACGACAGGCATGGCGTTCTCGGGATCGGCCGCTTGCCATCGGCGGACGGCGTCCAGCACGGGTTTGGCCTCCTCGGCAGAGAGCCTGTCGGGGAGGCCAGACTGGGCGATGCGCCAGCGTTCTTCCTGCATGGCGAATGAGTCCTCGGGATCGACCCCACCGGAGCCCACGCGGTCGAAGCGGGGGCCCCTCGCCATGAGATGCTCGGTGTAGGCGGCCCACGCCATCGGCTCCTCTCCCAGCTCGGCGGCACGCTTGAGCAGCCGCGCAGTCCGCTCTCCCCGAGAGGCTTCGTCAGCGAGGAGGGCCGCCGCGGTGAGCATTCGCGGGTCGTCCGGATAATGCTCTTGGACGAAGGCGATGGCTCTCGCCCGGTAGGATCGCAGCTGATCGACGACCCGGAGATACCAGGGCGGCTCCAGGGCCCCTGCTGGCATGTCCTCGGGTTCCAGCGCCTCTGTGTCGACCGGCTTCAGTGTCAGCCAGGCGAGCCGCGCGTGAAGGCGCAGCGCTGGCACCGCGGCGATCACGCCGGCGACAACGGCAACAATGAGCCAAGATAGACGCGGCTTGACCATGTTTGCGTGCTAGTGCAGCCCCCCGAAAGCAGCACGCGGGCGCTCTTGCCTGCCTTTCGATCTATGCTCCAGGTGGCAGCTCGGCCCGCCAGGCGTCGAAGGGGATTTCCGGCTCCTCCCACGCGTCGCCGAGCTGCTCGACCGTATCGCTGAACTCAGTGACTCCAGGCGTCGACCACTTCGCGGCCCAGGCGCTGCGGAGGCGCACTGCCGTAAAGTTGAGGAACAGGAAAAGAAGCGCGAACAGAGCCGCTGCAACCGGCAGCACACGCCGCAGATTCCCTCGCCAGGCCGTGCGGAGGCGAGCGCCCGGCGCCCGCGCGAGCGCGGCCGCGAGCAGTGGTAGTAGGATCGCAGCCAGCAGCGAGGTAGCGACCAGGGCCATGACGGCGTAAGGTGTCGCCACAACCCAGGCACGGACCGCACGCAGAGCCGCCGTGGCGGCCGCTTGCGCAGCCGGGAGCGCAATGGACGCGGCCGGCCCCTCCACCGGGCCCGCAGGCGCGGGGTCTGCCCCGAGAACCGGGTCGCTAACATCGCCTACCGCGGCCAGAGCAATCAGAACTGCGGCCGGTAACAGGATCAGCACTGCAAGGACGAACTGCCACAGGCCGCCAAGGCGGGCCGCGTCGTCCGCGAGGCGGCGCGACCACGTGCCACATGCGGCGAAGATGAACACCAGAACGAGCGCCAGGGCGGCCGCGAGCCCCGCACCCGCAAGATAGCGGTTGGCCTCGTGGTAATCCTCGAGTGCCCCGAATATCATGTCGATAGGCCATCGCACGAGGCTGCTGCGAAGCTTTGCTCGGACGAGGCTGTCGCGCATGTCCGTGTCGGCATGCCACCCCATGTGCTGTACGTAGAAGTCATGTTGCGGGCCGTGGAAGTACCGCCCGCCCAGGAGGGGCCCATTCCGGATACCGGTGACGTTGTCGGGGTGCCACCCCCACACAGGACGCGCGCCGACGCCCTCGATGGCGACGCCGACAAGGAACTGGAGGATCGTTTCGGCCGATTCCTGCATGTGGCGGCCGAGACCCACGGTGCTCTGCCACCAGTTGATGGCGTCCCAGGCATCGTCCGCCATCTGGGCGACACGGCCTTCGTAGTAGGCAATTCGAGCGAGGGCACGGACCCGCGCAGAGGTGGGATGAATCATGGCCGCCCAGGAAGATGCGATGGCGTCGGCCCTGGGCATCCCCATGGCATGGAGCAGGCCCTCGACCTTACGTGCGCGCTCGGCGAGATGGTTGGTCATCAGAGGCATTCGACCGGCCTGCGACCAGAGGATGAGCGCGTCTCGGTCCCGATGGAGTCCATACAGGTAACGCGCCTCCAGCGCGACGGGCATGCCGTTCTCGGGATCGGCCTCTTGCCACGCTCGCAGCGCCCGGAGGTTGGGCTCGACCTGTTGCGGCGTGAGCTTCGTTGGGATGCCCGATTCGGCGATGCGCCGCTTCTCCCGTTCCACGGCCGCCGGGTCAGCGGGATCAACGCCGCTGCCGCCGACGCGCTCGAAGCCAGGGCCGCAGATCAAACCCGGGCCGTAGCTCTCCAGCAACTCGCAGTAGGCCGCCCAGGCGACAGGATCATCGGTGGCCTCGGCCGCGGCCTCGAGCAGGGAGAAGTCCTCTGCTAGCACCCCGGCGGCCAGCATCATGTCGGGATCGGCCGGGTGGTGCTGCTCCACAAAGGCGACGGCGCGGTCGCAATATGGCCGAATACGCTCTCGATGTGCCTCGGATGGATCGGACTCGACGTCCAACCGCAGCACGAGGGCAGACGGCATAAGCCCGACCTGCTCACGCAGAGCAGGGATAGCCGCGGTGATGAGAACGACGGCTGCTATGATGATCCGGGATGCGCGAGCCAAGCGCACCGCCTTCACCCCCTCTCGCCCCAGCCGATTGGACGCGCATCAACGTCGAAAAGTTCTGTGCGCAGAGAAGTCACGGGCTCTGCGTGGGGATACCGGTTCTTTGGCACATCTGCCCGTATGCGTAGTGCATGAGCCTCTCGAGGTTGACGATGTCCTCCCGGTTGTAGGCCTTGAGAAGCTCCAACGCTTCGTTGCTGCCGCGGTCCCATTCCCGCCACAGCCGCACTGCGTCCCAGCCATCAAGGCCGTCCGTCTCCGGGCTGCGAGGGATGTTGAGCAACCGCTCGATGTTCTTGAGACCGCCCTTGAGGCCAAGGCGCCGCAGCAGGTGGCACAGGTCGATGTGGAGTTGGTCAAATCGGATCCCCGGGAATCTCCTGCGAAGAAACGGTAAGTCGAAGCACGATCCGAAGAAGGTGACCAGTAGGCCGCACTCGTCGATGTCATCCTGGAATTGCTGGAGATTCTCACCTTTCGTGTACGTGCGGATCTGGCTGCCGTCGTAGATTCCCACGAGAGTCACCGAGTCGTCCGCACCCATGCCGGTGGTTTCGATATCGAGGTAAGCGACGCGATGGGAGAACTCCGGGTAGGCGCGCCAGTGCTCCCGGGCTGCAAGGCTGGACGCGAAGAACCGGTGGTCATCGCGCTTGAGGTTCTCAAGCGAAAGACCGACGTGGTTCGCTACTCGTTCGGTGGCGCGAGGCGACAGTCCGGCCGCCGCGGGATCCTTGAGGAAGTCCCGCCAGGAGTAGACACCCCTTTCCCATATGCGACGCTCGGTGACGGGACCTATGCCCGCAATGTGGAGGAAGGTTCTTGTGAGCACGACTCACCCCGACGACTCGAAGAAGATTGACGTGTGCCGAGTCGGCCGATCGTCAAGTCGGGCCGGACATCTGCCTGCGTAGGCGGCCGAAGATGATCAACATGAGTGCCGCTCCGACGATGATGGGGAAAACAGCGAACAGGGCACCCAAGTGCTCTGCAGGGCCACTGCTTTCTCGACTCTGCGACAACTCCGACACCTCGATTGTGTTTGGCTGGCCATCGGCTGCAGTGGGCTCCTGCGCCACGTCGTAGCTCTGGTTCACGCGATCCCGGGAAGCCAGAGAGCGCTGCCGCGCTTGCTGCAGCGCGGGCATCACAATGGCGGCCAGGATGCCGAGTATGGCGACGATTATCAGGAACTCCACCAGCGTCGGCTTCTGGCGGCGCGGCATCACGCGTGCTCCCTCACGCGGTCAGTCGTACTCCAGGTAGTCCCTCACTGCATCAACGAGGGCGCCGACGAGCTCTCCCTCAGGGAATGTCCCTATCGCTTTGCCCCCAACGAATACCACACCTCTACTCGCGCCTCCAGCGACGCCGACGTCGGCCTCCCGCGCCTCTCCCGGCCCGTTGACCACGCAGCCCATCACCGCCACTCGCAACGAGCGCCCTTCCTTGCGGAGGTTTCTATCGATAGGGCGCAGCTCTTGTTCCACTGAACGGGCCAGCCCAGCAAGGTCCAACTCGCAGCGGCCGCACGTAGGACACGTGACCAGAGTTATCCCTGCCCCACCCAGGTCGAGCGCGGACAGAATCTCCCGCCCGACCCGCACCTGCAGCACCGGATCGCCTGTGAGAGAAACGCGGATGGTATCCCCTATTCCCTCCTTGAGGAGCATGGCTATGCCGATTGCGGATCGCGCGATGCCCGCGGGCGGGAGTCCGGCCTCGGTGATTCCCAGATGAAGCGGGTAGTCGCGCTCCCTCTTGAACAGCCGGTTCGCCAGCCAGGTTGAGCGCAGGTCAAAGGCCTTCAATGAAACGAGGATATCTTTGAATCCCCACCCTTCGAGCAGCTCCACGTGGCCAAGAGCAGTATCGACCATCGCCGCTGCAACCTGCTCTTGCGCGTCTCCAGATGCCTCCTGTCGCGCGCGGACCTCCTCGGGGACAGAGCCCGCGTTGACTCCAATGCGGATCGGGATATTCGCTTCGGCGGCAGCGGCGGCGACTGCTTCCACGTGCTCCGGTCGGCTGAGGTTGCCGGGGTTGATCCGAAGCTTGTCCACGCCCTGTCTGATGGCCGCGATCGCCAGCTTGTAGTTGAAGTGGATGTCGGCGATCAGCGGCACGGAGATCTGGGACTTGATCTGCCCGAGGACCTCGGCGGCCTCTTCGTCGGGTACGGCAACTCGGACGAGGTCCGCGCCGGCCTCTTCGATCTGCTGAATCTGCGCTACAGTTGCGGCCACATCACGCGTGTCGGTCGAGGTCATGCACTGGACCGTAATCGGTGCGCCACCACCGATCTGGACATCGCCCACCATGACTGATCGCGAGGCTTGGGCCGTCACCAGGTCACCAATCCTGCCTGGAACCGGTGTTCGACGCGGAAGCCGCGTCATCCCCCATGAGCGGACCGTGGGGAGGTGCCGAATTGCGCCGCGTCGCGCTTCGGTGGGATCAGCGGTTTGGCCGCATCCGCTCGAGGCGCTCGATGCGCTCCTCAACTGGCGGGTGCGTGCTGAAGAGAGAGCTGATCCCTTTCTTCGTGAACGGGTTCACGATGAACATGTGCGACGTCGCAGGGCTCGCGTCCATCGGGACACGCTGCGTGCTCCGGCGGAGGGAGTCCAGAGCACGGGCGAGGCCGCGAGGGTTCCCGCTCAGCTTCGCCGCGGAGGCGTCGGCCTGATACTCTCTGGACCGAGAGATGGCCATCTGGATGAGCATGGCCGCGATAGCGCTGAAGATCGCTATGAAGATCAGGGCAATGCCGCCCCCGCGGCGGCCGCGGCTGTCGCCCCCGCCGAAGATGGCGGCGAACTGCGCGATGCGAGCCAGGATCATGATGGCGCCGGCCAGTGTCGCGGCGACGGTGCCAATGAGGATATCGCGGTTGCCGACGTGTGATAGCTCATGTGCGAGGACGCCTTCTAGTTCCTCATCGTCCATGATCTGCATGAGCCCCTGCGTGACGGCGACTGCCGCGTGGCTCGGGTTGCGGCCGGTGGCGAATGCATTGGGCTGTGCCTGCGGGATGATGTAGACTCTTGGCATGGGCATGCCGGCCCGCTGTGCAAGGCGGCGGACGATGCGGAAGAGGCCGGGCGCAGTCGCCTCGTCCACTTCCTGAGCCCGATACATCGTCAGCACGATCTTGTCAGAGAACCAGTAGGTGACGACGTTCATCAGAAAGGCGAAGCCGAAGGCGATGACCATCCCCTGCTCGCCGCCGAGGTAGTATCCAATAACAACAAAGAGCCCCATCAGCAGAACCATGAGGCCGACGGTCTTAGCTGTGTTCATATGCTCCTCCCGAGTCTACCGCTGGAATACCCCACGATATCGTCCGGGTACCACGATTATACAATACCCAACACCGCGACGGAAGTGCAGCAGATGCCTCAGTCGATGGTCACAATGTGCTCATATGCTCTACTGGCACCATCCCCGGCACTGTCTGTCATCGGGAATGCCCGTGAGATCTGACGTACTCAGACGTGCGGATGCGCTTTCAGGTTGCGCTCGGCCGTCGGCCAACGTACAGGAAGTGCTCTGATATGGCCACAACCGAGGGCTCCTTGCAGGTCGCGTCCAAGACCCCTAGCCACGCCTCCCAGCGCCCATCGTGATGGTCCTTGAGGGCGTTGGTAGCGTCCTGCAGACCAGAGGAGAGTCCTTCCAGCGCTCGGAGTTCGACAGTCTCCAGCCCGGCATCTTCGGCCAGCGCCCGCAGCTCTTCCGGCCGGAAGAAGTGGCAGTCGCAGTATCCTCCTTCGTGATGAATATGGTCCCCTGTGCCGAGAAGGCCGTCACGTTCGGACGAATCCAGGGAGCCAGGATCTCTGCACAGGAGAGTCCGCAGCACGGCGAAGTAGCCCATCACGGAGACAAAGGCCATCCCCTCTGGTCTCACCACGCGCACCAGCTCAGACATGGCCCGCTCGCGTTCGGCCCGATTGATGATGTGCGACAGCGGGCCCCCAAGGCACAGCACCGCATCGAAGCTCTCATCCCCGAATCGCGACAGATCCCGGATGTCGCCGACCTCAGCGGTTTCCAGGCGGCCTGCCACCGCCGCCGGTAGCGCGGCGAAGTTCCGCCGGGCCAGCTCTACACACTTCTCGGAGTAGTCAAGCAGCCAGACTTGATAGCCGCGCTGGCACAGCTCTATAGCATACCGCCCCGGCCCCGCGCCAGCATCGAAGACACGGCCCGTGTGTGGAAGGTGTTCTTCCAGCGCCGCCATCGTTGAGCGCCACTCGAGTGAGTGATAGGCATCTTGGAGTAAGCGGTCCCACTCATACTGCGCGAGCTGGTTGTAATGGCTGCGGACGTTGTCCATTCGCGCCGGTATCCCCTCTCTTTGGCTCGGGCAACTCGGCGCGGATGGTACCCCAGGCAGGATTCGAATGGCTAGGTCCTCGCGGGGCGAGGACCGCCATGGCGGCCCGCCGCGGGCGGGCCTAGCCACCTGCTGCAAGCCGCTGCTTCTCCTTCCCGCCGGCAGGCGTACATTTGAGATGCCACTCCCTCTTACGCGCTTCTGCCAATGTCTCGTATGACTCAGTATGGACGATCTCAAACGGCCGATACGCAGTCGTTGATCTGCTGTACCCCGCGTTGTGCCGGCGCAGCCGTCTGGCTACATGCCGCGTCGTTCCCACGTACAGCGTCCCCTTCGGAATGCTCCTCAGGATGTAGACGTGGTAGACAGGCACCCCCCGGCTGCGTGCTAGTACCCCAGGCAGGATTCGAATGGCTAGGTCCTCGCGGGGCGAGGACCGCCATGGCGGCCCGCCGCGGGCGGGCCTAGCCACCTGCTGCAAGCCGCTGCTTCTCCTTCCCGCCGGCAGGCGTACATTTGAGATGCCACTCCCTCTTACGCGCTTCTGCCAATGTCTCGTATGACTCAGTATGGACGATCTCAAACGGCCGATACGCAGTCGTTGATCTGCTGTACCCCGCGTTGTGCCGGCGCAGCCGTCTGGCTACATGCCGCGTCGTTCCCACGTACAGCGTCCCCTTCGGAATGCTCCTCAGGATGTACACGTAGTACACGCGCCCCCCTTCCGCGGATGGTACCCCAGGCAGGATTCGAACCTGCGATCCAGGCTCCGGAGGCCTGTGCCTTATCCACTTGGCCACTGGGGCACTCGCGTGCGATTATAGGATAGGCTGGCGGGCCGGTCAAGCTCAGCCGGGAGCCGGACGGCCCGCGGAGACGATGTAGATAGGCCTCTGATCGCGCGAAAGACCGAGGACATCCGCAACGGCTTCGTCGTCGAAGGCCCCGACCGGCACGGAGCCCAGTCCGAGGGCCTCCGCCTGGAGGTGGACGTTCTCCGCGGCATGCCCCACATCCATGTACACGTATCTGATGCCGCGGTCTCCGTAGCGGCCTGTCGTCCGCTCGAAGACGGCAGCGAACACGATCGATATCGGCGCGGCCCCGACGAAGTGCTGGCCATATGCCGCAGCGGCAAGTCGCGACCGCAGGTCTTCGGCAAAACGCTTGATCAGCGCGTGTCCATCAACCACGTAACTGAACATGCCCTGCTCGCAGACGAGAGAGGCATCGAGAGGGTAGCACGCGCCGGCGGAGGGAGCGGCGCGGGAGCCGCTTTCCGGCGTCAGCCCAGCGGCCGCCCATAGCAACTGAGAGATGTGGTTGAGTTCCAGGGGCTGGGGAGCGAACTCGCGAATGCTGCGGCGCCGCGAGATCGTTTCCTCCACGGACATAGCGCCGCGGGTGTTGGGCTGAGGCAATGAGACCCTGTCGCCCACCGACGCTCGCGCCAATTCAGCTAGTCCAGGTGGCTGACCCATGTGGGTTCCCACTCACACCAGCCCTGAATCGTCGGAGGTCAGCGTGCGACTTGCTCGGATCCCCGCGTCGGCGATCGAGTAGATCCAGACCCCGATGAGAAGCAGCACCCACACCGCATTGATGCCGCTGAACACTTCCGAAAGTAGCCTTGTGGTGTCGACCCGCGGCCCGTACAGGATTCCCTGCGACGAGAAGAGGCTGGCTGTCAGGTGGCCGCGGATGCCAACAGCATTCAGGCCGAAGAGAAGAATGAACAGCGCCGCCATTATGAAGCCTTTAACGGCCTCGCCGTTGTAAAGCTGGCCGAGGCCGGGGATGATCAGGGATAGCAGTGCGGCCAATCCGGGCTTTCGCTTCGGGCCCGACGGGCGGGCCATGCCGTCCAGGAGCGCCTCGGACAGGTTGGCCGTACGAAGGCGCGCGGCTCGCGCCAGCGCAGCGCGGCCGATCTTCTCTTCGAGAATGCCCCGCGATTCGTTGAGCTGCCGCGCTCGGCGGTAGCTCTGCAACGCCTGCTCGCCACGCCCCATATCTAGCTGGAGGTCACCAACAAGCTCATGTGCTTCCCAACTGCCGTCGTCAAGGTCAAGGGCCTGCTGGGCGAGTTGAAACGCTTGCTGGCGCTCGCCGCGGGCGCGCAGAAGAGTCGCGCGGCCAAGAAGCTCGCGAATCCTGTTCTGGATCTCAGATAGGGTCGGTTCGTCCGACATGGTCAGCTCGGTGTGCCGGCCGACTCGTCGACTATGGGCGCGTCGCTCCAGAGCCTCTCCAACGAGTAGAACTCTCGCTCTTCTTCGCCGAAGATGTGCACAATCAGGTCGCCGTAGTCCAGGAGGACCCACCGGGCGTCGTCGCGTCCCTCAATGCCGTTGGGCCGGATCCCTGCTTCCTTGAGGCATTCCAGGACTGCGTCGCCCAGAGCTCGCACGTGGACGTTCGACGTGCCATGGCAAATCAAGAAATAGTCCGTAATGAGCGTAATGTCCCGCATATCCAACAACACCGGATCCACAGCCCTCTTGTCGGCCAGTGCAGCCTCAGCGCGGAGTGCCTTTTGCCTCGCCGCAAGCCGCTCGACGGCACCCTCTGCCTGCGCCGCGCGTTCGCTCATCGAGACGCGCTCCCGTAGTCGCCGCCGAGGACGACGGTCACGTCGGCCGGATTATCGCCGTCCGGCGCCGCCGATACGACCCCCACTCCCAGCGCCCCTGCGACCCGCTGCGCGCGCCGGGCCTGGCCCCGGTGATCCAAGATCAAGGTCGTCGTGGTGTGCCGGTCAGCGTTTCCTACGTCGAGCACCTCGTATCCCCGCTGCGCCAACAGCTTAGCAGTGCGGGCTGCTAGTCCACTGATGCTTGTCCCATTCAGTACGACGACCCTCGTCCCCTGTCCCCAGAAAACCCTATCGACGGTCCGCTGGACCTCCCCGGCGTCCAGCTCCAGAACGCTCAGGCTATCTACGCGGCGCGGACTGCCCGGCAAGGTCTCCATTCGAATGCCGTCAGGCCCGACCTGCTCCACGAGCTTCTTGAGAGTGAGGATGTCGCGGACGCCTAGGTTCGTCTGCACAGTCTCGACGAAGGCGTCCACAAGCCTTGGAATGCGGGTCACCTTGTTTGGCGCCAGCAGCTCGCGAGTCATGGCCCGCAGGAACTTGCGCTGGCGCTCGATGCGGCCGAGGTCGCCCATCGCGTCGTGCCGGAATCGCACATAACCGACGGCGTCCTCCCCATTGAGGTGCTGGAGCCCAGGCTGCAGATCGATCACGAGGTCCTGCGCCCGATCCTGGTAGTACATCCTCTTCTCGACCTCAAGGTCCAGGCCGCCAACTGC
Organism: uncultured bacterium; assembly: GCA_964559435.1. GTDB lineage: Bacteria > Armatimonadota > Hebobacteria > Hebobacterales > Hebobacteraceae > Hebobacterum. Next base: position 18,181 of record CAZLHI010000005.1, on the reverse strand, counting down.
ATCGACCAGGTGCACCAACTCCGGGACATCCACCTCGACGTAGTAGTCGAAGTGCGAGCCCAGGAGCATCTCGACGGTGCGTATAGTCAAGGGCAGCCCGCCGTAGGAGTGAGAGGCGTTGATTCGCATTATCCCTACACCGGGCACGAGCACGCGGCTGTCGCGAGGAATCGAGAGCGCTGCGACCTCACCGCTTTTCGGCCACACGGCGAGCACGATAATCGTGTCCGCCAGCCCCCTCCCTTCAGAGCTGTCGACGCCGACGGCAAGAATGACCACGCGGTCGCGCCCGCCGAAAGGCGGAGCCAGAAGGTGTAGGAATCCCTCCTGCTGGGTTGCGGAGCCTCCGCCAGAAACGGCACCGAGCAAGGCCCCGCAAAGGAACACACACACGCCCGCGGCTGCCCAGATCACCCACCACCACTGCAGGGACAGAGACTTGTCGCGCGCTGCTTCCTGTGATTCGTGCTGTGACACTCTGGTTCTCTAACAGCCAGGGATCGCCTGTTTCATCTCAGCCACGCCCTCGCCACTGCCTCGTGCAGCGGCCGCGCAATGCCGCTGCACGCCCGGAATTCAACCCCTTTTGTCCATCCGAAAAAAGGCTCAATGTCGCTGCGGCCTCAGCTTCGCTGGACCTACCGTGAGCCGGCGGCCCCGCACCTCCACCTTGTCCATGGCCTGAATGGCCTCCTCCAGTGTCACGCCTTCGACCTCGACAAAGCCATAGCCGCGGGAACGTCCCGTGACACGGTCTGCGATGATGCGAACCGCTCCAACCCTCCCGATCCTGCTGAACGTCTCGGCCAGCTCATCTTCCGCGACGGTCCAGGGAAGGTTCCCAACGTAGAGCGTTACCGCCACGATTCTCCACCTCCTCCTCCTCCAGGCTGCTGTGCCTCAGACCGGTTGAGGATCCGCGCCACGCGGCGGTCCTAGCGGCCTGCCTGCGCAGCCCTATCAAGGCGTGCGTATAGCTCGCGAGCCCTGATGTACTGCTCGACCGCGGGTGGCGTGAGGTATCGCAAGGACTCCCCAGAGGCCGCGCGGCGACGGAGCTCAGTCGACGATATGTCAACGCCCGGAATCTCTAGCGTCCTGCATCTCGCCATCAAGTGTGGGCCAAGGGCCTTCTCAAGAGCCGTCAAGTCATAGCCCGGCCTCACAACGGCGATGAACTCGCACATCTCCGCCAGGCGCAGCGGCTCGTGCCATGTCATTATGTCGAGTATCGCGTCGGCTCCCGTAATGAAGTATATCGGCGTATCCACGCCGATCTGCCGCCGAAACTCCGCAACCGTGTCCGCCGAGTATGAGGGCCCTTCACGATCCACTTCAATGCGCGAGGCCTCGAACTCCGGATTGCCGGCCGTCGCGAGCACAACCATTTCGTATCGCCGCCTTGCTGGCGTCACGAGGTAGTCCTTCTTGTGCGGCGGCTGCCCGTTCGGCACGAAGACGACCCGATCCAGATCAAAGCGAACGCGCGCTTCCTCGCCCGCGACCAAATGGCCGAAGTGAATCGGGTCGAACGTTCCGCCCATTATCCCCAACGCTCGGCCCATCGCGCTCGCGCATCACGTCCGAATCTGTCCGACGCCGACTATGACGTATTTGTAGCTCGTCAGCTCCGGCAGTCCGATCGGGCCTCTCGCGTGCAGCTTCTGGGTGCTGATCCCGATCTCCGCCCCCATGCCAAACTGGCCGCCGTCGGTGAAGCGAGTTGAAGCGTTGACGTACGCGGCAGCCGCGTCCACCTCGGCCGTGAAGCGTCGCGCATTGCCGAGGTCTTCGGTGATGATTGACTCGGAATGCTTCGTGCCGTAGCGGTTGATGTGTTGAATTGCCTCCTCGACCGAGCTCACAACCTTGATGGCGAGGATGAGCGAGAGATACTCGGTTCTCCAATCCTCCTCCTCGGCCGGCTTCGCCCCTTCGAGATACCGCCGGGATTCCTCGCAGCCGCGCAGCTCCACACCGAGTTCGGCCAGCCTGGCTCCGATCCTGGGCAAGAAGGTCGGTGCGACGTCTCGGTGGACCAGCAGCGTCTCGGCGGCGTTGCATACGCTTGGGCGCTGGCACTTCGCGTTCACGACGATCTCTTCAGCCCGATCCAGGTCCGCCGTTGCGTCAACATAGACGTGACAGTTCCCCTCGCCCGTCTCGATCACCGGAACTGTCGATTCCTCCTTCACTCGCCTGATGAGGCCGCGGCCGCCGCGCGGAATCAACACGTCAACGTAATCGGTCAGACGCGTGAGCTCCGCAGCGGCTTCGCGGTCGGTGGTCTCTATGATCTCGATCGCTCCATCGGGCAGGCCGTGCGGGCCTGCCGCATCCCGGAGGATCTCGACCAGAGCGATGTTTGAGTTGATCGCGTCCGAGCCACCCCGCAGAATCACCGCATTGCCGGCCTTGAGACACAGCCCGGCGGCGTCAACGGTCACGTTCGGGCGCGATTCGTAGATGATCCCCACAACACCCAGCGGCACGCGAACCTTCGTGATCTCCAGTCCGTTCGGCAGCCGCCATCCACCGATGACCTCGCCCACGGGGTCGGTCAGGCCCGCCACGGTGCGAAGCCCGTCGGCCATCTGCGAGACGCGCTTCTCGTTCAGCAGCAGGCGGTCGACCGGAGTAGCGGACGCACCGCGCTTCTCGGCCGCCGCCACGTCGCGCGCGTTGGCCTCCAGGATCCGCTCGGCGGCCCCTTCTATCGCGTCGGCCATGGCCACCAGAATCTCGTCCTTCTCAGCGCGCGACATCACGGCCAAGCGCGCGGCGGCGGCCTTTGCCCGCTTGCTCTTTGCGATTACTTCGTCCCGGACCGCAGTCGTCATCTGAAGCGTCCTATTCGACGAAATCAAGCTCGATCTCGCCTATTGTGACCCGATCACCGTTCTTGGCCCCGAGGTCTCGAAGCCGGCGGATCACTCCCATCCGCTCCAGCCTACGATGGAGGTAGCGCACGGCCTCCTCGTTGTCCAGGTCCGTCATAACGACCGTCCGCTCGACATCCTCCCCACTGATGGCATATTCGCCGGGATTGACCTGGACCACCTGGAGAGGGCGTCTCGGCCTGCGCGCCACGCGGGTCTCCGAGGGCATCTCCTCCCGTTGGGCAGACTCATCCTCGGCCAGGAGCTGAGCCACGCGACCCATCAAGCGCATGACGCCAGCGCCCGTGACGGCCGAGATGCGAAACACCTCGTACCCCTGCGTCCGGAGCGACGATGCCGCGCGGTCCAGCCTCTCCGCAGGCGGCTTCAGGTCGATCTTGTTGACAGCGACGAGCTGTCTTCGCTGTGCTAGCTCCTCCTGGTACAGGGCCAGCTCACGGTTCAACACCGAGAAATCCTGAAGCGGATCCCGATCGGGTGAGGTCGGATCTAACATGTGGATCAGAAGCCGCGTCCTCTCCACGTGGCGCAGGAACCTGTGTCCCCGGCCTGCGCCGCGGTGGGCGCCCTCAACAAGTCCCGGGAGATCCGCTATCACGAAGCTCGTCCCCTCCTCCACCCGGACCACGCCGAGGTTTGGCACAAGCGTAGTGAACGGGTAGTCCGCAATCTTGGGGCGTGCGGCCGAAGCCCGTGAGATGAGGCTCGACTTTCCCACGTTCGGCAGCCCGAGCAGGCCGACGTCGGCCAGCAGCTTCAGCTCCAGGCTCAGACGCCGACTCTCTCCGGGCTCGCCCTTCTCTGCAAACCGCGGAGTCCGACGCGTCGCTGTAGCGAAGCTCGCATTCCCGCGCCCGCCGCGGCCGCCGCGCGCCAGGACGACTGTCTGCCCTGCATGGGCAACGTCCGCGATCACCGAATGATCTGCGGAGTCCCTGATTACCGTTCCGACCGGCAGGCGAATAATCGCGTCGGCGCCGTTCTTCCCGCGACGCTTGTTCGGACCGCCGCGGCCGCCATCCTCGGCCCGATAATGCGAACGGTAGGTGAAGTCCACGAGGGTGCGCAGGCTCGGATCAGCAGTCGCCGTCACGTCGCCCCCGCAACCTCCGTCGCCCCCGTCTGGCCCGCCCCGGGGAACGTGCTTCTCGTGCCGAAGGCTGACGGCCCCGTCGCCGCCGCTGCCGGCACTAGCCTCAATTTCCGCCTCATCGACGAACACTGTGCGGCCCCGATCGGCCGGCACAGCCATCAGCTGGCGACTGGCACCACGTGAACCTGGCGGCGGCCCCCAGACTTGCCGACGAACTGTACGGCCCCCTCGACCTTGGCGTAGAGAGTATCGTCGCGCCCCTGGCCGACGTTGCGGCCAGGCCGAATGGGAGTTCCCCGCTGGCGGACGATGATGGCGCCGGCGGGGACCAGAGTTCCGTCGAAAGCTTTCACGCCCAGCCGCTTCGACCGGCTGTCCCGGCCGTTACGTGAGCTACCCATTCCTTTCTTATGCGCCATCTCAGCTCTCCTTCTTCCTGGGGCTGCGTCCCACGGTTATCTTCTCGACTCGCAGCCGGGTATAGGGCTGTCGGTGCCCGAGCTTGCGTTTGATGTTCTCCTTCGCCTTGTATGTAAACACTTCGATCTTGGGGCCGCGGCCATGACTCACAACTCGGCACCTCACCTTGGCCCCTTTGATCCAGGGCGCTCCCAGAGTGACTTTCCCTCTGCGCTCGACTAGACACACGCGGTCGAACTCAACAACCTCCCCGGGCTCGGCAGCCAGCTTCTCAACCATGATATCGTCGTCCGCGGCAACACGATATTGCTTGCCGCCGCTTTCCATGATCGCAGACATCGGGCCAGCGCCTCCAGAACACTCATCTTAGCAAAACGCATATGGCCTGTCAAACGCTCTTCAAGGCGCACAAGCCCCTGCGCGCGGCCGAGCAGAGGGCCACCGTGCGTGGTTAAGGCTGTCTCAAGCCGACTCTCGCAAGGTACGGGCGAGCCGACGCGCCCCCCGTCGCAGCAGCCCCCGTCTCTTCGCCCCAGCTTGGCCTGGTGCGGTGTCGGCGCCCTTCGCAACTTTGACGTCCGCGCCGTGCTCTCGGCTCCGGGTCGCCTCTGGTTCGTCCGGCCCAGCAGCCTTCGCGTGAGGGGCCGAACCTTTGCTTGCTTTCTGAGAGGATACTGAACCGGACGCACCGGTCGCCTTCGACTTCCGCCGAGGACGTCGCCGCTTCCGCGTCGATGCGGCCTTGCTGCGCGCAGCCTTGTCCGGTCGTGCCGCACGCCTGGCTCCCTTCACATGCCCCCTTCCGAATGACCTGCCTGCCTCAGTGAGGACGATGACGGACCCGACGTCCACCGGCCCACCACTGTCGACGAGCACCCGGTATCCATCTACCCAGGCGTACGTCTCTTGCTCGTTCCCCGGCTGTGGGGGATCAACACGGTCCAGAGTCGGCTCATCGCCGCGGTTCCAGGTGCTTATAAGCTTCTCGGCCCCGGCCCGACTCGTCGGCAGCACCTCGTGCTCCTCTATGGGCAGGCTCTGGTCGCCGCGGATGTAGACGGCAGTGCCGGCCCGCTTCTCCAGCGCGGCAGCCCGCGCGCCGCGATCGCCGATCAGGAGGTCCGCGACCGACCCAGCTGCGCGGACGATGACGGCCTTCGGCTTATCCTCGGATGCCAGCCGATAGGCCTCGCGCTCCAGCTTGAGCGCGATCGTGAGCGGCCGCCGCACACGCCCCAGCCCGGCACAGTGCGGACAGGTCTCTGTGAGGATGCCCATCAAGCTCTCGCCGCGGCGCTTCCGCGTCATCTCCACAAGGCCCAGCGGGCTCAGGTGGAGGATCTTCGTTCGCTGCCGATCCCTCTTCAGCGCTGCCTCGAACGCCTTCATGACGCGATTGCGGTGCCGGGCACGTTCCATATCGATGAAGTCGATCACGATAATGCCGCCCAGGTCGCGCAACCTGAGCTGTCGAGCAATCTCCTGCGCCGCCTCCATGTTCGTGCGGAAGATCGTCTCTTCCAGCCCGGTCGACCCGGTGTATCGGCCCGTGTTGACGTCGATAGCAGTGAAGGCCTCAGCCTGGTCGATGCTGATATAGCCTCCGGCCCCGAGCCAGACCCGTCGCCTCAGCAGGCGATCTATCTCCCCTTCAATGCCGTACTTATGGAAGATAGGGAGGCGCCCGCGGTGGAGCTTCACGCGTTTTCGCAGCTTCGGCGCTATCAGCTTGACCAGCTCAACTGCGGTGTCGTACACGCTCTTCTCATCGATCACAAGCCGCCCGATATCGTCGGTGAAGACGTCGCGGATCACCTGGTAGGTGAGCGTCAGATCCTGATGGAGAAGCGCCGGGGCCTTCGTCTGAGCAGCCTTCTTCATCAAGCGGTCGCGAAGATCGAGCAACACCTCCAGATCGGCCTCGAGATCCTTTGGGCCCCGGTTTTCCGCCTCCGTACGGATTATCAGGCCAGTGTCTTTGGGCCTGATTCGTTCGCCGATCTTGCGCAGTCTTTCTCGCTCTTTCCGGTCCTCTATCTTCCGAGAGACCCCGACTTGTGTGCCGTGCGACAGCAGCAGTACAAGGTACCGCCCCGGCAGCGCCAGTCGGGTGGTGGCCCGGGCGCCCTTCCCCGCGACCGGCGCCCGGACGATTTGCATAACGACCTCCTGCTTCTCCTTAAGACGCTGAGTGATGGAGGCTGATCTGGGCGCGGGGGTCACGGTGACGCCATCCTGGCTGACGTAGCCCACGTCGTCGGCACACAGGAAGACGTTCCGATCCAGCCCTACATCCGCGAAGGATGCATCCATCCCTCTCAAGACGCTGACGATGCGGCCTTTGAATATGCTTCCAACTATCCGAGCCTCGCGCTCGACATGTAGCTCAGCGAGTTTGCCGTCTTCAAGGATTGCCACTCGGGATTCGAGGTCATCTGCGTTTACGATGATTTCCTTCTTCATAGCGATTGACTTCTTCCTCGGCTGGCGCGAGCGCGGGTCCATCGGCGCCACACGCCTGTGCGGTGAGCCGCCGGCTCCTCAGCAGACGCATAGATGCCCGCCCGGTGGTAACGAACTACTCGCCCGCTCTCGTCCAGCTTCAACAGGCTGACTACCTCCTGGGGGCGCACGCCGCCGTGACTTCCAGTCTTGAGGAGCGCGTGCAACTCGATCTCATGCGGCTCCTCCCTGGCGATCTCGAGGCTGAGTATGTGAGGCCGCACATCCACTTCGCGCTCCGGGCGATCGCCTCCCCGCCGGATTGGCAAGCTCTCGGATTCCATGAGGCGTCTTACGCGGTCGCCCAGTTCTTCCCCGTCCATGCCGTTCGATACCACAATCCGGTAGTCCGCCACGTCCACGTTCCCAAACGTCTCTTTCTTTCGGTGACCGGGGAGAATCCAGGCCTCCACCACTTCCAGCCCGGGCGGTAGCTGCCGGTTGAGGCGCTCCTTCAATTCGCCCGGGTCCATCGACTCTCTCAGATGCAGGGCCAGCAGCTCCGCCTCTCCGGTCGCGCCGAGCGGCAGTGGAGGGCCCAGGCTCAGCTTGGGATGAGGGTTGTAGCCCTTCGTCAGCTCCAGAGGCAGCGCAGCCCGGCGCATCGCCCGCTCCAGCGTGCGCTTCAGGTCCAGATGAGAGATCCACCTGACTTGCTCCGCCTTGCGGTAGCGGCAGACGAACTGAGCCATCTCAGTCCCCTCCCCCGCCGACCGCCTTCTCCGCTTCGACTCTCAACGCGGCCCTGTCGGGGCCGCACGAGATGTGGTCCCAGGCCAGCTCCTCGTCATACGCAAGCGGCGCGTTGGCGTACTCCTCTATTCGCAGGCCCGCTTCCTGGAAGGCCGCCTCCCAGCGGGCGAAGTCGAAGTGCTCGCCCCAGGAGTCGAACCGAGCGCCAGCCCGCCAGGCGGCCTCTATAGCCTCTCCCACTCGCCGGTCGCCCCTGGAGATCGCGGCCTCCACCGCGCTCGCCCCCGGATCGCTCCAGGACAACTTGATGTGTCGGCCTCTGAGCGCGCCCTGCAGCATCCCGTGCTTGCGCTCGAGGTCGCCGCGGCCGTCCTGTTGTGCCCACTGCAGGGGGGTATGTGGCTTGGGCACGAAGGTCGCGACGCTGACGCCAATTCGGAGCCGGTTTCGCCGCGACCCAAGCACGCCGCGGCCGAAGTGCACCAGACGCTGTACCAAATCGCCGATGGCCATCACGTCCTCGTCTGTCTCGGTGGGAAGGCCTATCATGAAGTAGAGCTTTAGCCGATACCACCCCAAAGAGAAGGCGGCGTCGGCCGCGGCGAACAAGTCGTGTTCATCCATCTGTTTGCCGATGACCCGTCGAAGGCGGGCCGTGGCGGCCTCCGGCGCGAAGGTCAGTCCGGTCTTGCGCACCTGCTGGATCTTATTGGCAAGGGCGACGGAAAAGGCATCGGCCCGCAGGGAAGGCAGCGCAATCCCCACGCCCCGCTCGCCGAAGCGCTCGACGAGCTCTGCCGCCAGATTCTCGATACAGCTGTAATCAACGCTCGTGAAGGCGAGCAGGGATACCTCATCATAGCCGGTTGCTGCCAGCGTCTCCTCGGCCTGTCGGAGGAGAGTACTGAGGCTGCGCTCTCGCCGAGGCCGGTAGACGCTTCCGGCCTGGCAGAACCGGCATCCCCTTGCACACCCTCTCATGATCTCGAGCGTTGCGCGCGCGTGGACCGTTTCGAGGAAGGGAACAATCTGGCATGTTGGAAATGGCGCGCCGTCCAAGTCCTCTACGATCCGCCGCTCGACCCTCGCAGGTGCGTCGTTTCGCGGAATGACGCGTCCGCGCGGCCCCGCGCCGGCGTGCGACGTTTCGTAGAGGCCGGGAACATATACCCCCGGTATCTGCGCAAGGCCGTCCAGCGCACCTGCGCGATCCGCTCCAGCCACGGCCCGGGCGATCTCTGCAATTGCCTCTTCGCCCTCGCCAACGAGAATGGCGTCGAAGAAGTCGGCAACCGGCTCCGGATTCACCGCGCCCGGTCCGCCGCCGATTACAATGGGATCATCGGCCCCGCGTTCGCTCGACCGAATGGGCACGCCGGCGAGATCGAGCACGTTCAGGATGTTCGTGTAGGTCAGCTCGTAGGGGAGAGTGATGCCGATCGCATCGAACTCGCGGAGTGGGGTACGGGACTCCAAGCTGGTCAGCGCCAAGCCGCGCGACCGAAGCTCGAACTCCATGTCCGGCCATGGGGCGAAGGCGCGTTCGGCTGCGAAGTCCGACGTCGAGTTCAGCACGTGGTACAGAATCTGGAGCCCGAGGTGGGACATCCCCACCTCATACACGTCGGGGTACACGAGGGCAAGCCGCGCGCGCACCGACGCGGCATCCTTGTGAACCGCGTTCCATTCCCCATTGATGTAGCGCGCGGGCTTCGTCACCCGCGAAAGCAGCACGTCGGAAATCGAAATCTTTATCTCCAGCCCACGCAGCAGAGGCGTCCGACCGCCCCTCCTGCGTTCCCCAAACGCCCCATCGGGCGGCGCGACTACGCTGCGGCCGCCTCCATGATCTTGTCGGGGATGTCGAAGTTCGCGTAGACCTGCTGGACGTCGTCGAGATCATCGAGGGCGTCCATGAGGCGCAGCACCTTCTGCGCCTCCTTCTCGCCCAAGGTCACGCGCGTCTGCGGCACCATGGTCACCTCGGCGCTGTCATAGCTGATGCCCGACTCCTCCAACGCCCTCTTCACCGATTCGAGATCGCCAGGCTCGGCGCGGATCTCATACGAGGTATCCTCGGCCTGCATGTCCTCCGCGCCTCCCTCGAGAGCGGTCTCCATCACGTGCTCTTCAGAGGCCGCTTCGGTCGGCACGAGCACGATCCCCTTGCGATCGAACAGCCACGCGACTGCGTTCGACTCGGCCAGGTTCCCTCCGTTTCGCCCGAACACGCTCCTCAACTCGCCGACGACCCGGTTCCGGTTGTCCGTCAGCACCTCCACGAGAATGGCGACACCCCCCGGCCCGTACCCCTCATAGACGGCCGATTCGTACGTGACGCCCTGAATCTCACCCGTGCCTCGCTGGACTGCGCGCTTGATGTTGTCCTGAGGCATCCCGGCCGCACGCGCCTTCTCCAGCGCAGCGCGGAGTCGGGAGTTGGCGTCGGGGTCGCCCCCGCCTTCCCGAGCCGCCGTGATGATCTCCCTCGAAAGCTTGCCGAAGATCTTGCTCTTCTGCTTGTCCTGGGCCTGCTTTCGGATCTTGATATTGTGCCACTTGGAATGGCCAGACATACGCGAGCTCTCCAAATCCCCTTTCGCTTAGATTCTATCTGATTCACCGTCGGCTGACAAGTGCCGCCCTCTGCCGCCTGAAATGAGGCAGCGCTGCTAGCCTGTTCCATCGGCGGCGAGGCCTGCGAAGAACAAATCCCAGAACGGGTCCTTCTCCGGCTCGGAGACCGTCTCTTCACGCCCCTTGCGTTTTGCCCTTACTTCCGACATGCTTCCCGTGAAGCAGCCGATCTCCCAGCTCTCGATACCAGCCTGCTCCCAGGCACTCATCACCTGGCCGACTCTGTCGGGCTGTGCGGCTACGAGGAGCGTGCCCTCACTGATGGCCGCCCAGGGATCGAAGCCAAGTGCCGCAGACACCTGAGCTATCTCTTCGGGCACGTCCACCGCGTCCAAGTCGGCCTCGATTCCGACCCCGGACGCCGCCGCCATCTCCCACAGGCCGCCCAGGACACCGCCTTCGGTCGCGTCGTGCATCGCATGCACACCACCCGCCTCGAAGGCGATGAGGGCATCTGCGACAACCGTGATCTGATCCAAACGCGCACATGCCCGCTCCACGATGTCCTCACTCAATTGGCCCCGCAGGCGATCCCGATAGAGAATAGCCAACAACGCCGCCGCCTCGATGCTCGGCCCCTTGGTGAGCAGCAGCGCATCACCTTCCCTTGCACCACCAGGCGAAACCCACCTGTCCTTGTCCGCGAATCCCCACACCGCCACCCCGCCAACTGTCGGGATCGTCACCGCGTCGTACCAGCCCGTGTGGCCGCCGAGCACTGTGATCCCGAGATCCTTGCAGTGCTTCGAGATGGAGGTGATGATGGCCGTGGCGTCCGACTCAGGCGACGTCCGCGGGAGCAATAGCGTGTAGGTCATGTACCTCGGCTTGACCCCGGTGACGGCTACATCGCTCGCCCCGATGTGCACCGTGAACTGCCCCATGATCTCCAGCGGAAGGCCCGGCGCGGGGAAGATGGGGTCCTCCGCAACGGCCATCACCCGGCCGTCGCCGAGGTCGAGCACGGCCGCGTCGAGGCCAGGCCCGGGTCCGACGAGCACCTTGTCCGAGGGCGCGCCGAAGTTGCCCGCCAGGAGCTGCTTGAGGCGAGTGGGTGAAGGCTTGCCGACATAGGTGCTACTCATGGGACAGCTCACGGCCAAGGACGGACTCGACGTCTCTGACCTTCCCTTCGAGCCGGCCAGTCGCTCCCTTCCGGTCATCGATGGCGATGTGCGTCAGCACGCGCGGCGCGCCCTCCAGCATGAGACTGTGGCACCGCATGATGAGCGCCATCACCTCGTCGGGCTCGCCCTCCACCGTCGTCTCCATTGCCCCGAGCTTATAGGGCAGCCCCGACTTGTCGATCACATCGAGCACCTTCGCAACATGCTCTGCGAGTTCTTCACCAACGCCAATGGGAACGATTGAGAAGCTGGCTAGCATAAGAGGCCTCCGACTGTCCTCAAAGGATTGCTACCGCGTGCTCGCGACGCGGTAGCCCATTCCTATCGTAGGTTCTTGGCTGGCTGAGAGCCTTCTTCCTGCCGAGTCGCGGCCATCATGCTCTGCGTCAGCCGGCAGGCTGATACCGCCTCAACCTCAGCGCGTTCGTGACCACGGACACCGACGAGAAGGCCATGGCGGCCGCGGCGATGGCCGGATTGAGCAGCGTGTGGATGACGGGGTACAGCACCCCCGCACCAACCGGGATCCCCAAGCTGTTGTAGAAGAAGGCGAAGAAGAGGTTCTGCTTGATGTTGCGGAGCGTCGCCCGGCTCAGCCGAATCGCCTCGGGCACCAGGCGCAGGTCGTCTCGCACCAGTGTGATGTCGGCCGATTCCATGGCGATGTCGGCGCCCCGGCCGATAGCGATGCCAATGTCGGCCTGGGCGAGCGCCGGCGCGTCGTTGATCCCATCGCCCACCATGGCCACCCGCCTCCCCTCGGCCTGAAGGGCCTTCAATGCCTCGGCCTTCTGATCCGGCATCACCTCGGCCCGTACGTCATCGATGCCGACCTCACGACCAATGGCCTCGGCCGTGCGCGCGTTGTCGCCCGTTATCATCGCGACCCGCAAGTCCATCTCCTTCAGCCCGCGAACGATCTCCGAAGCTTCCGCCTTGGCGACGTCGGCGAGGCCGATCGCGCCGATGACCTCTCCGTTGAGGGCAACCAGCACGGCCGTCTTGCCCTCCCCGGCCAGCGAACCGGCGTGTCCCTGCATCGCGTCCACGGTCACGCCCTGCTCGGCCAGCAGACGGCCTGAGCCGACAAGAACAGCGGCCCCGTCGATTCGGGCGCTCACTCCCAGGCCGGAGATCGCCTTGAAGTCGGCTGCCTGAGGAATATCGATTCCCCGTTCCCGCGCGGCCCGCACGATGGCCTGGCCCAGGGGATGCTCGGAATAGCGCTCGGCCGAGGCCGCCAGGCGAAGGACCGACGTCTCATCCCGCCCTGGCCCGGCGATTACATCGGTGACCTGGGGCACTCCGCGAGTCAGTGTGCCGGTCTTATCGAGGATGACGGTGTCGATGGCGCCGGCCACTTCGAGCGCCTCGGCGCTGCGAATAAGTATACCGAGTTCCGCTCCCCGCCCCGTGCCGACGAGAAGCGAGGTCGGCGTAGCGAGGCCGAGCGCGCATGGACACGCGATAATCAGCACGGCGACTGCAGCGACCACCGCATACGTCGGGTTGGGGCCGACCAACAGCCAGACAACGAACGTGATGACGGCGACGGCGATGACGATGGGCACGAAGATCCCTGCGACCCTATCCGCCAGGCGCTGGATCGGTGCCTTCGTGGCTTGTGCCTCCTGGACGAGACGGATAATCTGAGCAAGGACCGTGTCGGCACCGACCCGCGACGCGCGGAAACGGAAGCCGCCGCTCAGGTTCACCGTCCCGCCGACGACTGGGTCGCCCGGACGCTTCTCCGCGGGCATGCTTTCTCCCGTCACCATGCTCTCATCCAGAGCGGACTCGCCTTCCACCACTTCTCCATCTACAGGCACGCGCTCGCCGGGTCTCACGACGACGACATCGCCTATGACGACGTCTTCGATGGCGACATCTACTTCTTCACTGTCCCGCAGCACGCGGGCCGTCTTCGCCTGAAGCCCCACCAGCCGCCGGATGGCCTCGGAGGCGCGCCCTCGCGCTCCGGCCTCGAGCGTTCGGCCAAGCAGAATGAGCGTGATGATCATCGCCGACGTGTCGAAGTAGACGTGGACCTCCGCACCGACGCGGGCAACAAAGCTCGGCGCGATGGTCACCACCAGGCTGTAGAAGTAGGCGGCAGAGGTGCCCACGGCGATGAGCGTGTTCATGTCCGCGAAGCGGCCGCGAAGAGCGCTCCAGGCTCCACGGTAGAACCCGGCCCCGGCCCAGAACTGCACCGGCGTAGCGACGGCCAGCAATACCCAGGCGGGGAGCGGCACGATGTGAGTGCCGAACATGATGACGGCAACGGCGGCCAGGGAGAACCACAGCCTCCGCCGCAGCGTGCGAAGCTCTCGCTCCCGCGCCTCCCGCTCGACATCCTCCGCGCCCGGCATGACGAGGCCGTACCCCACCGCCTCGACCGCGGCCGCGATACGCTCGAGGCCGAGACGCTCGTCGTCATAGACGAGCCCGGCCTGCTCGGTAGCGAAGTTCACGTTCGCCTCCGAGATGCCCTCGGTCTCACGCAGCGCGGCCTCCACCCGGGAGGCGCAGGCCGCGCAGTGCATGCCAGTTATTCTGAGGCTGACCCGTTTCTCGCTCATTGTGGCGGTGTTCGGCGGCAGTCCCGCCTCTCCCCCTTGGCCGGAGGCCCACCGAGGTGACAATGGCCGACCACGCTCTCCCCTCCAACGTCACGCCGCGGCCCGCAGCTTCCTCTTTCCGCGCACGCCGATGGTGACGGCCGCCGCGATCTGCGCCAGGGGCATCGGCAGGAGTCGCAGCCGCGCGGCGGCGAATTGTCACGCTGCCACCATTTCACCTGAGTCTCACACCCCTTGGGAGGTAGCAATGCCGGTTTTCGAGATGCCGCTGGAAGCCTTGAAGACCTACCAGGGCCGCAACCCGCGCCCTGATGACTTCGACGATTACTGGGACCGCGGGCTGGCCGGGATGAATGCCATGGAGGCGGATGTCGAGCTGGTGCCGCACGAGCTGAGCGCCGACTTCGCGGAGTGTTTCGATCTCTACTTCACGGGCGTCGGCGACGCCCGAATCCACGCAAAGTATCTGCGGCCGAAGGCCGCGCGCGAGCCGCACCCAGCGGTCGTGATCTTCCACGGCTATTCAGGGTCCAGCGGAGACTGGACGGAGAAGCTCAACTATGTTGCTCAGGACTTCTCCGTGGCCGCCCTCGACTGCCGCGGCCAGGGCGGCTTGTCAGAGGACGCCGGCGGCGTCTCCGGAAGCACGCTGCGAGGCCATGTGATCCGCGGCCTGGACGACGAGCCCGACAAGCTGTTGTTCAGGCAGATCTTCCTCGACACAGCTCAACTTGCCGACATCGTGATGAACATGCCGGAGGTCGATGAGCACCGCGTCGGGGCTATGGGCGCATCACAGGGCGGAGGCCTGACTCTTGCCTGCGCGGCCCTCGAATCGCGCATCGCGCGGGCCGCCTCGACTTTTCCCTTCTTGTGTGACTACCAGCGCGTGTGGGAGATGGACCTGGCGGTCAATGCTCCCAATGAGTTGAAGGACTACTTCCGCCTGTTCGACCCGAGACACGAACGTGAGGTCGAGGTTTTCACGAAGCTGGGCTACATCGACACCCAGCACCTCGCTCCCCGGATCAAGGGGAAGGTGCTGATGCTCACCGGGCTGATGGACATGCTCTGCCCGCCGTCCAGCCAGTTCGCGGCCTACAACAAGATCACGGCCGAGAAGGACATGATCCTCTACCCCGACTTCGGCCACGAGGGCCTGCCCGGCGCAGCCGACTCCGTATGGGAGTTCATGGCAGGGCTCTAACTAAGAACCTGGAGGGGGACGTGATGGACGAGCCATCGGAAGACTACCAGCCGGACGAGGCGCCGCCGTTCTGGGAGTTTCAGCGCTGGCTGCACCGCTTCTTGTCCCGTTGGCGGCGGGCGCGCCTGATAGACCCGAGCGACATTGTTCCCCCGGACGCGCACCCGATCTGCCCTGAATGCGCGCTGCCCCATGAGCAGGTGATGCAGTACTGCCCTAACTGCGGCGAGCCGGTCGGTCACTACAAGACCTTCGTGTATCCGGACCTGATATGGATCTGGGGGCGGGGAATGTGGCGATTGATGGGTCGGCGCCAGGTCTCGCCGTTCGTGTGGGCGGGAATGGTGGTCTTTGCGCTGGGCTATCTGGATACCGGCATAGTATCGATCCTCGACCACTGGCTGTGTTGCCCGCCGCCCGCATGGGGTCAGGGATGGTGGCGGTTCACAGGGAGCGCAGGCGGAGCGGCGGAAGGAGTGGTCTACACAGTGGTAGCGTGGCGTGTGCTGACCGCCGCCCGCAAGCTGTGGGGCAGTTGGCGCTCCAATCCAGAGGCGACAGACTAGGTGGCCCCTAGCGAGGCCCCCCTAGCGGGTTCGCAGAGGGCAACCGCCTCCACGTGCCACGTCTGCGGGAACATGTCGATGGCTTGAACGCGGCGGCAGGGGTAGCCCTGCTCGGCCAGGTGCTTCAGATCGCGGGCGAAGGTGGCGGGGTCGCAGGAGACCAGGATGATTCGGCGCGGCTGCAGCTTGGCCACAGACGCGGTGACGATGGGTCCGGCCCCCCTCCTTGGAGGGCCGAGGACCACGACGTCGACCGTGCGGCCGCGCTCCACCCATCTCGGCAGAACTCGCTCGACGTTGCGCTGGTGGAGCGTCACATTGCGCAGTCGCCAGGCGCGCGCGTTCGCCTTCGCATCGCTCACCTCCGAGTCGCCCGCTTCAACCCCGAGCCCGCGTCGAGCGCCCCCCGCTAACGGCAAGAGGAACGTGCCGACGCCACAGTAGAGATCCACTACCGCGTCGCCGCTGCTCAACTGAGCCAACTCCGTCACAAGCTCTATGGCACGCGCGGCCTGCGCCGGATTCGTCTGGAAGAAGGAGTCGGCGGACACTCTGTAGGTGTGCATGCCGACCTCTTCGAGCAGGCGCCCTTCCCCCATCACGACCTCGGCCGGCGAGCGGTGCACGCCGGCTCGCCCTCTTCTCCGGGCGAACAAAACGCCCGCCACCTCCGAAACGTCCTCGGAGAGTGCATCAGCCAGTGGTCGCAGGAACGCCGGCTGGCCCTCGCAGACCAGAGTGACGAGAGCGCGGCCGGAGGAGAAGGAGACGAACGTGTCGATACCCAGGAGCAGCGACCTCTCTCGGCCGCCTTGATCGATGCGCGGCAGGAGTCGCTCGGTGGCCGTGCGGATGCGCTCGGAGAGTGGATGCTGGAGCCTGCACTCTGTCAGCCCGGTTATCTCATGTGAGTGGAAGCGCGCGAAGCCGAGCGCGAGTTCGCCCGAATCGCTCACCGCCGAGCTGTACTGCGCGCGGTTCCGGTAGCGCCACGGCTCGTCCATCCCCCACGTCTCGGCGACCTCGACGTCGGTGAACCCGCCGATGCGCTGCAGCGCGTCGCGCACCATCGCTGTCTTATGCCGGAGCTGGGCCTGGTAGGAGATGTGCTGGACCTGACAGCCCCCGCATTCGCCGAAGTGCGGGCAGGGAGGATCGACGCGGTCGGGCGACGGCTCGATGACCGACCGCACAAGGCCGCGAGCGAAACTCCGGGAGACCTCTGTGATCTCCACCTCGGCCTCATCGCCCGGGCATCCCCACAGGGCGAAGACGGCCATGCCCTCGTGCCGTCCGACCGCCTCGCCGCCGACGGCGAAGGAGTCGAGCCGGAGCCTCACGGTCTGCCCTATCTCGAGCGGGCGCTCCGCCATGGTCACCTCAATGGAGAGCAAATGAAAACGGGCCTAGCCACCTTCGCCGTCGAATCCTGCCGGTCCTGGGGGGAGGGAGTGGCGGACCCCTCAGCGAATACCATGCCGGACCTGAACGCGAGGAGGAACGCCGTGAAGAAAGGCATCAACTACTGGTCTTTCCCAGGTGGACTCGAGGGAAAGAAGGACATCGACGAGGCGATCTCCGAGGCAAAGAAGCTCGGCTACGAGGGCATCGAGGTCTGCCTCTTTCCCGATGGGCCGGTGAACATCGACATGTCCGATGACGACGCGAAGGCCCTTCGCAAGAAGCTCGACAAGGCGGGGCTGGCGGCGGCCTCGGTGACGACGGGCATGCTGTGGGAGTACCCGCTGACGTCGAGCGACGCGGCGGCCCGGAAGAAGGGGATGGAGTGTGTGACGCGCTGTCTCGAAGTTGCCAACATCCTCGGCGCCACCGGCATACTCGTGGTGCCGGGCGCGGTCGAGGTGTTCTTCAACCCCGCCATGGAGGTCGTGCAGTACGACGTGGCGGTCCAGCGCGTCGAGGATGCCATGAAAGAGCTGGTCCCGGTGGCCGAGAAGAACAAGGTCGCCATCGGCATCGAGAACGTCTGGAACAAGATGTTCCTCAGTCCGCTGGAGGCGCGTGACTTCGTGGACAGGTTCGGCAGCGAGTACCTGGGCTGGTTCTTCGATGTCGGCAACATCCTGCTGCTGGGCATGCCGGAGCAGTGGATTCGAATCCTCGGCAAGCGTGTGAAGAAGGTGCACGTCAAGGACTTCCGCCGCACCGTCGGAACGCTCGACGGCTTCGTCGATCTGCTGGAAGGTGATGTCAACTGGCCCGAGGTCATGAAGGCGCTAAAGGAGGTCGGCTACGACGACTTCCTCATCGCGGAGATGATCCCGCACTATGCCCACGCGCCCGAGACCAGGCTGGCCAACACCTCCCTCGCGCTGGACAAGATATTGGCGATGTAGGAGTAGCAACGCAGACGCGTTCACCGAAGCGCTCCCGCCACGCCAGCGGGAGCGCTTCGATTCTGTGCGAGTCTCGCGCCGCGGGCGTGGACACAAC
>CAZLHI010000004.1:0-167878 GCA_964559435.1 uncultured bacterium | reverse complement strand
TAGTGGCCTATGGCCGCCAGATTGATCAGCGGACCCTGGCGGAGATGATGCGACGGGGGGCGGAGCCCATGCTCCTGGAGCCGATCACTGGAGAGACGAGACTCACGCTCTCGTTGCTGAATCTGCGCAGCGCGAGAAGCCTTACGAACATCCAGCCCTTCCACTTGAGCGAAGAGACAGCCCAGCAGAAGGCCTGGCTGGAGTCCCAGCAGCAGGCGAGGTCTCTGGGCAATCTCAAGAACCTGGCGGTGGCGCTGCAGATGTGGCTGGCGGATCACGAAGACATGGTTCCAGACCTCTCGAGCATGGAGGCCGTTGGCACGACACTGGATGAGTACGTCAAGAACAGAACTGTCTTCACACACCCCGTGACCGGACAGCCATACGGCGTGAATTCCAGCTTGAGCGGGCTGCGGGTGCTCGATGTGAGAGACATCTCGAACACCGCGGTTTTCTATGAGCAGACGACCTGGTCCGACGGGACCCGCGGAGTAGCGTTCCTCGACGGACATGCCGCGCGAGTCTCACCGGAGAGGTGGCAGCAGATAAAGCGGATCTCCGGAATTCGATAGGGCGGGACTTGACCTCGGGAAGCTTTGTCGCTATAGTTCGAGGGACATTCATCTGCCATTCGGGCGAAAGGAGGCAGCGACATGATGAAGACTACACGCTGTGCCAACCGAATACCGCGTCACTGCCTCTCGCGCCTGGGGGCCGGATGAGAACCTGACCAGATAGTCACCGCTCTCTTCGACGAATGCGCCACGGGCCGGTGAGGCCCGTGGCGTTCTGTATTTCCCCCGGCGCCGGGGTCACGGCGCTATATCCCATGACGAACGGAGAGCAAGCGATGCTATTTCTTCTTATCGGCTCGCAGAGCGGGCCGACACGAAGTCAGACGGATGCGCGCCTTCGAGTGCAGGAGGGGGCCATCGCATGAGCGGCCCTGTGCTCGAAGGAACAGTTGTGGAGAATCGCGGCGAGCTGTTCGATGTGATCGTGGACGGGCGTGTCGTCAAGTGCTCGCTCCGAGGCAAGCTGAAGAAAGACAAACAGCGGGCAGTGTCGCCTGTCGCGGCGGGCGATAAGGTGAGACTGGCGATGCTCGAGCCTGGTCGCGGGGTTATCGAGCAAGTGCTGCCCCGGGAGTCCGGGCTGTCGCGGACAGCCGCCGGAGGCAAGCCGCTCCAGCACACACTGGTCGCGAATGTGGATCAAGCAGTAATCGTATTCGCGGCGGCCGAGCCGCGGCCAGACCTGTTCATGCTGGACCGCTTCCTGGTGGCGGCCGTCGCGAGCGAGCTGGAGCCGCTGATCTGCGTCAACAAGGTTGACTTGGTGGACGGCGAGCCCCTGCGCGCGCGGTTCGCTGTCTACCGCCAATGTGACTTCCGCGTGTTGCTTACCTCGGCGACGACCGGCGATGGTCTGGAGGAGTTGAGGGCCGGATTGAAGGATCGGCGTTCGGTGCTCTGCGGCCCGTCGGGTGTCGGCAAGTCGTCGCTGATCAACGCGGTGGCGCCGGGGCTGAAGCTGAAGACGGCCGAGACTGGAGATGTGACTCACAAGGGGCGGCATGCCACCACCTCCATCAAGTTGCTGGAGCTCCCCTTCGGCGGGTGGGTGGCGGACACGGCCGGGCTGCGGCAGTTCGGGTTCTGGGAGGTCGAACCAGGGCATATTGCGGCCGCGTTCCCAGATGTCATGCGGTTTGCGCAAAGCTGCAACTTCAGTGACTGCGGGCACGGAGATGAGCCAGGGTGCGCGGTGAAGCGGGCAGTGGCCGACAGCGATCTCGACGCGCGAAGGGCCACAAGCTACGGGCAACTGGCCGGGCGCTGAAGTGTTTGCGAGGGAAGGTGAGAGATGAGCACGTCTGAGAAGCGATTCTGGGAGCGGACGTTCGGTGACATGGTCTACTGGGATTTCGACGGGGTTCCGTCGCCCGAGGCGGTGCGGTCAAGCGTTGGCTTCATGGAGCGCGTGATGAAGCTCTCCCAGGCAGCGAAGATCTTGGATCTGGGCTGTGGCCTGGGACTTCACGCAGCAGAACTGGCGCGCCGCGGCTATGAGGTGACGGGACTCGACTGGTCGGGGTCGTTCCTCGAAGTGGCGCGGCGCAACGCGGCCGAGGCGGGCGTGGCGGTGCAGCTCGTCCAGGGCGACATGACCAAGCTCAGCTATGAGGACGAGTTCGACGCGGTGATCCTGTGGGGCAACACGTTTGGCATGTTGAGCCATGAAGAGAACGTGCGGACACTCGAGGGGATAGGCCGAGCGCTGAAAGGCGGCGGGCAGGCGCTCATCGACACGCAGAACTACACCGGCCTTCCGCAGGAACTCACGAAGAGCTGGCACTTCCACGAGGAGAAGAAGGACCTGCTCTTCCTGACGGAGGGCACGAAGGACGTGCGTGAGGGCAGGTTCGGGTTCGACTGCATCGCCCTCGACTTGGAGACCGGCACGCGACATACGATGCCATTCTCCTGGCGGCTGTATCTCCTGCCAGAACTAGAGCAAATGCTGTCGGACGCAGGTCTGACTCTCATCGACGTCTCTGGCGATGACCCCGCCAAGGTGGATTGGGACGCGTTCACCTCCCGCGATCCCTATCCGTACTCGCCCGACGGCTTCACCGAGCAGGCCGCGAAGCGGATCATCCTCTGTCGGGCGGAGAAGGGGGAAGAGAGTCACGATGGTTGAGGTAAGGGGGCGACGCGTGGTGCTCCGCGATCCGCGGCCGAAGGATGTCGAAGCTCGGCTGCGGTGGAGCACCGTCGAGACCGAATGGCAAGACTGGGACGCTCCCTGGGAGTCAGAGGGACGCGCGATCACCGCGCCTGACGGCCTCGATCGTGCGAGAAGTCGGCTGCTTGCGGAAATCGGGGAGCCACTGCCCACACCGAGGACACGGCTGTGGATCGAGCGCATCGGTGGGCCGCTGCTCGGGTGGGTGAATCACTATCACCACGACCCGGCCGCACGCGTCACATGGGTCGGCGTCAACATCTGTGAGTCCGGCTTCTGGAACCAGGGCCTAGGAACGGAAGCGCTTCTGCTGTGGATCGACTACCTCGTCAAGCAGTTCGACCTGGCGTGCGTTCGAACGGCGACATGGTCGGGCAACCACCGCATGATCCGCTGCGCGGAGAAGTGCGGGTTCACGCTGGACGAAGTGGAACCCGGAGTTCGGGAAGTGCGCGGAGAGCGGTATGACGCGCTGGCGTTCCGGCTGCGCCGACGCGAGTGGGCGACCAGTAGGCATAGCGAAGATGAGAGCGGTTGACTACGCGGCCGCGGCCGCAAGCCCCGGTTCCGAAGCACAGCGACGGCTGAGGGCGGGCCTGGCGAAGCGCGGGCTGACGGGACTCCGGATTTCGACCAATCCCACCTCCGGCCGGGACGACGGGGTGACTCCCACTCCGACACCCGTCGTGATCTGCGGAGACGAAACCGGACAGCGCGTCTGCGTCAAGTTCTATGAGGAGACGGACGAGGCACGCCTGCAGATGCAGGAGCACGCGAAGTCTTTGCAGGTTCTGAGAGGCGTGATCCCAGTCCCAGACACACTCGCAGTCGAACTCGACGCGGCCGTGTTCGGAATGCCTGCGCTCGTCACAAGTTACATCGGCGAGCCGCTGGATGGCGCCATCAGCGACATTCGCGGTGCCGATAGGCAGAAGCTGGTGTTGGAGATAGGCGGAGCGCTTCTTGCCCTCGTCGGTCTTGACGTAAGGAGCACTGGGCTGCGCGCGGTCAGCAGACACGAAATGCGTGGCCGCGTCGCGAAGGTGTTCGCGGACGATGCTGAGTGGTACCGTGCCCACGCGGAGCAGGTCCCTCAGTGTCTCCGAGCGCTCTTCCTCACCGGTTCCGAGATTCTGGGCTCCGCCGATGTGTGCGTGCGGAGCGTGTGCCTCGCACACCGGGACCTGACTGCACCCAACATCACCGTTCGTGGGAGGGCCTTCTCCGGACTGGTGGACTGGGACCACGCGGGACTCGGCCCTCCCGAGCAGGATCTGGGCTCGTGCGTCACCGGCTTCCTCGTGACACTGCCAATCCCCAAGCCCGAGCGCGCACAAATGGTGGGAATGCTGCGTGACAGCTATCGGGTCTCGGCGCGCAGCCTCTCAGCGGAGAGCTGGAGGATGGCTCTTCTGTTCGCTCTCGACGCCTTGCTTGACTGGGTGGCGGGTGGGAAGAACGCGCCGATGGTCGAGTTGGCGTGGGCGACGTCCGGAATCGTGAGAGCGATTGAGGAGGAGGCACCGCTCAGGGAAGTGCTCTGCTGAGCGGCATCTCTAGAAAGCGCAGGAGGTGCATCATGAGACACGGGTATGAGGTTGTTCTGGCACAATGTGAGGTGATCAACGGAATGCGAAAGGAGCCCTGTGGGTATTTCAGATCGGAACGAAGGAGACGCAATCCGAAACGCGATTGAGTGGATTCGCGAGCACGTCGAGCTGCGTGAGTCCACGTCGGCCGAGTCACTATACGACCACATGGAGTCGCAGTCCGGTGAGCAGTTGCCGGTGATCCACTTCCCGTTCGATGGCCGAAGGCAAGGCGACTTCGAAGGGTCTGGGAGCATTCTCGATTACGTTGCCGTCGCCGCCGGCGGCCGGGTGCTCCGTGTCACCCACGACCTCCGCCACGCGCCGGGCTTCGGCACGCTCGACGACCACGGGGCCACATCGCAGGGCCGGTGGACAGATTGGGTCGCGGGCCTTGACAAAACATTCCGCCTACTGTATAATTCGTACTGTCAACTATTCGGATGGCGAACTGTACCATGGGACGCACGCGGGATGAAGACATTGCACTGATTGCGGGGGGCCTGCCGCAGGTGATGGGGGCGCTGATGTCGCGCCATCCGGTGCGAGCGGGCGATTGGGATATCACGATGGCGCAGATGCGTGCGCTGATGGCGGTGGGTCACGGACCCAGCTGTACCATGGGTGAGCTTGCCTCGAGGCTCGGGATCGGGGTGAGCGCGGCCACCGGACTGGTCGACAGACTCGTCGAGCGAGGCGTGCTGGAACGGGAGTCCGACTCGGCTGACCGGAGGGTCGTCCGCGTTCGGCTGTCGCCAGCGGGCATCCGGGCGGGCCAGGAGCTTTACGCGGCGCAGATACTTCACATGGCGGCGGCCCTGAGCGCGCTCTCCGATAGAGAAATCCGCCGAGTCGCGGAGGCAGCGGACCTTCTTCTTCGAGCCGTAACCGGAGAGTAGAGAGGGCCATGGCCGTTGACAGCATGAAGGCACTGTCGTGTTTAGCCTGAGGAACTCTCACTCCAGGTGGTACAGAAGCGGGGAGCACCGCAGCACACCACCGGCCAAACGCGGCGAAGGGAGCCCATGAACATCCAAGCGAAGTGCGAAATGGTAGTGAGGGAGGCATCCTCGACGAATAGGGCGCTAAGCCGTCTCGCCGTGGCGGCGATGCTGTGTGCAGTCACACCAACCGGCTGAAGCCGAAACGCTCCCTTCGACGTATAGGAAGATGGCGGAGCGCTTCGGCGCGTCCAGGGATTGAGCACGCGCGCGGAGAGACTGGCAGAAGTCAGAAGGAGAGATCTGCAGGATGCGAAGACGATGGAAGCTGATTCTGTTTGCCATAGTGCTGCCACTGGCGGCGATCGCTGGGTGCGGGGTGATTATCGCTCAGAAGGTGCGGTCGAAGGATGAGGCCCCACGGACGGCGGAGGTGAAGCGCGGGGACGTGGTGGT
The DNA here is from genome assembly GCA_964559435.1 of uncultured bacterium. Taxonomy (GTDB): domain Bacteria; phylum Armatimonadota; class Hebobacteria; order Hebobacterales; family Hebobacteraceae; genus Hebobacterum. The sequence continues at coordinate 162,144 of CAZLHI010000004.1, read as the reverse complement.
CGCGGTGCGGGAGACGGGGTACGTCGAGCCCACAAGGCGCGTCGCTGTCAAGTCGGAAGTCGCCGGGATGATCGTCGAGCTCGCCGTGGACGAAGGCGATATCGTCACCGAGGGGCAGTTGATAGCGCGGCTGGATGTGCCGGAGGTGGAGGCCCAGCGGGACCAGATCAAGGCCCAGCACGACGCCGCGAAGGCCCGGCTGGAGCAGGCACGGCTTGCCTGCGAGCAGGCGCGGCAGATGATCGAGTCACAGGTGGCACAGGCCGAGGCCGGCCTGCGGGCCGCTCGCTTCGCGCTCCAGGAGGCCGAGACACGTCGGCAAGATGCAGAGCGGATTCATGAGGACAAGAAACGGCTGTTCGAGATGGGTGGGTACGTGTCAGAGAATGAGGTGGAATCGGCGCAGGCGGCGGTCGACCTCGCCGCGCAGCAGGAGGAAACGGCCAAGCAGAACATCCTGGCGCAGGAAGCGGCCGTCGCCATTGCAAAGGCGCGCCGCACCGAGTGCCAGGTCAACGAGTCGCGCGTCGTAGAGGCCGAAGCCTCGGTCCGCCAGATAGAGGAGTCGCTGGCCGAGATTGAGACGCGTCTCTCGGATGCGATCATTCGCGCGCCGATGTCAGGCGTTGTGATCGCCAGGCACATGCGAGAGGGGGAGCTCGTTACGGCGGTCTCCTACTACGGCGGCGAGGGAGCCCCCATCGTTACCGTAGGCGACCTCTCCACTATGCTTGTGAAGATAGATCTGAACGAAGTCGACGTGGACAAGCTGAGCCTTGGATTGCAGACGGAGATCACCGTGGACGCGCTCCGGGACGCGCGGTACACGGGACGCGTGACGCGCATCGCGCCCGCCAGCATCGCGCCCGCCAGCCAGGCGTGGGGACAGCAGCCGGCATCAGCCATCGTCCGTTTCCCGATAGAGGTGACGGTGGAGGACGCGGACATCGCCCTGAGACCTGGCATGACGGCCAACGTCGAGATCATCTGTGAAAGCGCGGAAGATGTGCTGTGGGTGCCCAACGACGCGATCTTTGAGAAGGAAGACGAAAAGGGCAAGAAGTTCGTCTCTGTCGTGACGGGCGAGGGGAAAGGCGAAAAGGAGACCGAGGACCGTGAGGTGACCACGGGCCTGAGCAATGACTCTCGGACCGAGATTGCCTCCGGCCTCGAGGAGGGAGAGAAGGTCGAACTCGGCAAGGGGATTCCTGAGCGGAAGATGATCGACATTCAGAAAGGCCCCGACGAGGAAGGCGACTGAGTGCGTCCATGGGATTCCTCCAGAGCCTGCGCGTAGCCCTGTCCTGTCTTGCCGCCAACAAGCTCCGCTCCATCCTGACGATGTTGGGTGTGATCATCGGAGTGGCCTCGGTCATCAGCATGGTCTCCATCATCGAGGGCGCCCGGAATCAGGTCGTCAAGCAGTTCGAGGAGATGGGCTCGCGCCTGATTATCATCTTCTTCTCGCCGGATGAGCGCGAGAAGGGCGAAGGCTGGTCCCACGTCGAGTTCCTCACCATCAGAGATGCTGAGGCCATCCGCCGCGAGTGCCCGCTCGTCACCGACGTCTCGCCTGAACTCCCGATGGACGACACCGAGTTCGAGGTGGCCGGGGAGAAGTTCAAGGGGAGGTTGGTAGGCTGTCAGCCCGAGTACGCCCGCCTGCACAATATCGAGCTGGCGGCCGGTCGATTCTTCTCCCAGAAGGACTATGATTCCTGGAGCAAGGTCTGCATTGTCGGCCACGCTGTCGCAGAGGATCTGTGGCCGGACGAGGACCCGATCGGCCAGTCGTTGCGCGCTCGCGGCGTGACCTTCACGGTGGTCGGCGTCGCCAAGCGCAAGGGCCGCGCGATGGGACAGGATCCAGACAAGGATGTATGTGCCCCGCTTAGCACCCTCCAGAAACGGATCACGGGCGACCAGCGCGTGTGGGTCATGTGGGCGCAGACGGCGGATGTCCACCAGACGGAGGAGGCGGCGGACCAGATCTGGGCGCTCCTCATGCGCAGGCACGGCAACCAGCCGGACTTCACCGTCGACTCCCAAGAGCGGCTTCTGCAGGCGATCGGGCAGATACTCCGCATCTTCGGCATCGTATTCGGCGGCGTCGGTGGCTTGGCGCTGCTGGTGGGGGGCATCGGCATCATGAATATCATGCTGGTCTCTGTTACAGAGCGAACGCGCGAGATCGGGCTGCGGAAAGCTGTCGGAGCAAAGCGGCGGCACATCATGGTCCAGTTCCTGACCGAATCCATGACACTCTCAGGGATCGGCGGCATCATAGGGGTCGCTCTTGGTGCCGGCCTCGCTTGGGTGGTGCGTGCGGTCACGAAAGGGGATCTGCCGACCCACGTCCCCATCTGGGTAGCCGTAGGCGGGTTCTGCTTTGCCTGTGCTGTCGGGGTGTTCTTCGGGCTCTATCCGGCATGGCGCGCGGCGCGGCTCGATCCTATCCAGGCTCTTCGCTATGAGTAAGGGAGGTCCATACATGTGTCGATCTCTGCTCGGCCTACGGTACAGCCCCTCGCTTGCGATGTGCGAGCAGGAGGTGAGGGCCTCGGAGGCGGGGCCATGATCCAGGCCAGCGACATCCACAAGGAGTACCGCACCGGCGACGTGGTGGTCCATGCCCTGAGCGGCGTGTCGCTGACCGTGGAGGCAGGCGACTTCGTCGCTATCATGGGGCCCTCGGGCTCCGGCAAGTCCACCTTGATGAACCTGCTCGGGTGCCTGGACCGACCCACCTCGGGCTCCTACCGGCTGGAGGGGATCGAGGTGTCTTCACTCTCAGATGATGAGCTCGCCGACATTCGCAACGCGCGAATCGGGTTCGTGTTCCAGACCTTCAACCTGCTTCCCCGCATGAACGCGCTTGGCAATGTCGAGATCCCGCTGCTCTACGCGGGGGCCCGCAAACGGCGGGAGCGATCCCGCCGCGCGCTGGAAACAGTCGGCCTTGGCGACAGGGTGCGTCACCGCCCGTCCGAGATGTCGGGCGGTGAGCAGCAGCGGGTAGCCATCGCTCGCGCGCTTGTCAATGATCCCGCTATCATTCTCGCCGACGAGCCCACCGGAAACCTGGACACGCGCACCGGTGAGCAGATCGTGGCGATTCTCCAGGATCTCAATCGCCAGGGCAAGACGATCCTGCTGGTCACGCACGAGCGCGATCTCGCTCTCCACACCCACCGCATCGTCACCTTCCGCGACGGTGTCGCCATCTCCGAGGAGCCCGTGGCGACACCGCTCGACGCGAGGTCCGTTCTGGCCGGCTCGCCCCCGGCCGCCTAGCGGCCGCCTGGCGGCCGCCTGGCTCATGCCTTCCTGCTGAGCTGTCTCCACGATCTTCCACCGCGCCAATGCTGCTGCTTCTCGTCTCCGGTTCCTCACAGTCCTTCCCTCTCAAGTTCGGTTCCCACACTGTAGCATTTCGTAGTTACAAGATTGGACCATCTTGAGAGTTACACCACATGATCCTGCGAGAAGGACAGCGGCGGCGAGCAGTGGAATCGCCTGTCGAGCGAGACATCCATGGAAGAACGGGCGATATCACTCGAGCCTGACAGCGCAGAGAGGCCCGCGATTCCGATCACGCCCCGCGCAGTTCTGACGGGTGCCATCGCCGTCGCCGCACTCGGCCTAATCAACCCCTACCTCGCCTTCGTCAGTCGCACCTGGGACGTGGGATCGGGATCTCTGCTGAACAGCCCGGTCTTCGTCCTCTTCCTGCTCGTCGTCGTCAACAGCCTGCTCATCCGCTTCTGGCCGGGCCGCGCCTTCAGCCGCGGCGAGCTGTTGGTCGTCTACGGCATGCTCATCGTGTCCGTAGGCCTGGCCATGCAGGGCGGATTGCCGTACATCGTTTCGGTCACCACATATCCCTTCTACATGGCCACCCCGGAGAACGGCTGGGAGCACACGATATGGCCGCATATCCCGCTGTTTCTCCGCCTCACCGAGTTGGAGTACATCACGTGGTTCTGGGAGGCCGCCCCGAGGGAGGCTGGCGTCCCCTGGAGCGTGTGGTTCACCTCCATGGCATCGTGGGGTGTGTTCACCGTAGCCCTGATGGGTGCCATGTTCGCCCTCGGCGCGCTCGTCCGCAAGGATTGGATCGAGAGGCAGCGGCTGACGTTCCCTCTGGTTGACGTGCCGCTCGCCGTGACAGGTGACGACGAGCGTCCGTCGCTCGGCTGCAGCATACTCAACAACCGCATCTTCTGGATCGGCTTCGCGATACCGGCCGTGTTCGTGGTGTTGCAGTGGTTCCACATGCTCTATCCGAGCGTGCCATCGCCACAGCTCTATGCCATCGACGTGGGCCGCTACTTCGCCGCGAAGGGCCTGCCATGGAGCGTCTTATCAGGGCACGGCGGGGTGAAGGTATCGATCATATTCCCGGTGATCGGGATTACCTGTCTGCTTCCCTCGGAAGTCTCGCTGAGCCTGTGGCTGTTCTACATCCTTTACCGGGTCCAGCTGCTGACATGGGCCGCCTTCGGAGTCGCCGAGGAGGGCGGCACTGCGGCGGTGGCCATCAACCCGCAGGCGTTCATCTCGTTTCAGGAGGCGGGAGGCTTTCTTGCCCTGACAGGGGTCGTCCTCTACCAGTCGCGGAGGGCTCTCCGCGCCGCTTGGCTGGCCCTCGTGGGGCGGGCGAGGGGAACGCCGGATCCGTACGCTCCTCTGTCCGGCAAGTGGGCGCTGTTGATGTTCGGGCTCTCTAACATCGTCATGTTCTGGTTCGCCGCGCGCGCCGGCATGAGCTGGTGGAGCTTCGCCGCGATCATGGTGGTTTTCTATGCGGTGCTCGTCGGCGCTTCGCGGCTGGTGGCCGCCGGCGGCGTGATGTTCGTGGACACCGGCTTCTTTCCGCGCGCGGTCGCTTTGCGGACTATCGGCGCCCTTCCTATCGGGCCTGCCTCCCTCACCATGTACACCTACCTTTCCGTCATCTACATGTACGATCCGATGAACCTGGCCATGCCGCAGATGATGAACAGCTTAAAGCTGATTCACAGCGGCCGCATCAGGGGGACGGCTTTCACGCTGGCCGCCTTTGTGGCCGTCATAGCGATACTGGCCTTTGGCGTGCCCGCTCTGCTGGATATGATCCACAGGCAGGGCGCGGGCGCGCTGGCACGCTGGCCTTTCACCAGCTATCCGAGCTGGGGCTTTGGCGAGCTGGACGCAAGCCTTCGAACGCCCGAGCCTGCCGACAACTGGCTCAGGATGGCCCTCGCCCTTGGCGCCGGCTTCACGCTCCTCATCGTCTGGCTCCACACGCACTACGTCTGGTGGCCGGTGAGCCCAATTGGCTTCTTGATCGCGAGTTCGTACGAGACGAACCGTTCCCTGTGGGTGAATGTGTTCATTGCTTGGGCGCTCACGAGTGCCATCCGCAGATACGGCGGCCTGCGGCTGTTCCGAACATTTCGGCCTGCGTTCCTGGGCCTGGTGCTGGGCGAGTACCTGCCACAGGGGTTCTTTGCCATCATCTCGTCGATCTTCGGCATTACTCAGCCTATCGGATAAGCGGAGCGCGTCGAGAGCGACCAATGCCGATGAGTGACCTCTCTGGCGAAGACCTCTTCGGGGCCCCGCCGCGGCTTACCTAATGGGCCTCCCTTCCGGATGAGATCTACCCTGCCGCTTGAGATCGAAGACAGATGCGACCTCGAGGATCGGGCCCGCACATTGCTTGACAGGCAGATCTCAGCGCTGGCACCGACTGAGTTACCAATACGCGCAGAGCCGCCCGACCTGAGTCCCGTAGGTCGGGCGGCGTTTCTTCGTGCCACAAACCAGCAGCGTATCCGGCTACTCCCGCACTTCTATCCACACCCGGCAGGTCGCCCCGTGCTTCACTGGCTCTCCCTCGTGGTCGAAAGTGATCTTAACCGGGACTTGCTGTATGACCCACGGACTGCTCTCGGCGGCCTGGAACTCAGTTGCTGCCCCCACTTTCTCCACCCGGCCGTGCAGCCAGCGGGTGCGCAGCCAGGCCCTGTTGAGCGAGTCGATCTTGATGAGGACCGGCTGGCCTTCCTTCACGCTAACCGAATAGAGCTCGGAGACGGAGGCCGCAATCCAGAAGGGGACGTCGGTGGCCAGAACAGTGACAATCGGCTGCCGCTTCTCCACGACCTCGCCGTCCTTGACGGAGTGGCCGGGGCCCCGGACCACGACGCCCGTCACCGGGCTGCGCAGCACTGCATCTGACAGCCGCACTGTGGCGGCCACAAGTTCCGCCTCGGCCTCGGCCACGGCCGCCTTCTTGGCGAGCACCTGCTGCTCGGCCAGCGCGATCTGCCGTGCACGGGTCTCTGCCGACTTGAGTTCCGCGCGCGCCTGCAGTTCCTCTGCCTGACGTGTGGCGACCGCCTGCTGCTGAATCTGGCTGCGGTAATCCCGTGCCTTCGCGACGTCCAGAGCCGCCTCGGCCGACTCCACAACGGCCTGCGCCGTTTCATACTCCGTCCGGGCCGCGTCGAGGCTCTGGTCGGAGACCGCCCCTTCGGCCCGGAGCTTCTCGGCCCGCTGCAGCCGCGCCTTCGCATCCTCCAGCCGAGACTTCGCTGCTGCCAAGTCCGCCGATGCCTGGCGCACCTCGTCCGGCTGCTGCTCGGCCTGCATCTTCATCTCGGCCTCTGATTGGCGCAGGCGGGCGCCGGCCGCCGCCAGCTGCGCCTCCGCCTCTTCAATGCTGGCCGCCGTCTCTCTGATCGTAAGCTCCAGCTCGCGCTCGGACCGCGCCAGCTCTATCTTGCGCGCCTCCAGCGTCGCCTTGGCTCGCTCGACCTCAGCTTCCAGGTCGGCCCGATCCAGAACGGCGACCACCTGGCCTTCAGCGACCTCGTCCCCAGTGCGAACGAGAACACGCTGCACTCGAGTGTCGCTCTTGGCGGCAACGTTCACGACCAGACCGGTCACCCGCGCGTAGCTGGCCCCGACGTGGGTCAGAGCGAACCATATCGTGTAGCCGCCCCACGCCAGCCCGGCCAGCACCAGCAGTGCGCTTACCAGTAGCGCATAGTGCCACCAGGGGCGCCCACGCTTCCCTTCTTCCCGTTGTGCGGCCCGCGCGCCGCGGACCGGCCGCGTTGATACTGCCATGAGATCAATACCTGCTCGGCACACCCAGACCCTGGGCTATCCACGCGAAAGCAGACCGGAGCTTGAACTCCGACCTGCCAGGCATTCCGTCGACGCCGCTTGCCGGTGCCCGCCGCGCTGCCCAACTGGAGAGCTCTTGGACCCGCCTTTGTGTTCTCCTTCTCGCGTCTGTAGACCTCTAACGACGGGGGCAGGGCTGTTAGCGAAAACTAGCGAAGTGGGTACGATGTCTGGGAGACCATGCGCATGAGTGCGAAGACAACCCTTGTGATCGTTGCGGCTGCCGCCGCTCTGGCACAACCTAAGCCCGGCAAGCCGGAGCCGAGCGTTCCGCTTCCGGCTCCCGCCGCCGCGACCGCCCGGAACTTCTTGCTTGCCTTCACCCGCAACGATCGCGAAGCCATCAGCGAGATGCTGCCCAGGGAGTTGCAGAACCTCTACGGGCCCTCGCTTTTTGCAGAGCTGCCCGAGCTCAGGAAGCCGCGAGCGGACAAGCGCATCGGGGCCGTTGGCTTCCGAGGGCCGATGGCTGACAGCAGCCTCCCTGACAAGGGGATCATCGTTCTCCGCCTGGTGGAGGAAGACGGTGTCCGAGCCTGGCGGGTTCGGCAGATCTACTGGTACGAGGAGCTGCCGCCCGAGGCCAACATACCGGAGACCAGCCGCACTGCGGAGGACCGACTGCAGGAGCCAAACCTGCGTCAGGCGGTGACCGAGTTCATCGAGGCGTGGCTTCGACAGGACTACGAAACCCTGGACGGGCTCACCTTTCACTGGTGGAATGTCCCCCGGAAGCCCCCGAAGTGGGTGACGATGAAGGGCGCGGATCTCACCGCGCGACCGACAGAGCTCGACGGGCTGCGCATCGACTTCGTCGCAAAGCTTCGGTTCGTACGCATCATCCCTAGAGACGTTCGCGGGAATCTTTGGCTAGTGGAAGAAGACGGCGAGTGGCGAGTGCGGCCGCTCACCTTCAGCTTCGTTTTCTGAGTCGACACGGCCATCGCGTGGAGGTGCGGCCGCGCTGCCGCGTTGCTACCGCGGCGGCATGGGTGGGGGTGGTGGAGTCGGCGGCTCCCGTGGCGGGGTGGGGGGCCGAGGCGGGCGAGGGCCGGCTGCACCTGGTGGGACCTCGATGATCGTGGGCGGCCGCTCGTCACGGGCGCCGCGCAGCGCATCTGAGAACTCCTTGAGCCGCGCCCTGACTCGACCGTGAATCGTGTCAGACTCATCTGGCGAGCCGGCGGGCACGCCGGTGAGGACCTCTATTCCTTCATCCACGGTCGAGACGGCCCAGATGTGGAACTTGTCTTCCTCGACGGCCTTCACGACCTCCGGATTGAGCATCAGGTTCTTGATGTTCTGGCGGGGGATCAGCACGCCTTGGTCACTGGTGAGCCCCTTCAGTTTGCAGGCCGCGTAGAAGCCCTCGATCTTGTCATTGGCCCCCCCGATGACCTGGACGTTGCCGTGCTGATCGACCGATCCCGTGACGGCAATGCCCTGGCGGATGGGTGCTCGCGCCAGGCCCGACAGGATCGCGTACAACTCGGCACAGGAGGCGGAGTCCCCTTCGACCGGCCCGTACGACTGCTCGAAAGCGATGCTGGCCGACAGCGATAGTGGTGCCTCCACGCCATAGGTACCCGTCAGGTATCCGCTCAGGATCATCACTGCTTTCTGGTGTATCTGGCCGCTCAGCCTCGCCTCGCGCTCGATGTTGAGCACGCCGGCTCGTCCCGGAGACACCTGTGCCGTAATGCGCGAGGGGCGTCCGAAGACGTGATCGCCCAGGTCCAGCAGGGCAAGGCCGTTCACCTGCCCGGTCCTGGCGCCAGTGACGTCGACTACCAGGTCACCTCGTTGGATCAGCTCGTGCACACGCTCTTCAAGCCGCTCCGCGCGATACTCCTTCTGATCCAATGCCTTCTCCACGTGCTCTGCCTCTATCGCCGACGCCTTGCTCTGAGCGGCCCAGAAGTTGGCCTCCGCCAGCAGGTCTGCGATCTGCGCAAATCTCGTCGACAGCTTCTCTCTGTCCTCGGCCAAGCGCTTGCCATAGTCGATGACGCGAGCGGCCGCGTCCTTGCTCATGGATCTGAGATTGTGACGCCTGCAGTAGGTCGCCATGAATGCTGCGTAGCTCTGGCAGGCCTCTGGGTCCGCATCCATGTCAACGTCGAAGTCGGCCTTCACTTTGAACAGCTTGCCGAAGTCCTCATCGTAGTGGTAGAGGAGGAAGTGGAGCAGCGGGGAGCCGACCATGATGACCTTGACGTCAAGCGGAATCGGCTGCGGCCGCAGCGTTGCCGCCGGGATCGGCGTCCACTGCTCGCCGATGTTCTCGATCGCGGTCTCCTGGCTACGGAGGGTCCTCTTGAGTGCATCCCAGGCGAAGGGCGCAAGCAATACATCCAGAGCTTGCAGTACCAAGTAGCCACCATTGGCCCGCTGAAGCGCGCCCGGCTTGATGAGCATGTGATCTGTCACCGCCCCGCCCGCCACTGGCCTGTATTCCAGGCGGCCTAACAAGTTGTAGTAGGTGGGGCTGTTCTCTTCCACGACGGGCGCGCCGTCGTCGTCTTCCCCGGTGACGAGGACGTTCACGCGGTAACGGCTCGGCATCGCTTCGGTGGGACGTCCATCTGAGTCAGCCGCCTCTGAGCTGCGAAACTCGGCCCTGTGTGCCACCACGTCTTCCGACATGCTGCCCAGGTGCTCGATGATCAGCCGGTAGTCCCTGTACTTCTCCTTGACCTCCTCGAAGCGGTCCCCTACTGCCGCCATTGCCACCTCGCGGTCCAGCTCCTCCAGGCGTCGCCGCGTCTCCTTCTCGAGCTGTCGCGCCTGGCCCAGAGCCTCCTGCACTCGGCCGCGCAGCTGCTCCATCTTCTGGTTGATCTCGCTTCGCTTCTCTTCGGGCAGCTCTTCGAACTGCTCGCGTGACATCGGCTTCCCATCGGCCAACGGTACCGTCACCAGCCCCAATGGCGTCGCCTGGATCATGAAGCCCTCCGAGCGCGCTTCCTCATCCAGTCGCTGGAGCACGCGATTGCGTTCTGCCTGCACGTCGCCGGTCGCCTTCTCCCTGCGGTCCTCGTAGGTCTCGCTCTCGAAGGCTCGCGGCATCTCCTGGCGGCATGTGGCTATCAACTCTTCAACGTCTTTGGCGAACTTCGGTCCGATGCCCGGCGGCAGTCGCAGGGCCATTGGTCGAGTGGGATCGTGGAAGTTGTAGACGTAGCACCAGTCGTCGGGAGTCGGCTGCTTGACGGCTGCCGCTCTTGTCTGGGAGAGGACGGCGAAGTTCCTTCCCGTCCCCGTGGGCCCGGCAGCGAAGATATTGTAGCCTTTCATCGCCATGTCGAGGCCGAAGCTTATCGCCGCCATCGCCCGGTCCTGGCCGACATTGCCCTCGAGTTCGGGGAGATCGGCCGTGGTCTCAAAGCCAAGGGAGTCGGCATCACAGCAATCCCTTAGCTGCTCGGGCCTGAGTTCGGAGTCTTCGGTCGGCACCGACCCCTCCTTGGTACGGAAATGGTCTTCGCTTCGTCGGCTGAACTGCCTGTCTTGTGCCGAAGACAGCCGCTCCGCTCGTGTCACCCGTCCGCGCCCACCCGAGCGGAGGGCGCGGGCACACATCGACACACACCTGGGACGAGGATGCCGCTAGCGGACGCTTGACAGCCCTCGCGGGCAAGGACAGATGAGGCACAGGTAACGTCAGGGCACCGGCACTCGCCCATGGCTCGTGTCACGAGCTCATGACAAACGCGCCACGGAAGCGGGAACTCGCCGGGGCCGCGCGCCGTCTAATACTGTACTCAGTGGGCCTCGCCTCCTCGGCCCGAGGTGCAGTTCCGGCTCCGGTGCTCACCGGGTGACAAGGCGCCCGCTCAGCCGCGATTCCCGGGGCCGGAACTGACATCTTCCAAGCCGTCTCCCTTGTCCCCCCTTGCCTGGCCGGCTCGATCCCCTCCGCAGATGGGCTCGCGTCCTACTTCAACGGCACTCACAGGCTCCCTCCCGACACAGACCGAAGTGCTGCCGGAGGCGTATGCGGAGGCGCCAGCAGGCGGTCCGTCGAAGAATCGTGACAACCGCTCGTGAGCCGCCAGAACTCGATGAACTACAACCGCGCAGGGCATCATCCTGTTGCTCAGTGGATCCTTGCCTGTCGCGATGAGGATGGCGGCTTTGGATCGTTCCCCGGCGACATCTCCGCGCTTCGGCCCACCTATTGGGCAGTCCGCGCGCTTCCCGCCTTCAACCTGGCTCTTGCAAAGCCGGAGCGCACGGCGCGCTTCATCTGTTCGCAGCAGAACGACGATGGCGGCTTTCGGGGTCGGCGCTGGGGGCGTCGCTGGACTGAGAAGTCGACGCTGGCGGACAGCTATCGTGCGGTTGCGGCGCTCCGGATGCTCGGTTCTGCTGTCCCGAGAGCGGAGGAACTCGCTCGCTTCGTCTGCTCTCGCCAGCGGCCAGATGGTGCGTTTCTCCAGGATTTCTATCCCGAGACGGCGGGGGTGTGTGCGGAGACATACTACGCAGTGAGCGCGCTCACGGCTCTGCAAGTGGAAGTCCCCGGAGCCCGCGGCGTCGGGGACTTCCTGGGTGCCATGCAGAGGAAGAACGTCCGTCAGGATGGGGGCTTTGTTGGGGAGGACTCACCAGACTGGCAGCATCTTGTCGAGGAGGCCAGCACATGGGCGGCGTCGATCTCTCCTTACCGCGATCCTGGGCCCGACGCGAAGGAGGCCATCCCGGTCGCCGTCGGGTATACCCGGGCCACATTCTCTGCCTTGGAAGCGCTGCGGCTGTTGGGAGAGGTGCCTCCCTCGCCTGAAGCGGCCGCCGCGTTCCTGGCCCGCCAGCAGCATCCTTCCGGCGGGTTCGCCACCGGCATGGGAGACTACGGCGCCTACCGAGACCGAAGCAAGGGGCGAATGTCTGATACCTATCACGCCCTGGCAGGGCTCAAGGGCCTACTTGGGGGCGACGCCAATCGCTTCAGGGAATCTGTGTCGGCCTACGGTGTCGGCGCGCGGCGATGCGCCGCGTGGATCGCCGCATGCCAGAACGCGGACGCAGGCTTCGCTCGTTGTCCAGATCCGGCTTCGCGACCCTCCGACATGGCGGCCACGGCGCAGGCGGTTCTGGCTCTCGCCTTGCTCGGCCAGCCGGTTCCTGGTCCGTCCGGCAGCTTCGAGATGTCCCGCGAAGAGCTTCCGCCGGCGGCGGGGTTTGACCTCCGCTCGCCTTTCTTCCAGCCGGACCAGCCGGGCCAGGCATTGTATGTACATCGGATCGTCGCGCCCGTGCGCGGCGCGCACCGAACGGACGAGGCGGTGGCGATTGATCTCATGCGCTGGGTCAATGACCACCTCGAGTTCGGATCCAACTCTCGGAACGAGGCCGCCTTGATCATCGAGGACGGGTTCGGGGCGTGCGGCCCGCAGGCGCGATGTCTCGCGGGACTGCTGGAAGCAGTCGGCATACCGGCGCGCTTCCTCATGGTGAAAAGTCACTGCACGTGCGAAGCTTTCATCGACGGCCGGTGGTGCCTCCTCGATGCGATGTTCCAGGGAGCTTTCAGACGGAAGGATGGGCGGCTGTGCTCGGCCCTCGACATCCACGAGCAGCATCGCAAAGGGAAACCGGAGATCACCACGTTTGGGGACTGGCGCTACCAGAGCTTCACGATCTACTGGCCGAACAACGGACCGGACTACACCGAGATAGAGATCAAGCGCGAGGACCCCGCCGACTCGCCGGCGGCCCGCAGAGCTTATCCGGAGTTGCGCGCGGGCTGATGCTGTCGCCGAGTCTGGTGGTGTGGCGGCGAAGCACCCGAGAGGCGAATGCTGACCTTCTCGAGAGCATTGGCATCCTATCGAGTGCCCCGGGATCGCGCAAGCAGGAGCCTGTGCGGCAGAACCGAATCAAGGGCCAGCAAGCACGCAGTGGAGAGATCACCATGCCGAAGATGCCTTTGGGGGTCTTGCTTTCCGTGGGCGAGGACTTCGCAGACAGACTGAAGCGAATAGAAGCAGCTGGCTTTCCGACAATGCAGCTCGTCGGCCCCTCCGGCGAGTGGTTAGCCGACGCCAAGCGTGGCGAGCTGAAGGAACTGATAGGAAGCTCGGGCATCCGTGTCACAAATGTCGTTGCGGTCTACGAGGGCGAAAGCTACGCGGATGTCGCGGCCGTCCGGGCCAGTGTTGGGCTTCTCCCCGAGGAGACGCGCGCTGCCCGAATAGAAGATACGAAGAGGTGTGCCGACTCCGCACACGAGATCGAGGCGTCGAACATCTCATCCCACATCGGCTATATTCCCGAGGACCGCGCTGACCCGACATACAGCGCGCTCGTTGTCGCCGTCCAGGAGATCTGCGATTATCTGCAGCGGCGGCGGATGAACTTCTGCCTCGAAACCGGGCAAGAAACGGCAAATCTCCTCAAGCAGTACATCTCCGATGTTGGTCGCGAAAACGTGAAGGTCAACTTCGATCCGGCGAACATGATCATGTATGGGACGGATGACCCGGTCGAGGCCGTCGAGGTCCTCGGGGAATGGGTCCGCGGTGTCCATTGCAAGGACGCCGTTTGGCCGAAGGCCGAAGGCCAGCTTGGCGAGGAGCGGCCTCTTGGCGAGGGAGAGGTGGGCATTGAGCGGTTCGTTGCCAAGCTCAAACAGATCGGGTACGAGGGCGCCCTCACTATCGAGCGCGAGATCTCCGGCGAGCAGCAAATGCAGGACTTCTTCGCCGCGAAGAAGCTGCTGGAGGCGATAAAGGCCAAGCTGGAGATCGAGTAGGCTCCCTGGGGCGGTCTAAGTCCACAGTTCGGCTAGGGTTCCTTGAAGCGCGCCTACGCGTACACGCTGTTCGTCGTCGTGTCCTGGGGCATTTCGCTGCCCACGACCAAGGCCTTGCTTTTGGCCGAGCGCAGTGGCGAGCGCCTCACCCCACTCCAGGTTGCCTTCTGGTCGATCGCGACGGGCTGGTTTGCACTGCTGGTCGTGCTGGCCTTGCGGGGTCGTCTCGCCGGGCTCCGAGACATCTCGCGTCGGGGATGGGTTGTGCTTATGGCAATGGGCTTCTTCGGGTGGGCCGGCTACGCGGTTGCCCTGAACTCTGCCTTCGTGCGCTTGCCCCTGCCTGACGCAATAGTGATCAACTACCTGCATCCTGTCTTCGTCGTGCTGTTCCAAGGCGCCCTGTTCGGAGCAGTGGTGCGTCGTTTGACTCGGTGGGAGCAGGCCGCTCCGTGCCGTCGCCCTCGGGCCTGGCAGATGGCTTTGGGGCTCAGCCTCTGTCTCCTGGGGGTGGCCACAATCGCAACCGAGGGAAAGCTGTCGGAGTTCGGGGCGCTGCGTTCTGGTGTTGGTGCCGGCGTTGCTTTGTTCGCGGCATTCTCTTGGGGCGTCTACTCAAACCTGGGGCGTTTTGTGGCCGCGCAACGGCCGAACGCCGCGGCGCCTTCGGGAGACGTGCAGACGTGGGTGGCGATGACCTTCGGGCTCGCGATGATGGTGGCCGTGCTTGCCGTGAGGGGCGGCCCTGGTTCGCCCAGCGGATATCTTGCATCGGTTCATCTCGGGTCAAGCGTTCCTCACCACATCGGCGCCTGGGTTCTCGTTGCCTTCTTGGGAGTGGTCGTCTACTGCGGCGGTTACTCCCTCTGGCTGTTGGCGCTGGCGCTCGGACGACAGGCCGGGGAGGATCACAAGCTCCCGCCGCTGACATATCTCACACCTGTGCTGGGCGTGGCACTCGGCTGGGTCCTTCTGCGTGAATCTGCCGGCCCGGGGTTCTGGCGAGGCGCGGCCCTGATAGCGCTCGGCAACCTCGTGATCGCTGTCGATTGGTTTGCAGCTAGGCGAGCAACGTGTTCGCGTTCCTGTGACTGACCCCCTGGCAAGCTGCCATTAGCCCATTTCCAGAACCTGTGGAATATCTGGTGTGGCTCCCAATACGGGGGCCGACCGCCAGCGGGAGGGGCTCACCTCATGTTCGGGCGCAGAAACAGCATCGCGCTGTTGGCTTTGGCTGCGACGTGCTGTGTCGTGACACTGGCCGACAGTGCGAGCGAGCCGAATATCCGGGTGGGGCTGTACTACGGCTCGACTGCACAGCGGTCGCTTGTCGTCAGCGGCGTCGGGGCGGGGAAGGCCGAGCGCTCAAAGGGCACTTTCGACGGCGATGTCCGCCTGACCGCTGGCTCAGGCGGTCTCGTTCTCGAACACAAGGGAAAACGCGCCTCCCTCGGCCGATGGGTGGAGTTCTGGCCGACCGGGAGGAAGCCGTGGCTGGAGATGAACAACGCCAGCTATCGCGGCAGGCTGAGAATCGAGCGGGCAGGGGGAGGCCGGCTCAAGGCAATAAACATCGTGCCCATTGAGGATTACGTGCGCGGGGTGGTCGGCAACGAGATGTTCGCCCACGGCGCGGCCTGCAAGGTGCAAGCCGTGATCTCCCGCACCTTCGCCATGTACGTGCGCGACGTTGAGAGGAAGCACCGCTCGGATGGGTTCGACATCTGCACCACCGGTCACTGCCAGGTCTATGGTGGAGTCGACTCAGAGCGGCCGCTGGTGGACGAAGCTGTGGACGCGACGCGTGGCGAGATACTCACCTACCGAGGACGCCCGATCTTCGCCGCTTACCATGCCAACGCTGGCGGGATGACCCAGCCCGTTGATGAAGCCTGGCCGGGCAGCATAAGGAAGAATTTCCCCTATCTTCGCTCGGTGGAGTCGCCCTACGACGCGGCGGCCGGACGCTTGCACGGCTACGACTGGTGCTATCACTGGCGCCGCGAGATCAAAGCCGCGGAGATCGGCAAGAGGCTGCGCGCGCGGGGCAAGAACATCGGCGACGTCAGGGACCTGGTTGTGAAGAGGAGGACCAGCACGGGACGAGTCCGGGAACTCGAAGTCTTGGGCAGCAGGGGACACACGAGACTGAGAAGGCCGTCCGAGGTGCGCGCGGTGCTGAACACGCCCAGCCCGCGCTTGGAGATCCGGAAGATCGGCTCAGCCTTCGAGGTGATAGGCTGGGGCCGAGGCCACGGTGTCGGCCTCTCCCAGCACGGGGCGCTCGGCATGTCGAAGGCAGGATACACCCGCGAGCAGATACTGGGGCACTTCTACCGCGGCGTGGCGCTGACTTCGGACTATGGACGCGGCAAATCCTCACCCCTGACACCGCCAGAGCTCCGGATGGGAAGCGCAGAGATGAGACCTGTCGTGGTTCCGCCTGGGATGAGCTAGCCCGTCTGCCGTCGGACGGCTATCATCTCCGCCACGATGCTGACTGCGATCTCCTCCACGGTCTCGGGCCCGATGTCGATTCCGATCGGAGCGTGCACTCGAGACAAGTCCTGCTCAGTGTAGCCGCGCTTCCGCAAGCGCTCAGTCACCGCTGCCACCTTTCTTCGGCTTCCAATCATGCCCACGTAGCGCGCCGGTGTCCGCAGTGCCTCGGCCACGACCTCCTCGTCCATGGCATGCCCTCGGGTGACCGCAATGACGTAGCCGTCCTCCTCGATGGAGAGTCGCCGAAAGGCCTCCTCCACACCGGCGACCACTACAGCCTCAGCCCCGGGGAACCGCTCGCGGTTCGCGAAGTCGGCACGATCATCCACCACGACGACGCGGAAGCCGACCAGGGCGGCCAGGTGAGCGACAGGCACAGCGATGTGGCCCGCTCCGAAGATGAAAGCGACCGGGTGGGGGAGGATGGGATCGTAGTGCGCTCGAGGCGGCTCTGCGACATAGCGTGGTCTCTCACTGGCCAGGCACTCCTGGGCGACCTCAGCGAGAGCGGCATCCGTACGCGGATCGCCGGTCGTCCCGGTTGCGTCTCTGCCCGCCAGGAACGCGAGCTTGCGTGGCTGGCCCTCTGGCTGGAGCACGGTGACAACGACCACTGTGCCTCGCGCGGCCTCGACTTCCGCCACCGCCGCGAACACGTCGTTATGTCGGTGCGAGAGTATCGGCTCCACCAGCAGAGCACACCGGCCGCCGCAGATCATCCCGCTCTCCGCCGCCTCCTCCTGAGTCAGTTCGAACTCCAGCACTTGAGCTTCAGCGCCGGCAAGCACCTTCTGGGCAGCCGCGAGAGCTTTGGCCTCCAGGGCCCCCCCGCCGACTGTGCCCAGCGCCGAGCCGTCCTCGCGGAGGAGCAGCTTCGACTCCGCGCTCAAGGGCACGGACCCGGAAGACCAAAGCGGCGTGACGAGCGCGGCGCGCTGTCCCGCCCGCTGAAGGTGTGCAATCTCTGCGAATATGCCCCTGCTACGGGTCGATGCGCCGGAGCTCATCCCGATAGTCGCTCTCCGTGTCGATATCGCGGATCACCGCGTTGGACGACATCTCCACCTCCACAACGTCGCCAGCGTGGGCGTGAATGAGATCGCGCAGCGTGCGGCTCGTATCCATCTCGAGTATCTGGTCTCTGTAACGTCGCTCGAAGAGGACGGGATGTCCACGCTTGCCGCCGTACGTGGGAATCGCTACTCCGCGCCCGCTCGCCTCATGCTCGTGCAGGAGTCGGCGGATGTGCTCGGCGCGGACCCGAGGCTGGTCGCCGAGCGCTATCAGGAAGCTGTCGGTCTCCTCGGGCAGAGCGGCCGCCCCGGCCTGGACCGAAGAGAGCATCCCCCGGGCGGGATCGGGATTCTGCACGAGCGTGACATCGTGGCCCGCGAGGGTCGGCTCCACCTCGGGCGCGTTCCCACCCCAGACCACTACTATGGGGTCAACACCTGCGCCCACCAGGGCTGAGACGACCGAGCCCAAGACGGTCGAGTCGCCAAAGGGCATCGTGAGTTTGGGCCCGCCGAAGCGGCGCGCGCGGCCCGCCGCCAGGACTACTGCTGCGGCTCGAGGGCCGGCCTCACCGCCCACCGTTCAGTTCCCGGACGATGCGCTCGGGCTTGATTGGAAGCTGCTTCACGCGCACGCCGACCGCATCGTATACGGCGTTGGCGATGGCTGCCGCAGTCGGCACCAGCGGCGGCTCGCCCACGCCCTTCGCCCCGAACGGGCCGCTGTCCCGACCCTCCTCTATCAGGACGACCTCGTACTCGGGGTGGTCAACCGAGGTGGGCATGCGGAAGTCCATGAAGTTATCGTTGAGGAGTATGCCGTCGGCGTCGTAGACGTACTCCTCGGAGAGACCATAGCCGATTCCCTGCGAGGCGGCCCCCTCGACCTGGCCTTCGACGCTCATTGGATTGATGGCGCGCCCGACGTCCTGCGAGCAGGTGAGCCGCTTCACCTCCACCTGACCCGTCTCGCAATCCACCTCCACCTCCGCCACTTGGGCGGCCACCGCCACCGCGAAGGGCAGATCTGAGAGCGCGCCGCGGCCGATGATGGCGCCGCGGTAGTCGGCCGCGCGGCTGGCGGCCTCGGCCAGCGTCAGCGAGCGGCCAGGTCGGCCGCGAACGGTGACACCACCATCAGCGATGAGTATTGCGTCGGCCGGCAGGTCAAGCTCCTCGCTCAGCGCTTCGGCGAGCTGGCGCTTTGCATCTTCGCAGGCCTGCCGTACGGCCTCGCCGACTCCGAAGAGTATGCGGCTGCCCCAGGACCCGTCGTTGCGAGGGCTCGTGTCGGTGTCGCCTTGGTGGACGGTGACGCGCTCGACGCGGACCCCGAAGCACTCGGCTGCGATCTGGGCGAAGGAGGTGTTGGTGCCGGTGAGGTTGATGGCGCCCGTCACGACGGAGATGGTCCCGTCCTCATTCACCTGCACCCACGCGCTGGAGGCGCCGGCCCACACTGACCAGTGGCCGGCCGCGAGGCCGAGGCCAAGGGCCTTTCTGCCGCCACTTCTCCTGGCAGGGCGGCCTTCCCAGCCGGCCTTCTCAGCGGCCGTGCGGATGACCTTTCGGGCGATGGTGTAGGGCATCTCCATGCCGCCCAAAACGGGATCTCCCTTCCGCAGAGCGTTGCGAAGACGAATCTCGAGTGGGTCGATCCCGAGAGCGTGCGCGATGATGTCGAGATGGCTCTCCAGCGCGAAGTGGACGTGGGGGGAGGTCAGCGCCCGGCGCGCTCCCGCCGGCGGTCGATTGGTGTAAACCGAATAGCTCTTCACTTCCAGGTTCGGCACGCGGTAGGGGCCCTGCGCGAGGCTGGCGCCCACCCCGTGCTGGGCGCCGGGGTAGCCCCCGGTGTCGAACAGCAGGCGGGCCCGCAGAGCGACAAGCGTGCCGTCTTTCTTCACGCCGGTCTTCAGCTCCATCGCCGAGGCCCCGCAGGGACGGGTGGCGACGAAGTCCTCCCTGCGGCTGACGACGACCTTGACCGGCCTCCCCGCGCGGCGAGCGAGCTCGGCCGCTATGGGCTCCACGCACACCGCGTTCTTCCCCCCGAAGGCCCCGCCCACGGGCAGGCCAATGACCCGAATATGGCTCATGGGAAGACGCAGCAGGTCGGCGAGGTCGGCCCGCTGGTTGAACTGTGCCTGCGTCGAGGTCCACACTGTCACTCGGCCGCTCGCGGGATCCATCGCGGCCAGCGAGACATGGGGCTCGAGGAATCCCTGGTGGACCCACGGCGTCTCGAACGTGTCCTCGAACACTCGGTCGGCTGCGGCGAAGCCGGCTTCGACGTCGCCGCGCTTGACCTCGGCCAGGCCAGCGATGTTGGGCTGCTTGGGGTCCTCGCTCTCGTCGTGGATTCTGGTCGCCCCGCGCTTCATCGCCTCCCTGACATCCGCCACATAGGGGAGGGGCGCGTAGTCGATCTCTATGGCGGAGGCCGCGGCCCGCGCCTGCTCCTCTGTCTCGGCGGCCACGGCCGCGACGGCCTCGCCCTGGAAGCGTACCTTGTCGCGGGCGAGCACGGGAACGCCTTCCCCGTCGCTGGTCGGGAAGGCCTGTCCCGTTATCACTGCAAAGACCCCCGGCATTTTCGCCGCCTTCTCGGTGCGAATGCGGACGATGCGAGCATGGGGGTGGGGAGAGCGGAGCATTGCGCCCCACAGCATCCCTGGCAGCGTGATGTCGGCGCCGAACTGGGTCCTGCCGGTGACCTTGTTCGGCCCGTCGAGCCGTGGCACTCGCTTACCGACTGCTATGAATCTCATCGCTTCTTCACCCTCTTTGGACGGGCCCTCGGGGCGTGGGCGTACGACTTGATGGCATCGTATATCTTCCGGTAGCCCGTGCATCGGCAGAGGTTGCCGACGAGCGCGCGAGCGATGTCGTCGTCGCTGGGCTTGGGCTTGCGGTCCAACAGCGCCTTCGCTGACAGTATCATGCCGGGCGTGCAGAAGCCGCACTGAACGGCGCCGTGTTCGAGAAAGGCTTGCTGCAGGGGGTGGAGTTCGCCCGGCGGCACGAGGCCCTCAATCGTCGTGATCTCCCGCCCGACTGCGTCGGCGGCCAGCATCATGCAGGATGCCACCGGCTCTCCGTCCACCAACACCGTGCAGGCCCCACATTGGCCCGTGCTGCAGCCTTCCTTGGTCCCCGTCAGCCCGAGCCTCGAGCGAAGGACATCGATCAGGCGTTCGGCCGGATGGGCGGTCGCCTGGTAGTCGCGACCGTTGACTCGGAATGTCATCGTGGTCTCAGCGGTCATCGAGGCCTCTCCTGCGCGGCCCGGCGGAAGGCCTCGCGCAGCGCCCGACCGGCCAGCACGAGCGTCATCTCTCGCCGGTAGTCCTTGGATGCACGAAGGTCGCTGAGCGGCCGGCTCTCCGAGGCGGTCGCCTCGGCCGCCTCGTCGATCAACTTGGCGCTCACTGCTTGCCCCTCCAGGAGGCTCTCCGCCTTTGGCGCGCGCCTCGGGGTCGGCGCCACCGAGCCCAGCGCCAGTCGCGCCCGGCGGCACTTCTTGCCGTCGGGCGAAACTTGGACGGCGGCCGCAACGCCGACGAAGGCGAGGTCCATCGCCTTGCGCACGCCCAGCTTGAGGTGTGCTGCGCCCGTCCGCAGGCGCGGCCTCGGGACCAGAATACGGGTCAGGATCTCCCCGCGGCGCAGGGCCGTCCTGTTGACTCCTCGGAAGAACTCGCTCATCGCGATCTCGCGCCTGCCGCTCTTGCCGCGCACCTCGGCCGTCGCGTCGAAGACGAGCAGCGGAAGGGCCAGGTCAGCGGACGGTGCCGCATTGCAGAGGTTGCCTCCGATGGTTGCGAGATTACGTATCTGGGGGGAGGCGAAGTCGGCGGCGACCGCTTTGAGGAGCGGAAGGTCCCGCTCTATGATGGGATCGTCCAGCAGGTCTGCGACACGCGTCAGCGCCCCTATCCATATGCCCTGCCGCGTGCGCTTCACACCCGCCATCTCGGAAATGCCTTTGAGGTTGACGAGAACTCTGGGTCTGGTCTCGCCCTTGCGCATCGCGGGGATCAAGTCGGTGGCGCCGGCCATCGCCACCGCTCCGCGTGCAGCAAGGGCCTTCACCGCCTCCCGCAGAGTAGATGGCTGAAGCATGTGTGGTTCCGCCATAGCGATTGCTCCGCAAGGTGCTGGGTGTGGGATTCTGTGGTTGGGATGGGAGTACCTGTCCGAGATTCCGCGCCGGCGAGGATGGGAGTCTGTCTGATGGGGGACGTCACGCTCGTCTGCGTCGCACAACTGCAAGAGGGTGTGGCTATGCATGCCGCCGAAAGTGGAGTGGTCATGCCGGCTGAGAGTCTGGCCTCGCGCTAATGGATAAAGGGCTTACCCGACGGTTCGCAAGCTTCTACTTCCTGCTCTTTCTGCCCATCGGGATACAGGCGCCATACTTGTTCCTGTTCTTCAAGAGGCAGGGGTTCTCCGATTCGCAGCTCGGCACGCTGGCCGCGGTAACGCCTCTGCTCAACGCTTTCGTCCCGCCGCTGTGGGGAGCAGTTGCGGACATGCTCCGCGACAGGCGCAGCATGCTGGCGGCTCTGCTCTTGGGGTCGGCTCTGGTGTTTCCGTGGCTGGCGCATGCGAACAGCTATGTCGCGACTCTAGCACTGATGCTCGCCTTCTCGGCCTTTGCCTTCTCGCCCGCCGCAATCTCGGACGCCATGGCATTGGAGAATGTCGAGCAGAAGGGCGGCGACTATGGCCGACTGAGGCTCTGGGGGTCACTCGGGTTTGCAGTGCCGCTGCTCGCCTTCGGCCTCATCCTGCCGAAGGGCACCGGCGGGTCCGCTGCAAGCCTGTATCCCATCTTCTGGAGCTACACGGTGTTTCGCCTGATCTCCGTCGCCTGGGTGCCGCTGCTTCCCGCCTCCCATGGCACGAGGCGCGGGCTCTTGGACGTGCGCGCTGTCAGAGCATTCACGCAATGGCCGTTTGTGGTCCTCGCCTCATGCTCGGTGCTGGCGATGGGGGCCATGTCGGCCTACTACCTGTACTTCACCATCTACCTCGATGAGGTGGGCATTGCGGATAACCTGAAGGGGTACTTCTGGGCGATCGCGGTGGCGTCAGAGACCGGGATGATGCTCGTGGTCGGCCGGCTCATCCGACGCATCGGCCTGAAGTGGACCCTGGTCCTGAGCATCTTCGGTTGCAGTCTGAGGTTGTTCGCGTTCTCGTTTCCTCTAGGAGCTCCAGGGATCGCGGCGGTGCAGCTGCTGCACGCTCTCACATTCACGACCTTCACCGTCGCGACGATAACCTTCGTGAGCCGTCTCACTCCGCCCGAACTTCGCGCAAGCGGCCAGAGTCTCTGGATGGCTCTGACGGGCGGACTCGGGGCCGCGGCAGGCGCGAAGCTCGCGGGCATCGCGGCCGGGGCCGTCGGACTGCTCGCCATGTTCCGCCTCTTCGCCGCCGGCGGCGCCATCGCGCTGGTGGCGGCGGCTCTATTGCTGCGGGACCCAGTCGGGAATACGTCCTCAGGACAGCAGTGACGCGGCCTCCCCCAGGGCCTCGCGCACCTCGACAGGCCGCTCTTGCTCGGCCGACATGAGGCAGGCCCAGACCACGCCCAGGGCGAGCAGGCCTTCCCTCCCTCCTGTTTCGGGCGGCCTCCCCGCGCGCACCGCGCGGGCGAACTCGGCCATCTCAGCGGCCTGGGCGTTGATATCCTGAACCGGCAGTTCCTCCCTGTCTGTTAGCCAGGGCTCATCCTTGTTGGCGGCCGCCAGCACGATCTTCCCTGCCTCGGAGTAGGCGCTGGCGTCTCGGCCGTAGATACGAAGGAAACTGGCGCCGGCCGACAGGTAATTCGTCCCGACATAGGCGAGCAGGCCGGATTCGAATTCGAGAAGCGTGAGAACAACGTCTTCTATCTCCGAGGGGAGGAACGAGGAGTTGGACAGGGCGGTCACGCGGCGGGTGGGGCCGAACAGGTAGTGCATCGTGGCGAACATATGGATCGATAGCTGCATGAGCGGGCCGCCTGGGGCTTCCTCGCGATGCCAGCGCCATCGGTCCGCCGTGAGCCTGGTTCCGCCGGAGTGGGAGATATTGCCTTCGGCCATTGCCAGCAGGCCGAGCCGGCCTGATTCCAGCAGCGACTTGAGAGCCCGCGGTGGGCCGAAGTAACGGCTGCTGTGACCCACCATGAGGGTAACACCGGCCTCCTTGCAGCAGCGGATCATCGCCGCCGCGTCCTCGACCGTGTTGGCGATGGGTTTGTCCGTGAAGACGTGCTTCTCGGCTGCCGCCGCGAGCTCGGTTGGCCGACGGTGAAAGTTGTTGGCGGCGAAGTTGGCGATGGCCTCGACGCGCGGGTGCTCGGCGAGCTCTTCGAGTGTGGGCGATACCTCGCAGCCGAACTGCTCGGCGAACTTCTCCGCCCGCTCAGTCGTGCGGTTCCAGCAGGCGACCAGCTCGACCTCAGGGCAGGTGTGTGCATCGGCCCAGAAGCTCCTCGCCCAGCCGCCGGTCCCAACCACGCCCACCCCGAGGGGTTTGTCAGCACCCATTCTGCTCTCCAAACAGATGCGAAGTGATTCAACAGTGGGAAGTCGGCGGGAGGACGGCCGAACATCTATGTTAGTGGTTTGACGGACTGGCCCAGAACTCCTCCTTCGGTATTGCCGCAAGCCGCCCCAAGCGGGCCGCCTGTTGTCTGCGAGCCAAGGGCTGCCGTCCTCGGGAGCGGGCGTGCGGGCGGCGGATCGGTGTTCGTAGCCCAGCCAATCACCTGTCAGAACGGCACCATCCCAGCGGGGCTATACGGGCTAGGGCGGGGAAGCCACCGGCGAAGTCCCGGCGGGGATAACCACTGTGGGAACCAATCAGCCAGACTGGTCCTTAGCGGAGCCGGATGTCAAGCTTGACAATACTCCTTCGCCCGCGAACGCGTGGCCGTTGGTGGCGGGCAGGCCGAAGGGCGACTCGTCCGTCTGTTCGGGCGGCGCAACTCGCGGCAGGACCACACGGAACGTGGTGCCTGTTCCCAGCTGGCTGTGGACGCCGATCTCTCCGCCATGGTTCTCAACGATGTTACGGCTGACGGCGAGGCCGAGTCCGGTTCCCTTGCCCTCGTCCTTGGTGGTGAAGAAGGGGTCGAAGATGCGGTTGATGTCCTCTGGGGAGATGCCGAAGCCCGTGTCGGCGATCTCGATGAAGACGCGATCGTCGGGGATCGTGCCTGTCTTGACGGTCAGCCGGCCGCCGTCCGGCATCGCATGGTGCGCGTTGATGATGAGGTTCATGAAGACCTGCTGGAGCTGGCCGGCATTGGCGTCGATGCTGGGTAGCTCCGGGTCCAGTTCCTTCTGTACCTCTACGTTGCCCACGGTGAGTTGGTGCTCGCTCAGCATGAGCGTTCGCTCGAGCACGTCGTTCACGCCAACGGACTCGATCTTCTCCTGTCGGCTCTTCCGGGAGAACGTCAGCAGGTTCTGCACGATGTGGCCGATGCGCTCCGTCTCATGGCGGACCGTCTCGAGGTCCTTCTTCGTCTCGTCGCCCATGCTCTGATCCATCAGCATGAGTTCCGTGCGGCCGAGGATGACCATCAGCGGATTGTTGATCTCGTGTGCGACACCGCCGGCAAGGACTCCCAGGGAGGCGAGCTTCTCCGAATGGATGAGCTGCGCTTGCGTGCGGCCCAATTCGTCGAGCACGGAAAGCAGCTTCTCGAGCTGGCGCTGTGAGTCACGATAGAGCTGAGCCTTCTCCAACGCCAAGGCAGCCTGATCGGCGAACAGAGTGAGCGCCCGCAGGTCCTCGTCCCGGAACTGGTTCGGGCGAGTCGACTCGCTGACGTTGAGCGTGCCGACAATCCGTTCCTCGATCCGCAGGGGAACGGAGATGGCAGAGCTGAGCTCGTCGTCTCTTTTCCGCAGCGACTGGAGCCTCTTGTCCTCTTCAGTCCGGCTCAACAGCAGCGGCTTCCCGGTGAAAGCGACGTGCCCGGCGATGCCTTCGCCCAGCTTGAGGCGGGTCTTCTGCACTATCTCGTCATCGATGCCCTTTGCGGCCTTGATCGTGAGGACGTTTTGCTCCGGATCGAGCAGCATGACGGAGCCTCGCTCAGCGTCCGTCACCTCCATCGCCGTCGTCACGATGAGATCGAGCAGCCGCGGAAGGTCGAAGTTGGCTATGAGTGCGTGGCTCAGCTCGGCCCACGTGCTGAGCTGCGCGTCCTTCTTCTTGAGGCTCATCTCCTTCTGAGTGAGCTCCTCGATCAGATGTCGGTTCTCCACCCAGTGGGCGTGCAGCCGCTCACGAATGTAGGCGGTGATGAGCAGCACCATCACGAGCAGGAAGCAGGTGGTGATGTCGCTGCCCAACACCAGCATCAAGGGCGCGGCGATGTCGGGCACCTGGCCGGTCGCATCGCCGGTGGCCGTGATGAGGAAGAGGCTGACGGCCAGCAGGAAGATGATCAGCAGGGCGAGCAGCCAGAGCCGCTCCTCTCTGATCTGCGCTTCTCTGAACGGGTCCTGAGCCAGCTCGGCGCGGCGGGCCTGCACGCGGCGCACAATGGCACTGAGTATTGGGACGCTAGCCAATAGTTGTACGGCTCTGCTCATCGGAATCCGCCGCGTCGCTGTCGATCGGCACAACTGCGGCGCAAGAGGCGCAAGATGGGAACGCCCGGGCGTGGTCCGCGCGCGAACTTACGGCCAGACGTACCGCCTCCTGCGCACTATCCGCTTATTCCACAAACGAGGGGACAACTGAAGGGCAACTAGCAGCACGACGCGGGGACCCCAGAGGGCCGCTATACCCCTCAGAAGGCGCCTGCTTCAGGGGCGTCCAGGCTCGCCCTAGGCGGTCAGGGCGATGACGTCTATTTCGACATCGATTCCAAGCGGCAGGTTGGCTGCCTCGATCGTCGTGCGCGCGGGCGGGTGGGACGGGAAGAACTCGGCGTACACCGCGTTCATCGCCGCGAAGTTGTCAATATCGCTCAGATAGACCGTCGTCTTCACAACCTTTTCCAGCGAAGACCCGGCCGCGGCGAGGATGGCGCGAATGTTCTCCAGCACCAGGTGTGTCTGTTGGCGAATGTCGCCCCGCACGACCTCGCCCGTGGCCGCGTCAATCGGTCCCTGGCCCGACACGAAGACGAAGCCGTTGGCCCGGATCGCAGGGGAATAGGGCCCCTTGGCAGGGGGGAGCTGATCGGAGACGACGACCTCTTTCTCGGACATTGCACATCCTTTCACGGCAGCACACTGGCGTCAGGCCTAGCGCACTTTGCCTCGGCCGGCGACAGCCCAGGTCTCGGCGACTTCGCCGTTCTTCACCACCGTCATCTCGTCGAACAAGTTCACGACACTGCAGGCATGGTTGGGAATGACTTCTGTTTTGTCACCGACTCGAAGCTTCAATTCGGAGTTCGTCAGGTCCAGGAAGCCATGCTCTTCGTTGAGCCTCACCACAACGGCCGCATTGTCCTCCTTCAACATGCCGTATCCGGGTGACTCGCGCGCCGTGTCCGTGCCCAGCGACTTGCTTCCGGCGTCCAGTATTGCCCGGCCTTGCTCGGGCACGCTGACTACCGTGGCAAGGATGCTCAGAGCGCAATCGGCAGCGGTCGCAGCCCACCTGTCGATCTGCGTGCGATCGTTGAACACGTAGGTGCCAGGCCGCATCTCGGTCAGGCCGCACTCTGGATGGTAGGTGGCGGCGGTCGGCGTCGATCCGCCGCTCACGCGCAGCGGCCCATCGACCAAGGGGGCTATCTGCCGGCCCACCTCGCCCATGATGCGGCACTCGTAGGCTGCAATTCCTGCCACCTCATTCTCATTGCGGGCCTCGTAAACGTGTCCGGGGTAGGTGAATATGCCCGCCAGGGCAAGGCCGGGCAGCGAGTTGATGGCACGCGCGAGGTCGGGCGCGTCCTCTGGAGCAACGCCGCACCGGCCCAGGCCGATGTCCACCTCAATCAGCACGCGCAGACGCAAGCCGTGCTGGGCGAAGGCCATCGAAAGGGGCCCGGCCGCCTCCGTGCTGTCGACGCCGACGGACACCTTCGTGCGTTGGGCCAGCTCGATCAGCCGAGCGATCTTCTCCGGCCCAACGATGTGGTGGGCTATGAAGATGTCGTCTATCCCGGCATCCGCCATCACCTCGGCCTCACCGATCTTGGCCACCGTGATGCCGGCCGCGCCGCGCTCGAGCTGGAGTCTGGCGATCTCCGGGGTCTTGTGGGTCTTCGTGTGGGGTCGCAGGTCCAGGTCGGCGTTGCGCGCGAGATGTGCGACACGATCGAGGTTGGCCGTGAGACGGTCGAGATCAACAACAAGCGCCGGACTCTCCACATCGGAAAGAAGCATCCCGCTGCCCTCCACCCTGCCTCGTCGCGGTCCCAGCCCGAGAAAGGATTCTGTCCGATGTCTGCTAAACCTGCTAGACAGAGGGCTTGCATTGACAGCATATGGGGATCGATATCGGGTATATTCCCATCGTGTATGCCGGGCCGGTTCAACCCGTGCTGCCGCGCTTCTCTCGTGAAGGTATTGAGGTTGGTGCCATGACACGCAAACACGTCTCTCGGGGCGTCGGCCTCGCGCTGTTGACGCTTCTGGCTTCGACCACCATCGCCGACGCCGCCTCTCATGCAGCTCGCACGCCTGGCCCGCACGCCGCCTCTCATGCAGCTCGCACGCCTGGCCCGCACGGCGCCTATGTGCACGGTCGCGTGCTGGAGAAGACGGAGGAACAGGGATCTGCGCGCGTCATAGTTGTCATGGGTGACCCCGATCTCCCCCAGGTGTGGGCTCGAGACTGGCGAGAGCGCGAGCCGACGATTCGCGAGCTGGCTCGTCGGGTGCAGCAGGCCGCGCCCCGCTTTCGCGTGCACCGACAGTTCCGCATCTTTCCGTTTCTCGCCGGCACGGTGGACAACGAGGGGTTGCGGGAACTGGCGGCCTCGCCGTTCGTGGAGGGTGTCTTCCCGGATCGGCAGGTGAGGGCGGTGCTCTCGGAAAGCGGGCCGCTCATCGGACAGCCCTATGCAGAGACCACGAAAGGATACGACGGCAGCGGCGTTGGCATCGCCATCATCGACACCGGCATCGACGCCACTCACCTGGACTTGGACGGGGGAAAGGTTGTCGGCGGCGAGAATATACTGGCCGGCGACCCAGACTTCCCGCAGTACACCAATCCGTCCGACTACGATGACGATTACGGGCATGGGACATATGTCGCCGGCGTCGCAGCAGGCACGGGGACCACCTATCGTGGGATAGCTCCCGGCGCGCATCTGGTGGCACTGAAGGCATTGGACCAGGACGGGTACGGCTATGACGTTAACGTCATCGACGCCATTCAATGGTGCATCACGAATCAGTCGACGTACAACATTAAAGCGATCAACCTGAGCCTCAGCGATGGCGCCGAATGGCGCGACCCGGCAGAGTGCGACGCCGACCCCCAAGGTATTGCCATATCGGACGCTGTCGACGCCGGGATCGTGGTGGTGGCCGCGGCCGGCAACGAAGGGTACACGCAGGGAGTGGGCATACCGGCCTGTGCCTCGGACGCGCTGGCTGTCGGGGCCTCCTGGGATTCAGGAGCTGATCAGGACACACCGGCCTACTTCTCCAATCGGGGCGAGTTGATCGGCGTCTATGGTCCTGGAATCTGGATCACGAGCACGAGGATGGGCGGCAGCTACGAGACGGCCGCGGGCACTTCGGCCTCGGCGCCCCATGTCGCGGGGGCTGTCGCCGTGCTTGCAGACGCCGGGGTCACCGACCCGGCAGCAATCAGAGCCCGGCTCAAGCGAACGGGGCTTCAGATATTCGATCCCACGAGCCACGTCGCGACACCGCGTATCGACTTGCAGCGAGCGCTCGATAACGAGCCGACTTCCGGTCCCGATCTCGTCGTCACCCAGGTGACCGCGGACCTCTCTCAGGCCCTGGTCGGCACGACGCTCGACCTGAGCATCACGGTGAAGAACCAGGGCACCTCCGCCTCGGCCGCATGCAAGGCGGTCATTGCGATGTCGCCCAACGAGATCCCGTCTCCGCGGGACCTGGTTATGGTGACGGTGCATGTGCCCGCTCTCTCGGCCGGCCAATGGTGGTCGAGCGGATCGGTGGCCGGAGCCGTGCCTGGCGGCCCGCCCGGAGACTACTGGCTCACGGCCTTCGCCGACAGCGACTACGAGGTATCAGAGAAGGACGAGATCAACAACGGCAGGAAAGGCGCGTCGTTCGAGATGCTCGTCCTCAGCTCCTTCGTTCTGTCCCACGATATTCCGGCCTCGATGCTGAAAGGCCAGACCTACCAGATAAGCCTGGTGATGTGGAACGACGGCAGCACGGCCTGGACCTCTGCTGAGGGATACCGTCTTGCGGCGGTCTCGCCGGAGGGGACGAACCGGTGGGGCATCTCGGAAGTGCCTCTGCCCGAGTCCACCGTGGCAGCCCGGGGCACTGCGACCTTCACCTTCGATGTGACGGCGCCGTCGGAGCCGGGGCTCTATCCATGCCACTGGCGGATGGCTCGCGGAGACTACTACTTCGGCGAGATAGCCACCGGCGCTGAGAAGATCCGCATCGTCGATGACGCTCTGTGGGGGCAGGCATTCCCGGCGCTGAGCGGTGAGCGGGTCGCCTACGAAGATTACAGCGGCCCGACGCACAGCGCGGTGGGGGTGAGGAACCTGACGACGGGGTCAACCGCGACGCTGCCCTATGACATCCCGTTCCCAACGGAGTTGGATCCGGTCACACAGACCTACGCCCCGGTGGAGCCCTACACCTACTTCGACATCAGCTACCAGTGGTTCCCCGACATCTCTGGCCCTTGGGTCACGTGGATGGTGGACGACTACCCAGAAGGTGAGTGGTATTTTCAGATCACGGCTCAGAACGTCGATAACCTGAGCGTCTTGCCGCTGCGCATAACTTATGAGCAGGACAGTGACGCTATCTTCCCCGCCATCGACGGCAACTACGTGGTATGGGAGGACTATCGCAACGACCCGGACGGGACGCTGGGACACAATTTCCTCGAGGACAACCCGGACGTCTACATCTGTGACATCAGCGAGGTGGACGGGCCGGACGATCACTTCCCGAAAGCCTATCCATTGTGCACGGCCAGCGGGCCGCAGTTTGTCCCCCGCATCGCCGGCGACCTCGTTGTGTGGGAGGATTGGCGAGACACCGGCGAGATACAGTCAGACATCTACATGTACGACCTGGCAGTGGACTCTGATGGGGACGGGATTCCCAACTGGAAGGAGACCGTTCGGCCCTCGCCGGACCCAGCCGAGACGAGACTGACTCACACCTACTGGCCCGAGGAGTTCCCCGACATTGACGGGACCACTGTTGTGTGGATGGACCTCCGCCGTGACACAGGCATCGGCGGCATGATTGATATCTACGCTTGGGAGGTCTACTCGCCCACGGCCACGGCCGTCGCCACCGAGCCGCCGACGTTCCGCTATCACCCGCGCATCTCGGGCACCAAGGTGACCTGGGAGGACTGGGCGCAGGGCCAGCCGGACGTCCACTGGCTCGACCTCGCCACCGGTGTCGGCGGACCGGTGGCCGCGAGCGGCGCGAACGAGGAGTGGCCTGACGTGTCGGGCCGCCGCGCGGTGCACGCAAAACACCGCACGACCATCGAACGGCAGATCGGCGACGAGCTCGTGCAATGGCCCGTCTACAACATCTTGGTGCAGGAGATGCTCCAGGACGGATCGGTCGCGGTTCACACGTTCACGGATGCTACCGGCGAGTTGTGGGCCTGGCTCTATGTCGAGGCGGCCGTCGCAAATGGGGTCGTACAGGGGTATACGAATGGAACCTACCAGCCGGACTGGGCCGTGACGCGGGATCAGATGGGCGTGTACATCTCCCGTGCGCTGGCCGGCGGCGACAGTGCTGTGCCCGAGTTCACCGGCGCGCCCAGCTTCCCCGATGTCCTGGAGGAGCACTGGGCGCTGAAATACATCGAGTACGCGGTGATCCAGGAGGTGGTCGGGGGCTATGAGGACGGCACCTACCATCCGGAGTACGATGTTGACCGCGGGCAGATGGCCGCCTACATCGGCCGCGCGCTGGCCGGCGGTGACAGCTTCTTCGAGACCTACGTACCCACGGGTGGCCCCAGCTTCCCCGATGTGGCATCGGGTTTCTGGGCCTACAACTACATAGAGTACATCGCCGACGCGGGAGTCACAGAAGGCTATCCGGATGGCAACTACTACCCAGACGTGATCGTGACCAGAGCGCAGATGGCGGTGTACGTGTCCCGCGCATTCGGGTATCTGTAGAGGCTTCGCGAGTTCGGTAAACCCTGGCGCCGCGGTCCCAGGACCGCGGCGCTCTCGCGTCGTATGAGCGCGGTGGCGCAACGGGAGGCGTGCCATGGGCGAGATCCTCGTGATACGGCACGGCGAGACAGCGTGGAACCGCGAGGAGGTCTTCCGCGGGCGCGCCGACGTCCCGCTCAGCGAGCGCGGCCGCGAGCAGGCGAGGCTGCTGGCCGAGGCCGTGCGCGAGCAGCCGGTGCGAGCAGTGTACAGCAGCCCCCTTGCGCGAGCGCGTGAAACAGCGGCACCACTGGCAGAAGCGCTCGGCCTCGAAGTGACCCTCGATAACCGCCTGATCGACATGAGCTTCGGCGAATGGGAGGGGCGGCCGCGAGCGGAGGTCGAGAAGGAAGAGTCCGGCCTCTACCAGACCTGGCTGACCGAGCCAGCGCGCTTCCGCGCTCCAGGGGGCGAGTCTCTGTCCGACGTCCTGGCGCGGGCCTGGCCCGCCCTCGAGGAGATCGCTGCTAGGCACGCGGAGGCTGCCGCTGCTGTCGTCTCGCACCGCGTTGTGTGCAAGCTGCTCCTATGCGCCGCGCTTGGGGTGGGAGAGGCCAGCTTCTGGCGGGTGCGAGTGGACACGGCTTCAGTCAGCACACTCAGCGCGGCCGATGGTGGTTGGGTCGTGGCGAGAGTGAACGACACGCATCACCTGGCCGGGCTGGGGGAGGGGGATCGGTCGGATTTCTGAGCGGTCGTCTGGGCCGTGTTCCTGGGGCGGATCAGGAGACGTCGCGGGAGAGCGTCGCCCGCGACGGCCTCCCCGTCTCTGTAGACCATGATCGCACGTACTTCACCGACAGACCCTCCGTCACCAGCCCGACCTGCGTCCGAGGCCGCGCTGATGGCAATGGTGACCGCGCCACCATAGAGCTGCCTCAGCTCGTCGATCTGGGCCGGGAGGATGCGCAGCACATCGCCTTCCTTCCGGCCAAACCAGAAGCCGCGGCGCCGGTCCTGCTCGCCGATGGGCGGCGAGAAGTCCACACCCCACACGAGGCCGACATCCCGGATGCGCTCCCACTGGTCCTCGCTCAACTGAGCGAGTATCTGCAAGATGGGGGCGAGCCAGTCCATGGTTCTGAGCAGCTGCTCGCGAAAGGCGTACCGGTATCCGTTGGCCGGATCCGCGGTGTCGCTGTAGATGACGTCACCGCCCCATTTACGCTGGGCTGGGCTCAGTTGGCGAAACAGCCAGAAGTAGTCCCCGTCGTCGATTGGAACCAGAATGGCAGGACCAGTCCCGCCATCTGTGGGCGCTTCGGGCAGGTGGGGAGCCAGCCACTCATCGAGTGTCTCGCAGATCCCCTGGGGAAGGAAGGCGGCACGCCACACGTCGCGCTCGCGAGTGCGGAAGCGCAGGAAATCCCCCGCGTCGCCCCATTCGACGCCTTTGTCGCCGACCTCCACACGGCTGCTTCGGGATGCACGCGGTCCGCACATCAGCTTCGTGATCAGCAGTGCAGAGGGCCGGGCCCCGCCGTCTCGCTGAAGGGCCTCGAGGTCCTCCCCAAACCTGCGCCAGTATGGCGCAAAGCAGTCCGAGACCACCTGGAAGTCGGTATGTACAGCCAGCAGTTCCTGGAACTGCCAGAGGGCGTAGTCGGCGTGGGGAAGTATCGCCAGCTCTGCCTCACCCAACGAGGTCTCTGCCGTCTCTGAGAGTGCCGCGTTCTGGCGCAGAGTGGTTTCCAGCTCCTGGCGCTGGCGCGCGAGGGAGTCCTCGCGCCAGTAATTGACCCGGATGTCCCAAGCCTGCTTCTCAGTGATGTCTTCGCCAAGCAGACGTCTCAGGTCTACCTCTGTATCAGGATGGATCGCCGGGCCACCGCGGGGATCGGGTATCAGCTGCAGGAAGCCCAATCTGATCAGAGTTCTGTCTCGCGAGCGGTACACGCAGTCTGGGTCCTGGGGGTCACACCAGGGCTCCAGGCTCAGTTCAATGCCGGTTGGATTGTGGGTGTAGACCGTGACGAGAGGATCTGACTCCTCTACCCACTCCCAGTCATGCCAGTGTTCGTCTGCCTTCTCTGTGTAGCCCGGGATGAGGACAGGCCCCTCGTGCTTCCGAGCCAGCGCAAGTCCCAGCAGTTCCTTGACGCTTTTGCGCGCGTCCGGGCTCAAGCGGGACAGTCTGGGGAGGAAACCCGGTCCGTTGCACATGAGTTCTCGGTGTTCGTCTGAAAGCGCGAAGACGAATCGTGCAATCGCACGCCGCGCCGGGTCCAGGGCGGCAAGCAGGAGCAGATCGTCCTTGCCTCGGTATCGCGCGAAGGCCTCCTTCTCCGTCAACTGGAGTGCCTCGCGCAGATCATCCAGACGGGCGCACATCTGGCCGCGGACCTCGGCGTCAGTCTGCACCCAGGCCTCCTGACCCGACTCGACCCGGACAAAGGCCTCGTGACGCTCCCGCTGCACTCGCTCGAATGCTCCGCCGGCGATGCTCGTGGACAGCAGGTAGTAGGCGTACTTCCCGTCATCTTCGATCGCAAGCGCGAAGGGGCAGTCAAGAACCCAGCTCAGCTGGACCATGAGCTCGCGCAGCGTCGGAGGGTCGTCTGCATTCAGAAACAGAGTCACACAGATGCGTTTATTGTCGTCGCGCGCAGGATGAAAGGTTAGCGTTACCCCGGTCTGGTCGCCGACGGACGAGAACACGTTTCGCAGGGGCAGGCCGGCTCCCCAGAATGACACCGCCCGATCCAGACGCACGTCCGCCTGGGAGCCGCCGGGGTAGGACTCGGCCGCCTGCCAGAGGTAGAGGGGTTGCCCTCCTGGCCCCGGCCCCAGTTCCGTCCCCGGGCACGAACCCGGCGCGGCGTGCGGGGCACTTAGGCTCAGAGGGACGGCGACCATGGCGAGGCAGCGGACAGCCGCTCTCGCGTTCACGGACCTCATCTCCTCTCGCTACCTTGTTTTCAGTCGCGCCGTTCAACCCGCCGGGGCGACTTGATCGTGCATGAAGCTCTCCACGATCTCACGCGGAAACGCCCCCTCCATCGGCCCCTTCTTCGTCGCGCCGAGGGCCCCGCAGGCATTGGCGAGCTTGCCGACCTCTTCGAGGGGCAGACCCTCCAGTAGGCCGACGACGAAGCCCGCATCGAAGCAGTCGCCCGCGCCCGTAGGGTCCAGTGCCTCGACTTGGAAGGCGGGGGCGTCGATCTTCTCGTCCTTCGTGATAACGGTACAGCCCTCAGCACCGCGCTTCAGCGCCACCACTTCGGGGCCGCGGTCGAGCAGCGCGCGGCAGGCCTCGTCTGCGCCGGAGACGCCGCTGAGCAGCTCGGCCTCTGCTCCGCTCGGCAGCACCACGTGGGCCGCCTCGACCACGGGGCCGCAGATGCGCCGGAGCGCCTCCTCTCCGCCGAGAAGCTCCGGCCGGAGATTTGGGTCGAAGCTCACCCGCCCGCCGGCGGCCTTGGCGAATCCCACCGCCTGGTAGCATTTGCTGCGCATCTCTTCGCTGACGGAGAGGGATGAACCGCAGATGTGAAGGAATCGGACGCCGTCGAAGTAATCTGCGCTCAGCGCTGGCATCTGTCCGGCCGCGGCGTGTGCAATATGGTAGAGGAACCGGCGATTGCCGTCGGAGAAGTAGGTGACGAAGGCAACGCCGGTGGCGCGATCGGGAACACGGGGGCAGAGCGTCACATCCAGGCCGTCCGCCTGGAGGCGGTCGAGAAGGCAGGTGCCGAAATCGTCGTCGCCGACTGCGCCGATGAAGCCGACCTTGTGTCCGAGGCGGGCCGCCTGGTCCGCGAAGATCGCCGGCGCGCCGCTGGGGAACGGCCCGACGAACTCCGAGGGCTTGTCGAGCGGATCGTCGATACGAGTCCGCATCACCTCGACGAGGGCCTCTCCGATGGCGACCACTTCCAAAGCCATGTCTGATTGCTCCAGTGTCGAATCCGTGCAAAGAAGTAGTTCCTTGTGTCAGTTGCGGAGCCTGCCCCTGGGGGATTGTCCGGCCTGGCGAGGGAATGGAACGAGGGGTGGTTCGTCTGAATGAGTGAGGAACGCGACGAGGTGGAAGAGTTGGTATTCCGGGCGCGCTCCGGAGACCTGGAGGCGTTCGAGACGCTCTACCAGAGCCACCAGGCCGGCATATACACGTTCATTCGCAGCCAGGTGCGACAGGCTGAGCTTGCTGCCGACCTGACGCAGGACACCTTCGTGCGTGCCTGGGAGTCGCTTCCGCGGCTTCGGCGGCCGGGAGCGTTCCGCGGGTGGCTCCACCGCATCGCGACGAACCTGGTGAGGGATGAGGTGAAATCGGGCCGAGCGCGCCTGGAGGTGGCTGAGACCTCGCTCGCGGCTGAAGGCGAGAACCCGCCCCGGCTGGGGGACTCCGCCGCCGAGAGCGAGCAGCCGGAGCAGCGGCTTCTGTCCGGAGAGATGAGCCGAGAGGTCTGGGCTGCGCTGGAGGAACTGTCGGCCGAGCAGCGGGCGGCAGTTGTCATGCACCATATGGAGGGGATGTCAGTGGCAGAGATCGCCGAGGCGATGGGGGTGCGCCCGGGGACGATCATGTCTCGGCTGGCTCGGGCGCGGGAGGCACTGAGGAGGCGCCTCAGCCACTATGCGGAGGGCTCAGATGAATGAGCGAAATCATGTGATAGATGATCTGGCCGAGTATGCAGTCGGCGCGCTGCGCGGGCGGACGAAGGCACGCGTGGAGGCGCATCTGCGTGACTGCGCCGAGTGCCGCAGAGAGCTTACGGCTCTTGAGCGTACGGGCGACCTGCTGAACGCGGTGCCGCTGGAACCTGCTCCGCAGCACACCTGGGAAGCGGTGCGCGGCCGCATCGCGAGCCGTGCTCCCGCACCGGCGCGGCCGCGTCTCTCCTGGGTCTTTGCTGTCGGGGCGGTGGCGCTGGTCATGATTGTGATTGGGCTGAGCTTCGTGCTGAGGCCTGTTGGCGATGTCGCATCGGACGTCATCGTGGCGGCCGAGCCCGATGATGCGATGCTGGTGACGATCGAAGGTTATCTGCCGGCGACCTGGTCGGCCCCACTGGCCGACGAGGCAGCAGTCGGTCTGCGCTTTGCGTACCTGGAGGGAGACGGATGAGGATACGCGTTCTGGCCGCGCTTTTCATTACGGCTCTGGTTGCCTGGCCGGCGTTTGGCGCCTCACCATGGAGCGCCGTCTGGGAGAGTGAAGCCGCCGCCACACGCTTGGCGCTTACCGGCCGTGCACGGACGATGACCGCTGAGGACGGGCACTCGCTGCAGGCGGAGGCCGATGTGACGGCCGCCCACGGCAAGCTGCGATTCGAGTACAGGGTCAACGGGCGGCACTGGTCGGTGATCGACGACGGAGAGCATCTCATCCACCTCCTGCCCCGGCGCCAGACAGCCCTGGTCTACGACCGCCCGGGCCTGGCAGTGGATCGAGCCCTAGCCGAGCGCAACTACCAGGCACGGGTCGTGGGCGACGCCGGCCTCGCCGGCCGCAAGGCGCAGATCATCGAGATCGCGCCGAAGGGTGGCGGGCGCGTTGTGCTGCGGCTCTGGCTGGACAAGGAGACCGGCTTCGCGCTCCGTCGGGAGCGGTACAACGTCGAAGGGCGGCTCAGCTCCGGGACGGAGTACACACGGGTGGAGTTCGGACCGACGATCGCTGCGGAGGTCTTCACGATCCCGGCGGGATGGCAGACGGTCCGCGCAGCCGAAACCGAGGCGGGCCTGTCGGCCGAGCAGCTCAGCATGCGCCTGGGCTTCCGAGTGCGGCTGCCTGCTTACGTCCCGACTGGCTACGTGCTCGTGGGCGGCTATGAGAAGCAGTGGGGCCGCTGGCGCATGCGCGCGGCGGAGCTCCGCTACACGGACGGCCTCCGCATCCTCAGCGTCTTCCAGCATCGCCATCCTGGCCACCCCGGCCTGGAGCCACCGGGCCATGGCAGGAGCGGGATGACGCGCGGGAGAGGTCGAGGCGGACGCGGCAGGCATCGAGGACGAGGCGGTCGAGGGCGGGGCTTGGGCCTGGGCCCTCCACGCCCTGGCGATCTGACACTGCTCGACCGCGGCAGCGAGAAAGTGCTTCGCTTCTTCGGGCCGGAGATCGTCGTTGTGGTCATCGGCGATCTCCCGGAGGAAGAGCTCGTGCGGATCGCGAAGAGTGTTGAACCACGATGATGGAATGCGCCACCGCATTCGCTCGTCTGGACTAATAGCTTCGAGACCGAGCGAGAAGGAGGGTCCGAGATGAAGCGAACACTGACACCGCTGCTGATGATTGCCCTGCTTGCGGCTACCGGCAGCGTCGCGCTGGCTCAGACGGAGGCGGCGCCGCCCGAGGAAAGGCCGCTTCAGCTCACGGAAGATGAGGCGGCCGCGCTCAGGCGCGCACAGGACCTGCAGGAGGAATTGCAGATCGCCCACCTCGAACTGGCCCTCGCCCAGGCGAAGGATCTGCCGGAGGGCGAGATCGCCAACCGCGCCGAGCAGATGTATCGGCTTCAAGGCCGGCTCTACGCGCTGCACGCCAAGAGCCCTGAGTTGGCGCGCAAGGTTTGGCGCCACCAGAGGCAGCAGCGCTGGCGCCATCGAGAGGGCATAGGCCGTGGCTACGGTCGCGGCATGGGCCGTGGCAGAGGACACGGCCCTCGCGGAATGGGCCGCGGTGGCCGTGGTGAGTGGGGCATGGGGCCCGGAATGGGCCGCGGTCGCGGCCATCAGGGCCACGGCTTCGGCCCCGGAATGGGTCGTGGTCGGGGGCACGGGCCGATGGCAGGCCCCGGCATGGGTCGGGGCCGTGGACAGGGTGCGCCTAGCATGGGCCAGGGCCGGGGGTTCGGGCCCAGGCTCCGCACGAGGGACCGGGCCTGGCTGCACCTCGCGCCGGGCTTCGTGTCACCTGACGTCGAGATAGAGATCGTCCCGGAGGCGGCGGACTGAGCCGTCCCGAACCTCACGCAGCAGCCTGAACGGGATCACCAAGGCGCGGCCCCCAGGGGCCGCGCCTTCATCGCGAGGGATGGGCAACCGGGCGACGAACCTACGCCCCTGGTCGAGACCGAATGGCCCAATCGATACAGAGACCTATTGTGCTCGGCCTTCTGGGCAGTCCCAGGGCCACAAGCAACACCGGGGTGCTGCTGGGCCGGGTGTTGGCTGGGGCGGCCGCAGCCGGCGCGGATATCGAGCCGATCAAGCTGAGGGAACTCGATTTCCGCTCCTGTCGCCACTGCGCGGGCTGTGAGAAGACGGGCCGGTGCGTGGTGCGGGATGACTGGCGGACGATCTACCCCAAGATCCGTGCTGCGCAGCATCTGGTGCTCGCCTCGCCAATCCAGTTCTCCGGCGTGTCAGGCGAGATGAAGTCCATGATCGACCGTGCCCAGTGTTTCTGGGTCGAGAAGTACAGACTCAAGCAGCCTGTTTCGGAAGTCGTCGGTGATCGGCGCGGTCTGTTCGTCGCGACGTGTGGGGGCCGGGATACGCGCGTCCTCCGGTGGGCGAGGCACACTGTCAAGGCCTTCTTCAACTCTGGTGGTTTCCGCTACTGGGATGAGCTTTTCGAGGCGGAGACCGACACAGCGCCGCCGATTGGTGAACGTGAAGACGTACTGGCGAAGGCGGAAGCGCTTGGGCGCCGAATGGTTGAGGAGGCGAGTTCCGCTTAGTGCGGGTGCGAGTTGTCCGGCGGCACAGGAGCATCATGGGAGGGAGTGTGATGAGAATACTCGTTCTGCAAGCCTCACCCAACGAGGACGGCCTCACCGCCACGATGGCCAAGGAGGCTATGGCTGGAGCGCAGGCCGCTGGTGCAGACACCGAACTGGTGCATCTAAAGCAGATGAAGCTCGACGCGTGCCGTGCCTGCGACGACGGCTGGGGCAAGTGCCGGCGGGAGAGCCTTTGCGTCATCGAGGACGACATTGAGACCGTGCGCACGAAGATGAGCGAGGCCGATGGTATCGTGTTGAGCACGCCGGTCTATTTCGGCGAGGTAGCCGAGGTAGTGAAGAACTTCTTCGACCGGCTGCGGCGGTGCGAGCGCGCCGGCCCGGCCGACCCGCGGGTGGAGGGGAAGTGGGTGCTCGGCATTGCCGCCGCAGGCGGCGGGGGCGGAGGCGGCCCCAGTTGCCTTGGGGTGCTGGAGCGGTACTTCGCGCACATGGGCCTGCCGGTCTTCGATCAGATGATCGTCACCCGTCGCAGCCGGGATTACATGGTTCCCGCCGCCCGCCAAGCAGGGGAGGGACTCGTGAAGTACATCGAGGAGCAGACCAAGAGCTGACTCCGGTCTCTCTGACCGCAGCCTGACCGGCCCGCGCGCGCCGGGCGGGCGCGAGGCCGCCATAGCGACCGAGCTGCCGTCTTCGCCGGGCTCAGGCGTTGGTGAGCCCGGCAAGCAGTTCGTCGACCGTCGCAACCGCGGCGGCGGTCACATCATCGGAGGCGCCGTAGTAAAGAGTAACCTGCCCGTCAACGATGCAGGCCCCGCTGGCAAAGACCACCCCGCCAAAGAAGCCGGAGGTCTCGTACTTGGCTTCGGGTCTCAGGAGGGGCCGTTCCGATCGTGCGATCACCTTCGACGGATCATCGCGGTCCAGCAGCACAAGCCCTGCGCAGTAGGTGTATGTTGGATCGGCACCGTGGTATATCTCGATCCATCCTCTGTCGGTCAGGAATGGCACAGCACTCGCACCGATTCGCCCGGAGTCCCACATGCCGGGTCTTGGTTTCATCAGCAGCGCGTGCCGTCCCCAATGGAGCAGATCGGGCGACCGCGCGAGCCACATGGCCGGCGCCCCGGTGATCCACGTCTCGGGGCGCGTCAGGGCGATGTAGTCGCCGCCGACCTTGTCGGCGAAGATGACGACGTCGAGATTGTGCGGCTCGAAGGCGATGCCGTGCTTCTCATAGGTTGTGAAGTCCCTCGTCGAAGCGAGGGAGACGCATATTCCATCCCGGCTGACGCATTTGTAGGTGATCCAGTAGGTGTCCTCGATCTGGGTGATGCGGCAATCCTCGATGCCGAACGCTTCCCTGGGCTCGGACGGGAATACGGATGGTTCTTCCTCGACCGCGAAGTGTACGCCATCGGTTGATCGTGCGAAGCGGAGGTGGGAGATGCTCGTCAGGTAGAGCAGCCCGCGGTGGCGGAACGTGCGCGGCTCCACGTCGCTTATATCCGGGTCGTCCTCTCGGAATCGCAGGGCCTCGATCTCGCCCTGCTCGGCGTTCCAGACCGGTGATACAAGCCAACCGGCCTGCCGTTCCGCGGGCACTTCGGCGACGCGGAGCAAGAGGATGGTCTCGTCTTCATAGCGGGCGACGCCGGGATTGAAGGCCCCCAGAACCGCATAGTCTGGACGCGACGGCTTTACATCGGCGGGAGTGACGAGGGGGTTCTCCGGCAGGCGTCGCATCCCATTTGCCTCACGGGGCCGTTTCTTCTCCCTCCGCGTCGGGTGCCCTCGTTCTGCCGCGGCCCTGGGCTGAATCGACACCAAGCGACCGGCCACGGAAGACAGGGCGGGAGCGGCATCGCCGCCCCCGCCAAACTGTATGTGCCGCTCGCGTGTCTGTCTATCAGTACTCAGGCGGCCCGCCGGGGGCAGGAGGCTTCTCCGGCTCTGGCTTCTCGGCGACGAGCGCCTCGGTGGTGAGCAGCATGCCTGCGATGGAGGCTGCGTTCTCGAGCGCGGAGCGCGCCACCTTCGCGGGATCGACGATGCCGGCCTTGACCAGGTCCTCCACTTGCTCCGTCAGGGCGTTGAAGCCGACGCCGGCCGCCTTGCCCCTGACGTGCTCGACGATCACCGAGCCCTCATGGCCGGAGTTGTTGGCGATCGTGCGAAGCGGCTCTTCGAGAGAGCGGCGGACGATGTCAACACCGATCTTCTCGTCGCCCCGGGCGTCCTTGCGCACCTTGTCCAGCACGTGTGCGACGTTCAGGTAGGTGACGCCGCCTCCGGGCACGAGTCCCTCTTCCACACCGGCCCGCGCAGCCGAGAGAGCGTCCTCGAAGCGATGCTTCTTCTCCTTCAACTCGGTCTCTGTGGCCGCGCCGACCTTGATCACGGCCACGCCGCCGGCGAGCTTTGCCAGGCGCTCCTGGAGCTTCTCGCGGTCGTACGAGGAGTCGGTGTCGTCGATGGCGCGCCGAATCTGCTCCATGCGGCCCTGGATGGC
The DNA here is from genome assembly GCA_964559435.1 of uncultured bacterium. Taxonomy (GTDB): domain Bacteria; phylum Armatimonadota; class Hebobacteria; order Hebobacterales; family Hebobacteraceae; genus Hebobacterum. The sequence continues at coordinate 120,185 of CAZLHI010000004.1, read as the reverse complement.
CTCGTGGCTTCCGGCGCCCTCGATGACGGTCGTCTCGTCCTTGGTGATGATGACCTTCTTGGCCTCGCCAAGCTCGTTGAGGGTTATGTTCTCGAGCTTCATGCCAAGGTCTTTGGACAGGAAGGTGCCTTCGGTCAGGATGGCGATGTCCTCCAGCATAGCCTTCCTGCGGTCACCGAACCCCGGAGCCTTGACCGCGGCGGCCGCAAAGGTTCCGCGGACCTTGTTCACGACGAGGGTGGCAAGGGCCTCGCCGTCCACGTCCTCGGCCACGATCATCAGGGGCCGCCGCGCCGCCGCCACCTTCTCGAGCAGTGGAAGCAGGTCCGCCACCGCGCTGATCTTCTCCTCCTGGATCAGGATGTACGGATCGTCGAGGATGGCCTCCATGCGCTCGGGGTCGGTCACGAAGTACGGGGAGATGTAGCCCTTGTCGAACTGCATACCCTCAACGACGTCGACGGTCGTTTCCGTGCCTCGGGACTCCTCGACGGTGATGACGCCTTCCTTGCCGACCTTGTCCATCGCGTCGGCGACGTAGCGGCCGAGCTCGGGGTCATTGCCAGCGATCGCGGCCAGGTTCGCGATAGCCTCCTTGGTGTCGACAGGCTTCGCGGTCTTCTTGATCTCGGCGACAATTGCGTCGACCGCTTTCTCGATACCGCGCTTGAGCAGCATCGGGTTTGCGCCTGCGGCGACGTTCTTCATTCCTTGCTCGACTATTGCCTCCGCAAGGACGGTCGCGGTGGTCGTTCCGTCACCGGCTACGTCGTTCGTCTTACTGGCGACCTCCCGGACGAGCTGAGCGCCCATGTTCTCATAGGGTTCCTCCAGCTCGATCTCCTTGGCGACGGTCACGCCGTCCTTTGTGATCGTCGGAGATCCCCACTTCTTGCTGAGGACGACATTCCGGCCCTTCGGGCCCAGCGTAGCCTTGACGGCTGCCGCGACAGAGCTGACCCCGCGCTGGAGAGCTCGGCGTGCCTCCTCACTGTAGCAGAGCATCTTGGCAGCCATGTACTTCCTCCTCCCTAAGACTTGTTACAGGTTGCTAAACACTTCAGTAGAACCGCGTCCTACAGTCTTCACAATGCTCAGGCAGACGACATCCTTCGCCGTCCGCACTCCGGCGGAGCGCTACTTCTTCTTGCCCTTGCCGTCGGGCTTCACTGCAAGCACGGACCCCTCATCCAGGATCACGTACTCCTCGTCCCCGATCTCGATGGTCGTCCCACCATACTCGGAGTATATCACGATATCCCCCACCGATACCTCCATCGGGGCCCTCTCCCCGTTCTCCAGCACCTTGCCGGGGCCCACGGCGAGCACCTCGCCTTCGCGCGGCTTCTTCTTCGCCGTGTCCGGCAACACGATGCCCCCCTTGGTTACTTCCTCCTCTTCCCCCGGCTTCACAACGATGCGGTCACCGAGTGGTCGAAGCATACAATCACCTCCTGCATATCGATCTGACAGCCAGGCCGAACCGGATTCGCGAGTCGGATCGGCCGAGATCTACACTAAAGCCCTGTCCCCAGGCCTCGCCTCGGATACAGACACCGGCTCGGGCCGCCTTCCCTAGCGCAGCGAACCGGCCTCAACCCTGTGTCGGAACGAGACGGCGACAGGCGAAAACCAACCTGGCGCCGCGAATGTGTTAGAATAGCGAATCCGACAGCAGTAGTCAAGAGGTTGGGAATCGGCCGAGTACGTAATCCGCATCAGGGCTGCCGCCGTGCCCCTGTTCGGCAGGGCCGGGCAGCCCTGCCGTGGCCGCGTCGAGTCGGCGAGGAAGGCCTCCCACAACGGCGAAGGGAACGGCTCGGTCTGCGGCATGTCGGCCTGGGAGGTTTACTGTGAGGTCCGGGATCATGAGCGCTTGCTTGCCTGGCAGCTACCCGGAGGTCATCGAAGCAAGTGCAGCTATCGGGTTCGACGGAGTCGAGCTGGATGTCGGCGCAGACTACGGAAGCAACATGCTCTGGAGCCCCGACGGGCGCGCCGAGCTCAGCGCGCTGCTGTCGGACAAAGGTCTCGCGCTCTGCTCGATCTGTCTGGGGACCTTCTGGACCTATAGCTTCGCCAGCCCCGATGCAGCGGTGCGGGAGCGTGGCGCTGGCTTTACCACAGATGCGATCCACTGGTGCCGGGAGTTGGGAGCGAATGTGATACTCGTGCCTATCACACCTGGGGCCGAAGATGAGGGCGAGGAAGCACCGGAGCGTTGGATTGAACACTTGACCGAAGTCGCTCCCGTGGCGGAGGCGAACCGAGTATGCCTCGCGCTGGAGAATGTCGGCCGGGGCTGCGGCCGAACCGCGGAGCAGCTCCTCCGGCTGGTCGAAGGCGTCGACTCTCCCTATGTGCGCGTCTACTACGACTTCGCGAACGGCCTGGGCCTGAGTGGCGACCCGGTCGGGGAGATGCATAAGCTGAAGGAGCAGATCGTCCAGATACATGCGAAGGACCGGGGCGGGCCCATGGGGGAGGGCGAGGTCGACATGCCCGCAGTTGGCCGAGCGATGAAGGACATTGAATACGACGGCTGGCTGGTTCTGGAAACGTTCGAGGCCCTCGATGCCGACGACCCGATCGAGGCCACGAAGAGGAATCTGGACTTCGCTCGCGCCAACTTCTAGCGGCGCCAAGCGCGGCAATACGCAGCAGTCGCCCCACGCGGGGACGCCAGCAGGCGACTCCGGACGGCTAGCCGATCAGACGCATGAGCCACCCCGTAGCCTTGTCCCACTGCTGCGTCAGCAGCAGCACTCCGATGGCGATCAGCAGCCCGCCGCTGATGATCTCCACCACTCGGTAGTGGCGCTGCAGAAAAGCGAAGGCGCGAAGCGCGTAGGCGAACAGCATCCCCGCCGCAACGAAGCAGATGCCGAGGCTGGCGCTGTAGATCGCGAACAGCAGTGCCGCCTGGCCCGTCGTCCGGTTGGCCGCGATGGTATAGAGCGTACCTAGCCAGGGACCCACACACGGCGTCCAGCCAAAGCCGAAGGCGAGGCCCAGCAGCGGCGCGCTCCAGATTCCGACCGAGCCCCGCGCCACCCGAAAGCGGCGGTCTCGATAGAGGAAAGGCAACCTGACGACGTTGAGAACGAGTAGGCCGAATACGATGACGATGATCCCGAAGACCACATTGAGAATCCGAATGCGCGGCCCCAACCAGCCGCCTACCGCTCCCGCGGAAGCGCCGAGCAGCACGAATACGACTCCAAAGCCGACGGCAAACAGAACGCACGAGAAGAAGATCCGAAGCAGATCGCGGCCGCTTCTGGCTTCGAGCTGCTCGGCTGAGAGTCCCGAGATCATGGAGAGATACCCCGGGATGAGGGGCAGGACGCATGGCGACACGAAGGAGAGGAAGCCGGCGACGATCGCCACTAGCCAGGCGGCCTGATCCTGCGGCTCCATCAGAGGATTCCCTTCACCTCCGCCGATGTGGCGCTCGTGACATCGACTGTCGCAGCTTGGAAAGCAGGCGCCGCTCCGCCCTCGCCGGCCGTTCCATCACCCCGCGCGCTGCTGTCCGGCGTGCCGGTATGATCCCGGCCGCCGGAAGGGCGGCCGCTACGCGAACGACTGCCCGCATCGTGGAATCTCGGCCCTTGTCAGGGTGAAGAACGGGGGGACTATATCCCGGTGCGATCTGAGTGTCAAGTCGGAGTGGGCGGCCCGTGTCATGAGTGCCATTCCGGTTTCCGCCGGAGGTAGCGCCGCACTGAGAAGGCGGAGCCGGTCAGACCGAGGACTGCTCCCGATGCGGCGACCGCGATCCCAAAGACGAGCAGCACATTGTCTGGTGCAAGCAGCAGAAACGGCGCCGAGCGTTCCGAGAGGCTGCGCAAGTACATGTGCGCGGGGACGAGGAAACAGCAGGCCAGTACTGCCCCCACCGTCCCCTGCAGTATTCCCTCAAGAAGGAAGGGCGCCGCTATGACGCCTCGGCCGGCACCGATGAGCTGCATGATGTAGATTTCCCGCCAGCGCGAGTGTAAAGCAAGCCGAATCGTGTTGTGCACGATGAAGACACCAGCCAGTACAACGAGGGAGCCGATGACAATGCCTGCTCCGGCGATGATGCGCTTGAACTGGACGACCTTGTGGGCGAAGCTGTCCTTCTTCGTAGCCTCTCCGCTGCTCGGCACGACGGCTTTGACTCCCGCGAACTTCTCCAAGCCGGCCGCCACCTCCGGCACGAACTCGGGCTCGCGCACGTACACTTGAATACAGTGCCCGAGCGGATTGTCAATCGTCTCCAGCTTGTCCCCGCTGGCCAGCCAGCTTCGTAGCATCTGCCAGCCTTCTTCCTTCGGAATGAGTCGGGCCTCACGAACCGTGGGCCAAAGGGTCACCTCCGAGACCCGCTCTTCGGCCTGCTCGCGAGGAAAATCGGGCTCGAAGTGCGCTCGGATTTCCAGCACGTCGCCGATGCGGTATGTCCAAACTCGCAGGTCTACGAGGAAGAGCAGCATCGCCCCCAGGACGATCATGAGAACCGCAACGGTGGATATCGTGGCTACTGCGATGAGCCGTTCGCGCTTCAGGTGGAGAGCCGTTTCGCGACACACGAAGTCAATCGTGTTCCAGATCATCGGGATAGCCCCCCTCGTCGATATCGCGAAAGACTCTGCCGTGTCGGATCGCTATGACCCGCCCCCGCTTGGCGTTCACGATGGCCGGGTCGTGGGTCGCCACCAGGACTGTGGCGCCATCGCCGTTGGCCCTGGTCAGTAGCCGCATTATGTGAGCGGACGAGTCCGGGTCGAGGTTCCCTGTTGGCTCGTCTGCGAGGATCAGCGCCGGACGGATTGCGAGGACGCGCGCGATGGCCAGGCTCTGCTGTTCTCCCGCCGACAGCTGGGACGGATGGTCATCTGCCTTGTCGAGGAGCCCGACCTCGGCGAGGCCCTCGGGCACTCGGCGCAGAACGTCCCGGTACCCATGTCCAGTCGCATGGAGTGCGAACGCCACGTTCTCCCATGCGGTCCTGGGAAGCAGCCGGAAGTCCTGGAACACGACACCGACCCGGCGCCGGAGACGCGCTACTCGGCCGGGCGAGAGCCTGGCCACGTCCCATCCCGAGACCACAACTTGACCCTTTGTTGCATACTCGTCGCGGTATAGCAGCTTGAGGATGGTTGATTTCCCGTGGCCGGTCGGCCCGATCAGGAACGCGAACTCGCCCTGCTCGACCGTCAGGCTGACATCGGAAAGGGCCATCACGCCGTTCGGGTAGGTAACGCTGACGTTTCTCAGTTCAACGATGGCCGGCATCAATCCGGATTATAACTGTACCGGCCGCCAAAGGCAAATGTCGGGCCGTTGCGACCCTGAAGCTGATGGGCTATAATCCGCCGGTCGCCGGGTGTCCGCCGCGATGCGGCCCCAGGGCTCAGGATTCGCTGCCGGAGTTGGATTTGCCGCCAAGACGAAGAGCTTTCGATACACGCGCTGCCCTTGGACTGTGCGGCCTGTCTGGGGTCCTCCTCGCGCTCTGCTTTCCCAGGGCGGGCCTGTGGCAGCTTGCCTGGTTCGGGCTCGTGCCCTGGCTGGTTGCGCTCCGTCTGGCCAACGGGTGGGGCGCCTTGTTGGGGAGCTGGCTGGCCGGATTTGCGTTCTTCGGCATAGTGCTCTACTGGCTCTGGCTCTTTGGCTGGACCGTCTGGGCCCTGGCCTGCCTCCTTCTAGGGATCACGTGGCTGCTCTGGGGTCTGTGTGTTCGGTGGACCGGGCGCTTTGGGCCGACGGCCCGCATCGTGGGAGCGGCCGTCCTGTGGTGCGGCATCGAGTGGGCTCGCGGCCTTGGCCAGTTCGGTTTCACGTGGGGTTGGCTGGGATACAGTCAAAGCCCTTCCTTGGCGCTCATGGCGGTCGCTCGAGTCGGCGGCACGCTTCTCGTCTCCCTTCTGATCGTGCTCACGAACTCCGCCTTGGCAGAGCTGTTTGTGTCGGCAGCGCGGCGGGAAGGCGCTCTGCGCCCGCTCGTCAGGACGGCCACACTGATGATCCCGATCCTAGCAGTCGTCCTCGGGGCGAAGGTGTGGGGCAAGCATGAGCCCGAAGGGGCGGGCGCTTCCCTCAGGGTTGCCATCGTTCAGGGAAGCGCGCACGGACCATTGCGGGCGGAACAAGTCAACGTGCCCCTGTCCGAGGAAGAACGCCGGCGGACGCTGGAGATCTACGAGGCGCTGACGAGGGAGGCTGCGAACGACCGCCCTGGGATTGTCGTGTGGCCCGAGAGCGTGTTGCCGAGCATGCCCGATCAGGACCCCCTTGTCGCTGAATCGGTCGGCCGCGCGACGCAGGCCTCAAAGGCCTGGCTGCTGGCCGGCGGTCCCTACTTCGACGAGTCGGGCCGGCGTTTCAACGCGGTTTACGTTTTCGCACCCAACGGCAACCTCGTGACGCGCTACGAGAAAGTCCAGCTCGTGCCGTTCGGGGAATATGTGCCCGGCCGAGAATGGCTGCCATTTCTCGATAGGTATCACGTCCGCGAAACTGACTTCAGTGCCGGCGCCGTGCACCACTTGCTTCAGGCCGGCACGGTCAGCATCGGTCCCATGATCTGCTTCGAGTCGATCTTCCCTCAGATCGGCTGGGAACTTCAGCGGAAGGGAGCTCAGGTGGTCGTTATCGTCACCAACGACGCCTGGTTCGGGAATACGTCGGCGGCGGCCCAGCATCGTCAGATCGCTGTCCTGCGCGCGGTCGAAACGAATCGGTGGGTGGTGCGTGCCGCCAGCACCGGCATCTCGTCCTTCATTGCCCCGGATGGCCGCGTCGTGTCCGAGGCAGGCCTGTACGAACAAGCCGTCCTCTGTGAGGAGATCGGCCTTCCCGACGAAGAACTGCCGGACCGTTCGTTCGGTCAGACATTCTCGTGGCTGATGCTGTACCTGTCTGTGGGATATGTGATCGCCCCGGCCGCGCTCAGGCGCCGTCGTCGGAGAAGTCGCGTAGCTCGACCTCCTGCTCCCCGGCGGCCGCGCGGTCGAGCAAGTCTTCGATGAGCGGAATGTGCCAGAAGTATCCGGCCTCGGCAACCTGATACTCGATGGTGACACGGGCCGCCTCAACACGAAGGCGTCCGCGGAAGGCAGGGTCAGGTGTTCGCAACCCGCGAACGTGCACCGGGCGCCCGAGCTTGCGAGCGAGGGCACGCCTCTTGGTTTCAAGGCCCGGCGGCAATGGCTCCATGTTACCTAGGGTTGAGTCCCGGCAGCCTGCTTCCTCTTGTCTGAGGGCACGCGCTGTGCTAGAATACACGCGCATGAGGTTGGCAGGATGCTGACTGTCTTCTACATAGCGCAAATCGTGGCCGCACTCGTGCTGGTTACCCTGACTGCGGTGACACAGACCAAGAGCGAGCAGGGCGGCGGGAGCGGAATGGGCTGGGGTACCATCGGCGGCAAGAGCTCGTCCAGCATCGCCGGTCTGGAGGACCAGCTCGGTCGCATCGCCACGTACACGGCCATCGGTTTCCTCGTGGTATCCATGCTAGTGGCCGTCCTGAGCTTGAAAGGCTAGCCGGCACGTGCCCAGGTGGCGGAATTGGTAGACGCGCTGGCTTGAGGGGCCAGTGGCCGCAAGGCCGTGCTGGTTCAAATCCAGTCCTGGGCACAACTTCCGAGCGGTTAGCACCAGGGGCCGGTCGCGAGGTCTTTCGGCGCGGCCGGCTAAGCGCGTGTCGGCGCGGACTCTGTTTGCCGCCGAGGGGAGGAAGCTAAGACCGTGCGTGTGTTCATTGCGACTGACCTCGAAGGGGTCGGGGGAGTTCTGCTCGACGAGCAGGTTGCAGGCAACTCGCCGGAGTATGAGCGAGCGCGGGATCTCCTGACTCAGGAGGTGAAGGCGGCGGTCGACGGTGCTCTGGCGGGCGGGGCGACCGATATCCTTGTTGACGATGGCCACGCGACCGGCTTCAACTTCATCTACGAGAGGCTACATCCGGCCGCGCGCTATGTGATGGGCAGGCCCCGCCGGGTCTGGCTGGAAGGGCTCTCGGAGGAGTTCGACGCAGCTTTCTTCATTGGGTGCCACGCGATGGCCGGCACTTGGGGCGCGGTGCGGGATCACACGATGTCTTCTGTCGCTTGGCACAACCTCTGGATGAACGGCAAGCTGACCGGCGAGATCGGCCTGTGGGCGGCCGTTGCGGGGCAGTCCGGGGTGCCGTGCGTGCTGGTCAGCGGCTGCCAGAAGGCGTGTGAGGAAGCGGGCGACCTCGTGCCGGGCATCGAGGTGGTGGTGACCAAATGGGGGATCTCGCGGTATGCTGCCTTTCTCGAGCCAGCCGAGAAGGTGCGCCGGATGATCCAGGAACGCGCGCAGGCCGCACTCGCAAAGGCGAGGACGATCTCTCCCCTCGAGGTGGACGTGCCGGTCGAGCTTCGCGTGGAGTACAACCTCACCGGGCAGGCCGATCAGGTTCCGATCATACCCGGCCGGGAGCGACTCGATGCACGCACCATCGCCTACCGGGGCGGGAATGTGATCGAGGCGCTCCGGTTGATTTGACCGGCTGTGCGGTTGGGGAAAACGGAGCGTACGTGGTACACTTCCCTGGGGACGTCCGGAGGGAAGTCGGCGGAGGGTGTTGCGGTGAAGCAGACTGTTAGCGCGCCGGTTGCGGTGGTTGTCCTTGCGCTTGCCGTGGCCCTGGCTCTGGTGGTGTTCGGCCGACAGCAGGCTCAGCACAACCATGAGGATGAGGTCTTCGTATTGCCCCCCGAGCCGTCCGTGGAGGACCGCGACCTGTCTGTGCTGCGCAAAGGCCTGATGCCCCTTGGGATCGCTGTCGTTATGCCGCCACTGGGCGAGGACAGATTCAAGGGCGCCCGCGTCGCGCTCATCTATCCCGGCAGCCCTGCGGACAGGGGTGGCTTGAAGGCCGGCGATTTGATCGTCAGGTTCAATGACATCGATATTGGAAATCCCTTCGCGCTCGTGGGGTCAGTGGCAAAGGTCGATCCGGAGAAGGGGAACGAAGTTCTGGTGGAGCGGGCAGGGGAAGAGCTTGTGCTGGTCATCACGGGCGTGACCCCCCTGTCCGTGGACGAGGTAGTGAAGTAGGCAAGGCCCATCGATGGTGTGGCCGAGGAGGCTTGGAACATGAGCAGCGGTGGCCAGAGACAAGACATCGCCTTCCTCGCGCTTGTCGTTGCTGTTCTGGCGGTGGCTTTGGCGCTGTTTGTCGGGTTGAGGTCCATTGGCAGAGAGAAGGGGGAGGAGCCGGAGCTCGAACCCGTTGAGGAAGTCGAGGTAGTAGCGCCAGAAGTGGAGGAGCCGCCGACGTCGGGGGGCGGCCGGGACCCGTTCAAGACGCAGCCTGGTGCGGTGGGCAGCTCGACCGCGCCTGGCGGGGCGGCCGACGTGAAGCTTGTGGGCATCGTCATGGAGCAAGGTGACAAACCCATAGCCATCATCCACTCGGGGAGGAAGCGCTACTACGCCAGTACCGGGGACAGGGCTGCTGGGTACACGGTTGTGAGCATCGGTGAAGATCGAGCAGTTCTAGAGCGAGATGGCGGGCGAGTCACCCTAGTATTGCGGGAACCGGAGCCAGAGGAGTAGCCTGTCAGGACCAGACGAACCGCAACCCTGCGAAAGGGAGGAGCGATGCCGAGAGAGCCGGAATTCGAGGTCGTGTATTCGAACCTCGCGAAGATAACTCACGTCGCTTTGGAGTTCCTGATGGACTTCAAGCGACTGGGTCCCGAGAACAGGGATGTCGAATCAGCGCCCACGCTGGTGAGAGTCGTCATGAACCCCGTCATCGCCAAGGCTTTTCGGGATGCGCTGGCTGAGAACGTCCGGCGTTACGAAGAGAAGTTCGGCGAGATACCGGCCCCGCCCAAGGGCTCCGGGCCGGTCGTTCACTGACGCGCCCGCGTGACAATTCGCGGTACAGGGGCACCCGATGAGCGAGGAGAGACAGCAGGAGCGACGGCGCAAGCGCCGGTGTCCCAGCTGTGGCGGCAGCAGTATGATACGGGCCTGCCGAGTGCCGGGCGTGCAACTCCAGATCGTCCGGGATGATAGCGGCCGCCGTAGCGGACTCATTGCCCTCTACTCCGATGTCTGTGTGGACTGCGGTCTCACGAGCTTCTACGCGCGGCGCGGGGAGGTGGCGAACGAGATAAAGGCGTTAGAAGACCGGGACCAGGAAGATACAGAGCAATGAAGCCGCTCTTGCGTTCGTGGGTCGTACTGCTGTTGGGTGCCATTGTGTTTGTTTGGGCGCTGTTCTGGGTGCGCGCCAACTACGCGGAACTTCAGAAGAAGGACCCTCTTACGGAGGCCCAGGAGAGCATTGAAGAAGCCTTGGGGATGAGGGTCGCGAAGGAGTCCGGGCCAGGCGGCGGGCTGCCTGTGGAGGCCGTAGAGCCTGGAGGTCCCGCCGAGCAGGTCGGTCTCGCAGTAGGCGACAGGATAATGGCCCTCGGCGACCGGTCCCTGTGGCATGTCTACCAGTTCGCCGACCTCATCAATTCCAACGTCACGATGGGACGCGGGATCATGCTGCTGGTACAGCGCGATGGGGAGTATCGCATGATCGTGTTCAGGCATCGAACGGGACCCGTGAGCATGCCGCACGCAGGCCACACACACCACTAGCCGATTCCCGCTTCAGTCATGCCGCAGGCAGCGCTCGTCTACACGCCCAAGTTTGGCGACTACGATCTAGGCCCCTCCCACCCGCTCAAGCCGACACGCGTGACGCGCACCTACGACCTCATCTGCGCCTGCGGTATGCTGGAAGGCACATCCGTGTCGGTCCAACAGCCTTCCGCGGCGGACGAAGATATGCTCTCCTTGGCGCATAGCCGCGACTACATTGCGGCCGTCCGAGCGCCGAGCGAGGGCCGCATTCTGCAGCGGCCCTACGACTACGGGCTGGGAACAATCGACAACCCAATCGTGGACGGAATGTACGAGGCGGCCGCGCTGGTGGTAGGAGCATCAGTCCGGGCGGCCGACACTGTGGCCGACGGGGAGGCCGCGGTAGCGTTCAACCCGGCCGGCGGCCTCCACCACGCCCATCGCGAGAGGGCATCGGGGTTCTGTGTCTTCAACGACGCCGCCATCGCTATCGAGCACTTGCTCGGGAAGTGCGGCGACGGCGTGAAGGTGGTGTACGTGGATATCGACGCCCATCATGGCGATGGTGTGCAGGAAGCATTCTACGACAGGCGGGACGTGCTGACAATTTCGATCCACGAAAGCGGCCGTTACCTGTTTCCGATGACCGGTAGTGTGTCTGAGATCGGCGAGGGCGAGGGCGAAGGCTTCTCGGTCAACCTGCCGCTGTCCCCCTACACGGGAGACGATGTGTATGTGTGGGCCTTCAAGGAGGCCGTGGTGCCCTTGCTTGAGTCCTTCGAAGCGGATTTCGCGGTGACACAACTGGGGGTCGATACTCACTATCAGGATCCACTGACCCACCTTTGCGGCACGACGAGAGGCTACATGCAGGTGGTCGATGAGATTGCGCAGAGGGCGTCTCGATGGATCTCCCTCGGAGGGGGCGGGTACGACCTCACCGTGGTGCCGCGCGCTTGGACGCTGGCATTTGCGCGGATGGCGGGCGCGGAGGCGCCGGAGCACATCCCTGAGTCGCAGGCCCAGCACTATCGCAGGGACGACGCGCCCGTGCCACTACACGACAGCAACGGCCCGAAGACGGACGAGGACTGGCTCCGAGTGACCCGGGAATTCGCCGAGGAGTCTGTGAAGGAGATCAAGCAGCGGGTCTTCAAGTATCACGGCCTTGGCCAGGATGAGGAGGACGCTGGATAGCAGGCTGGGCCCTGCTCAATGCCGTGGGCTCTGTTGACTCCTGCCGCCGCTCTCCGTATACTGGCGGTAGCGCCCGGGCGCCGCTCCGGGACGGTGGCGAGTGCGCCGCGCTCAAGCGGGGCGCCTTTTTCTTTGGAGTTCTAACAATTGAGGCCTCGCTGTTACCTATTCTTCGACGTCGATGACACCTTGATAGAGTGGACTATTAGCCCGGTCGATGCCTACGTGCAAGCGGCCCGGGAGGTGGGCGTCTCAGTGCCGCCCGAGCGCGTGCTGGCGGCCCTCGACACGGCTTGGTCGGCCTCGTTCTACGCGGATCTCGTCCGACAGCATGCAGACACGGCCGACGAGCGCGCGTTTTGGCTCGCCTACGACGGCCGCCTCCTGCAGACCATGGGGGTTGAGAGGGGGCTTGCTCGGGCGACGGAACGCGTGGTGGAGCTGCTGACATGCCCAGGCGCGCGGCGACTGTACGCGGAAGCGCCCGAAGTGCTTCGCACTCTTTCGGCGAGCGGGGTCAAGCTGGGCATTATCACGGGCCGGCCTTGCGCCGGCCCCGAGCTCGAAGCGCTCGGAGTACGTCATTACTTCCCCCTGGTGATTGATGCATTCGGGGCGCGGAGCGCCAAGCCCGAGGGCCGGATGTTCCACATGGCGGCCGAGGCCGCGGAGGCCGCAAGGCTGCCTGCCTGGCACGTTGGCGACAGCTATGACGACGACGTCGTTGGCGCTCGAGCGGCCGGGCTGCGTCCGATACTGCTCGATCGCGAGGGGGCATATCCGAAGGCCGACTGCCTTCGCGTACGAGACCTCCGGGATGTCGTAGACATCGTGCAGGAGGCCCAGGAATGACGCATCGGGAGCGCTGGCTGCGAACGATGCACTTCGAGCCGGTCGACCACGTTCCGGATGAGGAGTTCGGCTACTGGGATAACACGCTCACCTTGTGGCACCAGCAGGGCCTGCCTCGGGAGATCGACACGCTGCCGAAGGCGGATTCTTACTTCGGCTTTGCCCCCAGGGCGTGGGTACCCGTCAATCAGTCACTGCTCCCCGAATTCGAGCGGGAAGTGCTGGACGTCTCAGGAGACTACCTGCTGATCCGGGATGAGCACGGCGCTAGCTGCGAGATCCATGCCTCCGGACAAGACTCCATTCCTCACTTCGTGGACTTCCTCCTCAAGGGGCGCGAGGAATGGGAGCGCGAGTTCAAGCCACGGCTCAATCCCGATGATCCGCGCCGGCTGCCGGACGAGTCGGCCTGGCAAGACCTCAAGGAGGAATGGGCGCATCGCGATTGCCCCCTCGGCATGGGCATCGGCAGTCTCTACGGCTGGATGCGCGACTGGATGGGCTTCGAGCGGGCCGCCATGATGGTCTACGACGACCCCGAGTTGGTCGAAGAGATCATGGAAACCATCACCCAGATCGTGGTACGCACGATCGAATGGGCCGCGCCACAGGTTCAGATCGACTTCGGCGCCGGCTGGGAGGACATGTGCTTCAACGCTGGCCCCATGATCTCGCCGAGCACCTTCGAGCGGCTTATGGTGCCGAGGTACCGTCGGATAACAGAACTGCTGCGACAGCACGGGTGCGACATCGTCTATACGGACTGCGATGGCAACATCAACGCGCTCGTCCCCCTGTGGCTGGAGGCGGGCATCAACTGCATGTTCCCGGTTGAGGTGGCGGCCGGCACCGATCCGGTGGCACTGCGGGACCGCTACGGGAAGCAGATTCTCCTCTTGGGAGGCGTCAACAAGCGCGCTCTCATCCAGGGCAAGGAGGCGATCCGCGCGGAGCTGGAGCGAATAGAACCATATGTGAACCAGGGCGGGTGGATTCCCCACGTGGACCACCGTGTGCCGCCCGACGTCACCCTGGAGAACTACGAATACTACCTTGCGGCGAAGAGAGACATGTTCGGCATTCCGGAGCCGACGCGCTGGGAGGAACGGCGCCCCAAAGAGTGGAGGCCGCCGAAGTGAAGAGCGACCTGCGCCGGTCAGGAGAAGAGCCGGAGCCCGCGAGGCTTCGCTCGAGCGGCGGGGTCGTCGTGCGGGGTCGGGGCAAGGACCTGCGGGTAGCCCTGATGCGCTCCGGCTACGGGACTTGGGTGTTTCCAAAGGGCGGCCTAGAGCGCGGCGAGGATCCGAGGGAGGCGGCCCGGAGGGAGATCAGAGAAGAGATCGGCCTGGCGGACCTGGCCGAGGTGGCGGCGCTCGGCTCGACGGAGCATGGTTTCGAACGAGGCGGCCGGCACTATGCCAAGCATGTTGACTGGTTTCTCTTCGAGGCAGAGGCCAGCGCCAAGCTGTGCCCATGCTCCGCGGAGAACTCTGTGGACTGTGGGTGGTTCCGCCCTGAGCAAGCGCTTGCGATGCTGAGCCACGGCGACCAGCGACGCCTGCTGCGACGCGCCCTGTCGCTCCTGAGGCGGGGGAGGGGACAGGCTCGGCCCCAAACTCACTAAGTGGCCCAAGCGGCATGCTGCCCGCCTGACGGGGCGGCCGCGGTTCTTGTCGCCCCAGTTGCCGGTTCCCCGCTGAGACATGGTTGATCTGCATTTGACAATCCGTAGGGTCGCCTGTTATACTCTGCCCCCGTGCGCGCGAGGGGGCGCGTAGCGCCGGGCGACAGGCGTGCGCACATGTTTGACAGCCTATCTGGCAAGCTGCAGAGCATATTGCGTGGGCTTCGCGGAAAGGGGCGGCTCTCCGAGAAGGAGGTGGCCGCCGCTTGCCGCGAAATTCGGCTAGCTCTCCTGGAGGCGGATGTCAACTTCCGCGTCGTGCGCGAGTTCGTCGGCCGCGTGCAGGAGAAGGCGGTCGGCCAGGAGGTTAGTCGAAGCCTGACTCCCGGCCAGCATGTGGTCAAGATAGTCCACGACGAGCTCACTCGTCTGCTCGGATCGGAGGCGAGCGATCTCGACGTGTCCGGCGAGCCCACGGTGATACTCGTGGTCGGTCTCCAGGGAGGGGGCAAGACCACGACCGCTGGCAAGCTGGCGCGCCGCCTCAAGGCCCAGGGCCAGGCCCCACTGCTCGCTGCCACGGACCTTCGCCGTCCGGCGGCGGTCGAGCAGCTTCGAGTAGTGGGCGGACAAGTGGGCGTCGAAGTATTCGAGGGCCCGCAGAAGGACGCCATCGGCGTCGCCACAGGCGCGATCGAGGAGGCGAAGGATAAGCATCTGGGCCCGGTGATCATCGACACGGCCGGGCGCACGCACGTGGACAAGGAACTCATGGCGGAGCTGACGGCGATGAAAGAGGCCGTCTGTCCGCAAGAGGTCCTGCTGGTCCTGGACGCGATGACCGGGCAGGACGCGGTCAATCTAGCTGCGGAGTTCGACAGGGCCGTCGGCATAACGGGTGTTGTGCTGAC
The DNA here is from genome assembly GCA_964559435.1 of uncultured bacterium. Classification (GTDB taxonomy): domain Bacteria; phylum Armatimonadota; class Hebobacteria; order Hebobacterales; family Hebobacteraceae; genus Hebobacterum. The sequence goes on along the minus strand of CAZLHI010000004.1, from coordinate 104,990 downwards.
GAAGCTGGATGGGGATGCGCGGGGGGGAGCGGCGCTCTCGGTGAGAGAGGTAACGGGACAGCCGATCAAGCTCGCGGGGGTGGGGGAGAAGCTGGACGCTCTCGAGGTCTTCCATCCGGACCGGATGGCATCGCGAATCCTCGGAATGGGCGATGTGCAGACCCTTGTCGAGCAGGCCGAGTCTGCGCTGGACGAGGAGGAGGCGGCCGAGCTCGAGCGACGGATCCGCGAGCGTCGCTTCGACCTGAACGATTTCATGCGGGAGTTGCAGCGCCTGGGGAAGATGGGATCGCTCGACCAGCTGCTGGCCATGATCCCCGGGTTCCAGGCGCTGCGACAGCAGATGCCGATGCAGGTCGATCCACGGCGCCTGCGGCACATGACGGCGATCGTACAGTCCATGACGATCGAAGAGCGCCGGAATCCGGACATGATCGACGGGAGCCGGCGGAAGCGAATCGCCCGCGGGAGCGGGCGCACGCGCCAGGAAGTGAACCTGCTTCTCAAGCAGTTCCGCCAGATGAGCAGCGTGCTTGGGCAGTTCGCGGAGATGGAACAGAAGGGCAGGCTTTCCAAACGAGTAGGCATACCTGGTTTTCGAACGTAGGAGGTGCACGTGGCAGTACGCATCAGGTTGCGGCGCATCGGCAAGAAGAAGCGACCCCAGTATCGGCTGGTCGTGGCCGAGTCGGCCGCGCCGAGAGATGGCCGCTTCATCGAGTCCATAGGGCAATACGACCCCGGTGTGGACCCGGCGTCGATCACCGTGAACGAGGAACGAGCCCTGTGGTGGCTGCGACAGGGCGCGCGACCGAGCGAGACCGCGCTGTCTCTACTCAAGAGAGCCGGCGTGTGGGGGAAGTTCAGCGGGGAGGCTGTCCCGGCGGGCGCGGCAGAGCCGACCGTCACAGTGGGCGCTGCGCCGGACACGGAGATGGCTGCTGAGCCGATAGAGGAAGTTCCCCCGGCGGAGGGCGGCGAAGAGGTCAACGAGGAGACCCCGGAGCCGGATCACACCTCCGACTAGAGGCGCAGATTGACTGAAACAGAGATAGTCAGGAGCAAGGGCGGTAGACGCGCCCGGATTCACGCTTGGTTGAGGGCCGCTCTGGGGCGCGCGGCCGCTCTGGCGCCACTAAGTGACCCTTGAGCTAGCTCTACAGTGGAGGTTGACTACAGTGCATGAGCTCGTTGAAATGATCGTGAGGGCCCTGGTGGACGATCCAGAGCAGGTGACGGTGGGCAAGATAGAGGGCGAACGCAGCATCATCTTCGAGGTGCGGGTAGGAGCCGATGACTTGGGCAAAGTCATCGGGAAGGGCGGCCGCATCGCGAATGCCTTGCGGACTCTGGTCCGAGCGGCAGGAACGAAAGAGCGAAAGAGTATCTGGGTCGACATCAACAAGCTGGGCGACGCGTCGGCACCTCGGGAGCAGTGATATGGCCGCCATTACTGTCAGACGGTCGATCGGCCTGCGCGTGATGGTGACCGAGGAGTTCAAGGAGGAGCTGCGCAACGAACTGCAACAGGCCGCAGATGAGACCCAGCGCCGCATCGACCAAATGGAGGTGCAGAGCCGGCGCTTCTTATCCGACCTGCAAAGGACCGACCTCACTCAGGCTATGCAGGTGCGGCGGCAGATCGAGGCCGAGCGGCAGCGCCATACTGCCCTGAAGGAGGAGATCCAGCGGCAGATCGAAGAGAGTGCGAAGTTGGAGCTCGGCAGCGAGTATCCCCGCGGCACGATCGAAGGCGTAGTCGACCTGAATGTTGGAGATGACCTCTTCAAGAAGCTGAACGGCACCGAGATCGTTGTCAAGGACGGAGTCATAGTCGAAATCCGCGAGGCCTGAGGCAATGGCCGAGGAAGAAAGGGAGCCGTGGGACCTGGTGATCGGCCGGGTTGCGGCTCCTTTCGGTGTCAACGGGGCGCTACGGGTGACACCGGAGACCGACTTCCCGGAGCGGTTCGGCGCTCTCAGCCAGGTCTGCCTTGAGTTGCCCACAGGGGAAGAGCGGGTCGTCGCTGTTCGCCGCGCGCAGGTGACACCGAAAGGGGTGACCCTGTCGCTCGTCGGCTGTGAAGATCGAGAGACCGCCACCTCGCTGAGAGGTGCGCTCGTCAAAGTCAAGCAGTCGATGGCCGTACCTCTGCCCGAGGGGAGGTATTGGGTTCACGACATCGTCGGGCTCAGGGTCGTGACAGACAAGGGCGAGGAGCTGGGACAGGTGACGGAGGTGATACGGGCCCCGGGCAACGATGTCTACGTGACTCCGCTGGCAATGGTGCCGGCCGTGCGAGAGGTTGTCCGTAGGATCGACTTGGACGAAGGCGTGATGGTGATAACTCCCCTGGCGGGAGACGAGCCGGAGCAGGACGAGGCGGCCGGATGAAGATCGACGTCATCACAACCTTTCCCGAGGTGTTCTCCCCTGTGCTCGACTCCAGCATTCTCAAGCGGGCACAGGAGGCCGGTGTCGTCACCGTGACCGTGCACGACCTCCGCCATTGGGCCACAGACGCTCATAGAACCACAGACGACTACCCCTATGGCGGAGGCGCAGGGATGGTGATGAAGCCCGAACCGTTCTTCGCCGCTGTCGAGGAGGTGCGCTGTCCGGCGAGCGCTGATTGCGCGGAGGAGATCATCCTGCTCAGCCCTCAGGGCGACCTGTTCTCTCAGCAGACGGCGCGCGAGCTGTCGCTGCGGAAGCATGTCATTCTGCTGTGCGGCCATTACGAGGGGGTCGACGAGCGTGTGCGTCAGTACCTCGCGACGAGGGCGCTGTCCATCGGCGACTACGTGCTCACCGGCGGCGAGCTTCCCGCCATGGTCGTCATCGACGCCGTCGCCCGCCTCTTGCCGGGCGCGCTCGGGGCCGAGGAAGGCGCGCAGGCCGACTCATTCTCGAACGGCCTGCTCGAATACCCCCAGTACACTCGCCCCGCGGAGTTCCGCGGCTGGAAGGTTCCACAGGTGCTGCTCTCGGGACATCACGAGCAGATCAGGCGGTGGCGCCGCCAGGAATCCCTGCGGCGGACGCGCAAGCTGCGGTCCGATCTACTGGCCACAGCATCCCTGACGGACGAGGACCGAGAGCTTCTGGCAGAGATGGAGGAAGAGGAGCGCGGCAGCGTTTAGGGCAGCAGGCCGGCTGCATACTCCTGCGGGTCGAAGTCGCGGAGGTCCTCCAGCTTCTCCCCGACCCCTACAAGCTTGACCGGAAGCGCGAGTTCCTCGGCGACCGTGATCAGCGTCCCGCCCTTCGCGGTGCCGTCAAGCTTGGTGAGCGCAATGGCTGTCAGACCGATCGCATCGCGGAACACCCGCGCCTGAACGAGAGCGTTCTGCCCGGTCGTCGCGTCCAGAACCAACAGCGTCTCGTCGGGTGCGCGTCCGAGCTCCCGCCGCGCCACTCGGTCGACCTTGCGCAACTCCTCCATCAGGTTGTGCTGCGTGTGCTGGCGGCCGGCCGTGTCCGCCATCACAACATCTATGCCGCGGGCGCGAGCCGCCTTTATGCTGTCGAAGACGACGGCGGCCGGATCGCCGCCCGGCTGGTGCCGGACGATATCCACCCCGAGTCGGTCGGCCCACACCTGCAGCTGGTCAATCGCCGCGGCACGGAAGGTGTCGGCGGCCGCGAGCAGCACGCTCTTGCCGTGTCGTTGAAAGCGGGCGCCGATCTTGGCTATGGTCGTCGTCTTGCCGGTCCCGTTTACCCCCACGACGAGATAGAAGAGCGGTGGCTCCGGCGGCTCCGCCACAAGGGGCGCCGAGTGCTCGTCGAGAACGCCGGCTATGTGAGCCCGCAAGAGATCGCGTGCTTCCTCCGGCGTGCCAATGCCTCGCTCCCGCACCGCCGCGCGCAGCAGGGCCACGATCTCGCCGGAAAGGCGCACGCTGACATCTGAGGCGATGAGGACCTCTTCGAGCTCGTCGAAGAGCTGGTCTGTGATCTCGCCGGCGCCGGTGAAGAGGTCGCTGACCTGGCGGAAGAGGTTGCCAAACATAGTCGGCTATTCGTCCCCTGCCGCCCGGCCGCCCTGCCTCATGTAGTTCAGAAGCCCGCCTGCCAGGAGGACTTGCACCTGGCGCGGCGTCAGCTCGCACGTCACCTCAAAGGTCTTCCCATTGGTGAGGTTCTCGACCCGCAGGGGCCGCGGGGCCGCCAGCGCCGTCCGGACGGCGCTCATCTCGAGCTCGTCTCCTTGGGCGACGGGCGCGCCTTCGGGCAGGCTCAAGGGCAGGATGCCGAAATTGACGAGGTTCGCGTGATGGATGCGGGCGAAGGAGTGAGCGAACACGGCCCGCACCCCGAGTGCCATTGGTGCGAGGGCCGCATGCTCTCGACTGGACCCCTGGCCGTAGTTGGCGCCTCCGAGGATGAACCCGCCGCCCTCCCGACGCGCGCGGTGAGCGAACTCCGGATCCAGGCGCGAGAACACATGCCGAGAGATGGCCGGTATGTTCGAGCGCAGGGGAAGTATCTCAGCCCCGGCCGGCATGATGTCGTCGGTCGTCACGTTGTCGCCGGCAACCAGCAGCACCCTGCCGCGAATCGTATCGGAAAGGGGACCTCGCATCGGAACCGGGGCGATGTTGGGACCTCGGATGACCTCCACGCTCTCCGCATCTTCGGCCGGCGGAAGGATCATACTGTCGTCTGCGAGGAACTTCTCTGGATCCGCGCTCCGCACCGGCTCGCCGAGCTGGCGTGGGTCCATGATTTCTCCTGCGACGGCCGAGGCCGCGCACACCTCCACCCCGGCAAGGTAAGTCGGAGCGTCTTCGGTTCCGCACCGCCCCTGGAAGTTCCGGTTGAAGCTGCGCAGCGTCGCGCCGCCGCTGGCCGGCGCCTGTCCCATGCCGATGCAGGGGCCGCAAGAGGCCTCCAGGAGGCGAGCGCCGGCCGCGATCAGCTTCGTCAGCGCGCCGTTCTCGGCCAGCATCTGGAGCACCTGCCGCGAGCCGGGGGAGATCGTCAGGCTGACCTCGGGGTGCACCCTGTTTCCTTCGAGGATCGCCGCCACGGTCATCATGTCGCGATAAGAGGAGTTCGTACAGCTCCCAATGCACACCTGAGTCAGCTTGGTGCCCGCCAGCGCGCCCGCAGGCACTACGTTGTCGGGACTGTAGGGCTCGGCGACCATCGGCTCGAGGGCTGCCAAGTCGATCTCCAGTACCTCGTCGTATTCGGCATCGGAGGCTGCAGCGAGCTCCACCCATGCCTCCGTGCGAGACTGCGCCCGAAGGAACTGCTGCGTCCGCGAGTCGGAGGGGAAGATGGAGCTTGTGGCTCCGAGTTCGGTACCCATGTTCGTGATCGTCGCCCGCTCTGGCACGGAGAGCGAGGCCGCCCCGGGGCCGCCGTACTCCATGACTCTTCCCACGCCGCCCTCGACGCTCAGCCGGCGCAGGACTTCGAGGATGACGTCCTTCGCGCTCACCCATGGTCCCAGCTCGCCCGTGAGCCGGACGAGCGTAATCCTCGGCATCGCAAGGTAGAACGGATGCCCGGCCATCGCGGCGGCGACGTCGAGGCCGCCGGCGCCCATGCCCAGCATTCCAAGGCCGCCACAGGTCGGGGTATGGCTGTCCGATCCGATGAGAGTCTGGCCCGGCACGCCGAAGCGCTCCAGGTGGACCTGATGGCAGATGCCGTTGCCCGGACGGGAGAAGTAGGCGCCGTATCTGGCGGCCGCGCTCTGCAGGTAGCGGTGATCATCCGCGCTCTCGAAGCCCGTTTGGAGCATGTTGTGATCGACGTAGCTGACCGACAGCTTGGTGCGGACGCGAGGAACGCCGAGCGCCTCGAACTGGAGGAAAGCCATCGTGCCGGTCACGTCCTGTGTCAGGGTCTGGTCAACGCGCAGGGCGATCTCTTCCCCGGGCTTCATCCGGCCGGAAACGAGATGTTCTCTTATGATCTTCTGGGTTAAGCTCGATCCCATTGGAGCCGACCTTGATCGCTGGTCTGTCTCCGGCTCAGCGACGCGCGATTCCCCGTGGGGGAATTCAAGGTGCCAGCGTCAGGGAGATCTCCCTAACAGTCTGTGCGGCGAACACCCGCCTGGCCTGGTAGCGGCCCGTGGCGCTCAGTTGGGTCCAGTATAGAGCAAACACGCCTGGGGGTCAAAGCAGGTTCAGGGGCCCGAGTCCTGCAGACTCAGGTCGCGCCCCCGTAGCGGTGACCGTCACGGCTGAGCCTCGCCAGGTCCTGCAGGATGGTCCCGAGCCCGAGCGCCACCGCGTGCGCGGGCTCTCGGGCGCGAACGACCGGAATGCCCAGCCGCTCTCGTATCAGCTGGGGTATCCCCTGAAGAAGCGCGGTCCCGCCCGCGAGCAAGATGCCGTTTGACTTGATCTCGGCTCGCTGCTCTGCGGGCGCCTCCGCCAGGGCCCAGCCGATCTCGTTTATCAGCGGGGAGAGCGCTCGACCGAGCAAGTCCGGGATCCCGTCCAGCGTTATCTTGAGATTGCGGAAGAGCTCCCCGTAGACCTCGCCCCCGCCGATGAGCAGGCGACTTCGAGCCAAGCTGGGGATGACCGCACCGACCTGGAACTTCATCTGCTCCGCGGTGGCCGGGGCCAGACTTACGCCATAGCGGTTCCGCATCATCTTCCGGATGGCCTCGTCCAGGTCACGGCCGCCGAATCTGAGATTCCGGCCCCAAACGAGCCGTCCTTGGCCCACTACGCCGAACTCCGCGATCTCGCCGCCGATGCTGACTACGAGCCGCGCGCCATACTCTGCGGGCCCTGCCGCGCCTCCTCCGATCGCCGCCGCCAGAACCCGATCGACGAGACGGACGGCCCTCGCGCCAGCGCTCTGAATCGCTGAACGTAAGGCAGCTCTCTCGACTGGGGTCGCTGCAGTTGTCAGTGCCGCAATCACCCGCGGCATGAGAAGCGTCCGCCGCCCGACTGCTCGCCTGACCATCTCCTTGATCATCTGGCCGGCCGCAACGTGATCGGCAACCACGCCGAATCTTACAGGGAAGACCACGCGCGCGTCACTGCTGCTCTGATCCACCATCGACTTGGCTTCGGCCCCGACCGCCAAAAGCTCCTGCTTGTCCCCTGAGAAGGCGACAGCCGTGGGCTCTGCAAGAACGATGCCCACTCCCCGCTGGTAGATGCGGGTCGTGGATGACCCTACGTCCAAACCCAGATCGATGTTCCAGCCGAGCATTCGCTGTTAGTAGTCCGGGCGGGCGGCCTGGCGCGCGGTCGCACCGACGGTGGGCTTCGCGCGGGTGAGCGCTACCACATACGGCATGACCTCCTCGACCAAGCGCACGCGCGGCAACCTCCGCTGCCGGTAGGCCTCCAGAAGCAGGCTGCGTTTCCTCAAGTACTCGCTCTCGAAGGCCTCCAGGTCCACGTCGGCGCCGGCATCCGCCTTGTCTCTGAGGGCCATCCGACGGCGATCTGACTCCGCTTCGAACTCGTCGAGCTGGTGTAGAAAAATCAGTTGGTAGGCAATGTTCCTCACGGCTGCCTTGGCAAGCTCTCGTTCTGCCTTGCACGTCGGAGGCCGGCGCAGCAGCGACAGCTGCATCTCGATCACCCAGCTCGACGTGTTCCGGTATGCCTCGGCCCCGGAGACTCTGATCGCGGATCGAGTAGTGTAGTGCCAGTCGCGGATATGCCTGTAACGCGCATGGAAGAGCCTGCCGAGGCAGTTCGCGCACGACCTGCTCAGCACCCCGCCTTCCCGCAGCGCAGAGACGTCGGCCTCCGCCGCCTCCACGTCGTCTGCCAGGGCTCGGAACACGGTCGGGTTGTAGATCAGATCGGAGGAGTGATCGAGCATGTCGTGCCACAGCCGCGCCAGTCGCCGCCCTTCCTCAGTCTCGAGGAATCGCTCACATGAGTTCTCGGCGGCACCGCCCTGGATCGGAGCAGACCCGATGAGGAGGCAGCAGGCCAACACGAGGGTCGAGATGAGCAGCCATACCCGCCTGGGCCACGGCGCGCGCTCATCGGGCTTGGATGTGTACGCAGCAGCGCGGCCAGCCATACCGCCACAATTAGACACGTGCGGGCCTCAACCTGCCGCTTGAGGGCAGGTCACCTGGAATGAGTCAGTGTGTAGGCCAACTCACCCTCTGGGTGAGCGTCAAAGCCGACGTCGGCCGCCAGACGCTCAAGAACAGCCCCCGGGTCGCCGGACGGCAGTTCACCCCTGAACTCGATATCGAGCGGCGACTCCGCAAGCACGACCAGCCCGGTGAGCGCGCTGAAATCTGCCAGCACATTCCGCAGCGGTATCCCCTTGTAACAGGCCAGGGGCGCGGAGGCGGCGGACTCTCCGAGTCGCGCCAGCACGGGCACGAACAACACATACTCCCGTACGCCTTCTGCCGCTTCCAGTCTGATCCGAATGGCAGCGGGGCCCGGGCCGATGCTGTCGGCTGACAGAGGTATCCAGGCCGGCTCGCCAGCTCTTCCCTGCCATCCAAACGCTTTGGGCGCTGCGTCATTCAGGGTGAGTGTGATCTGCTCGAGCGGCTCCTGGGCCGTAAGCTTGAGCGCGATGATCTTGCCGGCTTCGGCCGAGGCGAGCGAGACTCTCGCCGATAACGGGGCGGGAGGCGCCTTTGCCGCCTTGGCCGTCTCCGCCTGGGTCCCGCGATATGCGTCGGCCTCGGCCGACGCTTCGGCCCCGCCGAGACCGGCCCGATCATCCTGCCAGTGTCGCGGGCCAGGGAGCCCGGTTCGCCCGCTCAGTTTCCGGTTGCCGGCCCGAGGCGTCGCGTCGCGTATTATGGGCGGCGTTTCGCGTCTGCGACCTTCGGCAGCAGCGGCTGGAGGTGGGATTGGGGGCGTCGGAGCCGCGGCCCGAGCAGGCGGCTGTGCGGGTCGGGCGTCCAGCCTCTCCTCCGCCCACGGTGCTGCCGGTCGCTCGGCTGAGGCCTGTTGCTCCGGCTCTGGGCGTGCAAACTCCATGCGTGTGGTCTCGTCCGCGGCCTCCATAGGGAATCCCCCACCCGCGCGGCCGGGAAGGGCACCTGGCTGCACCTCGCCTATTGCCTTTGCCGGTGGTGTGACGGCCGGCGCCAGCTGACGGGTGGAGGGCGTCCTGAGCACGAGAGCGATGGCCACCGCTCCCGTAAGAACGGCGACGGGCACTGCAAGGCGAGCCCAGAGAAGCTTCGCTGCCGCCGAAGCGGGGGCCCGTTCCCGGAGGGCCGCCCGAACCCGCCCTACGAGGTCCTCTGGCGCCTCGTCGGCCGGGATGGCGCGTATCGCCCCGATCACCGTTCTCAGATCGCCCACCTCGGCCGCGCAGCGCGAGCAACCCGCCAGATGGCGCTCCAACTGGGCACGCGGCCGGCCGACCAATCTGCCTTCGGCGTACTCGGGCAGGCGCTCTCTCAGCCTCTCGCATTCCTTCCGGACGCTACCGCTCATAGTCCACTCGCGCGTTAGACGGAATCACTCGCGAAGAAGTTCCAGATGCGGCTCCAGCCGCTCCTTCAAGGCCAAACGCGCCCGACTCAACCTGGATTTCACAGTACCCACGCGGACGCCGACAACTCGGCTGATCTCCTCATACGAAAGCCCCTGGAGGTCATACAGCACTATCATCGTGCGATAGTGCTCGGGAAGCGATCTGATGGCGTCGAAGACCACCTCTCGTCGCTCAGACTCCAGCAACGAGTCTTCGGGGCTATTGGTCCTGCCCTCAAGCGCCGAGCCAAATTGATCCAACTCGGAGATCGGCTCCTCGGAATCGGGCCTCTCTAACTCCGAGGCGCGCAGCGGTTGGCTTCTGAGGCGCCTGTTCGCGTCGTTCGCCACATTGATCGCCACACGGTAGAGCCAGGTGGAGAAGGCGGCCTCGCCGCGGAATCGCCGCAGCGAAGCAAAGGCGCGCAGAAAGGCCTCCTGCACGCAGTCCGCCGCGTCTTCTGGAGAGCCCGTGATCCGCAAAGAGAGGTTGTAGACCCGCGGGGTATAGCGCTCGACGAGGACGTCAAACGCTTCACGATCCCCGTCTTTGGCGCGGGCGACTAGCTCGCTTGTTTCGGCCGAGCCGACCTGTCTGACATGCATTGGCCGCTGCTGGCCCACCAGTTCTGTGCTATTATAGTGCCTCGAAATTGCGTGGTCAATGCAGTCGGCGACCAGGGCCGGAGCGGAGCTGATGGAAGATAAGGGACGTCTACGGCCGCCGCTCCCAGGCCCTCTTTGGATTGGGCAGAACCGTTTTCCCGGAGGACGGCAATCGCTTCGGAGGAGCGCGAGGTCAGACTCCGGCGGGGCATGGGTCTCGCCGAGGCGACTCTCATTGGCGTAGGCGCCATGGTGGGCGCGGGCATTTTCGTGCTCACCGGCATCGCCGCCGGAGCTGCTGGCCCGTGCCTCATACTCGCCTTCGCGCTGAATGGAATCATAGCGCTGACCGCCGCCGCGTCATACGCGGAGTTGGGGTCCACTTTTCCCCAGGCCGGCGGAGGCTATGCCTGGGCCAAGCTGGCCCTCCCCGGTCCGTTCGGTTTCCTGGCGGGCTGGATGTCGTGGTTCAGCCACTCTGTCGCATGCAGCCTCTATGCACTGGCCTTCGGCGCCTATTTCGCGCAGCTCCTTCACAGCTTTGGCATTGGACTGCCTCGGCTTTCGGAATCTGCCGAGACGAAGGTCCTCGCGGTGCTCGTGGTCCTTGTCTTCGCCGCCATCAATTACCGCGGCTCTGCAGAGACGGGACGGGCAGGGAACCTCATCACTCTGGCGCAGATGGCCATCCTCCTCGTCTTCGTCGTTGCAGGGCTGTGGGCGCTCCGGGGGCGGCCGCAGTGGCCCCAGCAGCTGTCGCCCTTCTTCCCTATCGGGGCTGGCGGCCTCCTGACCGCGATGGGTCTAACCTTCGTCGCCTTCGAGGGGTACGAGATCATCGCACAGTGCGGGGAAGAAGTGAGGCGACCCAAGCGCAACATCCCTCTGGCGATATTCCTGGCCGTCGGGGCGGTGGTGCCGATCTACGTGATGATCGCGTTCACCATGCTCAGCGCGGTGCGTGCACCCGCCGGCGTGCCGGTCTGGCAGTACCTGGGATCACACTCAGAGCTGGCCGTTCTGGAGGCGGCGCGCCAGTTCGCGCCCGGCGGCATGGCGCTGCTTCTGATCGGCGGCCTGTTCGCCACCACCTCGGCCTTGAACGCGACGCTGTACTCTTCCTCTCGCGTCTCTTTCGCAATGGGCCGCGACTTCAACTTGCCGGCCGTGTTCGCCTGGATCCATGGCCGGCGACGAACCCCGCACGGCGCGATATTCGCCTCTGCGGCCGGGGTTATCCTGATGGCGGTGGCCCTTCCCCTGGAGGATGTGGCGAGCGCGACCGATATCACTTTCATGTTCCTGTTCGGAATGATCAACATCTCAGTGGTGGCCCTTCGGTATCAGCGCCCGGATGCGAAGCGCGGATTCCGGGTTCCCCTGCATCCCTGGGTGCCTATGTTCTCTACGCTGTGCCTCGTGTTCCTGGCCGCCTATCTCTTCCGGTTCAGCAGCAAGGCTTGGTATGTGACGGCGGCCTGGATTTTCGTCGGGCTCATCGTGTTCCGCGAGTACGCGAGCAAGCGCGAGCGGGAAGCAACGGGAGCAAGGGCGCTTCTCGAGGAGCGCACGGTGACCCCGGTCAAGGAGCCCGTCCTAGTAGCGCTCGCCAACCCCAGCACGGTGCAGCCCCTCCTCAGGGTGGCCTGTGCTGTTGCGAAGAACAGAAACACGTCGGTCGTCGCGCTGCATGTTATCAAGATACCGCGGCAACTGCCGTCCTCGGAGGGACGGCAGTTCCTCGACCGAGCCGATCCGCTGTTCGAAGCGGCCGTCGAAGTCGGCGCCAGCATGGGCGTTTCTGTCCTCTCCTCCCTCTGGGTCTCCGAAAGCCTGCAAGGGGGGCTGCTCGACGCTATTGCAGAGAAGAAGCCTTCTCTGGTAGTGCTCGGCTGGCGCGGGCAGACGCGGGCGCGAGACCGGCTGTTTGGCACAACGCTCGATCCGGTGCTGAGGGGGTGTTCGGCGGACACGGTACTGGTTCGGTGGCGCAGCAAGAGACGCAAGTTGGAACGCATCCTCGTGGGCGTGACAGCGAGTCCTCATGCGCGGCTGTGCGTTGAGGTGGCCCGGGCTCTCGAGAGGGAGGTCGGAGCCAAGCCGCGGTATCTGCACATCATCAAGCGCGGAACCGCCATGGACGACGCCACCGAGCGAGCCTTTCTGAAGGGGACACCAGCAGACGAAAGCACCGTCGATCTGGAGATCGTCCAGGCGCGCACGACGGCGAGCGGCATCGTGGAGGCATGCGAGGAAGCTGACCTTCTGGTGCTTGGGGCCGCCCGCGAGAGCCTGCTGAGTCAGCTCATCTTCGGGGAGAAGCCGCGGTCAATCGCGCGGCGGGTGCGCTGCTCTGTGTTGCTCGCCAGGCGGCGCCCCGGCGCGGGTCGGTCGCTGCTGCGAAGGCTGTTCACCAAGCAAACGTAACGGCGCCGGCCAGCCAGCCTGTGGGCGAGCGCTCGGCGTCGTCCTCGTGAGGTCAGGCGATGAGAATCCGGGAGTTCCAGCAGCAGATCGAGAGCATCTACCTGGAGAGGGACGCCGCGCGCGGCCTCCCCGCGACCTTCCGCTGGTTTGTCGAAGAGGTCGGAGAGCTGGCCCGTGCAATGCGCCAGCAGGAGCGACAGCAACTCCGAGAGGAGTTCGCCGACGTTCTCGCCTGGCTCAGCACGATGGCGAGCATCTGCGAGATCGACCTGGAGCAGGCGACCGAGAAATACGCTGCTGGCTGCCCGAAGTGCGGCCGAACGCCGTGCGAGTGTGCTGATTGAAGGCAGCTCGGCCGCCACCTGAGGTGACGGCCGCGGAAGTCGAGATGTCCTCGCCTGTGCTCAGTGGATGGTTGGTTCGTCGGGCTCCACAACCGTCGTGCCCGGCAATGCCCCGGCAGCGCCGGCCTTCCGCTGCTCTTCGACCAGTCGCCGGAGCAGGTCTTCCCCGATGTAGATGGACGCCTTGGTTCGCAGCGCAATGGCAATGGCGTCGCTTGGGCGGCAGTCGATGCTCGTCCGCTCCTCACCATCTCGCAGGTCGAGTGTGGCGTAGTAGGTGAGGCCGCGCACGTCGGTAATGGTAACTCGCTCGACCTCGACCTGGACCTCTTGGAGGATAGAGACGATCAGGTCGTGCGTCATGGGGCGGGGCGCGCGCTGCTTCTCCAGCGGCATATTGATGGCGTTCGCCTCGAGCAATCCCACCCAGATGAAAACAGCTCTGTTGCCTTCCCGCTCGCGCAAGACGATAATCGGGCTGCCCTTCCAATCGAGGGCAACCGCTTCCACTCCCAGCTCTACCTCATTCTCCGCCATTAGCCCGGGGTGCCCCAACCCATCCAGCTCGCTCTACACCTCTCCCAGCTTACATGGATGACACTCAAAAGTCAACCGGCCCGCCAATGCGGGGCCATCGCCTGTGACCACATGCACCCAGAGGAAGGCCGCTGTGCTTGACAACGGAGACAGCCGGCGGCTATCATACCAGGGCCACGAGAAGCAGCGCGTTGTTTCCTCCGGCGAGGCCCGCGTCAGCCTCGTTTGGTTTTTTTGTGCGGAGGCAAAGGCCGGATGGCCTCTCGATACCAAGGGCCGATTCGCACCATAGGCAGGCTCGGCGGCCTGGGCATTGTGCTCGGCGTGAGCGCCCTGCTGGGCGCCCTGGTGGGCCGATATCTCGATGGCCGTTGGGGGACCGTTCCGTGGCTGACTCTCGTGGGCACGTTGGCCGGGACGGCGGCCGGGTTCTATCATGTACTGGCGGCCCTGCGTCAGCTCGGCGAGAACAGCGACCGGAGCCTTCTGAGGTGAGTGGAGGCGGCAGGGAAAGCGATTGGGCGGATCTTCGTCCCGCACGACGCGTCTTGGTGTGGTCACTGCTCGTGTGGTCGGGCCTCGCACTGGCTGCCCTCGCGCTGGGTCCGCGCGCGGCGGCCGGCGTGGCGGTGGGCGGCGGCATCGTCCTTGGTTCCTTTGCGATCCACATGGGCCTTGCGCGGGCGTGGCTCGGTTCCGAACGCCGGCGCCGGGCGCGCTTCTACCTCTGGGCGCTCTGGCTGGTGAAGTGGCCGCTCATCGCAGCGATACTCTACGTGTCGATCCGGACGGGCTTCGCATCGCCGCTGTGGGTCTGCGTCGGCACCGCAGTTGTTCCTCTCATGGCGACGGCGACGGCCATCAGAACGCTTCGGCTGCTCCGGCCGGGCCAGCGCAGCCCGAAGGGAGCTGTGTGATGCGGGCCGTGACACTGCGCCTAGCTGCTCTGGCCTTCATTTGCGTGCCGCTCGCCGGGGCGCCGGCCTTCGCTGCCGAGGAAGGCGGGCTTCCGCATCCTCAGACCTGGCTCAACTGGGTGACATCGCTCGAGATCGGTGGCGAGCCGCTGCTTCACAGCGATGCCATGCTCGCCTTTGCCTGGTCCCTCGTGGCCATTATCATGCTGGCTGTGCTCTCCGTTGTCGGGACGCGCGGTCTCTCGTTTCGGCCGCGCGGTATCCAGACGGTACTCGAAACGCTCGTGGGCGGCCTGCGCGGCCTCGTCGTCAGCATCATGGGCCCGCGCGGCACGGAATTCGTCCCGTTCATCGGAGCTCTCTTCATCTACATCGCGTGCATGAACCTGATGGGGCTCATTCCGGGGTTCATGGCGCCAACCTCCAACCTCAACATCACAGCCGGGCTGGCCGTCGTCGTCTTCTTCGTCGTCCAGTACTTCGGCTTTCGCGAGCACGGCCTACGGTATTTCAGACACTTCATCTCCGGAGTGCCGACGCAATTCCCCTATGTATTGCTCGCGCCGCTCGTCTTCGTCGTTCACCTGCTGGGCGAGCTGTTCCGGCCCGTTACGCTGGCCGTCCGGCTCTTCGGCAACCTGATGGCCGAAGAGACGGTCGTCCTTATCCTCATCGGGCTCGTCGCGGGGCTGGCCAGACACTGGATTCCTCTCCCCGTCCAGCTCCCGAATATGCTGCTCGGGTTGCTCGTCTCGATCGTGCAAGCGGCGATCTTCTCAATACTGACCACAGTCTACCTGGACGGTGTCATCCAGCACACGGAAGCGGAGGCCTGACACGCGCGGCGTTCGCACCCGAGGAGCACGAGGGATCGTGGCGGTCGGGGCGAGCGGCGAATACTTGATGCCGGTGAGGCACCGAGCCGCCGGCCTGTGAGGCGGATGGAACGATCTGCCTGGGAATCTCGGAAAGGAGAAGCAGATGCTCTATTTCTTCGGATTGGCGCTGGTGACCGGACTTGCCGTCGCGATCGCGGCCGTTGCTGGCAGCCTCAGCCAGGGGCGCGCGATCTCGGTGGCGCTTGAGGCCACCGCACGGCAGCCCGAGGCCGGGGGGCGCCTTTTCAGCACGATGATCGTCGGCCTCGCGCTCATCGAGTCGCTCGTCATCTACGCTCTTGTTATCAGCTTCGTGCTTTGGTCCAAGCTGCCCGGACCGGCGGAGGTGCTCGAGAAGATCCCGGGAGGCTAGCAGTCCGGAACGGCCTACGGAGGTATGGAGCCGCCATGGGTGAAGGAAGCGTGCTCAGCCTGGACCCGGCAGTTGTGTTCCTTCAGATCGTCGGCTTCGCCATCCTCTTTCTGCTGCTGCGGCGGTATCTGTTCGGCCCGCTCCTCAAGGTGATGGCGGAACGCGAGAAGGAGATCGACGAAGGCCTCGATGCCGGCGAGCGAGCGAGGAAGGGGTTGGCCCGCATCGATCAGGAGCGGAGCCGCGTGCTGACCGAGGCCCGAGAGGAAGCCCGGCACCAGGTGCGGGTGGCGGTCGAGGAGGGCGAGCAGGCGCGCGACCGAATCCTGAAGCGCGCGCGCGACGAGGCGGAGCAGATCCGTCAGCGGGCCCGGGAGACGGTTGACATCGAGCGCGAGGAAGCGATGCTGCAGCTACGGCACGAGGTCGTCGATCTCGCCTTGCTCGCGGCGACGCAGGCCGTCCTAGCGCCGCTGGACGAAGAGAAGCATCGCCAGGCCGTCGATGAGTTCATCTCTCGTCTGGAGCAGCAGCAATGAGCGCTCCTCGCATTGCGGCCAGGTATGCCGAGGCAATGTTCGAGCTGGCCCGAGAGAGGGACTCGGTGGCCGCTGTCGGCCGCGAGTTAGATGAGCTGACCGACTTGCTCGAAGACTCTGATGAGCTGCGACGGCTCCTCGCCCGGGCTGACGTGTCCCGGGGTCGGAAGATCGCGGCGCTGAGGAACACCCTTGGTCGAGCCTTTTCGGATACAGTGGTGTCGCTCCTCGCTGTCTTGGTGAACCATGGGCGCGGGGATGCCGTGCAGCAGGTCGCGCACGCGTACGACGAGCTGGCGGATCAAGCCGCGGGCGTGGTGCGGGCGGAGGTGTGCACGGTGGTGCCCCTTTCCGAGGAGCAGCGGGAGCGGCTCATTGCGGCCCTCGAGCGCATGACCGGCAAGCAAATCAGGCTGGCCGAGCAGACCGACGCAAGGATTCTTGCGGGGGTGCGACTACAGGTCGGCGACAGGCTGATCGACGGCAGTGCAGCAGGCCGACTGGCGCGCCTGCGGGAAGAGCTGATTAAGCTACGAGGGTAGGTGACATTGAGGATCAGTCCTGACGAAGTCAGCGCAGTCCTAAGAGAGCAGATGGCGAAGTCCGGCGCCGAGGTCGAGATGACAGGCGTCGGGCGCGTCCTGCAGGTGGGCGACGGGGTGGCCAGGATCTACGGCCTGCGGGGCGTGATGTTGGGAGAGATGGTGGAGTTCCCCGGCAGCGTCTACGGCCTGGCCCACAACCTGGAAGAGGACAATGTCGGGTGCATATTGCTCGGCCCAGCTGCGGACATCACGGAGGGCGATGTCGTGAAGACTACGGGCCGCATTATGGAGGTTCCCGTTGGCGAAGCTCTCCTCGGCCGGGTCGTCAACGCGCTGGGCGATCCGCTCGACGGCCGAGGCCAAGCTCCCGTCAAGGAGTATCGGCCGACCGAAACGCGCGCGCCGGCCGTCGTCGAGCGCCAGCCGGTCAATGAGCCCCTTCAGACGGGCCTGAAAGTGATCGACTCGATGACCCCGATCGGCCGCGGCCAGCGGGAGCTGATGATCGGCGACCGCCAGACGGGCAAGACGGCCATCGTTATCGACACTATAATCAACCAGAGGGGGCAGAACTGCTACTGCATATACGTTGCCATTGGCCAGAAACTCTCGACCATCGCGCGCGTCGCCCACGTGCTGGAGCGGTACGGTGCCATGGATTACACCACCATCGTCTCCGCCTCCGCCGACGATCCCGCCGCCCTCCAATACATCGCGCCGTACGCCGGATGTTCGATGGGTGAGTACTTCCGGGAGAAAGGGATGCACGCTCTCGTCGTCTACGACGACCTCACCAAGCATGCTCAGGCCTATCGACAGATTTCGCTTCTGCTCCGTCGGCCTCCCGGCCGTGAGGCCTTTCCCGGCGACATCTTCTACCTCCACGCTCACCTTTTGGAGCGGGCGGCCAAGCTCAGCCACGAACGCGGCGGTGGGTCGCTGACCGCGCTGCCGATAATCGAGACTCAGGAGGGGGACTACTCGGCCTACATCCCGACCAACATCATCTCCATCACTGATGGACAGATCTACCTGGAGAGTGACCTGTTCTTCTCTGGCTTCCGGCCGGCGATGAATGTCGGGCTTTCCGTGTCTCGCGTCGGCGGTGCGGCGCAGCGGCCGGCCATGAAGCAAGTGGGGGGAATGCTGCGTCTCGACTTGGCCTACTACCAGGAACTCCAGGCCTTCGCTCAGTTCGCTACCGAGCTCGACCGCACCACGCGAGCTCAGCTGGCACGAGGCGAGCGGATGATGCAGCTCTTGATTCAGCCCCAGTACGAACCCATGCCCATCGCCGAGCAGGTGGTCGTCATCTACGCTGGTACACACGGCTACGCCGACGACGTGGAAGCGGACGATGTTTCTCGATTCGGCCGGGAGGTAATCCGGTTTGTGCGCGAGCACTATCCGGCGGTCCTGCACCAGATTGAGGACACCGGCGAGCTCAGCGACGAGGTGGAAAGGCAGTTGAGGCGAGCCCTGGAGCACTGCTGCGAGCGCTTCCATACACAGAAGGTGCAGCCGGGGGAGCGAGAAGACGAGGGTAAGGCCGCGTGAGTTCAATCCGGGACATACGGGGCAAGATCCGGGCGGTTCGGAATATCGAGCAGATCTGCCGGGCCATGAAGACAGTCTCCTCGATCCGGCTGCGCCGCGGTGAGCAGCGCCTTCGCAGGTCGCGACCATATCACGAGAGGCTCATCCGTTTGGTGAGCATGGTGGCGGCGGCAACACAGGAGCATCCGTTCCTCCGAGCGCGTCGCGTACAGAAGACCGGAATGGTCGTCGTGACCAGCGATCGCGGTCTGTGCGGGAGCTATAACGCGGCCGTCGTGAGGCGCGCCTTCGCGGTTGGCTCTCCCGAGGAGACGGCTGCGGTTGCAGTCGGCCGGAAGGGCCTCCTGCAGCTTCGGCGTCACGGCTATGAAATCGTCGATCAACTCGTGCCCCTTGGCGGGGAGCCTTCGCTAGCAGAGGTCTACGTGCTCGCGGACCGGCTGGGAGAGCGATTCCTGAGCGGCGAGATAGACCGGCTGGTCGTCGTCTACTCACGGTTTCTCGGAGGCACTCGGACTGAGGTGCGCACCGAGGTCGTCCTTCCGGTGGAGCCGCTGCCGGCGGCCCCGACTGACGTCATCTTCGAGCCGCGACCGCGACAGATGCTGCAGGGGCTGATGCGAAGGTATCTCCAGAACGAGATCCTCCTTGCAACGCTCGAGGCCTCCGCAAGTGAGCACGCAGCACGTGTGGCGGCCATGACGGCGGCCACGGACAACGCCGAGGAAATGATCGAGCAGCTCACCCTCGACTACAACAAGGCGCGGCAGGCCGGGATCACGAAGGAACTCATCGAAATAGTGAGCGCTACCGAGTCGACCGTGTGATTGTGAGCTTGAAAGCAGTGGCACAGGGAAAGGTCGTCCAAGTCATCGGCCCGGTCGTGGACATCCGGTTTCCCTCGGACGCGTTGCCGGAGATCCGGGACGCCATTGAGATTGATCTGTCGCATGGAGAGGACAATCGCACGCTCGTCCTGGAGGTGGCCCAGCACCTGGGCAATGAGACGGTCCGCACGATAGCCCTTGCGCCTACGGAGGGCCTCGTGCGGGAGATGCCCGCCCGCAATACAGGAGCACCCATCAAGGTCCCGGTAGGTCCCGGCGTGCTGGGAAGGCTCTTCAACGTGCTGGGCGAGCCCATAGATGAGCTCGGCGAGGTCGAGGCGGCCGATCGCATGCCGATCCATCGGGCGGCGCCGAGCTTCGAAGATCAGGAAGTCAAAACGGAGACCTTCGAGACCGGGTTCAAAGTCGTTGACCTTCTCGCACCATATCCACGGGGCGGAAAGGTGGGCCTCTTCGGCGGCGCGGGAGTCGGCAAGACTGTTCTGCTGACCGAGCTCATTCACAACATGGCCAGACAGCACGGCGGCACATCGGTATTTGGTGGAGTGGGGGAGCGAACCAGGGAGGGCAACGATCTCTGGCTGACGATGAAAGAGTCCGGGGTGATCGAGCGGGCGAGCCTCGTCTTCGGCCAGATGAACGAGCCGCCGGGGGCGCGCTTACGTGTCGGCTTGACGGCTCTCACCATATGCGAGTACTTCCGAGACGTTGAAGGGCAGGATGTGCTCCTCTTCATCGACAACATCTTCCGCTTTGTGCAGGCCGGCTCTGAGGTCTCGGCGCTGCTGGGCAGGATGCCCTCCGCGGTCGGCTACCAGCCGACTCTCGCCACAGAGATGGCCGAGCTCCAGGAGCGTATCACGTCCACCAAGCGCGGATCGATCACGTCTTTGCAGGCCATCTACGTCCCAGCCGACGACTTCACGGATCCTGCCCCTGCTACCGCCATGGCGCATCTCGATGCAACTACCTTCCTCGATCGGCGCATCGCGGAACGGGCCATCTACCCGGCCGTCGATCCTTTACGGTCGACATCGCGGCTTCTCGACCCGGCCGTCGTGGGCGAGGAGCACTATGAGGTGGCCCGCCGCGTGCAGGAGATCTTGCAGAGGTACAAGGACCTGCAGGACATCATCGCCATCCTCGGCATCGAAGAGCTGTCACCGGAAGACCGACTGATCGTCGAACGCGCGAGGAAGATTGAACGCTTCCTCTCGCAGCCGTTCTTCGTCGCGGAGGCCTTCACAGGTCAGCCCGGCGTGTACGTGCAGCTGCGGGAAACAGTCCGCGGGTTCCAAGAGATCGTCGAAGGCAAGCACGACGAGCTGCCGGAGCAGGCCTTCTATATGGTCGGCGACATCGACGAAGCGGTCGCTAAGGCCGAGCAGCTGGCGAAGGAGCAGTAATTGCCCTTCCCGCTCTTTGATCTGACGATACTGGCGCCCGATCACGCTCTGTTCGAGGGCCGGGCACGATCCCTGATAGCACCCGGAGTAGAGGGCTACTTTGGGGTGCTGGCGAGGCATGCGCCGATGGTTGCTGAGCTCGGCCCGGGGGCTCTCATGATCAGACAGGAGAACGGGGAAGAGGATTACTTCGCCGTGTCTGCTGGGTTTCTCGAAGTCGAGCTGGACGGTGTCACCGTCTTGGCGGACACCGCGGAGGCCGCGCTGGAGATCGATGTGGAGAGGGCTCGCGCGGCGGAACAACGGGCTCGACAGAGACTCCGCCTCCACGAACGGGATATTGACATTGCTCGGGCGGAGGCCGCGCTCCAGCGCGCTCTCGCCAGGCTGAAGGCGGCCGAGAGAAAGCGCTTAGCCGGACGTCGAAGGACAATCCAGACAACGTAGCAATAGGAGCAGCCATGACGGCAGAAGCCTGGCGGATCGCGGGCGGGAGACCACTGCGGGGGAAGGTGCGACTTTCGGGGAGCAAGAACGGCTCACTGCCGGTCCTCGCTGCAACGCTGCTGCTCGAGGGCGAGACTGTGGTCCAAAACGTCCCTCGCATTGCGGACGTGCATACGATGGTCGCCCTCATGCGCTCGGTCGGCCTTGCGGTGGAAGAGGGCGCCGACGGCAGTGTGCGAGTGGTCAACACTGGGACCACTACTCACTCTCCGCCGGCCGAGCTGGTGCGGAAGATGCGGGCATCGCACTACTTGCTCGGTCCTTTGCTCATCCGCCTGGGCCGGGCAGAGCTGGCCATCCCCGGCGGCTGTGACCTTGGGAATCGCCCGGTCACGCACATCCTCGCTGTGCTAGAGGCGCTTGGCGCGCAGGTGAGCATGGGAGCAGACCACATTCAGCTTCAGGCCGAGGCCCTCCACGGGACCACTGTCACCCTCGACGAACGCCACCGGAACCCGGGGGCGACCTTCACCGCGCTCATGGCCGCTGCTCTGGCCGGCGGGGAAACGGTCATCGAGGACGCCTCCTATGAGCCAGACGTGGTATGCTTCTGTAACTTCCTGAACGAGGCCGGCGCCCACATCCGGGGTATTGGGGGGCCGAAGCTGACGGTCCAGGGCGTGTCGGGGCTGCACGGAACCACTCACCGAGTAAACTCTGATCGCCTGGAGGCCGGCACCTTCATCTGCGCGGCCGCTGCGACGCGCGGCGAAGTCATGCTGGAGAACATAACGCGCTCTGAACTGGGCGCGACGGCCGACAAGCTCGAGGAGGCCGGCGTGCACCTGGTGGCTCAGGGCCACGGGCTGGTCGCCGGCTGTCCTGGGCGACCGCGTGGTGTAGACATAGTCACCGATCCGTTCCCCTTCTTCTCGACCGATCTGCAACCACTGGCCGCCGCCGTGCTGGCAACTGCGGAGGGGAACAGCACGATCCAAGAGACGGTGTTCGATCGGCGGCTCCAGTACGCGGAACAGTTGGTGAAGATGGGTGCGGACATCGAGCTGCGGGACTCTCGACATGCGATCATCCGAGGCGTGGAACGTTTGACAAGTGCTACCGTGGAGGCCGGGAACATCAGGGATGGGGCCGCTGTTGTGACTGCGGCCCTCAGCGCCGAGGGGGAGAGCCTCGTCCTGGGGCGACGCTACGTCTCGCGCGGATATGAGGACTTCGAGGGGAAGCTCAGGGCTCTGGGGGCAGACATGGCGGCGGCCGGCGAGGGGGTGTAGGGCGGACCGATGATCGGGCTGGCGGAATCCATTGGGGTAGACCTGGGGACGACCAATACCCTCCTCTGCGCGAAGGGCCGCGGTATCATCATCCGCGAGCCCTCCGTGGTGGCGGTTTTCGAGGAAGAGGTGGTGGCCTTGGGCGAAGAGGCAGGGGCCATGCTTGGTCGGGTCGCGGATGGGATAGTCGTCGTCCGGCCCGTGCAGGATGGCGTCATCGCCGATTTCACGGTAACATGCGTGTTGCTGCGGTATCTTCTGACTCGTGTATGCGGTCGGCCCAGGCTCTTCAAGCCTCGGGTCTGCATTTGTGTTCCGTCTGGTGCCACCGCGGTCGAGAAGCGCGCATTTCTGGAGGCCGCCCGAGCAGGGGGAGCCGGCAGCGCGCTCCCTGTAGAAGGGCCTCTGGCGGCGGCCATCGGGGCCGGGCTTGAGGTCACCAATCCAAAGGGCCATCTCGTGGTTGACATCGGCGGGGGGACGACCGACGCGGCCGTCATCTCAATGGCAGGGATTGTCCTCAGCGAGTCGATCCGTCTGGGCGGGTCAGATATGGATGAACTGATTGTGCGCCACGTGAAGCAAGCCCACAACTTGGACATCGGAGAGGGCACTGCAGAGGATATCAAGATGCAGATCGGGTCGGCCTACCCGCTTCCGAACGAGAATTCACTGGCGGTTCGAGGCCGGGACGTCGTGTCCGGCCTGCCCCGAACAGTCGAGATAAGCTCAGAGGAAGTCAGAGAGGCATTGACGGAGCCGGTGGCGGCCATTGTCGAGTGTGTGCGACGTGTTCTGCAGAATACTCCTCCTGAGCTCGCCGCCGACATCATGGAGCTTGGCATAACACTCACCGGAGGCGGGGCGCTGCTGCGCGGCCTCGATCAGCTCCTGGCGGAACAGACCGAGCTCAGAGTCGAGGTAGCGGAGGATCCACTCCCCTCTGTGGCGGTCGGGACCGGCCTCTACTTGGACATGGCCCCAGGCCTGCCGCCTGCGCTGCTGGCCACGGCGACGGAGGCCTCTTCGGGCTATTCACGCTAGCCGGCCGGACTGGTGCAGTCTGCGTGCATCTCTTCCAGCGGGGGCGGGGGCTCAGTAGGCGCGCTGCACTTTCTCCTCGGTGAACCCCAGCCGGATCGCCGCCATGGCCTCCTGAGCCATAGCCTTGGTGTCCGACTCGTGGAAGCTTGCATCTCCGGGCGTGATGACAAAGATGGTTTCGCCGCGGGCCTGGACACGGATGAGATCACCGTCAGTCACGGCCAGGATCTCGAGCAAGCGGAGGTTCTCGAGCAGCAACCGGTTGAACATGTCGGCGCTCTGCTCGGCCCGCTCCACCGGTGTGAGACCATGGAGTTCCCTAGCCGGTCGGAAAACTGCTCTTCCGTTGAGACGCAGTTCGCCGATCTCCGCCCCGCCCTCGGAGATTGAACCATAGTCTGCTACGAGGGACCGCGTGACACGTCGCCGCTCAACGGGCACTCCCAGTTGTTTCAACTGCGCGAGCACGGCCTCGACCCGCTCTCTGCCGCAAGGGTGTGTCTGGAAGACGCCGAGCTCGGGGTCGCCAACAGCGGCCTCCATGCGCGCCAGTCCTTCCACCACGGTGAGGACCGCCACCGGATTGTAGGGGGCACTCCGATGCAGATAGAGCACGGCCTCGCGATCGGCCTCGAGCTCCGCCTCGCGGCCGTAGTGATTCACCGCGTCCTCCATCACCAGCTGTCCCACTGTCGCGATAGCTCCGGGGCTGACGCCTTCGGCGTTGCTGAGAATTGAGACGACGAGCAGCGAGCCGAGAATCCTCTGGTACTTCTCGTCCTTGCTCATCAACTTGCGGGAATGCATGAGGCATACGTGGGCCATCTCGTGCGCAGCCATCGCCGCCAGCTCGTCCTCTGACTCGACGGCGTCCAGCGCGCCCTGCGTGAAGTAGACGTACCCGCCCGGTAGAGCGATGGCGTTGACCCCCTTGCTATCGATGACTCTTATCTCGTACTTCTGCAGGGCCTTCTGCGTTGCCGGCCGCAGCCTCTCTACGACCCCGGCGATGCGAAGCAGATCCGGGCTGTTCTCCACCAGCTTGAAGCGCTTGGACTGCCTCTCGATTTCCTCCGCCGCGGACTTGCCGATCTCGGCATCGGACTTCTCCTCCTCGGTCATTTCCTCCGGCGGCTTTCCGGGAATGACGGCCACCGTACCGTCGCTCTCGTCATCAGGTCGGGGAGCGGCCTCCTGGGCGGAGGCAGGGGTGTGGCATAAGGCAACGGCCAGTAGTAGGAACAGCAAGTTGAGGATGCGCATTTGCACGAACCTGTGACAGTATACCACAGGAGATCGCCCGTCAACGATCCAACACAACGCATGTTGAATTCGTGTCCTTCTCGTACACGAATCGTGGTATATAGCCAGCGGAAGGTACGAAACTGGGGGGTAGCTTGCATCCTTCAATGGGTATGATCAAATTGGCTCACAGGGGTTCCCGGAGAGGAACTGGCCATGGACTGGAGAGAACGCGAGCTACCGCAGCTGGGGCAGTCCCGGCGACCTGAGTACCAGGTCATGATCGACTACATCAAGGACCAAGTCGGGGCGGGTCTGGAGTACACCAATGACTTGGTCCGGGTAGTGCTGTCGGACCGTGGTTGCTATTACGAGTTCCGCGACCTACCCGAGGAATTCTCAGGCGCTGTAGGCTCAGGATTTCGGTACGAGTTCATCGGCACTGACAAGGGATTGCGGCTTGCCACAGGACTCCACGACGCGGCGCTGGGTCCGGAGTCGGCCGACACTCATGAGATCAGCCTCATGGTTATCTACGGGTGGGACGGTGTGTTCAAGCCCGAAGATACCTTCCTCTACCACTGGCGCCGCTACGGTTCTGAAGAAGAAGGCCCCTCTGTAATCGGCATCTTTCGTCCTACCGTCCTCCCCATCTTCTTCAAGCTGAAGGCGGACAGTGACCTTGTTGAGCCAATACTGGGAACCCGCAAGGGCGTGCTGTTCTTCGTCGCCAACCTGAGCGATCAGCACCTGCTGGTCAGAATCCCCCATCAGGGACCGGGCGTGACCGATCTTAACGAAGTGACAGGTCAGCGGCTCATTCACTGAGCCGTAGGACAACTAGTGTAGGCCGGCCCGGCGGTTGCCGCCGGGCCGGCAGTCTTGTGTCGGATTCCTCTTGGGTCCGTTCGGCTTGCGCCGCTGCGCCGTGATGTGCTATACTCACGAAGTCGTAGGGGTGACCCACACGCCGGCGTCTCACCCGCCAGGCTTTCTCCCCGGGAGTGAACGCACATGCTTGCGATCGAGAACACCGAGAAGGCACAGCTTCGCGCCGAAGTGCCGGATTTCCAGCCCGGGGACCTGGTCCGGGTTACGGTCCGAGTCGTCGAGGGCGGGAGAGAACGGTCTCAGCCGTTTCAGGGGGTGGTCATGGCGCGCCGTGGCAAGGGCCTGAAAGAGACATTCACTGTTCGGCGAGTCACTCACGGAGTCGGTGTCGAGCGTACCTTCCTGTTGCATTCGCCCCGGGTGGAGCACATAGAGGCCCTGCGTCGAGGCCGGGTGCGTAGGGCGAAGCTGTTCTACCTGCGTCACCGGGTGGGCCGCGCTGCCCGCGTCAAAGAGGATCGCCGTCGATAGCATGAACCTGAACCTCGACCAGCCCTGGAAGATCGCGGCCGTAATCTGTCTGCTGGCCTTCCTTCGCATAGTGTGGGGCCTTTGGCGCCACGCGCCCGGCCGGGCCTTCATGTTGGAGCTGCTCGACTCGGGCTTGATCGCTTTCGTTCTCGTCTTCCTTCTCATCCGGCCATTGGTCGTTCAGGCCTTCTATATCCCGTCGAGATCCATGGCGCCCTCGCTGGTTGAGCACGACCGGATACTGGTGAACAAGTTCGTCTATCGTTTCAACCCGCCGCAGCGCGGCGACATCATCGTGTTCGATGCGCCGCGGCATGCCCTCTATGGAGACGGCCGCAAGGACTTCGTCAAGCGATTGGTGGGCCTCCCCGGCGATACAATCAGGATCAGGCGCGGGGACGGCGTCTACGTCAACGGGCGGCGGGTGGAGGAGCCAGCAGAGATTGCGCGCCCCGAGTACGAGTGGCCGCTCGATGAGTACGGCATGCCGGCCGATGAGCCTTACCGGGTCCCAGAAGACTGCTACTTCGTCCTTGGTGACAACCGGAACGAGAGCAACGACAGCCACAAATGGACGGGGCTGGATGGGCGCCCGCGGCCCGAGCTTAAGGCAAGCGGGATCGTCGGCAAGGCAATGGTGATATTCTGGCCGCCGGCCAGGGTGCGACTGGTGGGCGACCACAAGCAGGTCCAGCTGGGGGAAGGCACCGAAGTGGCGACCGCCAGCCGGGTGCCGGCCGGCGGCGTCTCACCCTGAGCGGAGGCATTTCCGCTGCGCCTGTCGGTCGGTGGAGGTCGGGTGTGAGAGGCCTGTGGAAGACGGAGCGAGAGCTTCGGGGGCAGGGCTTCCTTCGTATCGCCGGAGTTGACGAAGCCGGCCGCGGCCCTATCGCCGGACCAGTGGTGGCGGCCGCGGCGATCCTCTCCGACGGCTGCCGGCTGCCTGGTCTCGCTGATTCGAAGCTCCTCAAGGCTGAGCAGCGTGAGCGACTCTTCGACCGGATTCGCGAGAAGGCGGTGTGTGTCGCCGTCGGAGTGGCCGATGCCCGGACGGTGGACCGACTCAATGTATTGCGTGCGACGCACTTCGCCATGAACGAGGCTGTGCGGCAGCTCCGACCGCGGCCCGACCTGCTGCTTGTGGACGGCCGCGGGCTGCCCGGTGTGGGACTTCCGCAGCGGGCGATAGTCGGCGGTGATCGGACGTGCGGCTCAATTGCGGCCGCCTCCATCGTGGCGAAAGTGGTGCGCGACAGGATGATGATGGAACTTGACCGGGCCTACCCCGGGTACGGGTTCGCGCGGCACAAAGGCTATAGCACCCGCCAGCACCTGGCTCGCCTGCTTGAACTCGGGGCGTGTCCCGAGCACAGGCTCAGCTTCGCGCCTGTTCGCGCGGCGCGCCAGCGACGCCTTCATCTGGAGGGGGTCTGAGCGTTTCCGCTGGGTGACAGTACGCCCGGACAGCGGTCGCCAGCAGTCCGTATTGTTAGGAATCTGTCCGCCAGGTGGAAATTCAATAACCAAGGGTGGCAGCCTATGAGGCAGAAGTCTCGCAGGGGAATCGCAGAAAGCACCGAAGTGCTTGACCGATTGTCGAAGCGATTTGGCAAGTATGCTCTCGTAGTGGGAGTGGCAAAGCGGGCCCACGATCTAAAGGAGCCCATTCATAGCGCCCTCGAGCCCACCGGCGGGGGGCTTGTCAACCGGGCGATCGAGGAGATCGCCGACGGTCGTGTGAAGATCCGGGGGGAGGAACCCGAGGAAGAACCGGAATAGGGCGCCGCCTTCACCATGGCCCCGAAGCGCGACTACTATGAAACTCTGGGTGTGGATCGCAGTGCCACCCAGGAGGAGATAAAGCGGGCGTTCCGCAGACTCGCCCGTCGCCATCATCCCGACGTGAATCCCGATGACCCGCAGGCCGAGGCCCGGTTCAAGGAAGTGGCCGAAGCGTACGAGGTCCTGAGGGACCCGGAACGTCGCGCACACTACGACTACTTCGGCCATGCGCCGCCCGGCGCCGCGGCCGCGGGCGACTTCTGGGAGGAGTTTGGCGGCTTCGGCGGCCTCTTCGATGCTTTCTTTGGTACTCCTCGCGCCACTGCGCGCGCTCGGCCCAGTCGAGGCTCAGACCTCAGGTACGACCTGGACATCGCTCTAGAGGATGTGCTCACGGGCACGACGACGACGATCAAAGCTGAGCGCGTGCAGGCCTGTGAGGACTGCAAGGCCACCGGCAGCCGCTCCCAAGGCGGCGAACGCTCGTGCCCGAATTGCGCTGGGTCTGGACAGACGCAGCACGTGACAGCGACGCCATTCGGGAGGTTGTCCACGGTGGCGACGTGTCGGACATGCCAGGGAAGCGGGACGGTCGTCAGCGACCCATGTGGGGGCTGTGGCGGAACAGGGCGCCGCGTGGGCGACGCGGAGATACCGGTTGAGGTTCCGGCGGGCATAGAGGATGGTGCGTCCGTACGAATCAGTGGCGCGGGTGAGGCCGGCGAGCGGGGGGCGACCGCGGGTGACTTGTACGTCTTCATTCACGTCAAACCGCACGAGATCTTCGAGAGGCGAGGGCGGGATCTGTTCTGCGAGGTGCCCATTCCGTTCGCCACTGCCGCGCTCGGCGGTGCCATCCAAGTGCCGACCCTGGAGGGTGCCGAAGAGCTGAGCATACCGCCGGGCACGCAGACGGGCGAGGCGTTCCAGATGGGCGGCAAGGGCCTGCCCGATGTGCGCACCGGGGTGCGCGGGACCGAGCACGTCAAGGTCCGGGTAGTTACCCCCAGGAAGCTCACGCCCCGGCAGCGAGAGCTGCTCGCTGACTTCGTCCGAGAGGGCGGCGATGAGATCGAGGAAGAGAAGGGCTGGTTTGCCCGCTTCCGCGACGCGCTGCGGGGCGAAGACTAGCCGGCCCGGCCTCTCATCGCTTCACCTTCACGGGCTTGCGGGTGCGGGCCGACTGCCAGGCCGCCTCTGTCAGCTGCGCGACGCGAAGCCCACAGAGAGCAGGTGTCTGCGGCTCGTCCTTTCCTAGGATTGAATCGACGAAGTTCCTATCGGGGTCGCCCTTGTACTTGAGCTTACGGGTCATGTCCTCTGTCTTCCCGGCTCCGTCGCGGCTGCGTGACTGGAGAATGAGGCGGTTGTCCCGGACGTAGAGAGCGGCCTTCTCGCCGTAGAACGTCACATCTTCCCACCATTCCGGAGCGTCGCCGACGACAGCGATGTTCCCGATGGCGCCGCCCTCGAATCGAACCGTCAAGCCAGACAGGATGTCGACCTTGCTGCCTCTGTTGTCCGTCTGCGCGCAGACAACGTCCGGTGTGAGGTCGGTGACCCACAGGATGGCGTCAAGGAGATGGCTCC
The DNA here is from genome assembly GCA_964559435.1 of uncultured bacterium. Taxonomy (GTDB): domain Bacteria; phylum Armatimonadota; class Hebobacteria; order Hebobacterales; family Hebobacteraceae; genus Hebobacterum. The sequence continues at coordinate 75,792 of CAZLHI010000004.1, read as the reverse complement.
CCGAGTCATTGAGCTGCCCGCCGCCGCTGAGGTCGGGGTCCTGCCGCCAAGTGCCCCGCGTCCCGCGAAGCCAGTTCTGAGCCTGAAGGGCGGCGACGAAGGTGACTCGTCCGAGCTTGCCCGATGCGATCATCCGACGCGCGAGGCGAAAGGCGGGGAGGTAATGGCGCTGATAGCCTATCATAAGGAGGCGGCTCTTTCGCTTGGCCTTGCTGATGACTTCCTTTGCTTCCCTCACACTGCAGACCATCGGCTTCTCGGTGAGTACGTGCAGGCCATGGTCCAGCGCTCCCATGATCTGCTCGTAGTGCAGGGTGTGGGGCGAGGCGATGACGACACCATCTAACTCCACGCGCCCGAGCATGTCCTGGTCGTCCCTGAAAGTGGGCAGGTCTTCCAGCTCGGGATGGTGTCCGAGGAACCCCTTGAGATTCCTGCTGCTCGGCTCCACCAGTGCCGCAATCTCGGCTGCTCTGACTGCCGCAAGCCGCCGCACATGGGCCCGCATGAACCCGCCGCATCCGACTAAGCCCAGCTTCACCCTTCGCGCCATGCCTTGGGATCCTCCCACACAGGATCGCGCAAAGCCGAGCGCCGCGCTGCCCTCGGCCTCTGTGCGCCCGACACGAGTTCGAGGGATCCGGTGGGGTGTCCTTCCCAGCCAGTGCTCGGCAGGGACCGTCCGGCTAGTCTTCGCCCGTCTCTTCCTGCTTGCCCCTCACCTCATGCGGACAGCCCCGCTTGTGTCTCGCGACCGCCGACAGTGGGAGTTGCAGCTTCGCGCCGCCGTCGAGAGCGACGACCGCGCGGTCCCGGACGACATCGATCTCGGCTAATTGGCCGGGTCCTTGCTTCGTGTCGATCCGGCTACCAGTCTTCGGGACACACTGGCGGGCCTCCCGGTAGAAGTCATACTCGAAGTTCAAGCAGCACATGAGCCGGCCGCATATACCCGAGATCTTCTGCGGATTCAGGGAAAGTTCTTGCTCCTTTGCCATCTTTATGCCGACCGGATCGAAGTCCGTGAGGAACGTCGCACAGCACAGGGGGCGCCCGCAGTGCCCCAGGCCGCCCCGCATCTTGGCCTCGTCGCGCACGCCCACTTGGTGGAGCTCCACCCGCGTGTGAAGCGTCCGCGCCAGGTCTCGCACGAGCGCGCGGAAGTCTACCCGGCCCTCGGCGCGGAAGTGCAGTACCACCCTGCCCCCGTCCAGGGTGGCCTCGGCCTCGATCAACTTCATGGGCAGCCCGTGCTCGGCAATCTTGCGCGCCGCCACCTGCATGGCCTCCTGCTCGCGCGTCAAGTTCTCCTGATCGTTTTGCAGGTCTCCCTCCGTCGCCCTGCGGAGGACCGGCTTCAGTTCCTCCTTCGCCTGTTCGGCCCCTATCTCTATCGGGCTGGAGCGGACTTCTGCCATTTCTTGGCCGCGGGCTGTGTTTGCCACGACCTGATCGCCGGGCTTGAGGTCCAGGTCGCGGGCATCGAAGTAGTATGACTTGCCGGCCCGTCGGAAACATAGGCAAACCACTCTGGGCATCATTGTCTCCTCATCCCCGCGCAGCAAGCTCTTCTCGCCGTCTGTGACGCTTGGCCTCGCTCTCGAGCGGCAGCGAGGCCAAGGCTGTGAGCACCTCCTCCAGCCGCGGGAATATCTGTTCCGCCTGCGCTTTCCGCAGCGAAACCACGACGCGGTCGTGGTTTACCAGGGCGAGCCAAATCCTGGTTTTCGGCGGCAGCATCTGTCGGAGCTTGCGTACCATTTGCGGTGTAAGCCGGCGGTTTCCGGCGATCAGCAGAGCCGCCAGATTCCCTTCCAGGCTGATCCTCGTCACCCCCGCCTCGGCGCACCTGATCTTGACGCCGGCCAGCCTGATCAGGTTCTGGGCAGGCGCTGGGATGGGGTGGCCGAAACGGTCTGCGATTTCCCCGGCGATCTGTTCGAGTCTTCCGTGGTCGGGCGCGCCGGCCAGTCGCCGATACAGGTCGATGCGCTGATTCCGGTCAGGGGCATACGACTCGGGCAGGTAGGCGGGGACCGGCAACTCTACACTGACCTGGGGCCTCGGCGGCGGCGCTTCTCCTTTGGCCTCCTGCACCGCGTCCGAAAGCATTTGCGTGTAGAGCTCGAAGCCGACCGCTGCGATGAACCCGTGCTGCTCCGGCCCCAGCAGATTGCCCGCGCCGCGAATCTCCAGGTCCCGAAGCGCTATCTTGAAGCCGGATCCAAGCTCGGAAAACTCGCGTATCGCCGCGATCCGCTTCTCTGCGCTGTCGGTCAGTCGCTTGTGCGGCGTCCACATCAGGTAAGCATAGGCCTGCCGATTGGATCGGCCGACGCGCCCCCGAAGCTGGTAGAGCTGCGCCAGGCCCAGCCGGTCAGCGTCCGTGACGATCAGCGTGTTCGCGTTCGGTATGTCCAGCCCGTTCTCGATGATGGTCGTGCACACGAGAACATGAGTATCCCCCGCGTAGAACTGCAGCATCGCGTCCTCGAGCTGTCTCTCGTTCATCTGTCCGTGCGCGACAAGCACCCTCGCGTGCGGAACGAGCTGCTTCACCCGCTCCGCTATGTGGCTGATTGACTGCACGCGATTGTGGACGACGTAGACCTGGCCGCCGCGCTCGAGCTCTCTCAGGATTGCCTCTCCGATCAACCCATCCTCACGCGGCAGCGTTCGAGTGATGACGGCTGTGCGCCCCTCCGGCGGATCGTTGATCACGCTCATGTCGCGAATCCCCGTCAGGGCCATGTGGAGTGTCCGGGGAATCGGGGTCGCGGTCATGGTGATGACGTCTACCGTCGTCCGCAGCTGCTTCAGCTTCTCCTTGTGCCGGACCCCGAACCTCTGCTCCTCATCGACTATCACCAGGCCCAACTGTCTGAACTTCACGTCGTTGGAGAGAAGCCGATGGGTTCCAATCACGATGTCCACCGCGCCGGCCTCCAGGTCGGCGACGACTGTCTCCTGTTCATTGCGGGTGCGGAAGCGGCTCAACATCTCTATGCGGACCGGGTAGGGGCTCAGCCGCTCCTTGAAGGTAGTATGGTGCTGCTGGGCGAGCACTGTAGTGGGTGCCAGGACCGCTACCTGGCACCCATCCATCACGGCCTTGAAGCCGGCCCGTATGGCCACCTCGGTCTTGCCGTACCCGACGTCACCGCAGACGAGCCGGTCGGCCGGCCGGGCTGCTTCCATGTCCTCCTTGACGGCCGCAATCGCCGAGAGCTGGTCAGGCGTCTCCTCGTACTCGAACCCGTCCTCCATCTCGCGCTGCCATGGCGTGTCGGGCGCGAAGGCGTGCCCTGGACGACTGTTTCGGGCCGCGTAGAGCCGGAGAAGCTCGCCGGCCATCTCGCGCGCAGACCGCCGGGCGCGGCGCTTGGCGCGCTCCCACTCCGCCCCGCCCAGCCGGTGCAACTGGGGCAGTTCTTCCTCGCCGCCGAGGTACTTCTGGACACGGTCGAACTGCTCGGTGGGCACGTAGAGTCGGTCTTCGTCGGCGTATTCGATCAGCAGATACTCGCGCTCAGCCTCCGCTACCCCTCGGCGGACGAGCCCGCGGTAGATGCCAATGCCGTGGTTGATGTGGACGACGTAGTCGCCTGTTCGCAGATCGGTGAGCGAGCCGATGGGCGCGGCCTCGGCCGCCCGACGTCGGACAGGCCGGCGCACGCGGCGCCAGCCGAATATCTCTCGATCCGTGACGACTGCAAGACCTGCGCCGGGCAGCTTGAACCCTTCGTTCACGGGTCGCTGGGAGATGACCAGTTGTCCGCTCTTCGGCTCCGGGCCGGTCTGTTCCCTGACCATGTTCCCGACCCCGGCCTCATCCAGCAGCTCGGCCACGCGGTCGCCCTGGCGCGTGGCCACGAGCACTCGTGTCCCTCTCCTCTGAAGTCCCTCTAGCTCGAACGCCATCCTGCGGATGTCACCGGCGAACTCCTCCATCGGCCGGCTTGCGACATCCACTCGCTGACTCACCTTCCCGCGGGGCGGTGCGTCGAAGTGGCTCATCTCTATCACCGGGCGTCCGTCGAGCCGGGCCTCGGCCTCGTCTAAGTCAATGTGGAGAGGAGCGGGCAGCGGCAGGAGCAGCCCCTGATCCGAGCGTGCCAGCTGAAGCTTCGACAGATCGCTCTGAAACTCCCGATGAAGCTCCGACAGGCGCACGGGCTCGTCCAGCACAACGATTGCGTCGTCGGGCAGGTAGTCCAGAGCGGTGACGCCTGACGGATACAGGAACGGGAGCAGGTACTCGACGCCACGCACGTATGCGCCCTGGGGAAGCGCTTCCAGCAACGTCCCCACCTTCTCCTCAAGCCGGCCTGCCTCGACCTCCTTTCCGGCGCCCCGCAGTTCGTCGGAGTGCGACTTCAGAGCCTCCTCGATTCGAGGGATTGCTCCTTTGACAGCATCCGGCCGCAGCAGGACTTCCCGCGCGGGCAGCACGGTCAGTTCGGGTATCTCGTCCAGTGATCGCTGGCTGTCGGGGTCGAACGTGCGCAGCGACTCGATCTCATCCCCGAACAGCTCAATCCTGACTGGGTCTGGCGCGCCGGCCGGGAAGATATCGACGATGCCCCCACGAACGCTCAGCTGGCCGGGCGACTCGACCATCGCCTCCCGCTCATATCCGAGCTCAACCAGCTCTGTGACGAGCGAATCCCGGTCAAGTTCCTGACCCTCGGAGAGGCCGACAAAGGCCGAAGACAAGGCTTCCGGCGGGAGGCAGCGCTGGAGAGCTGCCGGGCCGCTCGCGACGAAGATGCGCGGCTCGCCATTCCGCAAGAGGCGAAGCGCGCGCAGCCGTTGGCCGACGAGCGTCGGGTCCGGTGCGACGTCCTCGTAAAGAAGGATCTCCAGCGACGGCAGCAGCACCACGCGATCGTCTGTATCCGCGCGACCCTCCCCCGTCAGCGCGGCCACGTTGTCGTGAAATCGCTCAGCCGACTCGCTGCTCGGAGAGACGACGAAGACCGCTCGGCCTGACCTCCGCGCGGCCGCAGCAGCGATGAGAGCCTTCGCCGGGCCCGTGGCGCCGGTCACGCGAACCCGGGAGGCGCTGCCTCGCAGCCCCTCCTGTATCTTCCCGAGGTCCGCCCATGCATCCAGGGCGGCAACTATCCAACTCATACGTGACGAGTATATACCGGCCTTCGCGGCCATGTCAACGTGACCCGGTGGCCGACATTACGTGCCTTGCCTTCTGCCGGTGCGCGGTGATATCATCTGTCAAGACGGCTTCGCGGCCGCAAGGGGTGTTCAGTGTACACGGTAGCGATCTCCCTAGCTATCGTCGGTATCATAGTTGTCCTCCTGTTGCTGATAGAGGTCCGGAGCTTCCGAGCACGCCGCACTTTGATCAGCCGACGTCGGCTGGCGCTGCGGGTGGCTGCTGGATTCATGCTGCTTGCCTTGCTGGCTGCAGTCTTTGTCGGTCTGTTCGCGCTGCGGCTTTACAGCGCTCAGAGCCGCCCGCAGCTCTTCCTCGCCTACTGGTCCGGTTGTCTGCTCATCTCGGTGGCGCTCGTATGGGTGATGCTGGCCGATCTTCGCGAGGTGGAAGACCGGTTCAACGCGCGTCGGCACGAGATCTGGCATGATATGGCGCGCTTCCTTGCCGATCGCATGAAGGCCGACGGGAGCTCCAACGCTGGCTCGAAGGGCGAACAGAAGGAATGAGTGACGCCGCCCGGTGGATGAAGCGCGCCCTTCGCCTTGCCGCGCGCGGCCAGGGACGAACCAGCCCCAACCCCATAGTGGGGGCAGTCATCGTCGCCGGCGATCGAGTCGTCGGCGAGGGATATCACAAGGAGGCCGGGGGACCGCACGCCGAGGTGTGGGCCTTGCGGGAGGCCGGGAACAAGGCGCGCGGCGCGACAATGTATGTGACGCTGGAGCCGTGCGCCCACGAAGGCCGCACTCCTCCGTGCGTGAACGCTCTCATTGCGGCCGGCATCGCCGGGGTAGTCGCCGCCGTGCTTGACCCCAACCCTTTGGTGAAAGGGAAAGGCCTGGCGGCCCTCCGGGAGGCCGGCGTGCAGACAGAGGTAGGCCTGCTCGAAGAGGAGGCCCGCCATCTCAATGCCGCCTACTTCAAGCACACGATGACCGGCCTGCCGCTGGTGTCATTGAAGGCAGCCATGAGTCTCGATGGCAAGATTGCCACGACTTCCGGTGAATCGCGATGGATCACGGGCGAGCGCGCCCGAAGAGTTGCGCACCAGCTTCGGGCCGCGCACGACGCTGTCTTGGTCGGAGTCGGCACGGTGATCGCCGACAAGCCGAGGCTGACGGTTCGCAATGCGCGAGGCCGCACGCCCCTCCGGGTCGTCGTGGACAGTGAAGCCCGTACGCCCACTGACTCTCCGCTGCTTACGGCCGATGAGATACCACCGATCATCGCCGTCACCGAGGCAGCGCCCAAGGCGCGTGTGAACCACCTGAGCAGGGCAGGTGCAGACACCTGGGTGCTGCCATGTGGCAGCGGCGGAGTCGATCTCATGGAACTCATGGGTCGCCTCGGCAAGCGGCAAGTGCAGAGCGTGTTGGCCGAAGGCGGGGGCACGGTTGCTGCCGCGCTGCTGGAAGCGGGCCTCGTTGATCGTGTATACTTCTTTGTGGCGCCGAAGCTGATAGGCGGCAAGGCGGCGCCGAGCCCGGTTGATGGCGCGGGTGTGGACAAGCTCGCCGACGCGTGGCGGCTCGGCCGCATCCGCGCGCGGCGAATAGGGGAGGACCTGCTGATAAGCGGCGACATAGCTCGCCAATCGGACTCATGTTTACCGGTCTTATAGAAGAAGTCGGCACGGTGGCCGAGGTGACGCGGGGCGCGGGACTGCGTCTGTGCATTCGGGCTGGCCGAGTGCTTGAGGATCTGAAGCCCGGCGACAGCATTGCAGTGAGCGGGCCGTGCCTGACGGCGGAGGAGATATCGGCCGATCGCTTCTGGGCGGCCCTTCTGCCGGAGACCGCCGAGAAAACGACCCTGGGCCGCCTCAGGCGGGGCGCGCGGGTGAATCTCGAGCGGCCGCTGAGACTCGGGGATCGCATCGGCGGCCACCTCGTGGCCGGGCACGTTGACGGCCAGGCGACCGTCACTTCGGTGAGCGGCAGGGACGAGACCCGGCTGGTGCGGCTTGAGGCCCCTCCTGGCCTGGAGCGGCACCTCGTGGATCGTGGCTCGGTTGCTCTGGATGGAGTGAGCCTGACGGTGATCGAGCCACGGGGTCGAGCATTCGCGGTCGGCCTTGTCGGGGCAACGCTTTCCGGCACAACGCTCGATGAGCTACGTCCGGGAGATCGCGTGAATATGGAGGCCGATCTCCTTGCCAAGCACATCGAGCGTCTGCTGGACGGGGCCCGGGGTCAGTCGGTCTCAGAGGAGCTTATGTCTTGGCTTGCCGAATCGGAGCCGTCGAATGAATCAGCATGAAGAGGAAAGTCGCATAGTGTCGGCCGAAGCGGCCATTGAGAACTTCAAGGCCGGTCGGCCAGTGATAATCGTCGATGACGAAGACCGGGAGAATGAGGGGGACTTGGTCGTCGCGGCCGAGTTCGTCACGGCCGAGACGATCAACCTCATGGCGAGAGAGGGGCGCGGCCTGCTCTGCGTCTCGATGACTCGTGAGCGCCTGCGAGAGCTGGAGCTGTATCCGATGGTCGCCGACGGCCGCCAGAGCGCGCTTCACGGGACGGCCTTCACGGTCTCCGTCGATGCCGTCGACGGAACAACGACTGGGATATCCGCCTATGATCGCGCAACAACGGTGCGCGCTCTCATCGATCCAAGGACCAAGCCGAGTGATCTGGCACGGCCGGGACACATGTTCCCGCTCGAGGCAAAGGATGGTGGCGTGCTCGTCCGCGCCGGCCAGACGGAGGCCTCCGTGGACCTCGCCCGGACGGCGGGCCTGTACCCGGCGGCCGTCATCTGCGAAATCATGGCCGACGATGGAACCATGATGAGGCTTCCGGCCCTCAGGGAATTCGCCCGCAAGCACGGCTTCCACATCGTGACCGTCGAATCCATCATACGGTACCGCCGCCAGCGGGAGAAGCTCGTGCGGCGGGCCGCCACCTCCGCTGTCCCCACGCGCTTCGGGACGTTCGCGGTGCACGCCTACGAAAGCGAGGTCGATACGAAGCCATACCTGGCTCTCGTCTATGGCAGGGTAGGACCAGAGCCGACCCTGGTGCGCGTCCATTCAAGCTGCCTGACCGGCGACGTCTTCCACTCCATGCGCTGCGACTGCGGGGACCAGCTCGAGGCGGCACTCCAGAGGATAGTAGAGGAAGGGGCGGGCGTTCTGTTGTACATCCAGCAAGAGGGGAGAGGCATCGGGCTCATCAATAAGATACGCGCCTATGAGCTGCAGGAGCATGGGCACGACACGGTGGAGGCGAATCAGCTGCTCGGCTTTGCGCCGGACATCCGCGACTACGGGATAGGGGCCCAGATTCTGGCCGATCTGGGGTTGAAGCAGATCAGGCTGATGACGAACAATCCGGGCAAGGTCGTTGGGGTCGAAGGAATGGGCATCCGGGTGGTGGAGCGGGTGCCTCTGGAGATCCCGCCCACCGACGCCAACCGAGGCTACCTCCAGACGAAACGTGACAAGCTGGGTCACATTCTGTCCGATTTGCTCGGGGGAGAGGACAGCGGAAAGGACGCGACGCGGTGAGCAAGACCTATGAGGGAAAGCTACTTGCAGACGGGCTCCGGTTCGGCATCGTCGCCAGCCGGTTTAACGAGCTTATCACCCGGCGACTGCTGTCCGGAGCCCTGGACGCGCTTCGGCGCCACGGGGCGGCCGACGACAATATCGAGATCGCCTGGGTGCCCGGCGGCTTCGAGCTTCCGCCGGTGGCCGAGCGACTCGCCGAAAGTGGGAAGTACGATGCGGTGATCTGCCTCAGCGCCATCATCCGCGGGGCCACGCCGCACTTCGAGTACGTCGCCTCAGAAACCGCGAAGGGCATCGCGCAGGTCGCGCTCCGCACCGGCCTGCCAGTGATCTACGGTGTCGTCACCGCCGACACGATCGAGCAGGCTGTCGAGCGGGCCGGCACGAAAGCGGGCAACCGCGGCGCCGACGCCGCACGGTCGGCCATCGAGATGGCCAACCTGCTGCGCGAGCTTCCGAAGAAGAGCTAGCGAGGGGGTCAGGTGCGGGCGGTCGTCCAGCGCGTCGCCTCGGCGCGCGTCGAGGTGGAGGGGGAGGTTCGAGGCCGCATTGACCGCGGCCTGCTGGTTCTCCTTGGCGTGGGGCGCGGCGACACTCGGAAAGAAGCCACCTGGCTGGCCGACAAGATCGCCGGCCTCCGCGTCTTCGAGGACGATGCGGGGAAGATGAACCTGTCGCTCGAAGACGTGGGAGGCTCGATGCTTGTGGTGAGCCAGTTCACGCTATACGGGGACTGCCGGAAGGGGAGACGTCCGAGTTTCACGGGCGCAGCGCCTCCGGACGAAGCGGAGCGGCTGTACGAGGTCTTCGTCGCGCGGCTGAAAGAGCATGGCCTGCCAGTGGAGGCAGGGGTTTTTCAGGCGAAGATGCAGGTGCATCTGGTGAATGATGGGCCAGTGACGTTGGTTGTGGAGTCCATCGACTAGCCTGTCAGGGAGAACAGATGCCGGGCAGCAGCTCAGCCGCGCAGGTGGATCCCCTGGCCGGCTTCTCGCTGGGTGTCGCGCTGTTGTTTCCGGTCGTGCTTGTGCTGGTCGCCGCCGTCGGGTGGCTGGCAGGCTGCGCGGTCTACGTACTCCTGCTCATCCCGGTTGCCGCCCTGGCCCTCGGGGTGATTGCGCTTCTCCGAATCCGACGCTCGGGAGGTGAACTCACAGGGAAGCAACGCGCCGTGCAAGGCATGGCTCTGTCGACGCTGGGAATCGTCTTGGCTTCGTTCTACTTCTTCCTCCTGCTCCCAGCGTGGCACTCATTGGGGTGTTACCTGAACCTCGAGGGTATGCCGCTGGTGTTCCATATGTACGCGGGCGACTACGGAGCACTCCCTCCCGCCGATTCCTGGTGTGATTCCCTGAGCGAGTACGTTCACAGCGAAGAGTATTTCGTCTGCCCGGCGCGTCCGGATTTGCAAAGCGGGTATGCGATGAACCGCGCACTGGGTTCCATGCGCCTGGAGGATATCCAGACCGCTCTTCACCTCACCGTGCTCGTATTCGAGAGTGATGCTGGATGGAACGCCAACGGCGGACCAGAGCTACTGCCGTCGAAACCGCGTCACTATGTTGTCGGTCGTCGCTTCGACACCTACGGCTATGCGGGCGGCCTGATGAACTCGGCCACCCCGCCGATGGCGAGGCACGAGCGAGCCCCGGTTATCGACGGAACCGCCGGCATCTTCTGGGACCCGACGGCGATGGCCAAGGCAGGAAGCCATCTTCTGACCAACGAATAGCAGTCGGTGAGTGGACGGCGAGGAGCCGAGCGTGTACAGCGACCACGTAATGGAGCATTTTCGGAACCCACGGAATGTGGGGGCCATTGAGGAGGCGGACGGGGTGGGCAAGGTCGGCAATCCCGTCTGCGGCGATATCATGGAGCTCAGCATCAAGGTCAAGGACGGGAAGATCGAGGATGCGAAGTTCCGCACGTTTGGGTGTGGGGCGGCGATTGCGACCAGCAGCATGGTGACGGAGCTGGTCAAGGGGAAGACGGTCGAGGAGGCCCTCGAGATCAGCAATAAGGCCGTCGTGGAGGCGCTCGGCGGCCTGCCGCCGGTGAAGATGCACTGCTCGGTGCTGGCCGAGCAGGCGCTCAAGTCGGCCATAGAGGATTACCGCAACCGGCAAGCGGGGAAGGGGTCTTCCACCGAAGACGAGACGGCCGCGGAGAAGTAGACTGTCCGCGGCCAGGAGAGGGGACGACCACACTCGGGCAGGGGGTCTCCTCCTGCCTCACGGCTTTCAAAGGTGGGACAGCAGTAGGGTGGCTACGGCACGCTTTCGGGCGTGAGGCGGCTTCGAAGGCCGCTGCTGTCCCTGGTTCTATGCTCCCTGACCATAGACAGGCGGATTCTAGACGCGTGGCCTGTGAGAGTGCTGGCGCATGCAAGGCGCGGGACGCATGAAGCCGGCCCAGGGGCGAGTCCGGACATTGCTCGGCCGCCGCAAGGGACCCCAAGTAGCCCGCGCGGTTCGCTACTGGGCGACAACTGCCTTTGCCGTCATTATCTGCCCCCTCCTGACTGCAGGCGGGTGCTCCCAGCGTGCGCCGGTCGTCGGACCGGCGCCGGGCGCGCAGCGGGTGCCCCCTCAGGCGGCCGGGGCGCTCAACCAAAAGCCAGCCACCCCGTTTGAGGTTTCAGACGATGATTCCTGGCTGGTCGCCTCTCCCCGCGCCCCCGAAGCGACCCAGCACAGGCTCGTTCTGGTTGACCTGCGGAATGCGGCAGCTCGGGAGATCGAACTGCCTGGACGCATGTGCGCTTTTATCCCGAAGGACTGGGACGCGGAGGGGCGGCAAGTGGTCGGGGTTTGGAGCACGGCCGACCATTCGGACGGCGGGATCGCCGTCCTAGAGGTTGATGCTGGCGCGGTGGCTGAACTGACGAATCGGATAGCAGGCGCCTCGGCGGATTGGTGGCCGAAATGGAGCCCGAGCGGCCGATGGATTGCGTTCGAGCGTGGCGAGTCCCCGCAAGTGCTGAGTCTTCTGCTCATTCCTGCGGAGGGCGGTGAGGCACAACGCGTCCACGAAGCCGGCACGACGATCTCCCCAAGCAGGCACGGGGGCTACAGCTGGGATGCCGAGAGGGATCGCCTTTACTTCACAGCGCGGCCCGAGGCCGGTGATGAAACGACGCTCTACGTCGCGGAGGTAGGCGCGAGAGGAGGTTCGGAGCTTCGACGAGTCTTTCTGCCGTCTGTGCCCAGACTGCCGGCGACCGTGCGAGTGATCTCGTCTCCGGCAGATGGCCACGCTGTGATTGAACTCAGAAACGTCGAGGGAGGCGCCCGCTCCTGGGATGACATGAGGAGTTGGCAATCAGTGTGGCTCGTCGATCTGAGTCGCCACGAACCCGCCCGCCTCGTGGCAGAGAGCCGAGCGAAGGAGAGCTACGTCCCACTGCGATTCACTGATGAGCGGCACTTGCTTGCACTTCGACGGGCGGGCGAAGCAGGCGGTGAATCTGCTCTCCGTGGTCACCTCGCGTCCCAGCTCGTGACGATAGATGCTGCGACAGGCGAGTCAACGGAGCTGCCCCTGCCACAGGCCGACTTCGACCTCCCGAAAGTGTCTGCCAGCGGGAAGTTCTTCTACTGGTCCAATCGCGAGGACGGTTCAGTTCGCCGGACGGCGGTCGACGAATGGCAGCCGGAACTCGTGTACAGCCCGAACGGCAGGAACGGCGGCAGATGAGTCGGCGTGCAACTGCGGCGGCATCGTTGCCGACTCGCTCCTGCCTTCTTGTCAGAGGAGGGGATCCAACATGTTTGTTCTCTCCCGTCGTTTCCTGATCCTGGGTGCGTGTGTTGTCATGTTGCTCGTGCAAGGCTGGGGCGCAGCCGATGTTGTCCTTGACGACAGAGACTGGCGTTCGCCCGGTCTCGTTGCCAGTGCGAAGGGTATCGACCATGCAATGCTGCCCTCGCTCCTGCTGAAGACCGACTTCGAGCAGCCGGGCACACGGTTCGAACTGTCCGAGCCCGGCTTCCTGCAGTACCGCGTGCTCCTTAAGACAGAGGACCGGGCGATTACGCCCTATCTGAAGCGCGTTACCGTGGCGCGGTGGGAATAGGGCGGCCCATCGCCTCGGCTGGGATGGACCTGAGACGGGCGCTCCGTCAGTCGCTGCCCGTGGCGCGCTGCCCGGGGTCGTCCACCTCACCCAGGCTCCGCAGCAGGCCGTATTCGACTCCGTCCACGAGGGCCTGCCAGCTCGCCTCGATGATGTTGGTATGGACACCGACGGTGGTCCAGGTCTCGGCGCCTGCACGCGACTCGACCATCACCCGTACCGAAGCGGCGGTGGCCTGAGCCGGGGCGTCGACGACGCGCACCTTGAAGTCAGTGAGGCGGATACCCTTCAGCTCCGGATAGAATCGCTCCAGCGCTTTTCGCAACGCATTGTCGAGGGCGTGAACCGGGCCGTCACCTTCGGCCGCCGTATGCTCCTCTTCACCGTCCACCTTGACCTTGATGGTCGCCTCAGTCTTGATCTCGCCCGACCGATCCTTCTCGACGATAACACGGAAGCCCTCGAGATCGAAGCGGGGCCTGTATCGGCCAACGCTTTTCTGGACGAGCAGCTCGAAGGATGCCTCCGCACCATCGAACTGGTAGCCGGCGTGCTCCATCTCCTTGAGGCGCTCCATGATCTCCTTGGCCGCAGGAGAGTCCTTATCGAGCCCGAGGTTCAGCGACTGGGCCTTGAAGATGACGGTGCCTCGCCCGGCGAGATCGGAAACCAGATACCGACGCTCGTTGCCGACCAGCTCAGGGCGGATGTGCTCATAGGTCCGAGGGTGTTTCAGCATGGCATCGACGTGCATGCCGCCTTTGTGGGAGAAGGCGCTGCGGCCGACATAGGCGGCCTGCTCCGGGGGCGGCATGTTGGCGACGGATGCAACGTAGTGAGCCACTTCGTAGAGTTGTATGAGCTGCTCGTCTGACAGCACCTCGGTATCGAACTTCAGCTGAAGATTGGGGATGACGGAGCAGAGATTGGCGGTGCCGCAGCGCTCGCCGTAGCCGTTGATGGTGCCCTGAACCTGGGTGACACCGGCCTCCACCGCGGCCAGCGTGTTGGCGACGGCTAACTCGCAGTCGTTGTGGGCGTGAATGCCGAGCGGGACTTCTAGCTGGGCTTTGACGGTTTGGACGGCCTCCCTTATCTGGTCGGGCAGCATGCCGCCGTTTGTGTCACACAGGCAGATGGAGTCGGCGCCGGCCTCCGCAGCCGCGCGGAGGCATTCGAGGGCGTAGTCGGAGTTGTTCCTGAATCCGTCGAAGAAGTGCTCTGCATCGAAGCATAGCTCCACGCCGTGCTCCTTAACAAAGCGGACAGAATCCCGGATCATGGCCAGGTTCTCTTCGAGATCCACGCGGAGTGCGTGAGTAACGTGCAGGTCCCAGGTCTTCGCGACCAGGGCGGCGACCGGAGCGCCCAGCTCGACGAGGTTGCGCACTCCCGGGTCCCGATCGGCCTTCGCGCCGGCCCGTCGGGTCATGCCGAAGACGACCAGCTTGGCGCTTGCCAGCGGCTCCTCTCGCATCCTCGCGAAGAAGTCCATGTCGGTGCGGATGCTGGGATGTGAAAACCCACCCTCGACGTAGTGCACCCCGAGTTGGTCGAGCTTTCGGGCGATCTTGACCTTGTCGTCGGCCGAGAAAGCAATGCCCTCTGTCTGCGCACCATCGCGGAGTGTGGTGTCATAGAGCAGAAGGTCGCTCACGGCAGTCCTCCGATGCCGAAATGATTCAGCCGCGGGCGTGCCCAGGCATGGACGCGGCGGCCGCGCGGCTTCGACTGCGGGGATTCTACTCCGCGGAGCGGAATTGTGTCAAACCCGACCTGCTGACATCGGCCTCGGTGCCGGGCTGCCTACTCCAGGAAGGGCTTGGGGTTCGTGTGTCGCCCGTTGCGCCGCACCTCGAAGTGAAGGTGTGGCCCCGTGGATACCCCCGTGCTCCCAACGTACCCGATGACCTGGGCTTTGGTGACGCTCTGGCCCTTCGTTACTGCCACGCGCGAGCAGTGGCCATACAGAGTAGCCAGGTTCCCGCCGTGATCGACGATAATGCAGCGGCCGTATCCGCCCCACCGAGACGCGTGGACTACGGTGCCGTCGCCGCCGCATCGAATCGGTGCTCCGGTGGGCGCCGCTATGTCGACGCCGGTATGGAACTTCCGCACCCTGTAGATCGGGTGGCGGCGGTAGCCGTACCCCGAGGTCAGACGGCCGTTCGCCGGCATGATGAACTTGCCGCTCCACGGCTTGGATGCCCGCTCGCGCCCCTCGGGAGTGCGCTGGAGACGCTGGAGCATGGCTTCGATCTCGTTCGAGTCCTGCTCCAGCTCTGAGAGGGCCCGCTCCCACGCAGCGCGATCGCGCAGGAGGTTCCGCTTCTTCCGCGTGGCTTCCCTGCGCTCGCTTGAGTTGCGTCGCTTCTCCGCGGCGATGCGGGATTTCTGGGCTTCGAGGTCGTGATGGCGCTGTTCAAGTTCGCTGCGGAGGGCTTCGGCCGTCGCCTGCATGTGCCCGAACTCCTCCAGCATCTCGGCGTCGCGGCCGATCACCTGATCTAACAGGTAGAGGCGGTTGGCGAAGTCTGCGAAGCTGGCTGATTGGAGGAGGATCTCCAGAGGCCGCGTTTCACCGCGCTGGTAGATGGCAACGAGCCGCCGTGCAACAAGGGCCTTCTGCTCGGCGAGCCGGGCCTCGGCCTGTTCGCATTCAATGGTGGCTTGTCCCAGCTCGGCCCGGGTGACGTGGACGCTAGCGCTCACACGGAGTAGCCGCGCCTCGGCCTCATCAATCTTCGCGTCGAGGCTGACCAGCTGACGCGTCACCCGTCTCTGGCGGTTCTTGACGCCGCGGAGCTTCCGCTGAACACGAGCCTTCTCCCGCGCCAGCTCATCAAGTCGCTCGGTCAGGCTAGTGAGGTCCTGGTTCGCAGTAGGTCCGGCGATTGAAGCGCCTGCCGCCGCGAGGCCGAACACAAGATAGCCCACGACGGCGAGGCGAATCTGCCGACCGCGGTTGCTTCGCATCACTCTACCCCCCACTGGGCGTGGGGCTGCACCTCCAGCCGCCCGCTGGATGACGCAAGGGCCACCTCCCCACACACTCCTCCATCTGGCTTATACCACAGTGTGAGCGTCCATTCCCAGACCCACGCCCCGCTCGTCCTAGCCATGGCGTCCATTGCTTGGGCAGGATTCCGGTCCCGCCTCGCCGAAGTCCGCCCAGGCACCGGGGGCCCACGATGTCAACTTCGGCAGTCCCTCCCACAAGCCGCGTCGACCTGTATCGCCGCGACACCGAGATAGCGGTCGCGGTTTTCCGAACCATCTTTCTGCTGATAGTGGTTCTGTCTCCCCAGTTCATCCATGCGCGGGGCATACAGGGAAATCTGCTCATCGTTGCGATTATCACTGCTGCCTTCTACAATCTCGTCCTGTTCGTTCTGCATATGCAGAAACTGTCCTTCCCCCGCCCTATTATCGTCACTGTCGATGTCATGCTCATCAGCCTATGGATATACTTTGCCGGACCTGTCGGGGAGCGCTTCTTCCTCATGTACTTCGCTGTGGTGATCGTCGGCGGCCTGTGGTTCAGGCGTGGCGGGGCCTTTGCGGTGGGCTTGCTGGCATCTGCGCTATATCTCTGGGCAATAACCTACTCGCCCCTGCCTGCAGGTGCCGTACGCACTACGGCCGGCACGGTTGCGTTTCAGATCCTGTTCCTGCTTCTGACCGCGGGGGTAGTGAGTATAGCCACGGAGGTACAGGAACGTGAGCGCCAGGAACTCGTGCTCAGCCGCGCTGCCTTGCAGCAGCACTGGGAGCGGATCAGGGTCGCCCAGCACGTAGACGAGATGCTGCGTCCAAGACGGATTCCGGACACCCCCGGGCTGGCCGTTGCTTTTCGCTTTCGGCCTGCCGCTCAGGCCGTCTCGGGCGACTACTACGATGTCATCCCGCTCGGCGGACGAAGGTGGGGGATCCTGGTGGCGGACGTACGTGCAAAGGAAGAGCTAGGGCTGGTCTACCTGCCGCTGTTCAAATCGGCGTTGCGGCTCGCCGCGCGTCAGGAGGACTCGCCGGCCGGAGTTCTCACACAGATCAACCGCGAGGTCGCAGCCGAGATGCAGGAGAGGGATGAGCCCGAGGTCTTCATAAGTATGTGCTATACCGTGCTCGATCTCGACGAGGGCACGCTCGCCGGCGCGAACGCCGGCATGGAACCCGCGGTGCTGATTCCCAAGCCGGGCGAAGAGCTGCTGTCGCTGAAGTGCCACGGCATCGTGCTCGGAGTGCTTCCCGAGACCACGTATGAACAGGTTACGTCCAGCATTGACACAGGAACAACCCTGGTGCTTTTCACCGACGGTATGACGGAACTATCCGACAGTCAGGACCAGCCGCTGGGGCGCGAGGGGTTGTTGGAGCAGATTCAAACTCACGCGGGTGCTCCGAGCCCGGATGCGATGGCCAAGGGCATCTTCGACTATGTGATCGACTATGGGAAGGAGAGCCGCCGGCGGGACGACATGACTCTCCTCATCGTGCGTGTGACGGCGACAGATGTTGGCACCCGCGAGCCCAGCGCGGTGTAGCATCCGTGCTCTTCACAGATCCATGTCGAACCACCTCTGCGCGGCTCGCCACATGACACCCTCCGCAAAGCGGAGCCCCTCTCGCCGCGTCCAGTAGCCGCCCTCGACTTTCTCAGCCACAGCCTTGGCGAGGCAATCCCTGAAGGTCATGGCAGCGCCGTAGGTCTCCTCGGAATGCCAGTTGTCGCCGCCCCACAGCAGCGTATCGGCTCGGTAGGCGACTTCCGGGTACTCAGTGTAGAAGCGGACGGCTGCGGCCGGCGATATGATCGGGAGCCAGCACGTATCCACGATCAGGTTCGACCTCTCAGATGCCATCGCCAGCACGTCGTCGAGCCAGGGGTAGCCGGCGTGGAAGAGGTCCAAGGTCGTGCCGGGGTTGTTGTCCAGCAGCCACATGAGACGCCATGGGTGGGAGGTGGCCTGGAGGGCCAGTCCCGCGTGGACTTGGAAGACCAGATCGTACTCCGCCGCCTTCTGGGCCAGTAGGTTCAGAATGAAGTCGCCGAACTGCTTCTGTTGCTCGGGGTCTTTGGTCGCCGTGTCGAAGATGCGGGCGGCCTCCCTGTGTGTAACCGGCTTCACCTCGATGTCGCGCTCGTAGGCCAGCGCGGACTTGATGGCGACCGCACCCTTCTCCTTGTGCTCTCTCACCCACGCATCCACGAATCCAAGATAGTCGTCGAAGCTGGATATGCGGCTGCCGAGCTTCGCGGCGAAGGCGAAAGGATTACATCCGTCGTGATCTTCTGCCGTTCGGTCGTACCCATGGACGAGCATGTGAGAGCGCAGAGCCAGGTGGAAGCTCGGCTCATCGTGGAGGTAACCACGGGTCGGAAGCGGATCGACGATGGTCTGCTGGATGCCTGCCCTGCGGAGCACGCTCAGTGCCCAGCCGGGGTCCTGGTAGGCGGCCTGCACCCTCTCGGCCAGATCGGCGAAAGGGAGGTCGCTTAGCTCTCGCTGCTCTATGTCGTAGAGGCCGCGGAGCCCGCGCATCAGGGAGACGGTGTAGGAATTGCTCCAGCACGGCTGGAGCCACGCTCGCAGCGACTCAGGGCTCTCCTCTAGCTCATCGTCGTGGGCAACCCACTCGACGTAAGACTCGCGAAACAAGGTGTACAGCGTCGTGCCGGGTGCGTTCCAGGCCGGACCGTAGTGCTCATGGGTGTCGACGATGGGAATGGCGTCGAGGGCCCTGCGTATGTCTTCGAACTCGCGGCCGGTGAACATCGGCGTCCTCGCAGTGGGCCCTACGACGAGCCAATCGCCCGCGCGAACCGCTGCGTCAGCTCAACCGGCCGCGTGATGGCGGTCCCGATCACGATCGCCCAAGCCCCTAGAGCGAAGCACGCCCGCGCATCCTCCGGCGTCTGGACGTGTCCCTCGGCGATTACTGGAACCTTCACCGAGCGTATGACGGTCTCAAGGAGAGCGAAGTCAGGTGCTTCTCGCCTTGGGCTGTAGGCTGTGTATCCGCTCAACGTTGTGGCCAGGATGTCGGCGCCGGCCTTCTCCGCCGCAATCGCCTCTTCCAAGGTGGCGATGTCAGCCATGACGGGGAGCCTTAGGTCTGACTTGATGCGCTGCACCAGTTCCTCCATATTCATTCCACCCGGCCGCGGCCGGGGCGTGCAGTCGAGGGCGATGATGTCAGCACCGGCCTGGGCGATGCGTTGCGCATCTTCGAAGCGTGGGGTGATGTAGACCTCGAAGCCGTCGAGGTAGACCTTGTCTATTCCGATGATCGGCAGCGTGCACATCTCCTTGATGGCTCGAATATCCGGCTCCTTGGCGCGAATGCCCACCGAGCCCCCCATCTCCGCGGCTTTGGCAAAGCGCGCCATCGACTCAGGCCGGAAGAAGGGGCTGCCCTCCTCGGCCTGGCAGGAGACGACGAGCCCGCCTTTGAGCTTCTCGATGATCGATCCGCTCATCACTATCGCTCCTCCGCGCGGCCCGGTGGCAGCCTACTTGCTGCCAATCTCGGCCGAGGCCGTGTCCAGATTGGCCAGAACGGTTTGTTTCAGCGGCACCCCGGCCATCTTCAGTGCCAGGACGACGGAGCCGATAACCGGTGCAAAGCGGGCCGGCGCGAAATGGGCCTGGGGCACATGCTTCCTGACCTCGCGCCGGAAGCTCTGGCGCACCCCGCTCGATCCGAGAAAGACGCCCCCGACCATGCCGACCGTCGCTCGGCCGCGGTGCATGCCCAGCCGGCGCGCAACGGTCGCCCCGGCGAGGCCGAGTTCGCCTCCGGCCTGCCGGAGGATGCTCCGAGCTGCCCGATCTCCCTCAGCCGCGGCTCTCGGCACCACCCGCGCGAGGTCTGCTATGTCAGACCGGGAGAGTTTCTCCGAGTAGATGAGAAAGTGCAGATCCCATAAGTCCCGCGCGCCGGCCTCGGCCAGGAGCATCCGGGTCAAAGCGGTGTCGTCGTTCCGCCCGTCGTAGGCGCGACAGGCGGCGGCGATGGCCTTCCGAGCCATCCAGAATCCCGCGCCCTCGTCGCCCAGCAGGAACCCCCACCCACTTGCGCTCTCGCTGCGACCCCGCGCGTTCTCTCCGTACGCAATTGTGCCGGTGCCAGCGATCACGACGACTCCCGGCTTGCCGGCAGTGACCGAGGCAAGGGCGTTGACGTCATCGTTGGCGATCCGCAGGCGCTTTGCTCTGACGCAGTTCCTGACCGCCCGCTCGGTCCGGCGGTCGGCCTTTGCCCCTGTGATTCCGAGGAACGCTGCATCCAAGATGGTGTGCCTAGGCAGTCGGGCGGCTTTCAGCGCTTCGGCCGCGCCGCCCTTGACCGCGCGCCTGGCGCGCCGGACACCCCAGGGCTCCCACACGTGGTTGGCCGGCCCCGCGCGTCCAACGCCCAGAAGCCTCCCGCTGAGCTCGCACACCGCGGCGGTCGTCGAAGTCTGGCCGCCGTCCATTCCCAGGACGAGTCCCGACATTGACCATCCTCACAGCCGGTTTCGCCGGAATCGGGCGGCCTACCTCGCCCCTGTGTTTGCGGCTCCCTCCTTGCCGTGCTACAATGCGGCGCACAGGCAGGCGCGGGCAGAGGGCCTCAATGGATCGTACGGACAAGATCTTGATCCTCCTTGTCGTGCTGGCTTTGGCCGCCGCCGTGTTCCTCGCAATGGGGAGGGCGCGGATCGAGGGGACCAATCGCACTGTGGAGATCATCATCGATGTCGATGACGCGTGCCTTGTGGCGAGCGCCTCGGGCAAGACATTGCCCGAGTTCTTGGTAGGCCTGAGAGACGCGGGTGCCTCCGCGCTGGCAGTCAGAGAGCGGACAGTTGGCGACCTCGTTGCAGAAGGCCGCATCATGGCGATGTCGCTGCGGGGTGAGACGAGTCTGATTACCCCTGACGGCTCGCTCGCCGTCCTGCTTGTGACAGCTCTGAGGGCCCGGCTGCCGCAGACTGAGATCCAGATGGCGGCTCCGCCACCGGTGGTAGCCGTTCGGATGCCCGGAGGCGATCTCGCGGAGGTGCCCGCTCTGCTGCCCGTGGAGCACGTCGCGGCCGCCGAGGCGGTGGGGCTGGATGTGGTGGCGCGTCTCAGGAACTGGCCCGGCGCCACCGCGGCCGCAGTCGAGGCGGCCGTCGCTGACGCGGTAGGGGCCGGCGCGCGTCTGATCATCTTCGACAAAGAAGAGATCCTTGGATACGACGGCCTCATCGACATCACAGCACAGGCAATGCGGGAGAACGATCTCCTGTTCGGGCGTGTGGAGATGGCCGGCCAACGGGGCGATGGCGCCCTCGCGGGGAGGCTCTTCGATCGAGTGGTCCGCGTGCACAGCACCAGCGAATCAGACATGCTCACAATGACTCCGGCTGTGGGCGTGCCTCGATACGCCCGCGCCGCGCAAGAGCGCAACATCCGTGCGCTCTACGTGCGTCTGATCACCCGGGCCATTCCGGAACCCGCTGCACGCAATACCGAATACGTGAAGGCCATCGCCAGTGCGCTCCGTGCCGACGGATTCCATCTGGGCAGCGGGAGGCCGTTCTCAGCCCCCCGGGGGTGGCCGCCCAGGTGGCCGCGCGCGGTTGTCGCGCTCGGCATCGTCGCCGGTGCAATACTGCTACTGCGACGACTGGTCCCGGTGAGCGCCCCCTGGTCGTGGGGCGTGTTGCTCGTCCTGCTGGCGATCGGCGGCGCAATATCTCTGCTTGCTTTGCCCCTGCTCACTCCACTCGGCGGATTGGTGGCGGCCGTAGCCTTCCCGACGCTGGCCGCCGTCTGGGCAGTGCAGGGCGTGCCTGGCGTGCGGCCGCGGGCCGGCCGGATGTTTCTTCTGGGCGCGGCCGCCTATCGACTCGTGGCGGCATCTGCCATCTCGCTCGCCGGCGCGATGCTGATCGTCGGCATGTACTCGCGCGTCGGCTATCTGTCTGGCATTGCGCTCTTCACCGGTGTCAAGTTATCGCTGCTGGCACCGATCGTCCTCACGGTGGCCGCCGTCATCGCGAATGTCTCCGGCGGCATCGAGCCGATGTCGAGCTGGTGGGTGCGGACGCGGGTGCACGTGGCTCAGTTCCTTCGTCAGCCGGTCAGCGTCTCGCAGGTGGCGGCAGTCGTCATAGTCCTGGCAGCGGTCGGGTTCGTGGTCACGCGAAGTGGCAACCAACCTCTCGTCTTGCCATCGCTATTGGAGGTCAAGGCGCGGGAGTTGCTGGAATCTGCCTTGGCCGTGCGGCCGCGCACTAAGGAGTTTCTCCTCGGACATCCTGCCCTTATGCTGAGCGTCGTGCTGGCGGTACGAGGCCGCCGCGCATGGCTGCCACTGGTAGGTGCTATTGCCAGCTTGGGGCAGGTGTCGTTGCTCAACACATTCTGTCACTTTCATACGCCCTTGTACGTGTCGATTCTCCGAGCCCTGAATGGCCTATGGCTGGGGGTCGTGCTCGGAGTTATCCTCCTCCTCATTTGGTCGGCCGTCGCCGACCGTCGGTCCCTCTCATCATGAGTCGGCGCGCCCGCGTCCTGATATCGGGCTACTACGGGTTCGGCAACATAGGTGATGAAGCGATCCTCGCCGGCCTGATTTCAGGATTTCAGGAGCTCGCCCCTCGCGCTGAGCTGATCGTGATGTCGGGGAATCCCGCGGCCACCGCGGCCGAGCACGGGGTCATCGCAGTCCCTCGGGATTTGCGGATCGCCCGGCGAGAGGCGAGGGCCAGCGACCTGGTGGTCAGCGGAGGCGGCGGCCTGCTTCAGGATGTCACCAGCTGGCGGTCGCCGCTGTACTACCTGGCAGTGATGTATCTTGCGCACGTCGCCGGGCGTCCCGTTGCTTTCGTCGGCCAGAGCGTCGGCCCTCTGCGGCGAGGGGCCATTCGATGGGCCGTCCGGCGCGTTCTCAGAGGAGTGGATGTGTTCGCCCTCCGTGATCGGCTCTCCCTCGATGAGCTGCGCAATCTCGCGGTCGCGCGCGGAGCGGAGGTGACCGCGGACTTGGCCTTTCTCATGCCACCGCCGACTTCTGAAGAGATCACAGTCGCCCGCAAGAAGGCTGGCCTGTCCGACCGCGGTCATCCGGCCGCAATCGTGTCGCTGCGGCGAGCGCCGGGGCGGGCCGACAGCGCGGCGACGGCCGCGGAGCTTGGCGAGGCCATCGGAAGGGCCTGTCGGCGGGTTGGGCTGCGACCTGTGCTCGTGGCGCTGCATCCCGGGCAGGACGCGCAGATCGCCAGACGAGCGGCCGGGGCCATGGCGTGTCAGTCTCACGTCGTCCAGGCCAAGCTGAGCACACGTGACATGCTGGCACTGGTGGCCGGCTGCGACCTTCTGGTTGGCATGCGCCTCCATTCGCTTGTCTTCAGCGCGCTCGCCGCAGTGCCGCTGGTGGCCATCTCCTACGATCCGAAGGTTGACGGATTGCTGGACCAGCTCGACCTGGAACCGGCCGCCGCGGTGGAGGAGTTCGACCCAGAGCGCCTCGAGGCCGCGATCGAGGAGACTTGGGAGGCCCGTTCCGAGGTCTCGACGCTGCTGGCGGAGCGCCTGTCTCACCTCCGGGCAGCCGCTTTGCGGAACGTTGAGCTGGCAGTCAGCCTTCTGCCCGACCGCTGATCGCCTCCGGGTCCCAGCTTGCCACTCGCGAAGAAGCCGTGGCCCTCCGAGAACTATTCACGGCTTAACCGCGTCTAATACCTGCTCAATCCCTCAGAGGGCGGTGCCCTCATGGCGAGTCGGGGAGAGGAGCGAAGGAAGGAATTGAGGGGCACTCCGCTACCGGACCTGTCGACGGAGCCCTGAAACTCCTCTCCCCTATCGTCAGCTTGTTCCGACAGGCAGCCACAGGCCGGGCCGCGTCGCTCCGGCGCGGCGCGTGATTACCGGCTGGCGTATCCCTCCCCATTCTGATAGAATCCGAGAGCTTGCAGTTCCTTGAGCAGCGTATCTCATCAGGCTTCGGAGTACAGCGATGGCCACCGCGGCCGCTGTCTGCGCGCTGGTACTATGGCTCGTCCCGCTTCAGGTCCATTGTGTCGGCCGGGCGCCCGCGCGGGAACTGGTGAGGCTGCGCATCGTCAACGATGTCGGCGGACCCATCGCGGCCAGCTATGACGGCGGCCAGACCTGGCACGATGTCGGCAGCGTGCTCCGCTACACGACCAGGGTCAGCAACCGGGGCTATACGGCCAGCAAATGGGTGGCACCCGGCCGCGTCGCCGCTACGGCTGTGAATGCCGTACACATCGGCCTGGGAGTGAGCGAGGAAGAGGATAGAGGCATTATCTTCTCGATCCTGCCCCGGGACTTCCTGGCTCCGCCGGAAAGGTACAACTCGTTCCTGAGCCCTGACTCCTCCATCTACACCGACATTCCCGCTGGCCGGGGAATCTTCGGCGGCGGCCTCGCGCCCTTCGTAGGCAACCTGGTCTGGTGTGAGACAGATCAGTCGGAGCGGGTGCCCTTAACTGAGGGCTACGTGCCTCAACGCGGTGACGTCCTCAGCATCCTTGTAACTCTCCCTACGCCCTACCCGATTGCCGCCGAGATCGAGAACACGGAGGGCGGCGCACTGACTCTCTGCTACCCAGACGGATCGAAGCGGCCGGTCGGATGGGTCATCCGTCCGGTGCGGGGGATCGGCCGCTTTGCGGGTTCGCTCTATGCCGGGATCGGCCGGGTCCGGGCGGGCCACGCGGGGGTGGTGGACGTATCGACCTCACCGGTGCGGGCCCTCGGCGCCTTCCAGATGATCCCTGTCGGCCACGCCATGAGCCCTGAGATGCACCCCGCGTGGACGAAGGCCCAGTGGATGATAGTGGGACCGATTGAAGACGAGTCGTTCCTCTGGGGAACCTTGGCGCCGCTGTTCTATCAGCACATCCGCCCCGACTATCTTGCCGATGATCTCTATGCCACTGAATGGCGGACTCGGCTCCTGGAGCGCTTTCTCGTGGAAGTGGACACAGGTGACGGATGGCGGCCCATGCCTTGCTTGCGGCTGTCGTCAGACCTCGGTGCTCCTCTGCCCGCGTGGGCCGACAACGCCCTTGACGAGGTGGATCGCATTCGAATACTCTTCCCGATATTCCAGGCTGCCGACCCCCGGGCGATGCGCCGGGGAGAGGCGCGAGCGCCAAGCCGCCATTGAGCGACTCTCAAGGGGAACAAGCATGAAGATAGGTGTGATCACAGCGTCGTGGGTGTACAGACTCAGCGGCTACGATGCGACCACGCCCTGGGCCGTTGCCCAGGGCAGGTTCGAGCAGAGCTGGACTCCCCGAGACCTCGACGAGCTGCTGGCGACCGTGAAATCGCTTGGCTTCGACTACGTGGAGCTCTGGCGAGGGACGACTGGATTCGAGAAGTGGGACGACGAGCAGCTGTCGTTGGTCCGAGACAGCCTGTCTCGTCACGATCTCCAAATCGCCGCCTACTGCGTTGGTGGGATCGGGAGCGACAGTGATATCGAAGGGCTTTTCGGCTGCGCAAACACGCTCGGCGCGCCCATGTGCACGGGCTACCTGAGCAACACTGAAGCGGACGCGCTCGCCGGGCAGATCGCGGAAGCCTGTCAGCGATATGGCATGCGATACGGCCTGGAAAACCACGGCCGCGAGTACTCCATCGCCGACCCTGAAGACATCCTGGGGCTCGCAGAGAGGCACCGTGGTTTCATCGGCGCCTGTCCCGATACCGCGGGCTATCAGCGCGACGGGTCTGATCCGCTCGCGGCTGTGCAAGCGCTCAGGGAAGTCACTGTTCACACCCACCTGAAGGACCTGGACGAGGGTGGCGCTTGCGCGCTCGGGGAAGGACGGCTTCCGATGACGCAGATCGTCGCAACCCTTCGCGAGTCGGGGTACTCGGGCGTGTACTCTGTCGAACGAGAAGGGGGCGGGGATCCTGCTCCTCTGCTTCAGCGTAGTGCGCAGTTCCTGCGGCGCATACTCTCGACGTAGGCCTCATATCGTTCGGAAGAGGCCCCTCCAGCAGGCGCGAGCGGGCCAAAGCGGCCCGGTGGGGGCGCTCGTGAGGGCGGCGAGCGCCTGGCCGCCGGGCCGCAAGAAGAAAAGGGCCTCCTCGAAGAGGCCCTTCCTGACACACTTCGTTGGCCGGACGCCTCTCGTCGGCGCCGGCTGAGATGACGTTTGTTCTGGCTGCGACCCACCTCCGGAGGCTCAGCATTGGCGATCTAAACCGGCTCGGTGGTGCTCTCCTGTGACCGCTCTCTATGGAGATCCGCCTGTTGCCCCGCTGCATCGGCGCGCTCGGCGGCTGCAGCTGGCGCGTGGAGCCGCTCATGCGCGGAGCGCAACTCCCCGAGCAGCTTGGCGAGTCTCTGAAGCTGCTTTTGGCTCTCCGCGTAGAGCTGCGCCTTCTCCAGGGCGATGGAAGCCTGGCTTCCGAACGATTGCAGAACGCCGGCGACATTGCTCGGGAAAGGCTCCTCCGGCTTCAGCCGGCCCACAAGGAGCGCTCCCTTGATGGCGTCGGGCGCGAGGAGAGGTGTTGCTGCGATACCAACGAGATGCTGCCACTCCAAGTCCGGCCTATCCAGATCTTCCGGGGCCGATCCGGGCCGGAGGTCCACCGGCTTGCCTGTCTCTATGAGCTTGCAGGCGACACGCCGCGCCAGTTCCGTCTGCATCCCGCGCTCGTAGATGGCCGCCAATCTCAGATGAGGGCTGTCGTTCTCGGCCACCATGACGGCGCTGCAGTCCGACTCTGTGACCTCTGCTGCCGTCCTGGCAATGAGCTCGAGAAGGCGCGGCAGATTGAAGTTGGTGATCAGTTGGTGACTGAGCTGGTCCCATGTGTCAAGCTGATGGTTGCGCAGGCCGAGGAGCCGCGCGTTGGCCTCCAGCGCCCCGACGAGCTGTCGGCTCTGCTCCCGGACGATGCCCAACTTCTCATAGAAATAGGCGCAGATGAGGAGGATGATGACAGACAGCGCCACGGCCGTGCCGTACTGGTCGAGAAGAACTCGGGCCGTGGTCTTCACGCCGGCGAAAATACGTTCGGCAGCGCCAGAGCTCGCGTCGAGCATCAGCAGGCTCAGGCTCACGAGCACGAAGAGGATGAATGCCAGAGTCCATAGACGCTGATGTGCCCTCTCGATATTGTTGAGTGAGTCCAGGCTGTTTGTTGTGCTTGTCAGTTCTGCACGGTCTGGCGGCTTCGCTGCTGTTCCCATTTGCCAAGAAGCCTCCGTCGAGCGGGCAGACGAAGGACCCTGACACGCCGAAGGGGTGGGTGGAACTCAGGACCGACCGGTACGAGGACGCAGTCGGGCGCCTGGTCTGCCTCCTCCCCACTGGGGACATTCCACAGTTCAAGCAAGCGAGTGAGATGGTTTGGCGCCTCCAACGCTCAGTCCCTGGCACATGTCCTGTGTCGTGCTCCCGGGGCCCCGTGCTCCCGCGGCCTGCTGGCCCACCCCCGCAGGCTCAATTGTGCGCTAGCATGCCTGGCCACATAGAAGGGTCCTTCTTGTGGAATAAGTGAGCGGGGGCAATAGGGCGGGTGGCGCAGGGGGCGACGTGGGAACTCTGAGACTTCTCGTGGCTGACGACGAGGAAGCCGTCCTGACGGCAATCGTCCGCATGTCCGAATCCCTCGGCCACCAGGTTGTGGCACAGGCCCGAGATGGCCGAGAGGCGGTGGACATGGCGGCGCAGACCGGCCCTGACCTCGTCCTGCTCGACATCCGTATGCCGGAACTGAACGGTCTCGAAGCGGCCAGGTCCATCCTGGGTGAGCATTCCGTGCCCATCGTTATCATCACCGGCCACACAGATCAGTCACTTATCGAGGACGCGGCAGAGGCTGGTGTTTTCAGCTACCTCGTGAAGCCCATCACCCGGGAACGGTTGGCAGCCGCCATCGCCACGGCACAGGCCCGCTTCAGGGATCTGCAGTCCCTCCGCGGCGAGGTCGGCGACCTGAAGGACTCTCTGGACGCCCGCAAGCTGGTCGAGCGCGCCAAAGGCATCATCATGCGGGACATGAACGTCGGAGAGCAGGAAGCCTATCGCTGGCTTCAGCGCACCAGCAGCCGGTCGAACACCAAGCTCGTCGAGGTGGCGCGCCGCATCGTTGCCCTGGAAGCCGGGGCTCCCGACTGATGCCGTGACTTGATTGTCGCCGCACCCCGCTTTGACTGGCAAACCGCTTGGTTGGGCACCCCGCAACGGCCTTGCCGGCACATCCCTTCTGGGGGGCGACTCCGGCCGCCTTTCGCTGGGAGAGCAGCCTCCCACCAACACGCTGTCGCCGTGGAACCGCTTGACGTGATGGGGGACGGTCCGCTCGTCCCTGACACCGGTGACCGGCGCCGAGCGCTCTGGGGCGTTGTCGCGGCAAAAAAGCTTCTTGACGGATGAGCGGCGAAATGTTACCATTCGAACGGTTCTCCGGACGCTGTGTGAGGGTCTAGTTCTGTCCGGCGAGAAAGCATGTATTCATACGTTCGTCCTGGTGTCTCCCGCGTTGGGCCGGCAGAGGGCCCGTCCGACGGGCCCGGTGTGTTGGCCCCTCCGATTTCGCTCCGATGCGGCGTCTGCTGGAGCCCGGCGGAGCGGCGCGTGCGGCTGGGCAACGAAGAGAACGTGATCCATGGGGCGCTCGCAGCCTTGGCGAGCGCCTTGTCTGTGATACAGGTGTGCCTCTAGTCCCTGGCTGGGTACACTGAATATGCCGGGTAACGCGCACAACGCGCGGGTCACATAGCGGCAAAGTCTGTCGGAGTGCCGCAAGAACGCGCCGGCTGAGAAACGGAAAGGAGGTGGCGGACATAACATTGGCGGAACGGTAACTCAGCCGAACGGGTTACTCGGGTCGTGACAATCTGGAGGAGGTGAAGGACCTAGCATGCTACGAGGACGCAAGGGATTCACGCTCATTGAGCTGT
The DNA here is from genome assembly GCA_964559435.1 of uncultured bacterium. Classification (GTDB taxonomy): domain Bacteria; phylum Armatimonadota; class Hebobacteria; order Hebobacterales; family Hebobacteraceae; genus Hebobacterum. The sequence continues at coordinate 47,094 of CAZLHI010000004.1, read as the reverse complement.
TGGTGGTGATCGCGATCATCGGGATTCTTGCCGCGATGGTCTTCCCGGTCTTCGCAAGGGCACGCGAGTCTGCCCGAAAGGCCGTGTGTCTCTCCAATGTCAAGAACATCGCCCTGGCGTTTCAGATGTATCTGGCGGACAACAACGACACACTTCCGCCCGAAGAGCACCGGCGGGAAGTGCTGGACTACTTCAACCTGGCACCAGGTGGCAGGGAGGATGGCTGGGACGTGGACGAAGACGGAGATTGCCACCGTGCCCGGCAGTCGAACCCGTATCTGCGGATACCGGTGATTCTCGACGAGTACGTCAAGAACCGCGACGTGTGGCGGTGCCCGAGCGCCAAGGTCGAAGGCGGCGCGGGTGGGGTCATCCCGATCCCGGACTGGTTTGGCTTTATGGTGGCCAACGAGGGAGACTGGGGAACGGGCGACTACGACCTGAAGCCGTGCGGTGTAATCTGGCCGAGCGGCTGGGGCGGTGAGGTCACCGACTCCATCCTGCAGGGGCGGACCGCCGTAGGTGCCCACAAGGCGTTCGTGCAGAGCATCGGGACGGTCTATGCATCAGGCCTGAAGCTGGTCTCGGTGCCGGACCCGGTCAACGCTGTCGTCTGCGGCGACGCGGGCGTCATCGTTGACGACTTCGGTGCGGGAACCCTGGCCTACCCGGACCTCTGCAACCTGGAGTGCAGCAACCCGTGCTGCGGCTGGTATGACTGGGATCTCTGCACCTGGGCCGTGGACTGCGGGCTCTACAACGGCGCCCCGAACAACGGCTCGTTCCTCGCCAACCCCGAGTTACGGAAGCCGTACGCGCGTCACTTGGGCGGCATAAACATCGGCTTCCTCGACGGTCACGCGCAGTGGTTCAACTCCCAGACTGTTCTCAACAAGATAAAAGAGGAAGATCTCTCGGGCGTGGGTCCGTGGGGACCGACGACGGACGATGACTGGAGCGAGGGCTACCTCGCGGAGAACAACTGGCTGATCTACTAGTACTGGCTCCGATCCTGCACTGGCAGGATACGCTTTCCTTCTGCGGACTCGAAGGGCGGAGCGCCCGCCAAGGCGCTTGTAGGCCTGGCGGCTAAGACTGGCTAAGATCTTGCGCTAGCAAGATAGGCTTTCTATGGAGTGCTAAGGCGGAGCGTCCGTTTGGGCGCTCCGCCCGCGTTGGGGGGAGGCGCCGCCTCCCCCGGGGCACTCGCCGTACGTGAGCTGGAGGGGCGGGGCCACGTGCAGTCATGCCTCTGGGGCACCGACTTTCGAGGCGAGTCATGGCTGCCGTCGGGAGTCGGCCTCGGGCGCACGGCTCCCAACGGAGGGAATCGGATGGTTGGAGACCAGGACGAAGTCACCGCGCCGCCTCCACACGTGCAGTTCGGGAACCTCCTGGATCAGGGCGGAGATGAACTTGGCGTGCGTCAGAGCCGTGGCTGGAGCTGGCGAGGAGAGGAAGCAGGTCAGCTCTGCCACTTCCCATTGGCCAAGATCCACGATGGGCCGGCGCGCATAGAAGATGGTGGCGTTGCGCTTCGCGTAGTAGACGCCGAGCGGCTCCTCCTCGGGGAGGGCTGTGGCTGCGAACTGGGCCAGCTCCTTGCGCGGCTGCGCCTGAATCTGCGCCAGCCGCGGCTTGAACCAGCCGATGTGTGCCACCGCGGCTAGCGCGACGGCTGCGGCGAGGAGGGGGAAGACCGCGCGTCGGCGGCCGGCTACTGCGGCCGCGGCGGCCCCGGTTGACCCGATGGCAAGGGCCGCCAACATGACGACCGGCGCAGCGCCGGGCGTCCAAGAACCCCAGCTGGCCGCCAGCCGGGCGCGCAGAGGCAACGGCATGAGGATTGCAATCACGGTCGCAGCGAGGAGAGTGGCGCCTATGAGCGCGAGCAGAGTCACGCCGAGTCCTGTCAAGGCCCTGCTGGGGGCCCGCCCCAGCACCCATGCCTCAAACCAACCCGAGGTGAGAATTGCCAGGGCCGGAAAAGCGGGGACGAGATAATGCGGCAGCTTGGCTCCTGCGAAGGAGAAGGCAACGATGACGACGAGCGCCCACCAGGCGGCAAATCGGAGAACGCTCTCTCTTTCTTGCCGGAACGCGTGTGCGAAGGCGGCGGGCACGAACGCCGCCCAGGGGTAGAAGCCGATCAGGAGGTTCTTCAGGTGTCCCCACCAGGGTTCATCGCGCGCCAGCTCCCCGTGCAAGTGGCCGAAGTGCTCCCCGATCAGGAATGTTCGAATGAACTCCGGCTGTTGGAGGGACTCGTAGAGGTACCAGGGCGCTGCGACCGCGAGCATGAGAGCGATCCCTGGGATGAGTCGGGCCTCTGCAAGGGTCGCTCGCAATCGCCTCGCGCCAGCCAAGTACGCCATGAGTCCCACAAGCACCACACCCGTGGCGACGGGACCTTTGGCCAGCAGAGAAACTCCCAGGAGCGGGTAGGCCGCCAGGTAGAGAACGGGCTTGCGATCTGGGGGGGCACGCGTGGCGAGGAAGAAGAAGAAGACGGCCGGGGCGAGCGCGGCGGTCAGGGGCATGTCTATCATCGCCTCTCGGCCGGTGTCAATCCAGAAGTAGCAGAGGGCGAGCATGAGCCCTGCCAGCAGGCCGGCGGTCATGCTCAGTGTGCGGGCGGCGAACCAGTAGGTGGTCAGGACGATAACAATGGCGAAAAAGGCTGACACCGACCGAGCGGCGAACTCGGTGATGCCGAAAAGGCGAAAGGCGCCGGCGATCAGCCAGTAGATCAGAATGGGCTTCAGCAGGAACGGTTTCCCGTTGTAGTAGGGCGTGCCGAGGTTGCCGCGCTCGAGCATCTCCCGGGCGGCCTCAGCGTAGTAGGCCTCGTCGAAGTCATCGAGCGGAGTGACGCCAAGTCGCCAGAAGAACAGCACAGCACACAGCGCGAGCAGAAGCAGTGGGTAGCAAAGACGACGCCAATCTCGGTCGCGGCGGGCGGCGGGCTGGAGCAGTCTTGAGCTCATGGCAGGCGGCATGAATCTCTCGTTCGTCTATCCAGTATACAACGAGATCGACAATCTGCCGCGGCTTCTACCCGAGACGAGTCAGATTGCCGAGGGCCTTGTCTCGGACTTCGAAGTGGTGCTGGTCGACGACGGCAGCACTGATGGCAGTGGCGCGTTCATAGACGAACTGGCGGCACAGCATTCGAATATCGTCGCGGTTCATCACTCACGCAACCGCGGCCTCGGCGCCGCCATCCGCGGCGGCCTCGCCGGCGCGACGAAGGACTTAGTTCTCTACATGGACTCCGATTTCCCTGTGAGCGTGGAGGAGGCCCGGGCCGCGATCGCCGAGTTCACCGGCGACGTCGACCTGCTGATCGGCTACCGCGTCGGCCGGGCCGAAGGGCCTCGCAGGGAGATCATGTCGTGGACCTACAACCGGCTGATTCGTGTCTCCTTCGCGCTGCGGGTCCGGGACGTGAACTTCGCCTTCAAGCTGATGCGCCGCGAGCTGCTCCAACAGATGCGGCTGAGGAGCGAGGGTTCGTTCATCGACGCAGAGCTGCTGCTCGAGGCGGCGCGGCTTGGCGCTCGCGTCCGGGAGGTCGGCATCCACTACCATCCGCGGGTGGCCGGCCTCTCCACGGCCGCCAGCACGCGCGTCGTGATGCATATCTTCCGAGAGATGTGGCGCTACTGGCGACGCCGCGCGGGACCAGTGCACCTGATCGTGAACGCAGACGATTTCGGCCTGAGGAAGGAGATCGATGTGGGCGTGGCCGAAGCTTTCGACCGCGGCATCGTGACGAGCGCGAGCCTGATGCCCACGGGGGACAGCTTCGAGCACGCGGTTGCCCTGGCCCGCGAGCGCCCCGCGCTCGACCTCGGGATCCACCTGGCGTTGACGGAACGACGAGCGCTGACGGCGTCCAGGCGCATACCGAGTCTCGTCGACCAGGCGGGATGGTTCGCCGCGAGCTGGCAGCACTTCCTGAGGCGTTACCCTAGAACTCGCACGGGTGAGATCGAGGCCGAGCTGCGCGCGCAGATCGAGCGGGCCCTCTCAACCGGCCTGCCCTTCTCCCACATGGATAGCCATCAGCACCTGCACATGCTGCCAAAGGTGCTGCCGGTCGTGGTCGGGCTCGCCTCCGAATACAGGATAGGAGCGGTGCGCTGTCCCAGGCAGGTGCGTTCCTGTAGCACCGGAGGCGGCCTGCTGCACAGCACAAGGCGGAGGACTGAACTCGTCGCCTTACGGGCCCTCTGTTGCCTAGGCGCGCGTTCCCTCCGCGGGAACGGCTTCCTGACGGCAGACGACTTCCGCGGCTTCGCCGAGGCCGGTCGGTGGAAGGCCGACTCTCTTGGGCGCACAATCCACGGCCTCGGGACAGGTCTCACTGAAGTCGGCTGCCACCCGGGAGCGGACGACAGCGTCGACCGGGAGCTTGGCTGGAACTACCGATGGGAGCAGGAGCTCGGGGCACTGACCAGTGCTCAGGTGGCAGCAGCAGTCACCGACAGCGGAGTGCGCCTGACCACCTACCGCGATCTTCTCTTGAGGGAGAGCACGCCGGAGACGTGACAGGGAGCGCGCGCTCAGCCGGACCGGTTCTGGGCCCTGTATTGGCCCGGCGTGCATCCATAGTGAGCTACGAAGGCCCTGTGCATGTGGCTTCCATCCACGAAGCCGGCTCTCTGTGCGATTGACTGAGTGGGCAAGTCCGTAGAGAGAAGCAGCTCCGCCACCAACCCGAGGCGTGATCGCAGGCAGAACTTGCCGAAGCTCACGCCCATGGTATCCCGGAACACCAGGGAGAACTGCGCCCTGCCGAGACCACACTTTCTGGCCGCCTCCTCCAGCCCCACGCGGCGACCTCGTTCCGAGTGGAGCAAGACGAGGGCAGGCATGATTCTGGGAAGGTTGCTTGCCTGCACTCGAGACCGCGCTTCGGACCGAGCCGGGGGCTCCCAGGCTCGGCTGAGCGTCAGCAAGGCCCTCAGGAGATCAAGCCGAACGGCGCTGTGCCAGCCGGGCTGCTTCTCGCTGATTTCGCACTGCATCTCCCGGCCGACGGCCAGCATTTGCTCCCGCATGCCGTCCTCAGTGACGCGCGGCCGGCGAGCGGGCGAAGCCGCGAACAGGCTCAGCCAGGAAAGCTCTCCCAGCCTCTCCTCGCCAAGAAACTCGGGCAGGAACATCACTACGACGTCGGTGCTTTCCGGCGCGATGATCCGGTAGCCGTGAGGCTCCCAGGTCGCGCACAGCCACACGTCCCCTGGGCGAATCTCCCAGACGAGTTCTCCGAAGCGCCGCTCCTGCTCCCCGGACAGCAGGATGCCGAACTCTATGCCTTCGTGCACATGGACGACCAGCGGCACCTCGCCCTCGAAGACGTTGCTGTCAGCGTACAGCGGCGAATCTGGCGACAGGCCGTACTCGAGACGCAAGGCAGGAGCGTCCGAAGCGACGGCGAAACCGGAAACTGGTGGGTATTGTTCCATGCAGACGATTTTACAACACTTTCAGCAGGCCGTCCAATGACTAGGAAAGGCCATTCCCGTAGAATTACACTAGTGGAGACTACGAAAAGGAAGGGCGCTTCTCGCCGCAGGGTTTCCCGGCCTTCTGGCGGAATGCTTGATGAAGGGCCCGCAGCGGCAGGCCTGTGGCAAATGGCGATGGCTGTTGAGCAGTCAGGGGCTGGCTCCGGCCGACATGTTTCCGTCAGCTCGGTCGCCGGATCGCCGTTGCGGCGAGTACCATGAGTAAGCATGTTGAAAGGAGGTGAGACTATCCTGGCTCGTCCTCGTGCCGTGAGGGGCGCGAGATCTCGGAAACGCTGTGCCCCCAATCTCTGTGTGGAAGGGGAATAGCTTCATGAGTACGCGGAGAGTACGAGGATTTACACTGATTGAGCTGTTGGTCGTCATCGCGATCATCGGGATCCTGGCCGCTATGGTCTTTCCCGTGTTCGCCCGCGCGCGGGAGTCCGCGCGCAAGGCTGTCTGCCTGTCCAATGTCAAGAACATTGCGCTGGCAATCCAGATGTACCTGGCGGACAACAACGACGTTCTGCCGCCCACCGAAACCAGGCAGGAGATTCACGACTACTACGAGACCAAGGCCCCGGACGACTACGACGACTGGTGTGTGTTCCAGAGCAACCCCTACCTCCGACATCCGGTGATCTTCGACGAGTACGTGAAGAACCGTGACGTCTGGCGCTGCCCCAGTGGCAGGATGGAAGGGGGCGCCAGCTGGATCGTGCCCGGGCCTGACTGGTTCACCTACCTGCAGGCCTATGACGCCGAATGGGGACCCGGCGCCTCCGATGCCGATACATGGATCGCTGGCCCCTGCTTCTGGTCCTGGCCGCCAGGATGGGGCGGCGAGGTCACAGACTCGTACCTGCAGCGCCGGCTCGCCGTGGCCGAGTATGGCGGGGATGCTGTCAACAAGGCCTTCGTCCAGACCATTGGCACCCAGTGGATGGGTGGCCTGAAGCTGGTGCAGGTCCCGGACCCGGTCAACCACGTCATCTGCGGTGATGCTGGCGCCTCCGCTGAGGACAATAACGTGGGCCTTGCCGCCTATCCAGACCTCTGCACACTGGAGTGCAGCAACCCGTGCTGTGGCTGGCAGGACTGGGACATCTGCACGTGGGCGGCCGACTGCGGGCTGTATCTGATGGCGCCGAACAACGGCTCCTTCCTGAAGGACCCGAATCTACGCAAGCCGTATTCGCGGCACCTGGGCGGCGTCAACCTCGGCTTCCTCGACGGGCATGCATCCTGGATCAACTCGGAAGGCCTGATCAACAAGGTCGCCGAGGGGGATCTGACAGGTATTTCTAGCTGGGGACCGACCAGGGCCGACGACTGGAGCGAGGGCTACCTGGCCGACAACGACTGGCTCCTCTACTAGTACTGGTTCAGATCTTGCGCTAGCAAGATAGACGTTCTTGGTGGAATGTTGAGCGGAGCGCCCGGCCGGGCGCTCCGCCTGCTTATGGCGTCTTCTGCGACTATCCCTGGCGGCTACTCGGGTCGGTTCTGCGCTCTGTACTGCCCCGGCGTGCAGCCGTAGTGGCGGCTGAACGAGCGGTGCATGTGGCTGCTGTCCGAGAAGCCCGCACGTTGGGCGATCGCACCCATCGTCAGGTCGGTGGAAAGCAGAAGCTCCGCCGCATAGCCTAGTCGAGAGCGGCGACAGAAGCGGCCGAAGCTCATCCCCACTGCATGCTGGAAGATCAGGCAGAACTGCGCTCGACTGAGCCCACAGGCCCTCGCCGCCTCGGCCACCGCTACTCGCCTCGCCGGGCGCGACTGAACTAGGTTGAGCGCCGGCATGATCCGAGCAAGGCTGCTCGCCCGGACGCGAGATCGCACGCTCGACTGGGCCGGAGGCTCCCACTCGCGGCTCAGCGTCAGCAGCAGGCTGAGCAGACCGAGCCGCACCGCACTCTCCCAGCCGGGTCGCCGCTCCTCTACCTCGCGCCGGAGCTCATGCCCCAATGCCATCACGCGCTCTCGCATCTCGGGCGTCGTCACTCGCGGCCTCTGGTTGGCCGGAAGCGCAAAAAGATCGAGCCAGGAATAGTTGCCGAGCTGTTCTTCCCCTAGGAACTCGGGCAGGAAGATGAGGATCACGTCCTCGGTGTTCGGTGCTGCGACCCGCCATCCATGCGGCTCCGAGGTGGCGGTGAGCCAGACGTCTCCGGGTACCACGCGGCACACCCAATCGTCGAGCTGGTGCTCCTCTGAGCCGGCGAGCAGGACTCCCACCTCGATGCCCGCGTGCACCTCGATCTCCAATGGTGTCTCCTCGGGAAAGAGATTGCTGTCAGCATACAAGGGTGTTGCCGGGGACAACTGGAAGTCGTAGAGCTTCGCGCGTCTTACCGAATCGACGCCAAACCGAGCCCTGCGAGTCGCTTGCTCCATAACAACTCCACCCGAAGCGTCGGCAGGCCGCCGTTCCGGATAGGCTCGCCTGCCTCAATCTTCTCTTCGGCGGCGCCCGGCACCGTCCTTGCGCCTCGGCGGGAGGGCCTCGCCGGACACGAGGTCGGTCCATCCGGGCGATCCGGCGGCCCAGACCACCCGCAAAGGCGGAGCCGCCCGGCGGGGGCGCCGGGCGGCCGAGGCGGTCCACTCTGATGGAGCTGTCAGTCTTTTCCACCTATATGATTCGTCGCAGATGTGTACGTATGGTGAACAGAATGGCAAAGTTCCATTGTGAACCCCCTGAGGACCTGTCGGCCGACCGCGGGAGCGAACAATCCGAGTGTGGCAGATTCCGGACACATACCGGGGGTCTTGGGGCGCTACTGGTACATACGTATGTCACAGCGAGGTGCAAGTGTGGTATAAGAGACCGGCGGTCACCACCAACAACTCAATCAGCGTAAACCACCGCCGAGGCAGCTCTGGAAGCGATTTCGACCTCGCTCCAGGGCTGTTCTTCTCTTGTGCCCCGCACCGACGCTCCTGCAGCTGCTAGCTGCCCCGAGGCGGGCGAAGCTTCTGGCCCACAGAAGTGAGAGGGCCGGCGCGCGCCGCGCCTCTCCACCAACTATGAGGCTGACTTGTGCAACGGAGGGGCCGCGCGTTAGTCGCTTCTCTCCTCGACTTCTTCTTGCTGCTCTGATCGGGCCGGGCCGACCCCTTCCTTCTCCGACCGCGGGCCACTGATTTCACGGGTCCTCTCTCCTGCGCGAGTGCCGCTGAGCGCAGGCGACAGGTGGGCCTGTCGCTGCGTCAGCCTATAGTTGAATATCACTATTACGAGGACTACGACCAGCAGGATAATCACGATCCCCAACAATGTTGGCACAGACTTGTTCACCGTCGACCTCCTCTAAGTTGATCTCGTTACTCGTGAGGTGTCGGCCCGAGTGCTCTGACTTCTGTCACTCCTCCCTCCGACCAGTTGCTGCAGGTACCACTTTCTTTTTTCCGCAGTTCGACAAGGACGGGCGCTGCTGCGCGTCTCAGCAATCACACTCGCCCCTTCCAGCGCGGCAAGGGAGCGCGGAGTCTATCCGACCTCACCGGGCTTGTCTCTGCGGTCTATCGCCACTCGCCTGCGGGAGATCCGCCTGATTGACATCTGCCTATAATGCCGGCTGCCGGCCACGAGTTACGGCATTACTCCTCAACCGCCAAGGCGGAGGAGAGTCAGGACTATTCGACTGCTGACTGAAACGCCATCCCTGCATGTACTTCTGCCATGCGGTGAATTGCCTTTCCGAGACTGCGGGGCCAATTCGGGCACGAGGCGACAGAAGGGGCCGCTCTCAATGGATGTCTTGCGGCACGGGCGTGTGTTCCTGCCGGAGCGCGCCGCTGGCGAACGGGTGCTGCGCCGCGAACAGTCAGGACATCCCCCCTATCTGCAGCGGGGCCGAGCAGCATCACCTGGCTCGCCGGCTGTCGCTGCGGCCTTGCGGAGGCTGTTCCCTGGACTCGGGGAAGAGCCACCACCAACTCAGTGGGATCACGACAGGCGCATATGGCAGGAACAGCCTGACCTCGTTCACCATAGCGACAACGTAATGCAATGCCACATACACCGGCAGCAGCCACAGCGCGCGCCTCAGGAGAAGCGGGCCCTCGCGAGCCCCGATCACAACCAGCACCCACAGCACGCCGAAGACGAGGAATACCGAGATCGTAGGTCCCCAAGAGGCAACGTTGAGGTCCCACATGATGACGTCACAGTAGTAGGGCCGCCTACCGTACGCGGCAAGCAAACCGAAGTACACCGCCGCCCAGGCGAGGCCGAGAGCCACCGCGCGGCCGGCCGCTTCCCTTGCCGGGCGCTGTCCCCACCGCGCAAGCAGGTAGACCGCCGGTATCAGTGCGGTCGTCTCCCGATTGAGGGTGCCGACGGCTACGAGTGGCAGGAGCACTGAATCGCGGTCCACCGCCATGGCCCAGAAGGCCAGCACGAACACCAGCAGGTTGAGCGGGTCGCTCTCCTGGACGACATGGAGGTACGTGAAGGGGATGATCGCTGCCAGCATGAGTGCGCCGGCCGCGGCTGCTCCCGGTCTGAACCAGACGCGCATGTACCGGTCAAAGAAGAACAGGGCGAGTCCCGTCAGGAGAGCGCGCAAGAGCATGTACGCGAGAAAGAGGTGGCGGCCGGGAAGGACCTGTCGCAGCCCCTCCGCCAGCCACGGCGTCAGCGGCCGGTACTGGTTCGGGGCCGGGGCCGAACCAGTGATCATATCCACATGCCACGAGGGCAGTTCCGGCAGGTTGGCGATACGTACCCAGACGAGGGCGCTGATCAGTCCGAGGCCGAGATATAGGAGCAGCAGTGAAACTCGATGAGCCGCGGATTCCCGTTGCATGGGCAATGTCGCTGGCTTGCTAGTTCCGCTCCGACGATGCCATCCCTGCAGGAGCTCGCCAGCTAGGCCGCCTGCTCCGACGTCGCGGCCTCCTCTGGCTGCGGCCAGGTCCTCACACACCAACGGAGGGCGCCCAGGCTGAGCAGGGCGAAGGGCAGCAGCGCCAGCTCCACCCACCAGAGATTTACGCTCCCCACGAATCCGCCGAGGTGCACGTAGCCGGCAATCGTATCGATGCCGGTCAAGATCAGGAAGCCATACCAGAACAGCAACCATCGACTTCTGGCGATGGCCAGCAGCACGAGCACGCGGGAGCCCGTGTGGCAGATGATCGCGATCACCCGCTCGACCGGCCCGATGAGCCATAGCGCCGAAGTTGGGCCGATAGTGGCCAGCCCTTCCCTGATGTCCTCCATCTCCGGGATGTTCAGCATCAGCGCGAGCGCCGCTGCGGTCGCCCCCGCGCCTAACAGCATGGCCTCGATTGCGCCCGCGCCGACGCCCACAGCGATTGCCCGGGCCGCAGTCCGCGATAAGCCCCGCCAGATGAGTGCTGCGGCCAGCGTGATTCCGATCTCGAAGACCCCAGTCAACACACCCTCATAGATCGATCCCGCAATCAGATATCCGGGGCGCGGCACGGAGTGCTGCAGAAACGCCAGGACTGACTCATGGGGACCCAGTGCCCAGGCTGATTTTAGCGCCACGCCCACGACCCAGACGGCCGCGCCGGCGAAGAACCATCGCATCGGGACAGCCCACCTGAGGCGGACCGCGACCACGCTGGCCATCCCGACGACGATCATCAGGATGCCCGACACGAGAACCTTGCGGACCACCGCCGGCGGGATGGTGGGTGGCGGCTCTGGCTTCCTCGGCTCCACGTAGTCCTTGAAGAACGCAATGAGACGCGGCGCGAAGGAGTCAAGAGTCGGATACGTGTCGCGCTTGCTCTCGTACTCTTCGAGGAGCTCCGACAGGGACTCAATCCACAGGAACCCCTTGGCGACGTCTTCGTCGATCTGTCGCTTCGCTGGGGCTTCGCCCTCGTGCGCGGCGAGATAGCGCACGACGCTCGCTCGCACGAGGGATTCGCGCGTCATCGTTTCCCAACTGCCGTAGGCGTTCCGTCGCATCTCGGCCTCGACTCGAGCGAAGACCTTCTTGGCCGGCTCCTCTAGTTCAGCGGCGTGTCGGTCGGCAACCGGGTTGGCGTAGGAATGACTGAACTCGTGGACTATCGTGGAGATAACGCGTCTGTCGAACGCCGGAGCGCCATGCTCGTCGCCACCCGATACGCCGCAGATGCAGTAGATCTCGCAGCCGGAGTCGCCGCTGAATCTGGGCCCATAGTTGCACGGACCATTCAGCATGCTCAGGACCAAGCGGAACTCGCCTCGCCGACTTTCGCCAAAGAAACTCTCAAACCAGTCGAGATCTACAGCATCAGCTAGCACGGCCTCCATCTCTACGACCGCACGTCGATGCAGCCCCTTGTGGGCATCGAAGAACTCCCAGAAGTCGCTTTCGTCGGCGAAGCTGCGGAGCTTGTCGAGGAACTCCGTCACATCCTCCGGCTGCCAGCGCGAGTCGAGCCCGGCAGGCCATGGGTCCAGCGGCACCCGCAACTGAAGCGTGCGGTCGTCGGAGAGATGCACGGCCAGGCTCATCGGCGCGTCGTACGATATTCCGTGCTCGGCGCGCAGGCGCCGCGCCATGGTGACGGCCGGGTGGTCTCGGACCGACTCGAAGTGCCGCTCGACGCGGCGCTCGTAACCCGCCAGACGGCCCATGTTGTACTCGGGGTTGCCGGCGAGGTGGAAGACTGTGCTGATGAGCTCGATACGTGGATCGACCTCGACCGACAGGGAGGGCGGCTGGCGGCCGCCCTCGGCGGCCGGGGCGCAAGCCGCCAGACATGAGAGGAATGCGGCAGCCCAACATGCAGCTACACGGAGACGTGCCATGAGAACCCCCGGCGGCATGTGGAGAGACGCCGGCCGGAGACGTCTCACTGGAGCCGCTCGCGGCTCGTTCGCCACCCAGCCCGCCTCTACCTTTCTCCGCGAACGTCTTCCGAAGGAGGCGCGTCTGAGCGCGGTGAAGATGCGTAGGCATGCGACCTGAGCGCACCTCCCTCGGCGCCGACTTGTCCTTACTGGCGGTGGCCGCCGTTTGGGGGTTGACCTTCACTGCAGTTCAGCGGGCGCTCGACTCCGCGACGCCGTTCGCCTTCCTCACGGCCCGCTTTCTCATCGCCGCTGCGGCGCTGGCGCTCGTGTTCCCGAGGCGCGCCTTCCGTCTGACCCGGCGCACTGTCGCCGCGGGCGTCCTGATTGGCGTGTGGCTGACGGCCGGCTACGGTCTGCAGACGGTGGGGCTTCTCTTCACGACGGCCTCGAAGTCCGCCTTTATAACCGGCCTGAGCGTCGTGCTCACTCCCTTGCTGTCGGTCGCTGTCTCACGTAGGCGACCGCGCTCAACGTCGGTTGGGGCAGTGCTGCTCGCCGGGGGAGGACTCTATGCTCTGACATCGCCAGATGCAGGGGGGCTGAACAGAGGTGACGTGCTCACGCTCGGGTGCGCCCTCGCATTCGCACTCCACATCGTGACGACCGAGCGGGTGGCGCGCCACCATGATCCAGTTCCGCTTGCTCTCGCTCAGATCGTGACGACCGCGCTAATCTGCTCCGCGCTCGGGGCCTTTCTCGAGAAGCCGCGTCTCGTCCTGACTGCGTGGACGGTTGCGGCCCTGGCGGTGACCGGAGTTCTCGCCACAGCCCTCGCCTTCGCGGTGCAGATGTGGGCGCAGCGGCGAACGAGCGCCACACATGTCGCCGTGATCTTCGCCGCCGAGCCCCTGTTCGCTGCGCTGTTCGCGTGGCTCATACAGGGCCAGGTTCTCGGCTTACGGGGAGCGCTGGGCGGAGCGTTGATTGTGGCCGCAATCGTCATCGCACAGGCTGGCGCTGCTGTGCGTCCGGCAACTGACGTCGGTCTCGGCTCGCGAATCAGTGACACGAGAGAGGAGACTGAGCGCTGAGGGGGAAGCTTCCTGAAGTTAGCTAGGCGGGAGGGTAGATGCTACCATGGGAAGTCAACCGGTGGGTCGGGCAGGGCGAGGGATCCTCTACATCGTTATCGGGGCCATCGTCATCGTGGGTATCGCCATCTTCCTCAAGAACCTCGGCGCGCTCATCGACAGTGTGAACCTTGACATCCGCGTGGCGGGCATCATCGTTGGGGTGATCGCTCTCATCGGAGTGGGGTTCTGGCTGCGCGGCCATCAGATCTACGCAAAGTCGAAGGGCCAGACCGCGTTCTGGGGACTCGTGCTTGGGCTGCTCCCTGTGCTGGGCCTTGTCGTACTTGCTGCTCTACCTGGTCGCCGGCCCTCGCCTGAGCAAGCTGGAGCTGTCCCCTCCGAACCGGAGGCGGAGGCGGCTGAGCCGGCGCCAGCGCCGCCCGAGGGCGAGCAGCGGAATAGTCAGTCCTAGTCCGCGGGTCCCCAGCCTGGGAGGATGACGTTCCCACTGGGCAGCCGATGACTGCAACTCCGGCGGGTCGGAGTCCCGTGGCGGCGGGGCCTGGGCCTTGAGCTTTGCAGGCAGTTGCCTATTGTGCCGCGGCCGCCTGTGGGATATAGTGAAGCATGCCGCGCCGCCGGCAACCGGGCACAGGCCTGACGCTGGTAGAGACACTTGTCGTCACGGCGATCATAGTCGCATTGGTCGCCCTTCTGTTCCCCACGCTGGCGAAGGCCAAAGCCGGAGCAAAGCAAGCCTCCTGCATCAACCAGCTTCGTCAGATCGGCATGGCGATGTTGATGTACGTCGCTGACAACGGAGAGCTGGCCCCCCACCTGTCCACGCTGTACCCGACCTACTGCCCGGATGCAGCTGTCTTCGTCTGCCCCGCCGACCCGGCCGGCGGCCGCCATGAGCCCAATGAGTACATGGAAGGGCCCTTGTACCTTCCTTCAGGTGTGAGCTATACGTACCTCCCCAATTGGAAATACGCGCGCCAGCTGGGGTGGTGGCGGCCCCCGCCCCGCTATGGGCGGGGGAAATGGGGAGATTCCACCCCTCTTGCGATGTGCCATTGGCACTGGGGGAAGCGGTGGGAGCGCGACCTAGACGCGCCGATCTGGGGCAAGGACCCGAAGGGCTGGATCGTTGTCCTCCAGGCCGGTGCCAGCGTTCGCCGCATTAGGGCGGAACAGCCGCTGAGCGAGTTCGACCCGACTGCCTAGTGAACGAGACTGCGCTCATCTTACTTCGTAGAGCAGCAGACCCTCGTACCTCTTGCTGCCGGGGAAGCGGCCGAAGACGGCGGCCTGGCCCCTCTCAACAACCACCTTGCCGGCGAAGGCTCCGTCGCCTGCGCGCCCCAGATGTCTCGCCAGGCCGTTGACGCCCACCACCACATCCTCCGCGCCTGGGATCCGCACTCGGAACTCGACGGGCGCGTCCGCCTTCAGGATCCCCGAGATGGGAGAGGTGAGATAGCACCCTCGCTCTTGAAAGGATACGTACATCTTGGGGAAGATCCTGTCCGTCGAACGCTTGGCACGGACGATGTAGTCGACTGCGGACTCGTATTCCTGTGTGCGAGCATTCCGCCGGCGGGCGAAGATGCGCAGCACGTAGTTGCCCGGTGCGGGGAAAGCCGCACGAATCACGAATCCGTCCGGGCCCCTTTGGGCAAAGGTGTGGCCTTCCTCCAGGCCCCACCCGTTTTGGGACATGGAAGCCAGAACTAGCGTGTCCTCGGGCGCCCCAATCACGATGGCGAGAGAATCGTCGGCTTCGATCTTGCTCCTCCCATGGCTGACCAGGCGAAGGTCGTGCTCAAAGAAGGCCGGCTGCACCCAAGCGCGGGCCAGGAACTCCCCCTTGGAGATCGGCGCGCGAAGCAGCTGCCACTTGTCGTCCAATGGGAAGTGGTCGTAGACGAGCATCTCCGGCGACGTAAGAAAATAGTGTTCGGTGAATCGTTTCCTGAAGCGATACTGCTCGTCCAGCCGTCCCGCGCCCCAGGTGCAGTCGAGAAGTGTCCATTCTCCGTCGATCCTCACTGCGTTCCAGTCGTGGGTCAGAAGGCCATCGGATTCGATTGCCGCTTCGGGGCCTGTGCCTTTGGCGTATCCGTGGATGATCTGCGCTTCCAGACCCGCCGCCTCCGCCAACGCCTTGAAGAGCGCCGCGTATCCGGCGCAGACGGCACGTCGCTTCTCTAGCACGACCTCGGGATCGGGCGGCTTTCCCAGGAGCGAAGAGTCGTAGTTCACGTTGACCGCGATCCACGTGAACAGCGCACGCGCCCGCTCCCGGTCATCCTGGGCCGGCGCTGTCAGGTAGGCGGCGACAGAGTCGATCGACCGGCTCACCGACGGCGGCGCGGACCGGGCGTGGGCGTCGATGGCGGCGAAGTCGGTTTCAGCGCAGAGAGCGACCGGGCCGCTTGCGACCAGCAGCATGAGTGGCAGCACGAACGTCGTCTTCGCCATCTACTCACCTCTCGCAATATCATTTCCACATGGGGAGCCGCGTCGAGGCCATTTCAGTCTCCGTGCCCAGCTCGTGGGCCGACCGCAATCCTTCGCTCAGCGTCCCACGTGCATAGGAAATGCGACCGCCGTGTGGTAAGCCCAATGGCGAGCGAGCTGCTTCCTGGAGGTGCTGCATGAAGATCTCGGATGTTGTGCTGCTCGAGCTGACGGGAGAGTTTCCGGCCGACGAGGTGCAGGCTGCCGAGCGGGGTTCGAGGCCGCTCGACGTGTATCCCGAGTTCCGCGGCACGCGCACATTCGAGCCGGCCGGCGCGCCGGGGGAGAAGGTCCAACAGACTGAGGCCTACCTGGAGGTGCGCACCGACGAGGGAGTCACGGGGTTGTTCGGCCCTGTTGACGGCGCCCATGCGATTATCCTGCGCCGGGAGATGAGGGATTTCTTGCTGGGGCGTGATCCGCTTGCCATCGAGAAGATCTGGGACCTGCTGCTGCGCCGGAACCGCCATGCTCGTGCCGGATACTACATGATGGCGATGAGCGCGCTGGACTGCGCTCTGTGGGACCTCAAAGGAAAGGTGCTGGGACAGCCGGTGTACCGGCTGCTCGGCGGGCCGGTACAGGGCCCTGTCAACGCCTATGCGAGCATGCTCGGGTTCTCCCTTGAATCGGATGCACTTGCTCGGCGAGCGCAGGAGTACAAGCAGCTTGGCTACCGCGCGCAAAAGTGGTTCTTCCGCTATGGTCCGGCTGATGGCAACGAGGGGGCGGCGAAGAATGTGGCGACGGCGCGGACTCTCAGAGAGGCGGTGGGGGAGGATGTAGCGCTGATGTTCGATGCGTTCAACTCCTGGGACGTTCCCTACGCAATCGATATGGGCCGCCGGATCGCGCCTTTCCGGCCCGCATGGCTGGAAGAGCCGGTGCCGGTGAACCGGATCGAAGGGCTGCGGAGAATCCGGGAGAGCAGCGGCATCCCAATCGCGACAGGGGAACACCTGTACACCCGTTGGCAGGTCAAGCAAATCCTCGACGCAAGCGCGGCCGACGTGATTCAGGCCGATCCCGACTGGTGCGGCGGTATCAGCGAACTCGTGAAGATAGCCGCGCTTTGCTCGGCCTACGATGTGCCGCTCTGCCCGCACGGCCACTCGCTTCACGCTGCGCTACACGCGGCCGCGGCCCTTCCGCAGCCGGTCCTGCCACAGGTCGAATTCCTCATACTCCATCAGCGACACAAGCAGCGGTTCATGAAGGGATTCCTCCAGCCGGAATCGGGGGTCATCCGGCCTCCTGACAAGCCCGGTCTCGGGATCGAGATAGATCCTGCCAAGGTGCAGTCGCGGCGAGCAGTAGAGTAGGGAGAGGAGGCAGCTCATGATTGGCCCCGTGGCGCGCGGTCGTGGCGGTGCTCGAATGCTCCGTCGAGTCGACTGGCTGCGCGTGTCGCTCGGCGTCGCTGCAGCGTTGCTGTCGCTGGTTGCTTCGCTCTCTCCGGCTCATGCTTGGTCAGGCAACCTGCTTGCCAACCCCGGCTTCGAGAGCCGTAATGACGGCTGGGGAGGCTATGCCTCGTGGGGCGTGGCGGAGCCCTACCCCAGCGCCCAGGCTGTGCCGGAGAACCCGCACACCGGCTCTTGGTCTCTCAAAATCGGTCCCGAAACCGGTGGCCGCGCCCAGACGCACGGGAAGCCGAGAGCCAACACCACCTACAGAGTGGGCGCGTGGGGGATGGTCAGTGTCGCCGGCGAGGTCGGTTGGGTCGGCGTCGAATACTACGATATCTACGGCAACCGCTTCACCCCTGGCGTCGAGTTCACCGAGAGCGTCTACACGTACAAAGAAGTCGAGTTCACGACCTCCGACACCATCGACTGGATGCGCGTCTTTGCCTGGAAGAACGATGGGCCTGGCTACCTCTATGTCGACGACTTCTCCTTCGTCGGACCCGATCTCGAGTTCTCGCCGGGCAACACCACTTACTACGTTGATTCGATCGACGGCGATGACGCCAGCACGGGTACCAGTCCGGAATCGGCGTGGCGCACACTCGACAAGGTTAACAGCGTCGTATTCGCTCCCGGCGACCGCATCGTCCTCAAGTCAGGGTGCGTGTGGAACGGACAGCTCGATCCGATGGGCTCAGGCGCTGCGGGGAATCAGATTATCCTGCAGAGCGACTGGAGCGGCCCCTTGCCACTCATCGACGGCGGCGGGACCGTCACCGCTCCGTTTCGCCTCTTCAACCAGGAATACTGGATGGTGTGGGGCCTCGAGCTGATCAACTACGGAACTTTCCCTCGCGCTCGTTACGGCGCCTGGGTGATCGGTGAGGACGCCGGAGCCCTGCACAGCATAAACCTGAGCGGCCTCGACGTGCACGACGTCAACGGCCTCCTCGATGACTCCCACAAGGCCAACGGCGGCATCATCTTCGACATCCGAGGGCTGTCGAAGGAGACCTGGTGGAACGGCGTCTTCGTCGGCGGCTGCACCGTGCGCGGCGTGGACCGCTCCGGCATCTGGCTCTCCTCCTGGTGGTGGGACCGCAATCTTCCCGCCGGCATCCTCGGCTCGTGGGTGCCGAGCATCAACGTTGAAATCATGAGCAACTCCGTGGACGACATCGGGGGGGACGGCATCGTGCCGACGGTCTGCGACGGCCCCCTCGTCGAGTACAACGTCGCCAAGGACTGCAACATGCGCTCCGGCCGCTACTGCGTGGCCATCTGGCCGTGGGACTGCGATAACGCCGTCATCCAATACAACGAGGCCTATCTCACCCGGGGCACCAACGACGGCGAGGGGTTCGACAGCGACTGGTTCTCTCACAACACCATCATCCAATACAACTACAGCCACGACAATGAGGGCGGGTTCTGCCTCATCTGCGCCAACGGCACCTATAGCGGCTTCAACGACGGCACCATCGTCCGCTACAACATCAGCCAGAACGACCTCACCCGCGCTTTCCATATCGCCGGCCCCACCACCAACACCGCTGTCTACAACAACACGATCTACATCGGCGAGGGCATGTCGGTCGATCCCATCATCCACACCTCCTGGGGCGGGTACGCCGACGACACCCGCTTCTACAACAACATCTTCTACGACCTCGGGAGCGGAGACTACATCTTCGCCTTGAGCACCAACAACCTCTTCGACTCCAACGTCTTCTTCGGCAACCACCCTCCCGGCGAGCCGGACGACCTCCACAAGCTCACCGATGACCCGCTGCTCGCCGCCCCGGGCGGCGCCGGCATAGGTCGCGACACCTGCTCCGGCTACAAGCTCCAGCCCAACTCCCCGTGTATTGACAGCGGCCTGACCATCCCAGGCGCCGGCGGCCTCGACTTCTGGGGTGGCACGGTGCCCTCCGGCGCGGCCCCCGACCGCGGCGCCCACGAATGGAGGCTGCACCCGGACACGCGCACGCTCACGGTGCGCGCCACGCCGGTCTCCTACACGGAGGTCTATGTCACGCCCGCGGACCTCGACGGGCGCGACTGGGGCATGACCGACTGCGCCTTCACCTACGACTACGATGAGACGGTCACCATCAGCATGCCTGCCCGTGCCACCTTCCACTTCTTCACGCACTGGGACGTCGATGGGGTAACCCAGCCAGGGGAGCAGTCTGGTTTCGCCACCTCAATCGCTGTCACGATGGACGAAGACCACACTGTGACCGCCCACTATCAGCTCAAGACCTTCCCCGATGTCCCGGAGGACCACTGGGCCTACGCCCCCATCCTCAACTGCTGGGCTGGCTACATCGTCGAGGGCTACCCCAACGGCTATTATCGGCCGAACGTGGTCGTCACCCGCGATCAGATGGCGGTGTTCATCGCCCGGGCCATCGGGGGCGTGCCCGCCCCGCCGGATGAGCCCACCTTCCCGGACGTGCCGCTCGACCACTGGGCCTACGAGAGCATCGAAGGGGTGGCGGCCGAGAACATCGTGGAAGGCTATGGCGAGCAGAACTACCACCCCGAATGGGATGTCACCCGTGGGCAGATGGCCGTCTTCATCGCGCGCGCCGTCGTCGTGCCCCGCGGGGAGGAAGGGCTCGCGGACTACGAGCCCCCGCCCGCCCCCACCTTCGACGACGTGCCCTCTGGCTACTGGTGCTATCGCCACGTGGAGTTTCTCTCTGACGAGCACCCTGTTATCGAGGGCTATCCTGACGGTTTGTACCGGCCGACTTGGCCGGTCACTCGGGATCAGATGGCAGTCTACATCGCCCGCGCCTTTCTCGGCTGGCGTGGCTGACAGTGCGTGGAGAAAGAGCTTCACTGCTTCGGTATCGCGCTGCCGAGACCCTCGTTCGGCGGGACCTCGTGTGCCCCCACTGCTCCGGGCCGTGCTTGCGTCCTCTCACCACAGATGAATCAAGGCGTCCACCGGCGCGTAGTCGTCGGTGAGCACAGGGACATCACCCGTCACCACCGGCTGGGGAAGATAGCCGCCCAAGTGCTCTGTCAGCTTGTCATCTTTGATGAGCTTGCCCTGAAGCTGTGCGGCTCGCCTTCGCAGCTCCGCCAGCGAGAAGCTTCGGCTGGCGTTGATGCCGAAGACCTCGATGTTGATCCAGACGGCGCCGCTGTCCTCCACCTCGAAGGCGCACATTTGAGGGAAGACTTCGTCCATCGTCTTGTACACTGAGCGGAAGAACTTGCTCCTGGGCCCGCTAACCCGGCCGACAACGTTGTTGACAAGGATCCCGCCTGGATTCAGTCGGCTCTTGGCGATGGTGAAGAACTCCCGCGTTGTCAGGAAAAACGGGACCGTATCGGCGTAATAGGCGTCCAGGAGGATCATGTCCCAGGTCTGCCGGGTGCGGCGCAGGAACTGGCGCCCGTCGGCCTCATGTATCTTGAGCCGGGGTCCCGGCTCTACATCGAAGTACTGGCGAGCGATCCTGATGACCGCGGGATCGATCTCCACCGCGTCGACGGTCACTTCGGGGTAGTCTCGCACGAATCGCTTTGGCACGGTTCCGCCACCCAATCCGATCACCAACACGCGGCGGATGTTTGGGTTCAAGAGAAACGCGAGGTCCACGTAATCGGAGTAGGGCAGGCCGCGGCCGTGGGGGTCCCGCAAGTCCATCTGCGTGTGCCAGATATTGTCGGCGCGAAGCCAGCGGTAGTGACCTTCCTCAGTGACGAACAGCCGATGATAGGAGCTATCGCGCTCCAGCAGTATCCGCTCCTTAGCGTGGCTCGGGTGGGGAATCAGCAGGAGCAGGAACACGATGGCCGCTGCGGAGCCGACCCGGCGCCGCGTCACGGAGAGACAGAGGAGCCCAGTCAGCACGAGGCTTGCTCCCAGCAGATAGAGAATGGCTCGCGTCCCGATCGCGGGGATGAGGTAGAAGGCCGTGCCGAGCGTCCCCACGATACTGCCGATCGTCGAAACGGCGTACACGGCGCCCGCAGCGCGGCCCACCTCATCGAGTCTACGCGCCGTGAGTCGAATCACGAAGGGCGAAGTGACGGCCATCAGCGTACCAGGCAGGAAGAATAGGATCATGCACGTGATCAAAGACCCAGCGCGCGTGTCGGCGTATCGCAGCGAGATGGCGTCGGCTGTGGCGGGCCCGTAGCGCGGCAGCAGGAACACGAGCGCGGCAGACAACAGCAACATGGCGGCGAGAACCCCAGAGCTGGGCCAGCGGTCTACGAGCCGCCCTCCCAAGTAGTACCCGATACTGAGGGCGGCCAGAAACACACCTATGAGGCTGCCCCATACGAATATGGCGCCGCCGAAGGAGGGCGCTAAGACACGAAACCCCACCAGTTCGAGCGCCATGAGAATGGCGCCCGACAGGAAGGCCACCAGAAGCAGAAGACCTCTGCGCATTTCCCGTTCTCGGGCCCTTCATCGGCCTCAGGCCCCCGTCTCCCCGCGGTAATAGCTGTTCAACAGCGGCGAAGGGGCTCCTCTGCGTGGAATGGCGCTGGATGCTACCTGAGGGGCCAGATCAGAGGGAATGTGATTGGTACTTGTTTCGTCTTACAATTGTAAGAACCGAATGGTATGAGCTGGATGACAGCTCGATCAGGCTACTTACCTCGCCCCGTCCGTCACGCATTAGTGACGTTGCCAGCGGAGCCTAGCCGTCGGCAGGCTCCGCTGGCGCGTCTCATCTTCGGCCTTCTTGCCACCCAGAAGGATATGCGACCACGGAAGGGAACACAGCGCCCTGATCGGCCCACGGCACCTCGCGGAAACAGCTTCTCTGCCGGGGAGCGGCGCGCCGACGCAGAGCGCGGGTCTGCCTCACTAATCGACGACAGAAAGGCATGAAGTGGGATGAGTGACTCTGTAAAGGTGATCGTCTGGAATGAGTTTCGACATGAGAAAACGGACGAGGCAGTCAGGAAGGTCTATCCGAAGGGCATACACGCGGCCATCGCCGACCATCTCAACGCCCAGGAGGGGATCGAGGCCGGGACCGCGACGCTGGACGAGCCCGAGCATGGCCTGCCGGAGAAGGTGCTGAAGGCCACGGATGTCATCATCTGGTGGGGGCACATGGCCCATCACGAAGTGTCAGACGAGGTGGTGGCGCGCGTTCGCGAGCACGTGCTCTCGGGTATGGGGCTCATCTGCCTCCACTCCGCGCACTTCTCGAAGATCTTCCGCACGATGATGGGCACCAACTGCTCCCTCAAATGGCGTGAGGTGAACGAGAAGGAGCGGCTGTGGAACATCGAGCCGGGCCACCCCATTGCCGAGGGCATCGGCGAGTACTTCGAACTGCCCCACGTGGAGATGTACGGCGAGCGCTTCGACATCCCGACTCCGGACAAGGTAGTATTCATGTCGTGGTTCCAGGGCGGAGAGGTGTTCCGGAGCGGCTGCTGCTGGCAGCGCGGGCACGGCCGGATCTTCTACTTCCGGCCGGGCCATGAAACGCTTCCGATCTTCTACGACGAGAACGTGCTGCGCGTCATCACAAACGCGGTGAGATGGGCGGCTCCGCGAGTTCGCATGTCCACGGCCGACGCGCCCAACGTGAAAGCGCTGGAGCGCATCCCCAGAGAGAAGTGATCCGAATCCGCCGACGAGACTTCCTGAAGCTCGGAGCAGCAGCAGCGACGGGAGTGATCGGCGCGGCCCT
This sequence comes from uncultured bacterium, assembly GCA_964559435.1. Classification (GTDB taxonomy): domain Bacteria; phylum Armatimonadota; class Hebobacteria; order Hebobacterales; family Hebobacteraceae; genus Hebobacterum. The sequence goes on along the minus strand of CAZLHI010000004.1, from coordinate 24,120 downwards.
TGGCATGGGGCGACGGAGCGCCGCAGGATCAGGGGATTCTATGAGCGAGAGATTCCGACCGGGTGAAGTATGGCTCGATACCGATGGCCACCCGATCCAGGCGCACGGGGGTGGGATGCTCCACGACCGCGGGACCTACTACTGGTTCGGCGAAGACAAGAGCGCGCCGACGCGCGCGACATCCGTCGTTGGGCATCGTGTGGACGTGGTTGGTGTGCGCTGCTATTCGTCCGGCGACCTCTTCAACTGGAAGAACGAAGGCCTCGTCCTGCCGGCCGTGCAGGATGACCCGGACCACGATCTCCATCCGAGCGGCGTGGTCGAGCGGCCCAAGGTCATCTTCAACGAGAAGACGCGCGCCTATGTCATGTGGATGCACATCGACAGCCCCGACTATACGGCCGCCCGGGTGGGGGTGGCGCGGAGCGGCTCGCCGACCGGCCCCTACGAGTATCTGGGGAGCTTCCGTCCGAACGATGCCGACAGCCGCGATATGACGGTGTTCAAGGATGATGACGGCGCGGCTTATCTCTTCCATGCCTCCGAGTGGAACAGGACGATGTACATCGCCCGCCTGTCGGATGATTACCTGTCGCCGAGCGGCGAGTATGTACGAGCGTTGGTAGGCCGGAGCCGGGAGGCGCCGGCCGTCCTCAAGCACGAGGGAGACTACTTCTGCATCACCTCCGGGTGCTCGGGATGGGCTCCCAACGCGGCCGAATACGCCGTTGCCGACAGCATCATGGGCCCCTGGGAGGTGCGCGGCAACCCGTGCGTCGGGAGTGCAGAAGACATCGAGACGACGTTGCACTCGCAGAGCACCTTCGTGCTTCCGGTCCAGCGACCGGAGGGCGCCTACATCTTCATGGCCGACCGCTGGAAGCCAAAGGACCTCGGAGACTCCCGGTATGTCTGGCTTCCTCTCGAAATCTCCGGGCGCTCGCTCTCCCTGCGGTGGCGGGATGAGTGGGACTTGAGCGTGTTCGATTGACTATCTGGACGCGGCTCGACGCCGAGTTCGAGGAAGCGGGGCGCGCCCAATCGCGAGACATCCCCGGCAGGGGAACCAGCAATGAAGAGACGTCGTCTGGGGAGAACAGGCCTAGAGGTATCACGCATCGGTTTCGGGGTGCTTCAGATTGCGGTGAAGTACACCTATGAGCACGCCGAGATGCTGCTGAACGCGGCGCTCGATTCGGGCATCAACATCATCGACACCGCACGGGGCTACCGCGACAGCGAGCAGCGGATCGGGAAGGCTCTCTCGAAGCGCCGGGATGAGTTCTACATCGCGACCAAGTCCGGCGGGGGCACGCGAGACAGCTTCTGGGAGGCGCTGGAGGACAGCCTGCGCCGGCTGAAGACGGACCACGTGGACATCTATCAGTTCCACGGCGCGGACAAGGGCGCGCGGGACTACATCTACGGCGGCGAGACGACGATCGAGTGCATGCGGGAGGCCCGCGATCAGGGCAAGATCCGGTTCATCGGGTTCAGCTCGCATTCACTCGATGGTTCGCTCGACCTCATGCATACCGGCAACTTCGACGTCGTTCAGTACCCCATCAGCTATGTGGGTGACGAGGCGGCCGAGCAGGGCCTGGTGGCGGAGGCGGAGCGGCTGGACGTAGGTTTCCTGGGCATGAAGCCCTTTGGAGGCGGGCGGCTTGGGCACGCGCGGTACTGCCTCGGCTATGTCTTTCGGTTCCCGTGGGTCGTGCCGGTGATCGGATTCGAAACCGAGGAGGAGCTGCGGGAGGCGGTCGAGCTTGCGGGGACGGGCATCGAGCTGACGGAGGCCGACCTCGCTGAGATGGCGCGGATCAAGGCCGAGCTGGGCGAGCGGTTCTGCCGCGGATGCAACTACTGCCACCCTTGCCCGCAGGGCGTGCCGGTGCTCGAGGTGATGTTCTTCGACGTGTACCGCAAGCAGTTCGGGGACGACTTCGTGGCTCGCAACGAATACCGGAAGACAATTGCCGCGGTCGCGAAGTGCGAGGAATGCCAGACCTGCGTCAACCGCTGTCCCTTCGATTTGGATATACCGGCGATCATGCGAGAGATCGTCGGGCGGTACGAGGAGATGATGGAAGCGAGAAGCTAACCGGATAGGGGAGCGACGAGCTTCTCGCCGATCGGGAGCATATGAACGCGTGTCTCCGCGTCCTCGATCCCGGCCGCCACCGCCTCCGGATCGCCGGTGCACCAGTAGAGATCCGAGTCGTAGGTCCCGTAGTGGCAGGGGATGATGTATCGCGCCCCGGTTGAGTTCGCCAAGCGCGCGCTCCCCTGTGTGCCAAGGACATGGGGAGCGATGGGCAGCAGCAGCACGTCGATTCCCGTGACTTCGAGGTGCTCTTCGAGCAGGTCCGTATCGTCCGGGTGCCAGAGCGTGAGCCCGTTGTGCTTTAGGATGAAGCCGCAGCAGTCGCCCCGGACGGTGTGACCTTGGTCCTCCTGATGTCGGGCGACGGTCGGGGTGACGGTGAGGCCTCCGAACCGAATCGACGTTTCATATTCCGCCAGCTTGAACCGCTCATCGGGCAGGCCGTACTCCTGGAGCTTGCGTCGAGTGCGTTCGATTCCAACGAAGACGGCGTCTGTGCGCGTAATGAGCGCCGGAGTCGTAAGGGGGCCGGTGTGGTCGCCGTCGTCGTGGGTGAGGAGCACGATGTCGGCCCGTGTAACCTCACTTGCCCTCAGCGGCAGCGGCCCTCGCAGAGGCAGCCCGATCTCGGACATGGCCAGGTTGTCATTCTGTAGCTCGACAATAGGATCGATGAGTATCACCGTACCCGCCCAGTTGATGGCGAAGCCAGCGTTGCCGAGCCACCAGAGAGCAAGGTGGGTGACGGCGCGGTCGGTCAGCTCGCGGCGGTGGACCGTTCCGTAGGGTGTCCCGCTCGGGACATTCCTTTCCGGCTCGAACATGGCTTTGCTCCTCGAATCGGTTTTCCGCGTGCCCGGCGAGGAACGCCGCTCCGGCTCACGTGTATCTCGACACGACCAGGCCAGCCGCCACCAGCACACTGGCTGCCAGGTGAGTGACGATTGTGGCGATGTTCGCGGGTCGCAACCGGCCAAGCTGGTCGTGGTGTCGGAGGGAAGCAGAAACTGCCTTCGACGCCGCCGGCACTGAAAGGAATGCCAGGGCAGTCCAACCGGGCAGATGCCCCGCGATGAGGCCGAACAGGAGCAATCCATAGCTCAGCAAGAACAACACTCCGTGCGCGAAGGCGGATCTCCTCCTGCCGAGCCGCACGACCCAGTGCCGTTTCCCCACGGCCGCGTCAGCCTCCGCATCCTGGAACTGGTTGATCCACAGGACGTTGGCCATGAGCAGCCCGACAACGGCACCGAGCAGGGCCGCGCCGGCCGAGAAGCTGCCTGTCTGGATGTAGTATGCGCCGGCCACCGGCAGCAGGCCGAAGTCCAAGAAGACGACCATCTCGCCGAGACCGCGATAGCCGAGCTTCAGCGGCGGAGCGCTGTAAAAGAATCCGGTGATGGCGCCGAACACGCCGAGTAGGATGATTGGCAGACCGGCCACCCAGACGAGATACAGCCCGATGGCGCCGCCAGCTGCCAGGCAGATCGCGGACGCGGTCAGGATCTCGCCTGGGAGCGCGAGACCGTCCTGAATGAATCGGCTGCCGCCGGTGAAGGGCGCCGCGCGCGAGACGTTGATCTCATCGCCGCCGCTGACGTGGTCGTAGTAGTCGTTCGCGAGGTTAGCCCCGGCGTGGAGAAGCATGAGCGCGACCAGAGTCAGACCGGCATGAAGGCAGTCGAGAGTGCCGGAGTCATACAGGGCGAGTGATGTACCGACCAGGACGGGTGCGAGGCTGCCTGTGAAGAACGGCGCTCGGGCTGCTTGCAGCCAGAACAACGGGCCGCGGGTGGCTCGAGGTGGTAGTTTGGCGGGCCTGAATTCTCCTGCCGTCATATCGAAACCGATCGGTCACGCGAGGCCGCTCACCCACGGGTAAGGGTAGCAGGAAAGCGTGTCCTGTGCGAGCGATCCGGAGGCGCTCCGCCTGTTGCCCGTGCGTGATACACGACCGCGCGACGAGTTTCTGCCCTGGTGGGCGGCGCGATCCGAACGCGCTGGGGCGCAGGGCGCTGGATACCTTCTGCGCCGCGGTGAACGTGGGTGCAGCTACCGATGCCGCCAGCGCTGGACAATGACTTCGTCGACTTCGGCTGCTCAGGCGGGCATGAACAGCAGCCGGATGGCCTGCTATTGCTGACGGCCAACGCCCGCGTCGCGCCGCCGGAACCAGAGCAGGAGCACGGCCGCATTGACGAGCGGTGCGATGACGGAGAGCACCAGCACCCAGCCGAGAAAGGCGAACTGGAACAGGTTGGCATCCATCTCAGCGCCACTCTTTCCCCGACAGCGCGACCGCAGCGGCGGCGAACGCGGGAACCAGGACAATCCCCAAGATCGGCGGTGTGTGGAGGGACAACTCGACAGTGCTGAGCAGGAAATAGTGCAGAAGAATGCCCCCGACTGTAGCCGGCAGGGCCAGCATCGGCATGAGTACGAAGGCGCCCCAGGTCCGTCCCGCTCTGACCGGCCGGAACCCGACGATGTTCGCGACAGCGACGCCCGGCGACATCGCAACCGCGCCGAGATGAATCGCTATGATCCACGCAAACGGATCGTCCCAGCCGCTGTCGGCCGACACCGCAATGAGCAGTAGGTTTCCGAGCACGCCGGCCACAGAGTCAGCAGTACCAGCAGCCCAACCGGCGAGCTTCTTGCCTCGCCTTCACCCGATACCCTCTCGCCCATGAGCCCCCTTTCCGGCCCGGCCCCGCCGAGCATTGTACGGAGCCCAGCCGCTCACTGCAACTCGCTTCCTAGATGACCTCCAGGTAGTCCCTATCCGGCAGTTCCGGGAACGGCGCCGTTGGGAGCGTCTGATACCAGTAGGCGACAGAGGCGATGTCGTCCTGGAGGGGGAGGAAACGGCCGCCGCTCCGCCACCCGAGAGCCTGGATCGTGACCCGGATGTCCTGCTCGAAGCGGATCGGGTCTGGGATGTGCCAGCGGTACATGCCGAATCGAGTCTGGGAATCATACAGGCCGTCGGGCCGGATGACCTGTGGCAGGCCGACATAGGGTGTGGTGAACTCGCGGTAGCCGCCCCTTTCCTTGCCGAGGTCGAAGTCATAGGAGCCGCAGAAGTAGTCCTCTGTCCCCGTGCCGCAGATGGTGGGGAACTCACCATCGCCGTCGAGGAAGAACTTGATCTCTCCCTCACCCCACCAGCCGGAGTTGTTGACGCCCCACGCCATATAGGTGCCGACGTACTGCCCCTGGCCTCTGACCCCGTCGAGGATCGTGTGGACCTCCTTGTAGGGCAGGGGATCGACGCGGCGGAACTGCGCGTGGAAGCAGGCCGCGTCGTCGAGGACCTCCGTGAGCGTGTAGTCGATCTGATAGAAGAGCGTCATCGCCTCCGGGCCGATGTTCTCCATGGTGATCTTGCAGCTCTTGCGGAAGGGCATCTCCCAGTAGCAGTTCAACCCGCTGGCAGGATTGACGCAGACCGCGAGCGACGACACTTGCGCGTACCGCCCCCATCCACAGGCGAAGAAATCCCCCACCGGGCATTCCACCGAGGGCTGCTCCTGCTCGTCCCAGTAGATGCGCAGGATGCTGAAGCGCCAGTGACCTGTGGGCGTCAGCCAGATATGCTGAAGCGCTCCCGGCTCGTCGATCTCGGCGAGGACGCGCGTCTCGCCGGCCTCGATGCTGATGCAGGGCGAGCACTTCCAGCCTCGACCCAGGTCGCGCGCGGCCGAGGCCGGCCCGGGCTCGGCCATGCCGCCCTTGCCCTTCTCGCCGGTGAAGTTCTCGGCGGAGATCGAGCGCGTCTTGGCCGAGGAGAGGCGTGGGAGATTGCCGAGATGCATTCCAAGTCCGTTGAATCCTGACATCTGCTGCTCCTTCCGAGTGCTCGCTATGCTGCGGCAAGGCGAACGGGCTCACCTGTGCGGATGCTCTTCGCTGCCGCCTCGACGACAGCGACCGCAGCGCGGGCCTGAGGACCGTCGATGAGAGGTCGGCATCCCTCTTGCACGCACCGGAGGAAGTGCTCGACCTCCTCTCTGAGCGCTCCTCCCGTCCGCCCGCCGATTGCGAATCCGTACGTTGTGTCGACGCGGCGCGGCCGCTCGGCTTCAAGACGAACGCCGGCATTCGGCGTGTCGATGAAGAGAGCGCCCTTCGTGCCCGTCACTTCGAGGTAGGCATCGAGGTCCTGCGATGCGTGCTGGGGGAGGATCCACGCAGCCTGAACACACCCGACCGCGCCCCTCGCGAACTTCAACGTCAAGAAGACCGAATCGTCAACGCCGAGATCGGCGAGGGTCTTCCGGCTCGCGGCCGCGTACACCTCTGTCACGGGCTCGCCCATCGCCCAGAGCATCCAGTCCACGTCGTGGACGGCGAGGTAGTGAAGCACCGTTGTCTGCCCGCCGAACCTCCGCGGCTGGAGCAGAGTGTTGCTTCGGCGCGCATACAGGTAGCTCACGTCGCCGATCTGGCCGGATTCCACGGCGGCCTTCACCGCGGCGTACCTGGGATCGAAGCGAAGGATCTGTCCGACCATGAGCGCCACGCTTGCCTCGTCGCAGGCTTCTATGATGGCGTCGCAGTCCTCCAGTGTCACTGCGAGCGGCTTCTCGACCAGGACGTGCTTGCCTGCGGCCGCCGCGTCGATGCAGACCTCACGGTGCGCCCAGTCTGGCGTGCAGACGATGACTGCATCGACGTCTTCGCCCGCCAGCACTTCACGGTGTCCAGAGTATGGCGCGGCGCCGTGGTGGTCGGCCAACTCCTTGGCTCGCGCCAGATCAACGTCGGCAACGGCGATGAGCTCGCCGCGCGGGGACTGAGCCAGGCAGCTCGCGTGGCCCCTGCCCATCATCCCGGCGCCAATCACCGCCACTCTGACCGGTTTGTCGGTGCTCATCTCCTTCGCCCACCTCTGGTCGAATTGGATAGCACTCTTCCTCTTGGCTGCCAGCAGCCCCTGCAGTCTCCTCCGATCTGGCGCCCTGTGCCATGGCCGGGAGAATTTGCCTGTAAAATGGGGAAGAGAGTAGTCAGGAGCTGTGACAGGGGCACCGTCTTGGCCGAGCAGGCGCTTCGATCGAAATTGGGTCCGGTGACGGCACGCTCTGCGAGGGGAGCACGGATGGGGATCGGCGCGCGAGTCTGGAAGACGGCGGTGGCCGTGGGTGTTGCGCTGGGCGTGAGCGCTTGGCTGGGGCTTGAGTATCCGGTGTTTGCTGGTGTTGCGGCTGTGATCTGCATGCAGCCGACTGTCGCCGGGTCGCTGCGGTCCGGCAAGGAGCGCATGCAGGCCACCATCATCGGCGCCGTCTTCTCACTGCTGACACTCATCTTGCTTCACCATGCTCCAGCCTTGCAGGCGGTCCGGCCCGTCTTCGTCGGGCTGACGGTGCTGCTTGTTATGGCCGTGACGATCCGCCTTCGTTGGTTCGACTCGCTCGTGTTGGCCACGGCAACGGTCGTTGTGATCATGGTCCTGCCGTCGGACGAGAACATTTACTACTACTCGGCCAGTCGGACTCTGGTCACTTTCATCGGCATCGTAGTCGCGACCGCGGTGAACGCGCTCTTCCTTACGCCGCACTACCGCGAGCCGCTCTGGCAGCGGCTTCGACAGTGCACAAGCGCGACGAATGCGGTCTACCGGCAGGCAGTAGAGGCCTTCTGCTTCCGGAAGCTCGACTTGGCGGAGAAGGCGCAGGCGGCTCTAGATGAGACCGAAGAGCTACAGCGAGCCGCGCTTACCAGGATGCAGTGGCTCGACGAGGAGACCCGACTCCGTCGCGCGATCCATTGGCGGGAAGAGAAAGAAGTGGATGTGCTGCGCAGGGCCGTCGGCGCGGTCAGCGCTGTGCGGCGCTCCGCTCGTACCGTTGCTGACGTTGCGCAGCAAGTACTGGCGAAGGGGCCCGAGTACGCCGACGAACCGGCGCGGGTCTACCAGGTGCTCTGGGATCTGGCCCAGGTGAGCTTCGCCACACTCGATCAAGTGGAGGCCCGGCTATCCGGAGCGAAACCACAGGTCCGAGAGGCCACTCCCACGTGGAGCCAGGAGATGCATCGCTGCCTCATCAAAGCGATTCACGCAGCCTACGCGGGTCCCAAGGACGTCTTCCCTCTCGTCGAAGTCTCGGTTGTGGCGTTCGAGATCAGGCGGGCGACGGAAGCCGCGGCGGAGCTGGCGGACGCAGTCTTCGGCCGAGGCGGATAGCCTCTCCTGGGAAGATCGGAAGAGCGGCAGCCGCTCCCATGACTCTACCCCACCAGTTCCACCACCCGGAAGACGACGACCCCGTTGGATCCGCACCACGCCAGGTGATTGCCGTCGGGCGAGAACCGCACGGCCCGCACATCCGCCACTCGTCTGGGCCGTCCGGTGGGTGCCTCGGCGGTCGCCATGCCTGCGTCTAAGGTACGGATGAGTGCGCCCGTTGCGAGGTCGAAGACCTCCACACGAGCGAGATCTCCGGTGCTCTCCGACGCGGCCAGCAGCGTCGCGTCGGAGGAGAAATCGAGGTCGCTGACGGCCGGCGGCATGCCGAGTTCGCCCCGGGTCTTCTGTTCGCCAGCGAGGCAGACGAACTCACTGCCCGAGGGAAGCGTGCACAAGGCAATGCGCGGGCCAGACATGCCGGCATGTGCCAGCAGTGACCCGTCGGGTGAGAACGCGAGGGCCGCCAAGAAGGCGTGTCCGGTATCCACGGTAGAGACGATTGCCCCGTCCCTGATCCGGCAGACTCGGATGGTTCCGGCCTCATCACCAGCAGCCAGGAGATCGCCATCCGGGCTGAATGCAACCGCCGAGATGCATCCTGACGGAGATTCCTCAGGCGGGGCGATTGTTCGAACGAGCTGGAGGGCCGGGACGCTCCAGAGCTGAACCCCCAGCGGGTCCGCCGAGATCAGGCAGTCGGTGCCCACGGCTAGGAGCATCCCGTCCGGGCAGAAGGCGAGAGGCCGATTGCCGGCGTGTGCCGGCAGTTCCCCAACGAGGCCGCCATCGGCCACCCGCCATATCTTCACACTGGCGCCGGCCGTCTCGTCTCGGCAGGCCGCAGCAAGGAGATCCCCGCCCGGCGAGAACGCCACATCGACCGTCTCCCCGGCCGAGCTCCCGAGTGAGCCGATCGGCGTGCCGTCAGAGACGCGGAAGAGCCTGATGCCGGGGCCGGCTGCCGCGAGCGTCTCGCCGTCCGGAGAGAACTCAATATCGATCACGCGCCCCGGCTGCCACCAGACGACGGCGTCACGGGAAGCGCCCAAGGTTCGCCAGCCGCCCGCAGTAGCTGCAAGCAGCACTCCGAGACCGACTGCCAGAGCCCACTTCGCTGGGGTTTGCGCTTGCAGAGGCCTCCCCTTGGAGCGAACTTCCGTATCTGCCGCGCGGCCAGTCCAGCCAGGCATGTCAGACGGGCGCCTCGTGTCCTTGCGGGCGGGCCGCGCCGCGCGGGCCGACTGTCGTTGGCCGAGCGATCGCAAGGCCGTGGCCGCGACCTCGTAGCTGGGATCGAGCTGGAGTGCGGCGGCGAAATGCGTTTCCGCCTCCTTCACGCGGCCAGCAGACTTCAGCGCTGCGCCGAGGTTGTAATGTCCCCGCGCGCTGTTCGGGTTGAGTTGGACCGCGCGCCGCAGAGACGCCAGCCCCTGCGCTTGCCGCCCGGATGCGCTCAAGCACAGGCCAAGGAGAAGGTGTGTGCCGAAAAGCTCCGGCCCGAGCCGGACCGCCTGTTGCAGAATCGGCAGGGCTTTCCGGTGGTCTCCCCTACAAAGCGCGCGTCTGGCCGCGCTCAGCAGTTGTGTTACATCTGGCATTCCGCAAGGCCCCAGTCCGCCGCCGCCCTGGCTACTCCAGTCGAGGGCAGCCCGTCCGCGGTAGGCTTGCTTTGTCCTGCGATGGAATCCTTGTCTGGCGTGCGGAGATGTGTCGCAATTTCGGCCGAAGCGAGTCCGGGCGCGGGCCGCTGCTGTGCAGCGATCAGGTCGTCCGGGAAGACGTCTCAGTGTCTGCTCGTCCTCTGTATCCAGCGCCAGTACGAGGAGCTCGGCAACCTGGGTCGGTGTGCTGGCAGCCGAAAGGCTTGCGGGGTCAGGCGGCAGGCTAGCCTGGTTGGGGCTGGGTGAGCTGCGCCATGGCGCCGGGAAGCTCCCGGACAGTGGTCACCGTCGCGTCGGGGATTTCTTGCGGGGTCCTTGGATCGAGTATGGCGTAGAGGCCGGTCTTCAGGAGCACAGTGCGCATGCCGAGGACTTTGGCGGGGATGATATCGTTGTCGAGGCGGTCCCCGATCATCACCACCTCTTCCGGCTTCAGGTCATGCTTGCGGAGCAAGTACTCGAAAAACCGGGTGTCGGGCTTGGACAGGCCGATGTCTTCGGAGACCTCTGGCTCCGCGAAGAAGTGCAGCACCTCGAGTTCTGCGAGGACGTTCTTGGTGCGGCTCGGCGCGTTGCCCGCCAGGACAAGGACGAAGGACTCAGACAGAAATGCGAGGACGTCCCGGATGCCTGGCGTAAGCCGTCTGGCATTCTTCTCGCCCCACTGCGCAAGTGACTCGCGCACCCGGTCAGCGATTCGGTCCGATTTCTCGATGTCCGGCTTCGTGAAGCGCCAGGCCAGGGCGCGGCGGAGGCCAGGGACGAAGGTGCGGACACATCTGTCTATGGTCGCCGCCATCTGCTGCTCCGTTACCCCGATGCCTTCCTTCGAAAGAGCGTCTCTCATCGCCTGGCTGAGAAGAGAGGCGTAGAAGCTCTCGTCGAGGATGACGCCGCCGACATCGCAAAACATCGCTCGCATACTGCTTTCTTGTTTCCGTCGGAGGCCGGGGACCCCTCTCATCTGGGCGAGTACAGGGATGTCTCGGCGAGCTGTGGAACTCGTTTGCCAGCGCCCGGTTTTGTCGGGTGACTGATGGGGCGAAGTGGAGTTCGTTGGTGACACAGAGTGAGGTCGGGCGTAGCGGCTTGATCAAGGAAGACCTGGGCGGGGAGTGGTGGCTGCGGCAGGCGGCCGAGGAGAAGGAGGCGATTCCGGCGCGTGTGCCGGGGTGCGTGCACACCGATCTGCTGGCCGCCGGCAAGATCGACGATCCGTTCTACCGGGGCAATGAAGATCGGCTGCAGTGGATCTCCGAGTGTGACTGGATCTACGCTCGCAGCTTTGATACCTCCAGTGAGATCCTGAGCCACGATCGAGTGCTGCTCCGCTGCGAGGGTCTGGACACGCTGGCTACTGTGACGCTCAACGGCGAGCGCGTGGGTCAGGGCGACAACATGTTCCGCACGTGGGGGTTCCGCGTGAAAGACGTATTGAAGGAAGCGGAGAACGAACTCGAGATCACCTTCGCGTCGCCCGTCGGGTACATCCGGGAGCGGAACGCCCGGCGCACGCTCCCCGAATGGGGCGGTTCCAGAGAGCCCAAGGGGCGTGCTTGGCTGCGGAAAGAGCCCTGCAACTTCGGCTGGGACTGGGGGCCGGTGCTGGTCACATCGGGGATCTGGCGGCCGATCTCGCTCCTCGCGTTCAGCGCCGCGAGGCTGACCGATGTGAAGATTCGGCAGAGGCAGGACGCAAACAGCGCGGTGCTGACCGTTACTGCTACGGCGGAAGTGTTTGCAGAAGCCGAGCTGACAGCGACCTTCACGATACGCTTCGGAGAGCAGATCGTGGCGGAGCAGAGCATTCCTCTGGCCGCGGGGAAGGCATCGGCCAGACTCACAGTCGAGCAGCCGTCGCTGTGGTGGCCAAACGGGATGGGTGAGCAGCCGCTTTACGATGTGGCCGTGCTTCTGCGAGACGTGGACGGCAATACCATCGACGAGGTGAGCAGACGGATCGGCCTGCGGACCCTCGGGCTGGACCGCCATCCTGACCAATGGGGTGAATCGTTCCAGTTCGTCGTCAACGGGGTGCCGTTCTTCGCAAAGGGCGCAAACTGGATTCCGGCCGATGCGTTTGCGGCACGGATGACGCGAGAGCGGTACGACGGGCTGCTACGCAGCGCTACCGAGGCGAATATGAACATGCTTCGGGTCTGGGGCGGCGGGATATACGAGAACGACATCTTCTACGACCTCTGCGACGAACTCGGTATCTGCGTCTGGCAGGACTTCATGTTCGCCTGCGCCGCGTATCCGACGTTCGACGAGCACTTCATGCGAACCGTCCGCTTCGAGGCCGAGGACAACGTACGCCGCCTCCGGCACCACCCTTGCCTGGCGCTGTGGTGTGGGAACAACGAGTTGGAGATGGGACTCGTCGGCGAGGACTGGAGCGACACGACGATGAGCTGGCGGGACTACGGCAAGCTGTTCGATGAGTTGCTTCCCGCGGTCGTGAAAGAGCTCGACCCCGATCGCGACTACTGGCCCAGCAGCCCACACTCGCCATGCGGCGACAGGTCAGACTTCAACAGCCCGAGCTGCGGAGATGCTCACCTCTGGTCGGTCTGGCACGGTCGCCAGCCATTCGAGTGGTACCGCACATGCGAGCACCGCTTCAACAGCGAGTTCGGCTTCCAGTCGTTCCCGGAACCCAAGACCGTGAGCGGCTATACCGAGCCCGGAGACCGCAATATCACCTCCTATGTGATGGAGCACCACCAGCGCAGCGACATCGGCAACAACCTTATCATGCAGTACATGCTGGAATGGTTCCGCCTGCCGACGTCGTTCGACATGACCCTCTGGCTAAGCCAGGTACTCCAGGGCATGGCAATCAAGTATGCTGTCGAGCACTGGCGGCGGGCCGCGCCGCGTGGAATGGGCACGCTCTACTGGCAGCTCAACGACACCTGGCCGGTGGCGAGCTGGTCATCGATCGACTATCACGGCCGGTGGAAGGCGCTTCACTACATGGCTAGACGCTTCTTCGCTCCCGTGCTTGTGTCGGGAGTCGAAGAGGTCGAAGCAGGCAAGGTGGATCTCCACGTCACGAGCGACCTGTCGGATCCGCTGGCCGCCGAGCTGGCGTGGACGCTCTCCGATCTTCAGGGAGGACGGATTGACGCCGATACCATCAGCGTGGACGCGGGGCCGCGTCAGAGCGCCCAGGTTGCATCCCTGGATCTGAAGCAGCACCTCGAACACCACGGGGCGCGGGACTTGCTTCTCTGGCTTGAGCTGCGCGAGGGGGACAGGCCGCTGTCCTCGAACCTCGTCCTGTTCGCGCGGCCCAAGCGCCTCGATCTGCCGGAGCCGGACATCAGGACGCGCGTGGAAGAGACTGGGGAAGGCCACTTCGCTGTCACGCTGGAGGCAACGAAGCCGGCCCTCTGGGCCTGGCTGAGCCTGAGAGACGCCGACGCGAGGTGGTCCGACAACTTTGTGTCCTTGCGACCGGGAAAGCCGACGACCGTTACGCTGGCTCCGGTCGACGCGATGACGAGAGAGCAGATCGAGTCGGCGCTGGTTGTGTCCAGCCTGGTGGACACCTACCGGCCATGCAACCAGGAGACACCGTGACGCCACGGCCGGGGTGGCGGCCTCAGCGCTCGATGTCGACCGGTCCGCCCGTCTGGGCCGAACGTTCGATCGCCTTCGCTATGCGCGTGACTTCCAGGCCGACCTCTCCTGTGACGATAGGTTCTCGCTCGTGGATCACGCAGTCAGCGAAGTGGCGTATGCTCTCCACCGCGAAGCCGAGCTGCCGCCCGTGAACTACAGGCCCGCCGAACAGCTCCACGTAGCGAACTCCCGCGGGCCCATCGACTTCCAGCAAACGGTTGGAGGTCGTGTCGATGTGCGCGGCGGCCTTGGTGCCGACCACTTCGCACTTGAGGTCCACGATGTGAGGTGCGCACTCAGGCAGTAACCAGCAATTCTCGATCGTTGCCACGGCACCGCCTGGGAACTCCAGCGTGCTGAGGAACAGGTCGGGAGTGTCCACTCCCATGCTCTCGAGCACCTGGCGGCGGGACACGCTGTAGACGCGCCGGGGCCACTCGCCGACGAGCCAGCAGACCATGTCTATGGCGTGCGTGCCGAGGAACCACAGCACCGATGACTGCTCGGCCCACGCGAGCATCTTCTTTGGGACGAAGGTCGTGTTACTCAGGCGGAAGTAAACGTACCGCGGTGTCCCGAGGTCGCCGGCCTCAACCAGAGAGTGTGCCTCATGAAAGGCCGGACTCCACCGGTTGTGGAAGTCCACCATGAGCCTCACGCCCGCCTCCCTTGCCGCGGCAATGATCTGCTCGCACTCGGCCGCGGTCATCGCCAGCGGCTTCTCGACGAGGATGTGCTTGCCGGCCTGAGCCAGCCCGACGGCGATGTCGGTGTGGGCGAAGTCGGGAGTGGCGACAGAGACTGCATCCACCGACCCGTCGTCGGCCACTTCACGCCAGTCCGAGCAGGACCGGCCCGCGCCGTACTGCTTCGCCACCTCTGCGGCTCGCTTCTCGTTGATGTCGCAGACCACAGACAGCTCCGCACCGGGGTGAGTCGTGTAGGCCTTCGCGTGCGTCTCCCCAAAGAGACCTGCACCGACGATAGCAAAGCGTTTGCTTCGCACGATTACTCCTCCGCATCACCGACTGGCCATGACTATTGCTGGCTGCCGCCAGGCAGTCCTTCAACCTTTTCGGAGCAACAAGGGCGGCGGCCCGTGTGTCAACCAACTGACGCCAGGAGAGGCGGAGTCCATGCCGGAAGCTATAGCGGAGCTGATTTGCATGGGCGACTACAGGCTCCTAACACACGCTGGCATCGACGACACATGCTGGCTCGGCCAGGCGCTGGCCGACCTCGACGCGCTGACCTTCGGGCACTACCACGGCGTCGTCGTGCCCAGCGTCTCGTTCATGGCCTGGTATACGCGACGCCCCGGAATGGATCCGCGATTGTGCCAGGCAGCGCTGGACGGCGACGAGCTCGTGTCGAGTCTCTTCGTGACGCTTGCCCACATGAGGCTGAATGGGGAGGTGCTGGTATGCGGGATCGTCGATACGGTGATGACTCATCCAGACCACCGGCGCCGAGGCCTGGCGCGAGAACTCATAGGGCGAGCCATTGCCCGCATGAGGAAGGCTGGGGCCGAGGCCAGTCTGCTCTACACGGCAGTGACCCAGCCGCCGGCCGTGCCCCAGCGGCTCTACGAGAGCCTGGGCTATTCGGCATGCGAACTCGTCGATCGCTTCGTCAAGCCGCCGCCCCATTCGGCTGCGGACGGCCGTGCCGTCAGGGTCAGCCCAAGCGCCGAGGTGCGGCGGGAGGTCGAGACGCTGTTGGGCATGCGATCCGGGTGGTTAACACTGGACGACGTCCTCTGGCGGTGGCGCCGCATAGACCGCCCGTCCGACTACCCCGTTGAGGTGTATCGCGCGCGTGATGACACGCTGGCCGCGATTTGCACGGGCCGGCTGCTCGCCGAGGGCGAGCAGCAGCTCTTCGCCGTCCTATCGGACCTCGCGCCTGCGCGCGACGCGGTCAGCGAGGACATGCTTCGCTCGTTCATCTCCACCGTCCCGAGGCAGGCGACAGCGACCTCGCTTTGTCCTCGCTCTGACCTGGCGCTCGCCCATGCGCTGGAGGCGGTCGGGTTCCGCGCGGCCGGCACCGAAGCGGCGATGTTGCTTCCCTTGTCTGCCGCTGCGGAGAGGCAGGCGGAGTGCAGATCGTCTCCCTGGTATGTCGCCGTGGAGTCGGTGGTGGGAGTCTAGTCTGAGCATCCCAACCGCGACGGCCCTGCCGCCGGCCGGAGGTGTAGCGGTCCGGCTTTGCACAAATGGCCGGCCTCTTCTGGCAGGGCTTTGTTCCGCTAAGATGCCAGGCCTGACCGATCTGCGGTAGAAGCACTGAGTGGTAGGTCTTCTGTCTCAACAATCGACCAAGGAGGTGATCATGGACAAACAGGCCGTCATCGACGCCGCGAAGGACCTCGTTCGCGCGGGCCGGTCGTTCGTACTGGCCACCGTTGACTCGGGCGGCACGCCCCAGGTGCGATGGATGGGAGCCGCGCATCTGGAGGAGCCGTTCACTGTATACATGGCCGCCGGCGCCGTCTCCCGGAAGATCGGCCAGATGAAATCGCGTCCGCAGTCGCAGCTGATGTTCCAAACCGAGGACTACTCGCGCGTCGCGACGCTGACGGGGATGTGCGAGGTGGTCGGCGACGCCGAGACAAAGCGCCGAGTCTTCGAGGGCATACCGGGAGCGGCACAGTACTTCTCGGGCCCTGACGACCCCAACTTCGCGGCAATCAAGTTCGAATGCCGACGGGTGGAAATGCTGGGGATGGCAGAGGGGATGGCGCCCGTCTCGGCGGACCTGTAGAGTCGGCCGCGATGGGCCGTCGCCCGGGAAGACGAAAAGCCCCGGCACCCGCCGGGGCCCTTCCTAACTTCTCTTGGATGACGGGTCAGAGAGGACGGACCCGAGTCGCCCGCGGGCCCTTGTCGCCCTGTCCGATCTCCAATTCGACTTCCTGCCCTTCGCGCAGGGAGCGGAATCCGTCGGACTCGATGACCGAGTGGTGAACGAAGACGTCACCTTCCTCGGTCTCGATGAACCCGTAGCCCTTCGCGTCGTTGAACCACTTGACTTTGCCGGTGGGCATCAGCCGATCTCCTTTCCGAAAGCGTCGCGAGGCCGGAGAGCGGCTGACGTACCGGCTACGTTGCTCACTCCGAGATCCTACGGCTTTCGATGATCGCGCGTCGTGGGCGCGGTGGTTCATCCTAGCCAAGCCGTCGCCTATTGTCAAGTCGATACGGACTGCAAGCGGCCTGCTCTACGGGCGGAGTGCATGCGTGCGAATACCCAAGGTGCTCCAGCTGGTTTTCGGTCTGGCGGGCCGCGGGGCTGAGGCGGGGGACGCGCGCACAAGCTGTCGAGCTGTTCGTCATGACGCAATACAGAGCCCGCGACGGCGCGGCACAGGAGACCCTAGCGCGGCTTCATCAGCTGGATGAGCGCGATGCCGAGAATTACCAAGAAGACGCCAAGGACCTGACCGCCCGAGACCCGCGCGCGGAGCACCCCCAGGCTCAGAACCACTACCGCTGCCTGGCTGGTGCCGACCATGATGGGAACGGCATAGTCCGGGCTGGTGGCCTTCAGGCTCTGCCAGTACAGAAAGTGAGCGATCAGCCCGGCGAGCAGACCGCCCAGCGCCAAGAGGATCACCGGCTTGACTGTGAATCCGCTCCAGTCGGCATAGCGGCCGAGCGGGATGGCCGAAAGCCCCAGGCAGGCTACGACCGCACCAGACCGCACGAACAGGGCCGCGTAGGGCTGGGTCGGTTGAAGGCCGAGCTTCTCGACTACGGAAGCGCATGCGATCACGAACCCAGCGGCGATTGCATACAGGAATGGAGTCATCGTAGCTCTCCGCGTGCTTGTGAGTGTCTGCAACCGGAGCCCGACTATAGCACATTCGCGGTGGAACCACCGGGCTGAGTTCGCGAGCATCGGGCAAGTATGGCACTCGCCCCGCGCAGGTTCGATGGCTAGTGCGATCGGTGGGCAGTCAAATGACTCGCAGAGGAGGTGCTCCTACTCCGGACTCCTCGTCTGCCCGTCGTCTTCCAGCCTCTCGATCTCCACGAAGGCGGTTCGTATGTACTCAGCCGTTCTCTTGACGACCTCCTCGAACATGTCTCTGCCCGAGTCAGCCGAGGCCTTGCTCGGGGCGCCCCACAAGCCAGTCGGTGTCACACCGCCCATGCCCACGTAGTCGATGAACTCGCGGCCCTCCTTCGGGGAGTAGTCCGGCTTCGCCCGATCCATCTTCACCAGCTCGGGGTGGAGGTGCATGATGAAGGCCGTCTCCGACTGGCCGGCATGCAGATCGGAGAACTCACCGGTCCCGCTCGCCAGTCCCTCCGGACCGGTGATGATGACGTGGAATCCCTTCCGGTCGAGGTCCAGCTCTCGTACCGCGGGCTTGAGGATCCAGTTGCCCCCGTGTCCGACGAGCAGCGCGATCTTCTTGATGCCCATGTGGACAAGACTCAACACCAACTCTCGGACTATCCTCTCGAGCGTGGAAGGGCTGAGCCACACCGTGCCGGCGAAGTCGCAGTGCTCGCGGGAGCAGCTATACGGTAACGCAGGCAGGAGGTAGCAGTTGCCGAGCTGCTCGGCCACGCGCTCAGCCAGCGCCTTCGCAATCAGGAAGTCCGTGCCCACCGGCAGGTGAGCGCTGTGCTGCTCGATGGCTCCGATAGGGATGATGGCGATCTCCGGGGTGGCCTCTCCGATTTCCGGGGAAGTGTTCTTCCAGCTCAGCATTCTCCTCCTCCTGGCGGTGGGGTGGGGGGCACGGGTCTCGCACCCTTGGGCATCATATTCAGAGTTCCTGCGCTTGGCCCCTGCTGGGCTGTGACGGGACGTCACCTGTGCAGGATGGTTCGCATCCGGCGCAGGACATTCGTGCATGCATGTGGCACAAACAAAGATGGTAGGGAATGGTAATGCGCATCTCCGTCCTGCCCAAGGCTGACACACAGGAACTGACGCCCAACGGCCTTCCCAAGGAGGTGGAGGCCTGGCTCGCCGAGCACCTCGCGGGCGAGGAGGTGCAGGTCGTCCAATACGCCGATCTGCACGGCCCAGGGCACTTCGGCGACGCTTGGGTGGTCGCCACTCAGGCGTCGGTGCTCGCCGTTCGCTGGGATGCCGACGGGCTGAAGCTGCAAGCCAGAGTGCCGCTTGAAGAGGTGGAGCGGCTCGAGCTGCGGGAGTTCGTCGGCAACGGCCGCCTGGAGGCTTTCACGGACGGCCAGAGTACGGCTCTGGCGCGCTTCACGCGCTCGCTGGCGCGCGAGGTCGAGGCGAGCGCACGCGAGATGGCGCGCCTGGCTACGGAGAAGCGAAGGGCCCTCGGGAGGCCGGAAGTCGAAGTCGTTGGTGATGTCGGCGATCGGGGGGCCGCTCGGTGCGCGGTGTGCGGCCGCGTGCTGGGACGGCACGGCGTCTGCGCCCAGTGCATGAACCGGAGCAAGCTGGCCTGGCGCATGCTCCAGTTCGTCCGCCCATACGTGTGGTATGCCCTCGGCGGATTGCTCCTTGCGGGCACGGCGACCGCCGTGCAGCTTGCGCCTCCACTGCTGAGCAAGCACATCATCGACGACGTGCTTGGGGATGGGCAGTACCAGCTTCTGGCACCGATCATAGGGGCCCTCATTGCCATCTTTGTCATGCGGTCGGTGCTGACCTACGCCCGTGTCTACCTGCTGGCCTGGCTGGGACAGCGCGTCGTGGCGGACGTGCGCCTGATCACCTACCGGCACCTGCATCAGCTCGCGGTGAGTTTCTACGAGGGCCGCCAGACGGGACAGCTCATGTCTCGCCTCACCCACGACACCGGCCACATCCAGGACTTTGTCGCCAACTACCTCCAGGAGATCGTGGTTCAGACGTTCACCGTCTTGATCGTTGTGATGATCCTGTTCGCCTATCAGCCTGTGTTGGCAGCCTTGACCCTGTTGCCGCTTCCGTTCCTGTTGGCGACGACCATCTATGTGCGGCCTCGCGTTCGCCGCTACTACCGAAGCGCCCGGCGGCGCATGGGGAGCATTCACGCGGTGCTTGCCGACGCCATTCCCGGCGTTCGGGTCGTGAAGGCCTTCGCGCAGGAAGATCGGGAGGTCGAGCGCTTCGACGTACGCAACGAGGGCTACATGCAGACGAGCCTGAACGCGGCGCGGCTGCGAGGGGCCTTCATGGCGTCGGTCATGCTCATCGTCTCGGTGGGAACGGTCCTTATCTGGTACTTCGGGCCGGTGATGCACTTTCGGTATGGGCTTTCGATAGGAACGATCGTGATGTTCACCGCCTACCTGTGGCAGCTCTACGGGCCGATCGGGCAGATCAGCAACATGTACGAGCGGTTCCAGTTCACCGCGACTGCAGCCGAGCGCGTC
Organism: uncultured bacterium; assembly: GCA_964559435.1. Taxonomy (GTDB): domain Bacteria; phylum Armatimonadota; class Hebobacteria; order Hebobacterales; family Hebobacteraceae; genus Hebobacterum. The sequence continues at coordinate 4,167 of CAZLHI010000004.1, read as the reverse complement.
TTCGAGGTGCTGGACACGCAGCCGGAGGTGGATCGGACTCGCGAGACTCGGTCGCCCGAGGGGATCAAGGGCGCGGTGAAGTTCGACCAGGTCTACTTCAGCTACGAGGATGGCGAGCCGGTGCTGGTCGATATCGACCTGGACGTTAAGCCTGGAGAGATGATAGGGCTTGTCGGCAGGACCGGGGTCGGGAAAACGACAGTCGTCAACCTCGTCTGCCGATTCTACGATCCCGACCGCGGCGGCATCTACGTGGACGGGCACGACCTGCGGGAGTATGACCTCCGCGGCTGGCGCAGCCAGATAGGGATGGTGCTGCAAGAGCCGTTCCTCTTCCATGGAAGCATCGCGGAGAACATCGCCTACGGGCGGGAGTCGGCCTCCGAGCGGGAGATCATCACCGCGGCGAAGGCGGCGAACGCACACGACTTCATCATGAACATGCCGGACCGCTACGACACGCAGGTGGGGGAACGCGGACAGCGGCTCTCGGGTGGCGAGCGGCAGCGCATCTCTATTGCGCGGGCGATCCTTCACAACCCGCGCCTGCTCATCTTCGACGAGGCAACCTCTTCGGTCGATACCCAGACCGAGATGCTGATCCAGGATGCAATCCAGCGGCTGGTGGCGGGAAGAACGACGTTCGCCATCGCGCACCGGCTCTCCACACTGCGGCATGCCGACCGGATCGTGGTGCTCGTGGAAGGCCGTATCGAGGAGCTGGGCAGCCACGAAGAACTGATGGCGAAAGACGGGACCTACGCGAAGCTCGTGGAGGCCCAGACCACGATGGGTGTGAAAGCGGCCTCGCTGGACATCTCACGGGACGCAGGCGGGCATGTCTGAGCTAGAGGTGAGTGGAGAATCGAGAAGTGCACGGGAGTCGGTGCCTGTGCTTGATCCGTCGCGGGTGACGGTCCGGCTGAACGAGCGCGGGCAGCTCGAGCTGCATCTAGCGGAGGGTGGTTCGCACACCGATGTGCGAGTCATCCCGGCCTTCCCTATCTCCCGGCCTGGCCGCTTCGTCTACTTCCGGGATGCCGATGGGAATGAGCTAGGCCTGCTCGAGGAGCCGCGGCGACTCGATCGAGAGTCCCGCGATCTAGTGGTCGCCCAGGCAGACCAGGCCTACTTCATGCCGCGGATCACGCGCATCGCCGACGTGGAGGAGCGTCCTGGCAGCGGGCTCGCGCGGTGGGACGTGGACACCGATCGCGGTCCGAGCACTTTCGAGGTGGTCTCGCGCAGTGAGTCGGTGTGGTATGTCGGGAAGAACCGCGTCGTCATCCGTGACGCGGACGGCAACCGCTACCTCATCGAGGATCTGACCTCTCTCGACCGTCGCAGCCGACGCCTGGCCGATCTCTACCTCTAGGCCGCCACCTCGCCCTGCAGAAGCCCCAGGATCGCCGGCTTGATGGCCGTCCAGTTGCTCGCGGCCGCATAGCGGATGGGCGAACCGTCGTCCGTGAGACGCAGCCGCCCGTCCTTCTCGACGAGCACGCGCAGTTGCTGGAAGTCGAAGGCCTCCTCATGCACGAGCGACAGCAGTGTTATCGCGTCGAAGAGCGTCAGCGGAGCGGTCTCCGGGTCCTGAAGCCATTCCGCGTGGGCTCGATACTCTCGATAGCAGTCCAGCAGGAAGGCTGACGCCGGGTCTTCCTGATCGAGCGCCGCCTCCGTCTCCTGGCGCGTGAGCGCATAGCTGCAGGCCTCCAGCCCGACGAGACGAGGGCGGAGGCGTTCCAGCGTCAGTCGAGCCGCTTCCACGTCGGCTTGCAGATTGTACTCCGCATCTCCCTCCAGCCGGCCGCCCATACACGTCACCTCGGCCCAGCGCGAGACAACGCCGGCATGGGCGTCAAGTAGTCGGGCGACGTTGGTCAGCGGCCCGATGGTGACAAGGTGGAAGGGCTCGGGTTGCGCAATCATCGCCTGCGCGACGGCCTCCACCCGGTCTCCGTCCTGCTTTGCCAGCGGGCGCTCCATCCGTGGGGCCAACCGGCCGTGGCTGGGCATCCAATCGCCGCTGTCGTCGTATTCGACCGCCAGCGGGGACACCGCGCCGGGTAGCACGGGTATTCCACGCGCGCCCGCCCGACGTAGCATTTCCTGCGCGATCCACGCGGCGACATCCACTCGGTGCAAGACCGTGGAGATGCCCACCAGCCGTATGTCCGGATGCCGCAGCGCGAGCAGCAGCGCCACCGCATCGTCAACATCGCCCCCGATATCAGTATCGAGCCAGACCTGCATCTTCCTCGCAGTTTTCTGTGCCGAAGTTCGCCTTCCTCCAAAAGCTGGCCCCTCTTGCTTTCTTCATGTCTATGCGTAGCGACTTCTTCCGGATGCGGTGCTGGACGGCAGGGACGGTTAGCAGGCCTCGGAAGAGTTCGGAAGCGGAGAAGCAGTTTGACGCGTCTTCCCGCGACATGACGGAGACACCCGCGGGCTTGTGGCGCGTGCGCCGCGTGATGGCGGAGGGATGGAGATTGCTGCGACGGTTTCGGGAACACGATGTCCGGCCTGTAAGGGACCTGCGGGGGATGTGGGATTTCGCCTTTCTTGGCGATGTCGATCCAGATTCGGTTGACGTTTCGGCCATTGAGTTCAGCGATCGCATGGCCGTCCCGGGATGCTTCGACGCCACGCCCGCGTACGCGGGCAAGCGCGGGCTGGCGGCCTACCGGACTCGCGCTCGCCTGTTCCCTGCTGCGCGCCACCGGCTCATCTTCGACGCCGTCCATCACTGGGGTCGCGTGTTCGTAAACGGACGTCCGGCGCGCGACCATGTCGGCGGGTTCACGCGGTTCGCTGTGGACTTCGACATCGCTGGAAGCGACGAGGCCGAGATAACCGTGGTTGTCGATAACCGGTTCGACTCCCAGCGCTGTCCGCTGCATCTGGACTCCTTTGACTGGTACCACTACGGCGGCATCGCGCGCGGAATTGAGCTTCACGGTCTCCCTCAAGTCTGTATTGACGGACTGAGAGTGGTCACCGACGACCTGTCGGCCCGGCGCCTTGAGCTGACTCTGTCTTACGCAGCCGCCAAGGCAGGGCGCGTGCCCCTGGAGGTCACCTTCGACGGCAGTTCGGTGGTTGACGAGACCATTGAGGTGAGCGAGGGATCGGAAGAGATATCCCGGTCCCTCCAGTTGCCCGGTGCGACTCTGTGGTCGCCGGAAGAGCCCAACCTTCACCTTGTCCACCTGCAACTCGGTGAAGACGATCTCCGCGAGCGGATCGGCATAAGACAGGTGTGGACCGAGGGCCAGAAGATCATGCTCAACGGCGAGCCGATTCGTCTGGTCGGTGTGAACAGACACGAGTCACACGTGCAAGTGGGCCACGGCTTGCCGGACCTCCTGCTCGTGGCTGACGCTCAGCTCGTCAGAGACCTGGGCTGCAACTTCGTGCGCGGATCTCATTATCCCCAGGATGTTCGCTGGCTCGACCTGTGTGACGAGATGGGCTTTCTGGTGTGGAGTGAGGTGCTTGGCTGGCAGCACACGGCCGAGCACCTGAACGACGAGCACTTCATGGCGGCTCAACTGATGAACCTGGAGGAGATGGTCGCTGCTTCCCGCAACCACCCTTCCGTCATCATCTACGGCATACTCAACGAGAGCCGCAGCGATGATCCCGAGTGCCGTCCGGGGTACGAGACTTTGTTGGGTCGGCTGCGAGAGGTCGATCCGTCCCGTCTCGTCAGCTATACGTCTACGCGCCCTGCGAAGGACCTGTGTTTCGACCTCGTGGATGTGGTGTCGGTGGATGTGTATCCGGGCTGGTATCACCATACGCCCCATGAGATTCCCGCCGTGCTCGACGAAGTGTCTCAGACGATCGATGCGCGTGGGTTCGCCGACAAGCCGCTCATGATTGCGGAGATCGGCGCGGGGGCCATCTGGGGCTGGCGAGACTGGCACGCGAAGCACTGGAGCGAGCAGTATCAGGCCGAGGTGCTGGACCGAGCGCTTGGCCATCTGCTTGCAGACCGGCAGCGATGGTGCGGGGCATGTGTGTGGCAGCTCTGCGACATCCGCTCGTCGGAGGCCCTGTCAATGTCCCTGCGCCGGCCTCGATCCTTCAACAACAAGGGCCTTGTCGATGAGTATCGGCGGCCGAAGATGGCGTACGAGGTGGTCAAGCGCCACTTCCATT